>NZ_QAJK01000080.1 GCF_003852515.1 Variovorax sp. KBW07 | reverse complement strand
GGCGCGAGCGGCTCAGAGCACTGGTTGGTCGAACGGCACAAGCGCAGCGCCCTCGTGCGAATGGGATCGGGTGCTCCCCGCAGCGAAATAAAGGAGGAGCGAAGCGGGGGACATTCGCGGAGGGGAGTACCCGGTGTCAGTCGCACGCGCCCTGAATGCTCCCGCTCCGAACAAAAAAGCCGCGCAGAAAACCCCAAACCGGGGCCCCCTGCGCGGCCAAGAAAAGACCAGAAAGAAAGCTACGGCAACTGCGTCCAGCTCTGGTTGTTCCCCCCGTTGCATGTCCAGGTGATCAACGCTGTGTCCTGCGTCGTTGCGTTGTTAGGCACGTCCAGGCACGAACCCGAAGCCCGGTTCTTCAGCGCCCCGCCCACCTGGCTCCACTGCGTCGTGTCGCCCGCCGAGCATGCCAGCTGCACCACCGCCGCGTTAGTCGTCGCCGTGCCACTTTGCGCCAGGCACAGCCCGCTGTGCTCCGCCTTGAACTGAACGTAGCCCCCCGGCAGGCTCGTCACCGTGTAGCGCTCGTTGCCCGCATTGCCGCACGGCCACTGCACCACCGTCGTCCCGCTCGTCGTTCCCGCACCCTTCACGTTCACGCACAGGTTGCTGTGGTTCGAACGGATCCGCGTGATCGTCGGCGTCGGGTCCGTGTCCTGCGACCGCACGTACTCGCGAATCGCCACCACGTCCGCCGCCGGCAGGCTGCTCGCGTTGCCGTGGCCGCCGGCCAGCACGTCCTGCAGCGTGGCCGCCTGGCCGTTGTGGAAGAAGGCCGCGGTGTTCCACGTGCCCACCAGCGTCGGCGTGTCGAAGCCCACCCCCGCCAGCGGCTGGTTCATGCCCTTGCCCGACGACAGCTGGATGGTGCCCACGTCATGCCGCAACCCGTCGCGGAACGTCGCGCCCGTGTGGCAGGTCACGCACTGCGCCGAAGCGAACAGCGTCTGGCCCCGCACCGCATCGGCACTCAGGCTGCCGTCGGCGTTGCGGGCCGGGCTGCGCATGTACTTGTTCAGCGAGGTCAGGTACGCCGCCAGATCGTCCAGCTGCACGCTCTTGCCGGCCTTGGGCGCGCCCAGCGGGTCTTGCGTGGCCGTGAACTCCGCGTTCGTCAGGAAGCCGAGGCCGCCGAACTCGTTGCGGATGTCGTTCTCGAAGTCCTGCAGTTCGTCGAAGTTGGCCGTCCAGTGCAGCTTGCCGTGGCCCATGCCCCGCTTGCCCATCAGGCTGATGGTGCGGCGCAGGCCCTCGCCGCGCTGGGTGAAGTCCCACACCATGCCGTCGTCGCCGGCATCCGCGTGGCAGCTCGCGCAGGAGATGTAGTTGTCCTTGCTCATGCGCCGGTCGGACGCGTTGTAGAACACCTGCTTGCCGCGCAGCGCCGCCGGGGACATCGGTTCCTGGGCCACCGTGGCCACGTTCTGCAGGAAGGTCGGGGCCGCCGATTCCGACGACAGCACCGAGGCCACGTCGTGTACCGACACCGAGCGCGCCAGGAAGTTGTTGACGAACAGCCGCTTGCGCGTCGCGTCCAGGTACAGGCCGTGCGGCGCACTGCTGGCGTTGATCTCGCCGCGCACCGTGCGGCTGTACGGATCGACGATGGCCACGCGGTTGCCTTCCATCTGCGCCACGAAGATGTAGTCGCCCGACGGAGAGAACAGCGCGGCGCGCGCCGGTGCGCGGTCGTCGAAGTCGATCTGCTCGCCGAACACTTCCGCGGCCGTCTGCAGGTTGACCTGCGACAGGATGGAGCGCACCGTCTTGTCGTGCTCCAGGTTGTTGCCGTCCCTGAACTTGCCGCGCACGATGTTGTCCTTCTTCGAAGGCAGCACCGCCCGCGTGCCGTCCGGCGAGATGACGACCTGGCTCAGGTAGTTGGCCACGCCGCGCGCGTGGCTCTCGGTGTCGACCGTGGCGGTGTCCACCGGCAGCGCGATGGTCGTCATGGCGCTCATGCTCTGCAGGTTCACCTTGTGCAGCTGGCCGCCGGTCATCTTCGACTTGAAGCGCGTGACGTACGCCACCTGCGAGTCGGCGTTGACGGCGATGCCGCGCACGGTGCCTTCGAGCGCCACCGCGCCGGTGGTGGCGCCGTTGCTCGGGTCGAAGCTCATCAGGATCGACTTGCTTTCCAGCGTCAGCAGGCCGCGGGCGCCGTCGGGCGTGAAGGCCACGCCGTAGGGGCCGCTGCCGTAGGCCAGCGGCACGGTGGCCGAGAGGCTGCCGTCGGCCGCGTTGAGCGCCACCAGCTTGTCTTCGCCCTGCACCGTGACCCAGATGCGCCCGTCGGGGCCCACGGCCAGCGTCTTGGGCTCGTCGCCGACGCGCGTTTCCCAGCGCTTGGCCAGGGTCTGCGCGTCGATGGCCGCCACCGTGCCGCTGTCGGGGTTGACCGAATACACCGAGTTCGCGTCGCCCGCGATGTTGGTGGTGTGCGTCGGCGCCCGCGCCGTCACCGGGGCGATCACGGTGAGGTTGTAGGTGTAGAAGGTCTCGCGGCCGGAGGCGTCCTTGACCGTCAGCGTGACCGTGTAGTGGCCGGGGCGCGTGTAGGTGTAGGTGTAGCCGGCCTGGGTTGAATAGGCCGTCTGCGTGCCGTCGCCGAAGTTCCAGCGGAACTGGGCACCGCTGTTGCCCAGCGTGTCGGGCCTGAACTGCAACTGGCCGTTGACGATCTTCGGTCCGCCGCCGATGCCGGGGTCGCCGATGATGGTCTGGTTGCGCAGCGTGTTCACCTCGGTGTCGCCGAGCACGCGGCCATAGACGCGAACGTCGGCCAGCAGTCCCTTGAAGAGCGCGGTGTTGCCCTGGATCTGGCCCAGCACCTGGAACTTGTTCGACAGGCCCTTGTTGCCCGTCGAGCCGGTGGAGGTGGTCTTTGCGCCGTCCACGAACACGGCCTGCGCACCCGAGGCGGCATCGCGCGTCAGCACCACGTGGTGCCATTGGTTGTCGTTCACCACGGCCGTCGACGTGGTGCCCGCGTCGTTGCCGACCGACAGCTTGATGCGGCCGCTGCTGTCGAGCCAACCCCAGAACACGTCGTCCGTGCCACCCGATTGGTCGCGCCCGAAGATGCCGGGTGCGGTCCATGAGTTGGCACCGCCCGCCTGCGTGGTCTTCATGTAGAAGCTCAGCGTCGCGGTGCTGCCCAGTGCCGTGGCCACGGTGTCGTTCTTCAGCGGCACGCCGGCGGTGCGGTTCGCAAAGTTCAGGCCGATGCTTTCGAAGGCGTCGCCAGAGGCCGGCGTGCCGTTGTTGCTGCCGATGGGGTCGGCCAGGTTGCCGGTGAGCGCCCAGTGGTGCATCAGGCCGATCTCGCTGGCGTTGCCGGTGTTGAAGGTCGACTTGTAGTCCGCGCCGATCGCGTTGCCCGCATAGTCCTTCACGCCGTTGGCCGGCAGGAACACCTCGTAGCTGGTGCCCGGCTGCAGCGGCTGCTCGGGGTGGAAGTTGATGATGCCCAGCTGCACGCTGTAGGTGCCCGCCAGCGTGTTGCCGCCCACCGGGCGCACGATGAAGGTGTTGGAATTCACGCTCTCGGGCCGGATGTTGTCGGTCATGCCCAGGCCGATGCGCGAGGTCAGCGCCTGCTGCTTAGCGCCGTTGGCGGGCGAGACCTGCTTCACTTCAGGCTTGGTGATGTCGGGGTCCACCGAATGCACGATGAAGCCGCTGCCGGAGCCGTGGTCGTTGCCCACGAAGACGAGGTTGCCGAACATCGCGACCTGGCCGTTGTCGGAGTGCGAGAAGTTCGGGTCATCCTCGCGCAGGATGCTGCCGCGGCCTACCTCCACGTGGTTGAGCGGATTGCTCACGTCGACCTTGTGGATGCGCGTCTGCGCGCCCTGTATGACGTAGTTGTCCTGCGTGGCGCAGTACAGCTGCTCGTCGATGACGAGGCGGTTGTCTTCGGCCACGAAGCGCGAGCGGTCGGAGAGGTCGTAGCTGTACATCTTCGCGCCGCTGTTGCGCGTGGAGACGTGCAGGTTGCGGCCATCGAAGCAGGTCGCGTAGTAGAACGGCGTGGTGCCGACGATGGAGTCGAGCACCTTGGGGTTGAGCGGATCGGAAATGTCCAGGCTCGCGAAGCCGCCGTTGCTTTCCATCGCGGTCAGCACCATGTGGTTGCCCATCGTGAAGATCGGGCCGATGCGGAAACCGCCGAGCTCGCCGGTGGGCACCGGGTTGGGCTTGCCGGCGCCGCGGTTGGCCACCACCGCGTTTGCGGGGTCGGTGGCATCGACGATGAAGATGCCCCGGCCCGCCGAGGCCACGTACAGGTAGGGTGCCTGCCACCAGAGCTGCCAGGCTACGTTCTCGTAGTCGCCGCCGCTCACGCCGGGCAGCGCCAGCTTCTTCACCTGCTTGATGTCGTTGATGTCGGTGAAGTCCCAGAACTCGACGCCGTTGATGCTGGGCAGCACCACGTAGGTCTTGCCGCCGATCTTCGCGGTGCCGAAGGAGTGCGTTTCGCGGAACTCCTTGGTGCGGCCACCTGTTGCGTCATCGGGCTCGTAGATCTTCTTGACGAGCTTGATCTGGCGCGGGTTCGACACGTCGTACAGCAGGAAGCCGCCGGGGCCCAGGCCGCTGTCCGGCGCGAAGGAGGTGAGGAAGTAGCCGTTCACCATGATGCCGGCGTTCATGCCGTAGTCCTTGCGGCCCGGGTAGGTGGCGGGCACCTCGCGCGACTCGTAGGCACTGCTGTGGGCCGGATCGAGCGGGTGCGCGGCGCTGGTGATCATCGACACCGGCTTGAACAGCTCGGCGGAGGTGTAGGTGAGGTTGCCCAGGCCCGGACCCTGCAGGGGGAGCGGGTCGGCCACCGCTGCGGAAACCGCCGTGGCCATGTTGCCCAGGGTCGTCATCGGACTGACCCCGGTGATTGCCGCGTGCGTCAGCAGCGTGGCGAACGGCACCATCAGCGCCATCAAGTAATACCGGATTTTCATCGTCGCCTCCAAGTTGTTAGAAGTTCGCAGGGGAAACCCATTTCTTCTTCTTCGGCAGACTCATCGCAAAGTGCGCGCGCAGGGCGCACCCCGGCAGGCGAGGGGTTCATCGCCTGCCTTGGAAACTCTCCCTTCGGGGAGGCGGCGTTACTTCACGCCGCCCGACTCATAGATGTCCCATGCTTCCTTGGCGCTGGCGCCGCGGTGGATCATGGCCATCAGCGCGCTCACCACCGCCGACGGATTGGCGTGCTGGTAGACGTTGCGTCCGTACACCATGCCGACGGCCCCTTGGTCCATGAGCACGCGCGAACGCGCGAACACCTGTTGCAGGTCTTCGCGGCCGCCGCCGCGCACGAGCACGGGGCAGCGCGCGGCCTGCACCACGCGGTGGAAGTCGGCGGGGTCGCTGGTGGGGTCGGCCTTGATGATGTCGGCGCCCATCTCGCGCGCCAGGCGCACCAGCGTGACGATCTTCTCGGCGTCGCCGTCGACCATGTAGCGGCTGCCCGGCGTGGGCGACTGCATCACCAGCGGCTCGATCATCAGCGGCATGCCGTAGCGGTCGCAGTCGGCGCGCACGCGGGCGATGTTCTGCACGCACTGGCGGAACAGGTCGGGCTCGTTCGGCAGCATGAAGAGGTTGACCACCACGCAGGCGGCGTCGCGTTGCACGGCGGGCAGCACCGGGTCGTGCTCGTTCTGCAACTGTGCCCACATCACGCGGTGCAGCGTGGCGTTGTAGGGGTTGCCCATGTCGATGCGCATCACCAGCGCGGGCTTGTCGTGGCCGGGGCGGTCCTGCAGCAGGTCGGACTGCCCGTAGTTGAGCTGGAGCGCATCGGGCCTTGCGCCCACGAGCTTGTCGATGACCTGGGGCATGTCCTCCAGGCCGTCGAGGAACGAGGGCTCGTTGCACACCCCGTGGTCGAGCGCGATGTCCAGGCAGCGGCCGTTGTTGAGCAGCCGGTTCAGGCGCGCGGTCTTGTCTTTCGACATACGAAGGGAATCCTTGTTCAGAGAAGTGGAGGGATGAAGTGGCGGGCCGTCAGGCCAGCGCGTTCAGGTGGCGGGCGGCTGCCGCGTCGATCAGCAGCAGTGCGTCGTCGCGCAAGGTGACCGATCCGGCGGCTGCGTTTTCCACGGCCTGCTTGGGCACGCGGGCGCCGCACAGCGCCACCGAGACGCCGCCGCGCGCGAGCGTCCAGGCGATCATCATCTGGCCGAACGAGCATTCGAGGTGCTTGCGCAGCGGCTCCAGCTCTTCGAAGAAGGCCTTGAGCTTGGCGCGGTTGGCGGCGCTGAAGCGCGGGTTGCTGGCGCGCTGGTCATCGCCGGTGAATTCGCGGGCCGGGTCGATGGGGCCGGCCAGCAGGCCGAGCGCCAGCGACGAGTAGCCCAGCACCGCCACGTTGTGCTCGCTGCACAGCGGCGCGAGCGTCTGCTCGATCTCGCGGTCGATCAGGCTGTAGCGTTCCTGCGCCGCATCGACCGGGCCGTATTGCAGGTATTCGGCGAGCGTTTCGGGGCTCACGTTGCTCACGCCGATGGCGCGGATCTTTCCCTGCTTCTTCAGCGAGAGCAGCGCGTCCATGGTCTCGGCCACGGGCGTGGTGCTGTCCTGCCAGTGCGTGATGTACAGGTCGATGTAGTCGGTCTGCAGGCGCTTCAGGCTCTCTTCACATTCATGGAAGATCGACTTGCGGCCCAGGTAGCGGTACACCGGGTGGCCGTCTTCTTCAAAGAAGTGCGTTCCCTGTTGGGTGTGCCACACCAGCCCGCACTTGGTGGCAATGACGGCTTCGTGGCGTCGCCCCTTCAGGGCCGTGCCGACGATGCTCTCGGAGCGGCCCAGGCCGTAGGCCGGCGCGGTGTCGACCAGGGTCACGCCCGCGTCGAGCGAGGCCTGGATGGCCAGCACGGCGGCCGCGTTGTCGCCGCCGCCCCACATCCATCCGCCCATGGCCCAGGTGCCCAGGCCGATGGCCGAACTCTGGATGCCTGAGGGGCCCAGCGTGGTTGTCTTCATGGAGGTCTTGCTCATCGCTTGGTCTTTCGGGTGTTCAGGATGTGGTCGATGGTCACGGCCGCGAGCAGGATCAGGCCCTTGATCACGTCCTGCCAGTAAGGCGACACGTCGAGCAGGATCAGCGAGCTGGTCACCACCGACAACAGGGCCAGGCCGAGCACCGCGCCCAGCACCGTGCCCGAGCCGCCCTTGAGGCTGGCGCCGCCGATCACGGCAGCCGCGATCACGTTGAGTTCCATGCCCATGCCGAAGGTCGGCGTGGCGGCGCCGAAGCGCGCGGTGTAGATCACGCCGGCCAGGCCGGCCGAGGCCGAGCACAGCACCGTGACCCAGAACTTGACGTGCCCCACGCGAATGCCCGAGTACAGCGCGGCCTTCTCGTTGCTGCCGGTGTAGAACACGCGGCGCAGCAGCGTCGAGCGGCGCAGAACGAAGTCGCTCACCACCACGATCGCCAGGAAGATCAGGATCACCGCCGGAATGCCGAACAGCGTGCCCTGGCCGATGAACTTGAACTCGGCCGGCAGCGAGAACAGCGACTGCGGCGTGCCCTGCGTGAGCGCCAGGCACAGCCCGCGCACGATCACCATGAAGGCCAGCGAGGCGATGAAGTGGTTCAGCCCGATGCGCGTGACGCAGCCGCCGATCATGGCGCCGATGAGCGCGCTCGCGCCGATGGCCACCAGGCCTGCCGTCCACGGATCGAACCCCATGAGGAACAGCTTGCCCGTGACCACCATCGCAAAGCACACCACCGAGCCCACCGACAGGTCGATGCCGCCGACGATCAGCAGGATGGTCATGCCGACCACCACGATGCCTTCGATGGAGAACGACAGCAGCATCGCGCGCACGTTGTCCCATGTCAGGAAGTAGGGCGATGCGAAGCTCATGGCGACGCACAGCACGGCGATGATGAGCAGCAGGCCCATCTCGCGCATGCTGGTGAGTTTGTTGGTGGGTTTCACGGGGCCTCCGCCGCCGCCCGCCTGGCGGGCCTGGAGGCCCGGTGCGGCCCCCGCATCGAGTTGCGCTGGGTAGTTCATGCCATCTCCTGTTCGAGTCCCGAGGCCAGCCGCAGCAGTGCCTCTTCCGTCATTTCGTTGTCTTGCACTTCACCGGCCAGCCGGCCGTCGCGAATCACCAGGGCGCGGTCGCACAGCCCGATGATCTCGGGCAGCTCGGAAGAAATCACGACCACGCCCACGCCCTGGTTCGCGAGCTCGCGCAGGATGTGGTGGATCTCCGACTTGGCGCCGACGTCGACGCCGCGCGTGGGCTCGTCCATCAGCAGCACCGAGGGGTTGGTGGCCAGCAGCTTGGCGATGGCCACCTTCTGCTGGTTGCCGCCCGACAGGCTCGCCACGTCGATGGCCACGCCATCGGATTTCAACTTGAGCTTGGCGCCCAGCTCCACCGCCAGCTTGTGCTCGGCCGAGCGTTGCAGCAGGCCGAAGCGCGAGCTGACGCGCTTGAGCGCCATCGATGCGATGTTCTGCGCAATGGGCAGGTCGAGGTACACGCCGGCCGCCTTGCGGTCTTCGCTGAGGTAGGCGATGCCTTCGCGCAGCGCGTCGCTGTACTTGCGCACCGTCAATGCCTTGCCGCGCAGGCGCACCGTGCCGCGCGTGGCGGGGCGCAGGCCGCACACGGTCTCGGCGAGTTCGCTGCGGCCGGCGCCCATGAGCCCGGCAATGCCGAGAATTTCGCCGCGCTTGAGCGTGAACGAAATGCCGTGCACGCGCTCGCCGTCGGCAAGGTCGCTCACTTCGAGCACGTGCTCGCTCGCGCTGCTGTTGTCTTCCTGCTTCGGCGGGTAGTAGTTGCCCAGGTCGCGCCCGACCATGCGGCGCACCAGGTCGTCGGCGTCCAGCTCGGCGAGCGGGCCGCTGTGCACGTTGCGCCCGTCGCGCAGCACGGTGACGCGGTCGCCGTGCGCAAAAATCTCGGCCATGCGATGGCTGATGTAGATGATGCCGATGCCCTGCGCCTTGAGGTCGTGCAGCACCTTGAAGAGCGCCACCGATTCGTTGTCGGTCAGCGCGGCTGTCGGCTCGTCGAGGATCAGCACCTTGCAGTCGAGCGTCAGCGCCTTGGCGATCTCGATGAGCTGCTGGCTCGAAATGCTCAGGTCGCTCACGCGCGACGCGGGGTCGATGTCCTGCCCCAGCCGCTGCAGCACCTTGGCGGCGCGCTCGTTCAGGCTGGCGTAGTTCATCCACGCATGCTTGCCGGCGTTGATTTCCGGCATGAAGATGTTCTCGGCCACGGTGGCGTCGCCGCACAGGGCGATCTCCTGGTGCACCAGCCCGATGCCCAGGCGCATGGCGTGCGCCGGGCCGCCGATGACCACCTTGCGGCCGTCGAGCGATATCTCGCCCTCGTCCGGCTGGTGGATGCCATCGATGATGTTCATCAGCGTGGACTTGCCCGCGCCGTTCTCGCCGCACAGGGCGTGGATCTCGCCGGCGCGCAGCGAGAAGTCCACGCCCGAGAGCGCGCGCGAAGCGCCGAAGCGCTTGCTGATGCCACGCAATTCGAGCAGCGCGCCCATTGCCGTTTCTTGGCTCACTCGCCGATTCCCTTGGTGCCGCGGCGGGCGAGGTACTTGTCCCAGTAGAAGTCGTCGGCGTTGGCCTTGCTGACCACGGCCAGGCCGTTGTCCAGGAAGGGCACGGCCATCGGGTTGGTGCCGTTGCGCTTGGCATCGTTCATGGGGTCGATGAGCGTCGGGTTCTTGGCCAGGAACAGCATCATCATGCCCATGTAGCCCTGCATGCCCTGGTTCGGGTTGATGGAGCCGAACACGTCGCCCGACTTGATCATGTCGAGGATCTTGGCGTTGACGTCGCAGCACATCACCTTGATGTTCTTCTTGGTCTCGACCTTGGCCTGCGCAGCGCCCAGTGCCGAGTTGGCTTCGGGCATGAACAGCGCGCCAAGGTTCGGGTTGGCCTGCGCCAGGCTCAGCACGGCCTGGTAGGCCTTGTTCGGGTCCTGGTTGCTGGCGGCGCGGCCGACCAGCTTCATGCCCGGGTGCTTGGCCTTCATGCGGTTCACGAAGGCGGCGATGCGGCGGTCGTGGTTGTCCTGGCCCGGGTTCTCCAGCACGGCGTATTCGCCCTTGCCGTTGAGCGACGCCGCAATGGCGTCGGCGGCCTGCGTGCCTTCGCGGTCGTTGTCCGAGGTGATGAACGACGTGCGCTTCGAGTTGGGCGAATCGGCCGCGAAGGTGACGACCGGGATGCCCATGGCCGCCGCGCGATTGATCGGCTCGATGAACGGATCGGGGTTCATCGGGTGCAGCAGGATGCCGGCCGGCTTGCGTGCCAGTTCCTGCTCGAACGACGCCAGCTGCTTGTTCACGTCGTACTCCGGCGTACCGGTGTAGCGCGTCTTCACGCCCAGCGTGCGGCCGAGCTGCTTCATCATTTCGTAGACCGGAAACCAGTACTCCACCCCCGACACCATCACGTTCATCACGTAGACGTCGCTGGCATTGCCGCGCAGGCCGGCACCGGCCGCAGGGGCTGCGGCTTGCTGTTGCGCGAACGCGCTCGCACCGGCCAAACCGATACCGGCGGCGGCCGCGGACTTCAGGAAATTACGCCTCATTCTTTGTCTCCTCACGTTGACTGGCAGAGATTGCGGCCTGCTTGTCGAGCAGGCCTTCGGGACCTCGGTGTCACATCAGTTGTTATGACAGGCTAGAATGTACGCGCTGCTCGTTTGCGGGGTTAACTAGGGGAAACGCTACTGGCAAGGTGCTTTTATTCCGCCGAAGCTGTTATGACATGAAGCCAAACATACTGATCGGCATCGACATGGGTTCGAGCAGCCTGAAAGCCCTGGCCCTCGAAGCCGGGAGCGGCCGCGCCGTTGCCCTGTCCCGAATGCCATTGCCGCACGACCGGCTGCCCGCGGGGGGATGCGAAGTGAGCGCCACGGCGATCCGCTCGGCCCTGGCCCACGTGCTGCGCGACGTTGCCCACCAGCTCGGTGCCCGTGCATCCGAAGTCCGCGCCATCGGCTGCACCGGCCACGGCGCCGGGCTCTATGCGCTCGATGCGCGCAATGAACTGGTGGGCGGGCGGGCCGTGGCCTCGACCGACCAGCGGGCCGACGCGCGCGCACGGGCGCTGGCAGCCAGCCATGGCCCCCGCCTGTTCGCCGACGTCGGCTGCCAGCCCTGGCCCGGCCAGCCCACGGTGATTGCCGCCGAGCTGCTGGGCACCGACGCCGTGCAGCGCGGCGAGGTGCACCGCCTGTTGTTCGCCAAGGACTACCTCGCCTTTCTGCTCACCGGCGAAATCGCGACCGACGCCAGCGACGCGAGCACCGCCGGGCTGGTGTCGATTGCCACCGGCACGTGGTCGCAGGCCGCCTTCGATGCCTCGGGCATTGCGGACCTGGGCCCGCGCGCCTTCGGCCCGCTGCTGCCGAGCGGCACGGTGATCGGCCAGTTGCTGCCGTCCGAAGCTGCGCTGTGCGGATTGCCTGCGGGCATTCCCGTGGCCATGGGCGCCATCGACCTGCTGGCCTCCATGACCGCCATCTGCGCCGAAGGGCGCGGGCGCGCCGTGTCGGTGTTCGGCACGTGGTGCGTGAATGCGGTCATCGGCCCGGTGATCGAGCCGAAGCCCGACGTGGCGGCGGTCGTCAATTTCGGCCGCCAGCAGCAGCGGCTGTACATGGAGAACAGCCCCTCGTCGATGGCCAACATCGCGTGGCTGGCCGGCGCGCTGGGCCTGCCCGATGCGCGCGCCGTGGTCGACCTGGCGATGTCGGTGCCGCTGGGCGCGGGCGGCCTGCGTTTTCTTCCTTTCGTGAATGGCGGGGGCGGCGTGACGGCCGGCTTCGTCGGCCTGAAGAGCCACCACACGCGCGGCGACATGGCGCGTGCCGTGGTCGATGCCACGGCCGCGCTGCATGCACGCCACACCGCGCGCCTTGCGGCATGCGGCCTGCCGGTGTCGGCATCGACCGTGCTCGGCGGCGGTGCCAGCGACGTGCGGCTGGTGCGCCTGCTGGCGGCCTTTCTTGGCCGCCCGGTCGAGCGCTGCGCCGACGACGAGACGGGCGCGCGCGGCGCCGCCCTCTATGCCGCGATGTCGCAGGACATCGACCACGCGGAGCAGGGCAGTGCCTTGCTCGCGCCTTGCGACACCGTCGAGCCCGATGCGCGCGACGCCCGGGCCCATGCCGATTTCAACGCCGGTTTCAACGAACTGATCGACACCATGTCTCCTGTGTTTTCCCACCTGGCGGGGGGCGTGCAATGAGCGCCTGGCAACTGCCTTTCGTGCGTCCGGCCTCGCTGGCGGACCGCCATTTCTCGACCGTGATCGTCGGTGCCGGCATCAACGGCGTCGGCGTGTTCCGCGACCTGTCGCTGCAGCGCGTCGACTGTTTGATCGTCGACAAGGGCGACTTCAGCGCGGGTGCCAGCAGCGCACCGTCGCGCATGATCCACGGCGGCCTGCGCTACCTGGAAAACGGCAGCTTCTCGCTGGTGGCCGAAGCCACGCGCGAGCGCAACCTGCTGCTGCGCAATGCGCCGCACCTGGTGCAGCCGCTCAAGACGGTGGTGCCGCTGTCGAGCTTCTTCGGCGGCCTGATGAGCAGCGCGCTCAAATTCTTCGGCCGCACGCCGCCGCAGCGCACGCGCGGGCTGCTGGCCGTGGCCGCGGGCCTGCGCCTGTACGACCTGCTGGGCCGCCGCCAGCGCGTGATGCCCAACCACCGCATCAGCCGCGTGCCGCCGACCGACCGCAGCCTGTTCCGCGCGGCCGTGCGCTGGACCGCCACTTTCTTCGACGCGTGGATCAGCCACCCCGAGTGGCTGGTGCTCGAGCTCATCGGCGACGCCTGCCGCGACCAGCCGCGCTCGGCCGCCGCCAACTACTGCCGCGTGATGGGCTGCGCCGGCAACATCCTCACGCTGCGCGACGAGATCACCGGCGCGCTGGTGCGCGTGACGGCCGACACGGTGGTCAACGCCACCGGTGCGTGGCTGGACCGCAGCACGGCGGTGCTGGGCGGCGCGGGCTCGCGCGTGATGGGCACCAAGGGCTCGCACCTGGTGCTCGACCATCCCGCGCTGCGCGACGCGCTCGAAGGCCGCATGGCGTATTTCGAGGCGGTGGACGGGCGGGTGTGCATCGTCTACCCGTTTCTCGACCGCGTGCTGGTGGGTTCCACCGACATCCCGGTGGAAGACCCCGACAAGATCGAGACCGAGCCGGCCGAGGTCGATTACCTGCTCGACGTGCTGGGCGAGGTTTTTCCAAACCTCGTCTTCGGCCGCGACAACGTGGTCTACACCTACGTGGGCGTGCGCCCGCTCGCGCGTTCCGATGCGGACAAGCCGGGCCAGATTTCGCGCGACCATTCGGTGGTGGTCGACCTGCCCAACGCCACGCGCGACATTCCGATCGTTGGCCTTGTCGGTGGCAAGTGGACGACCTTTCGCGCGCTGGCCGAAGAAGCGACGAACGAGGTGCTGCAGCAGCTGGGCCGTCCGCGCACGGCATCGACGGAGCTGTTGCCGATTGGCGGCGGCGCCGAACTGCCGGCCGACGCGCAGGCGACGGAGCGTTTCGTCGATCGCATGGTCGCGTCGTCGGGCCTGAGCCGCTCGCGTGCACTCGCGTTGTTGCGCCGCTATGGTTCGAAGGCGCTGCCATTGGCGCAGCGGCTGGGCGCATCGGGCGACGTGCCGTTGTTGCATGCCCCGGACTATTCGGCGGCCGAGCTGTCGTACCTGTGCCTTGAAACGGGCGTGGTGCATCTGGACGACCTGGTGATTCGCCGCACGCTGCTTGCCATCCGTGGCCTGGTGACTGACGCGGCGCTGGCCGAGATGGCGGGCATTGCTGCCGAGGCGCTGGGGTGGGATGCGGCGCACGCCCACGCGGAACTTCAGGCCTGCACGACGGCCTTATGTGAACGCCATGGTGTGCGGCTGTCTCCGGTGGCCCCTGAGGCGGAAACTCCGTTCGATGCATCATTGATTGCCAGCTCGGCTCTTGGCCAGTCTTGAAATGACCCACTGCTTTTTTGCTTGTCGCGTTGTGATTGGCGTGCGTCGTTCAGGGCGCGCC
>NZ_QAJK01000008.1:22650-67526 GCF_003852515.1 Variovorax sp. KBW07 | reverse complement strand
CCGTCGGCGTGGGCGTCGCCATGAACAGCAGCGAGGCGCTTGATCGAACGCTGCAGCCCTCACCCTAGCCCTCTCCCAGAGGGAGAGGGGACAAGCCCAAAGCCCCGAATCCGTTGGCACGCCACTTGCATCTCGACTTGTACACAAGTTTGGATGCCTGAAGATGGTGCATGTAGAAAACGGATCGCCCGCCGCCGCCTGGATCGCGAAATTCGCGACCCCCGTGCGGGGTGCGCAAGACAACGAAGCGCTCGGTGCGGTGCTCCCGCTTGCCGGCCTGCGCTTCGCCGTCAAGGACAACATCGACGTGGCCGGCGTGCCCACCACTGCCGCCTGCCCGGCCTTCGAGCGCTCGCCCAGCGTCCATGCGGCCGTGGTGCAGCGCCTGCTCGATGCCGGTGCATCGCTCGTCGGCAAGACCAACCTCGACCAGTTCGCCTGCGGCCTCAACGGCACCCGCTCTCCCTATGGCGAAGTGCCCAACGCCTTCGACGCGCGGTATGTCTCCGGCGGCTCCAGTTCGGGCTCGGCCTATGCGGTGGCGGCCGGTGAAGTCGACTTCGCCCTCGGCACCGACACCGCCGGCTCCGGCCGCGTGCCTGCGGGGCTCAACAACATCGTCGGCCTCAAGCCCTCGCGTGGACTGCTGAGCACCTTCGGCGTGGTGCCGGCGGCGCAAAGCGCGGACTGCGTGTCGATCTTCGCGCGCACCGTGGCGCTGGCGGTCGACGTGCTGCTGGCTACGGCCGGCCACGACGCGCGCGATCCGTACTCGCGCGACCTGGCCCTGCGCCGCGAACCGATGCCCGCGCGCTTCCGCTTTGGCGTGCCCGACACGTTGAATTTCTTTGGCGACAGCGCCGCCGAACAGGCCTTTGCCGAAGCACAGGAGAAGCTGGTGGCGCTGGGCGGTTCGCCCGTCAGCATTCCCTATGCGCCGCTGGCCGAAGCCGCCGCGCTGCTCTATGAGAGCGCGCTGGTCGCCGAACGCTACGCCGCGGTGCATGCGTTCTTCGACGCCCACGGCGACGAGGTGATCGAGCCGGTGCGCAGCATTCTTGCAAGCGGCCGCAACTACACAGCGGCCGATGTGTTCGATGCGCAAACACGCCTGCGCGCCATTGCGCAGCAGGTCGCGCCGATGTGGCGCGGCATCGATGTGCTGCTGGTGCCCACCGCGCCCACGCACTACAGCCGCGAGCAGATGCGTGCCGACCCGGTCGTGTGCAACCGCAACCTCGGCGCGTACACCAACTTCGTCAACCTGCTCGACTACGCCGCGCTGTCGGTGCCGAGCAGCCTGCGCGCGGACGGCCTGCCCTTCGGCATCACCCTGATCGGCCCGTGCGGCAGCGACCTCGCACTGGCCGAACTGGGCCAGCGCTATCACCACGCCACCGGCCTTGCGCAGGGCGCGACGGGGCTGCCGCTGCCCGCACCGCGTCCGGTGCCCGGCCTGGCCGCGCCGGGCGCCGGCACGCTGCCCATCGTGGTGGTCGGCGCGCACCTCTCGGGCATGCCGCTCAATGGCCAGCTCACCGAGCGCGGCGCCACGTTGCTGCGTGCGACGACGACGGCGGCCGCCTATCGCCTCTACGCGTTGCCCGGCACCACGCCGCCCAAGCCGGGCCTGCAGCGCAGCGAAGAAGCCGGCGGTGCCGCCATCGACGTCGAAGTCTGGGCCCTGCCGCTGGCGCAGGTCGGCAGCTTCCTGGCGCTGATTCCGCCGCCGCTCGGCCTGGGCAGCGTCGAGCTGGCAGACGGCAGCTGGGCCAAGGGCTTCATCTGCGAAGGCCATGCACTGGCCGGCGCGCAGGACGTGACCCACCACGGCGGCTGGCGCGCCTACATCGCAAGCCGCACCGCTGCCCCCCATTCCCATTGATCCAGGAGTTTCGATGACCACCCCAGAAAAATCGTTCGCATCGCGCCGCCAGTTGCTGCAAGCCGGCGCAGCCGGACTCGCCGTGCTGGCCGCACCGGCCGTGGTGCGCGCGCAGGCCGCGCCCAAGCTGCGCATCGGCTTCTGGCCCGTGGCCGCGGGCTTGCCGTTCTTCGCGGCGGTCGATCGCGGCTACTTCAAGGAAGCGGGGCTCGATGTGGAGCCGCTCAAGTTCGCCGGCGCGCAACAGGTCATGGAGGCCATGCTCGCGGGCCGCTGCGACGGCAGCGCCAACGGCACCGGCTCCGCCAATCTCGCCATCGGCGAGATCGCGCAGCCGGGCCTGTTCAAGATCTTCTGCACCAACCCGAGCAACGCGAAATTCGTGCTCGACGAGTTCATCGTCGCCAAGGACAGCCCCATCAAGACCATGGCCGAACTGGCAGGCAAGAAGGTGGCCTCCGGCCCCGGCATCCAGAACGTCACGCTGTGCAAGACCATGCTCGAACGCGCGGGCGCCAAGGGCGCGACCGTGAGCGAGCTGCCCATCGGCCAGCACGTGGCCGCGTTGGTGGCGGGCCAGGTCGACGCCTGCTACACGCTGGAGCCCACCGGCACGGTCGGCCGCATGAACGGCACCACCCGCGTGATCGAGGCCGGCGTGGTGGCCAGGTACATCCTCGGCGACCCGATGGCGCCGTGGCACGGCGGTGCGGCCAGCCTCACCACCGAGTTCATCAAGAAGAACCCCGAGGTCGCGAAGAAGTACATCGCCGCCTACGCGCGCGGCGTGGAGCTGGTGCGCAGCAAGCCCGACGACGCGCGCCAGCACATGAAGGGCTACACCGCCATCGAAGGCAAGCTCACGGCCGAGGTGCCGCTCGCGTCGTACATGCTCCACAACGAGTTCAAGCCGAGCGACGTCGCGTACTTCCAGAAGTTCTACGACCTGTTCACCGAGAAAGGCATCTTCGAAAAGAAGGTGCTGGTGGACGGCCTTCTCTACAAGGCGTGACCATGGCCGACACACACACGACCGCGGCCACCGCTCCTGCCGGACGATGGACCCCGCCTGCCGGCACCGCGGTTGCGGCTCCCAAGCCGCCATTGAGCGACCGCCTGCTGCCCTTCATCGGCCCCGTGGCGCTGTTCATCGTGTGGGACCTGGTGGTGCGGCTCGGCTTCATCAAGCCGATCCTGTTGCCCACGCCCGCCGACACCATTGCGGCGCTGATCACGGGGCTCGCGGGCGGTCCGCTGCTCACCGATTTCGCGATGACCGTGTGGCGCACCCTGCAAGCCTTCCTGATCGCGGCGGTGGTCGGCGTGCCGCTGGGCGTGCTGCTCGGCAGCAACGAGAAGGCCTACCGCAGCGTGGAGTTCCTGATCGACTTCTTCCGCTCGACACCGTCGTCCGCGCTGATTCCATTGTTCCTGCTGGTCTTCGGTGTGTCCGATGTCAACAAGGTGGCCATCGCCGCTTTCGGGGCACTGCTGATCGTGGTGTTCAACAGCGCCTACGGCGTCATGAATGCCCGCAAGCAACGCGTGATGGCCGCGCGCGTCATGGGCGCTTCGCGCTGGCAGGTCTTCAAGGACGTGCTGATCTGGGAAAGCCTGCAGCCCACCTTCGTCGGCCTGCGCTCGGCGGTGTCGATGGCGCTGGTGATCGTCATCGTGGCCGAGATGTTCATCGGCTCCGACACGGGCCTGGGCCATCGCATCATCGATGCGCAGCAGGTGCTCAACGTGAAGAGCATGTACGCGGCCATCCTTGCGGCCGGTGCGCTGGGCTACGCGCTCAACGTTCTCTTTCTCGTCGCCGAGCGCCGCATCGTGCACTGGAGCGGAAGATGAAAGTCACGCCCGACATCGTCATCAACGGCCCGGTGTATGCCGACGTGCCCAAGCCGGTCTTCAAGCCCGGCCCGGCCGGCACGCACATCACCATTCGCGGGCTGACCAAGTACTTCGCGGGCTGGCCGCTGTACGAGAACTTCGACCTCGACATCCCGAAACACAAGATCGTCTCGGTGTTCGGGCCCAACGGCTGCGGCAAGTCCACGCTGATCAACATGATCGCGGGGCTGGTTCCCATCGATTCGGGCGAGATCCTGTTCGACGGCAAGCAGCGCAAGGACACCAAGATCGGCTACGTGTTCCAGAACTACCGCGAGGCGATGTTCCCGTGGATGCGGACCATCGACAACATCGCGTATCCGCTGAAGCTGGAAGGCCGAAGCAAGGCCGAGGTCGACCGGCGCATGGAAGAACTGGTGGCGTCGTTCGACGTCAAGTTCGACCTCAAGCGCTTTCCGTACGAGCTGTCGGGCGGGCAGCAGCAGACCGCTTCGATCATGCGGGCGCTCGCACCCAACCCCGAGGTGCTGTTTCTCGACGAGCCTTTCTCCGCGCTCGACCTCGAGATGACGCTCTTCATCCGCGAGAAGCTGCAGGAGGTGTTCATGCAGACCGGCACCACCATGCTGCTGGTGTCGCACGACCTCGAAGAGGCCGTCTACCTCGCCGACGAGGTGCTGTTGCTGACCAAGCGGCCGACCAGGGTGGCCGAGATTCTTCGCTACGGCGATGCGCGGCCGCGCACGGTCGAGACGCTGAGCAGCGAGAGCTTCGTCGCGATGAAGAAGCTCAGCCTCGACATCTTCCAGCGCGAAGTGCGCCGCTAGGAGGGCAGGGCCATGACACCCCGACAGGTCGAAAACCACGTCGATGCCGTGGCGGCGGCACTGGGCCTGCCGCTGTCGCCGGCCCATCGGCCCGGCGTGCTTCGCTACTTCGCGCTCGCGGCCGAATTCGCGGCCGTGGTGGAGGCGGTGCCTCTCCCGATGCATGCCGAATCCGCGGTGCACTTCTCGCCGGTCGCGCCTTCGGAGAAAGAGGCATGACCGCCGGGCTACTCCTCGCCGAGGATGCATGGGCCATGGCGGATGCGGTCCGCGGCAAGGCCGTCAGCGCCACCGCGCTGGTACAGGCCAGCCTGGCCCGCATCGCCGCGACCGATCCGCACGTCAACGCGTTCACCGGCGTGCTGGCGGAACGCGCGCTGCGCCGCGCCGGCCAGATCGACGCATCGCTGGTTTCCACACATGGCGAACGCACCCGCGAGCTGCCGTTGCTCGGCGTGCCGTTCGCGGTGAAGAACCTGTTCGACATCGCCGGCCTGCCGACGCTCGCGGGTTCGAAGATCGAGTGCGACAGCACACCGGCACGCGCCGATGGCGTGCTGGTGCGGCGGCTGGAGCGCGCGGGCGCCGTGCTGGTGGGCGCACTCAACATGGACGAGTACGCCTACGGCTTCACCACCGAAAACAGCCACGTCGGCGCCACGCGCAACCCGCACGACACGAGCCGCATCGCGGGCGGCTCTTCGGGCGGTTCGGGGGCGGCCGTGGCGGCGGGGCAGGTGCCGTTGGCGCTCGGCTCGGACACCAACGGCTCCATCCGCGTACCCGCCTCGCTGTGCGGCGTGTTCGGCTTCAAGCCCACCTTCGGTCGGCTGCCGCGCACCGGCAGCTACCCCTTCGTTTCCAGCCTCGACCATCTCGGTCCGTTCGCCCGTTCGGCGCGCGACCTGGCGCTGGCCTACGACGCGATGCAGGGCCCCGAAGACGCTTCGGGCCCGCGCGACCCGGGCTGTGCGCAGCGCGCGGTCGAGGCCGTGTCGGCCGGGCTGGCGCACGGTGTGCGTGGCCTGCGCATCGGCGTGCTGGGCGGCTACTTTCGCGAGCGCGCCATGCCCGAGGCGCTCGCGGCGGTCGACCGCGTGGCCGATGCGCTCGGTGCGCGCGCCACCAGCATCGAACTGCCGATGGTCGAGGCTGGCCGCGCCGCCGCCTTCCTGATCACCAATGCCGAAGGCGCCGCGCTTCACCTGGACGACCTGCGGCGTCGTGCGCACGACTTCGAGCCGTTGTCGCGCGACCGCTTTCTTGCCGGCGCCTTGCTGCCGGCCGCCTGGGTGGCGCGCGCCCAGCGCGTTCGACGCGCCTACGCCGAGGCCGTGGCGCGCGTCTTCGAACACTGCGACATATTGCTGGCCGCGGCCACCCCCGGCGCGGCGACCCCGATCGGCGCGGAGACTTTCGAGATCAACGGCCAGCGCCTGCCGGTGCGGCCCAACATGGGGCTGCTGACCCAGCCGATCTCGTGCATCGGCCTGCCGGTGTGTGCCGTGCCGGTGTGGGGTGCGCACGCACGCTTGCCCATCGGCGTGCAGGTCATCGGCGCGCCGTGGCGCGAAGACCTCGTGCTGCGCGTGGCCGCGGCGCTCGAAGCCGCGGGCGTGGTGCAGGCACCGGTTGCCTCGCTCCCTGGGGGAAAGCCGGCATGACCCCCGAGATCAACCTGCCCGACGTGCACGCGGAAGTCGAAGCGGCCTTCGCGCGCTACGAAGACGCTCTCGTGAACAACAAGGTCGAGGTGCTCGACGAACTGTTCTGGCGCAACCCCGCCACGCTGCGCTACGGGGCCACCGAGAACCTCTACGGCTACGACGCAATCCAGGCCTTTCGCGCAGGCCGGCCATCGCAAGGGCTGGCGCGCGAGCTGGTTCGCACCGTCATCACCACCTACGGCCGCGACTTCGCCACCGCCAACTGCGAGTTCCGGCGCGAAGGCGCCAGCCGCACCGGCCGCCAGAGCCAGACCTGGATGCGCACCCCGGAAGGCTGGCGCGTGGTCGCTGCCCACGTGAGCCTGCTGGCCTGAGCGTGCCCGCCTTTTTTGCCCTCCCCTCAACTCCCCGAAAGAACGCCATGACAAGCCAATTCAATCGCCGCGATTCCCTCAAGTCCCTGGCCGCGCTCGGTGCCGCAGGCACGCTCGGAGGCTGGAGTGCGCTGGCCGGCGCGCAGGCCAGCAAGCCGCTGACCGTGGGCGTGATCTACGTCGGCGCGCGCGACGACTACGGCTACAACCAGGCGCACGCCATGGCCGCGGCCGAAATCAAGAAGCTGCCGGGCATCAAGGTGGTCGAGGAAGAAAACGTGCCCGAGACCGCCGCCGTGCAGAAGACCATGGCCGGCATGATCTCGCAGGACGGCGCGAAGCTGCTGTTCCCCACATCCTTCGGCTACTTCGATCCGCACATCCTGGCGGTGGCGCCCAAGTACCCCGACGTGCGCTTCTCGCACTGCGGCGGCCTGTGGGCCGAAGGCAAGCACCCGAAGAATGTCGGCAGCTTCTTCGGCTACATCGACGAGTGCCAGTACCTGAACGGCGTGATTGCCGCGCACATGACGAAGAGCAACAAGATCGCCTTCGTCGCCGCCAAGCCCATTCCGCAGGTGCTGCGCAACATCAACGCCTTCACGCTCGGCGCGCGTTCGGTCAAGCCGAACATCACCTGCAGCGTGATCTTCACGGGCGACTGGTCGATGGCCGTGAAGGAAGCCGAGGCCACCAACAGCCTGGCCGACCAGGGCTGCGATGTGTTCACCATGCACGTCGACGGCCCCAAGGTGGTGGTCGAGACGGCCGCCAAGCGCGGCAAGATGGTCTGCGGCTACCACGCGAGCCAGGCCAAGCTGGCCCCCAACGCCTACCTCACCGGCGCGGAGTGGAACTGGCTCACCGCCTACAAGGCCGCCATCGAAGCGGCGCAGTCCGGCAAGCCGCATCCCAACTTCCTGCGCGGGGGCCTGAAGGAAGGCTACGTGAAGATGTCGGCCTACGGCGTCATGGTGCCGGACGCCGCGAAAAAGCAGGCCGACGACATCAAGGCCCGGATGATCGCGGGCACCTTCGACATCTTCAAGGACGGCATCAAGGACAACAAGGGCGCAGTCGTGGTGCCGGCCGGCAAGGTGCTCAAGCAGACCGACCTGGAGCTGGAGAAGATGAACTACCTGGTCGAAGGCGTGCTCGGCTCGGCCTGAATCCCGGTACACCAAGGTCGCCGCCATGCGCCACGCGCTCAAGGAATTCGCCCTGCCGGTGTTCGCCATCGCGGCGGCGCTGCTGCTGTTCGGCCTGCTCGTGGCCTTTGCCGGTGTCGATCCGGTGGAGGTCTGGGCCACGCTGTTCAAGGGCGCGTTCGGCGACTGGTTCTCGTGGCAGAACACGCTGCAGCGCGCTGCGCCCCTGATGCTCACGGCGCTGTGCGTGGCGTTGCCCGCGCGGGCCGGACTGATCGTCATCGGTGGCGAAGGCGCGCTGGTGCTGGGCGGCCTGGCGTGCGCGGCGTTCGCCCATGCGGTGCCGCTGCCCGGCAACGCCATCGGCACGGTGGCGGTCTGCATCGCGGGCGCGGTGGCCGGCGCGCTGTGGATCATGCTCGCGGGCTGGTTGCGCCAGTACCGCGGCATCAACGAAACCATCAGCAGCCTGCTGCTGGCCTACATCGCCATCGGCATCTTCAAGCACCTGGTCGAAGGGCCGCTGCGCGATCCGGCGAGCCTGAACAAACCTTCGACCCACGCGCTGAACGGCGGGCTGCTGATCGGCGGCATCGGTGGCTCCGACGTGCACTGGGGGCTGGCGATCGGCGTCGTGGCCTGCCTGGCGCTCGGCGGGTGGCTGCGCGCCACGGCCTTGGGCTTTTCGGTGCGCGTGGTCGGCGGCAATTTGCGCGCCGCCCAGCTCGTGGGCCTGCCGGCCACGCGGCTCATTCTCACGGCCTGCGGGCTCGGCGGCGCGTGCGCGGGGCTCGCGGGCGCGATCGAGGTGGCGGCGGTGCACACCAACGCCAACGCCTCGCTGATTGCCGGGTACGGCTACGCGGGCATCCTCGTGTCGTTCATCGCGCGGCACAACCCGGTGGCCATCGTGCCGGTGGCCATTTTGTTCGGCGGCTTCGGCGCGGCCGGCAGCCTGCTCCAGCGCCGACTCGGTTTGCCCGATGCGTCGGTGCTGGTGCTGCAGGGCATCGCCTTCGTGCTGATCCTCGCGAGCGAAGGGCTGCGCACGGTCAACTGGAAGAAGGTGGGCGACCGCATGCTGCCCGAACCCAGGAGCTACACATGACGGCCGACCAGTGGATCGCGCTGGTCGCCGGCATCGTCGGCGGTGCCTTGCGCGTGGGCGCGCCTTTCCTGTTCGTGAGCCTGGGCGAATGCCTCACCGAAAAGTCGGGCCGCATCAACCTGGGGCTCGAAGGCGTGCTGGTGCTGTCGGCCATGGCGGCCTTCGGCGGCGCGTACCTCACCGGCTCGGCCTGGCTCGGCGTGCTGGTCGGTGCCACGGCGGGTGCCGCGCTGGCGTTGCTGCACGGGCTGCTGTGTTCGCTCGATCGCGTCAACGACGTGGCCACCGGCATCGCGCTGATGCTGCTGGGCACCGGGCTCGCCTTCTATCTCGGCAAGCCGCTGATCCAGCCGCAGGCGCCGCAGATCCCCGCCATTCCGCTGGGCTTCTGGAGCGACAACACGGTGGTGCGCTCGGCCCTTCAACTCAACGCGCTGGTGCCCATCGGCGTGGTGCTGGCGGTGCTGCTGTGGTGGGGCTTTGCGCGCACGCGCGCCGGCCTGCTGGTGCGCATGGCGGGCGATTCGGCCCAGGCCACGCGCGCGCTCGGCTATTCGGTGTCGGGCTTGCGCATCGCGGCCACCACCGCGGGCGGCTTCATCGCCGGGCTGGGCGGCGCGTCGCTCACGCTGTTCTATCCGGGCAGCTGGAACGAAGGCATTTCGAGCGGGCAGGGGCTGATTGCCGTGGCGCTGGTGATCTTCGCGCGCTGGAGCCCGCTGCGCTGCGTGGGCGCGGCATTTCTCTTCGGCGGCGCGGGCGCCATCGGGCCGGCCCTGCAGTCCATCGGCATCGGCTGGGGCTACCACCTGTTCAACACCGTGCCGTATGTGCTCACGCTGGTGATCCTGGTGCTCACCTGCAAGCCTGGCAGCGCCGCCATCGGCAGCCCCGGCGAACTTTCATCGACAAGGAACTGAGTGCCTGCGCAGGCCGAACGAAAGCCATGACCACCATCGCCAACACCACCGAACGCCACGTCGCCGCCGAGCCCTATGCCTGGCCCTACAACGGCGCCCTGCGGCCCGACAACACCGCGCTGATCGTGATCGACATGCAGACCGACTTCTGCGGCAAGGGCGGGTATGTCGACGTGATGGGCTACGACCTGTCGCTGGTGCAGGCGCCCATCCAGCCCATCGCGCGCACGCTCGCGGCGCTGCGCCCGCTGGGCTTTCACATCATCCACACGCGCGAAGGCCACCGGCCCGACCTGGCCGACCTGCCGGCCAACAAGCGCTGGCGTTCGCGGCAGATCGGCGCGAACGGCGTGGGCATCGGCGACGATGGGCCTTGCGGCCGCATCCTGGTGCGCGGCGAGCCCGGCTGGAACCTCATTCCCGAGCTCGCGCCACTGCCCGGCGAAGTGGTGATCGACAAGCCCGGCAAGGGCTCGTTCTATGCCACCGATCTCGAGCTGATCCTGCGCACGCGCGGCGTGGAAAACCTCATCCTGGCCGGCATCACGACCGACGTGTGCGTGCACACCACGATGCGCGATGCCAACGACCGCGGCTTCGAATGCCTGCTGCTGTCCGACTGCACGGCCGCCACCGACCACGGCAACCATCTCGCGGCGTTGAAGATGATCACGATGCAAGGCGGCGTATTCGGTGCGCATGCCACGTCGCAGGCCCTGCTGGCCACGCTCGCGCCCGAAGCGGCGACAGCCTGAAGTACCACATGGCCGCCGCTCTTTCCGCGCAACCCATCGGCGGCCTGCCCGCCGGCACCGGTGCGCTCGCGCTCGACACCTACGAGCTGACGAAGCGCTTCGGCGGCTTCACCGCGATGGACCGCGTGACGATGCGCGTCGAGCCCGGCACGGTGCACGCACTGCTCGGCGAAAACGGCGCGGGCAAGAGCACGCTGGTGAAGTGCGTGGCTGGCTTCCAGCGCGCGGAAGAAGGCAGCATCCTGATCGACGGCCGGGAGCAGGACATCGCCAATCCGATCGTGGCGCGCGCGCTGGGCATCGGCATGGTGTACCAGCACTTCACGCTGGCGCCGGGCATGACGGTGGCCGAGAACCTGTTGCTGGCCGGCGGCAAGACGCCCGCGCTGATCGACTGGAAGAAAAAGCGCGCCGAGCTGGAAGCCTTTCTTGCGACCACGCCCTTCAGCCTCGACCTGGACGTGCGGCCGTCGGAGCTGGCGGCGGGCGAGAAGCAGAAGCTCGAACTTCTCAAGCAGCTGTACCTGAAGCCTCGGTTGCTGATTCTCGACGAGCCGACCTCGGTGCTGACGCCGCAGGAGGCCGACGAGGTGCTGGGCCACGTGCGGGAGTTCGCGCGCAGCGGCCTGTGCACGGTGCTGATCATCACGCACAAGTTTCGCGAAGTGATGGCGTATGCCGACAGCGTGACGGTGCTGCGTCGCGGCAAGGCGGTGCACCACTGCCGCGTGGTGGGCACCAGCCCGGCGCAGCTGGCGCAGGCCATGATGGGAGGCGAGGGCGCGGTGGCTGCGGCGCCGGCTTCTTCGCCTTCGGCAAGAAAGCCGGTCGCGCAAGACGCGCCCGTCGCATTGAAGGTGCAAGGGCTGAAGGCGCAGGGCGATCGCGGCACGCTGGCATTGCACGGGCTGAGCCTGTCGGTGCGCGCGGGCGAAATATTGGGGGTGGCGGGGGTGTCGGGCAACGGGCAGCGCGAGCTGGTGGAAGCGCTGGTCGGGCAGCGGCCGCGGCTCGCTGGCAGCGTGACGGTGATGGGCCAGCCCTACGACGCGCGGCGCGCGGAGAACCACCGCCTGAAGGTCCGCAGCCTGCCCGAAGAACCCTTGCGCAACGCATGCGTGGGCGACCTGAGCGTGTCGGAGAACATGGCGCTGCGAGACTTCGACAGGCCGCCGTTGTCGCGGGGCGGGGTGCTCGACTTTCCTTTCTGGCGCCGCCGTGCGCGCGAGTGGATTGCGGAGTACGGGGTCAAGACGCAGGGCGAGGGGACGCCGATTCGCAGCCTGTCGGGTGGCAATGTGCAGCGCGCGGTGTTGGCGCGCGAGCTGGCGGGTGAGATCAACGTGCTGATTGCGGCGAACCCGGTGTTCGGCCTCGACTTTGCGGCGGTGGCGGAGATTCATTCACGGATCGTGCAGGTGCGAGAGAAGGGCGGGGCGGTGCTGCTGGTCAGCGAAGACCTCGACGAGTTGCTGGAGCTGGCGGACCGCATCGTCGTGATGAGTGAGGGGCGCGTGGTGTTCGAGACTTCTGCTGCGGGGGCTGAGAGGCATGTGATCGGGGCGCATATGGGGGGTGGTGGGCATGCTGAGCCGGCTGTTGCATGAGCGCTTTGTTCGCTTCCGTTGGAAGGCCGCCCGGTATGCGGCGCGGTGCGGTCGCCCCCGCTGTGCCGGCCCTTCGGGCTGCCCTGCGGTGCTCGCGTTTCGCGGGGTCTCGCAGAACTCGCTGCGCTCAAACAACTGCGAGCCCTGTCCGCGAAACGCTGCGCTCCTCGGCGGCCCAGAGGGGGCGACCACACCGCGCCGCACACCGGGCTCCGGGGTGGCGTGCTTTTTCCTGCCTTGAATGTGAGCGAGAACAGCCATGCGGATAGATGCCATTCCTTTCTCTTATGACTTTGCGTTGAAGCATTCGGCGCTGGTTCTTATCGATATGCAGCGCGATTTCATGGAGGCCGGTGGCTTTGGTGAAACCCTGGGCAACGATGTTTCGCTGCTGCAGGCCATCGTGCCTGCTACACGCAAGGCCTTGCTGGCATGGCGACGAGCCGGAGGGCTCGTGGTTCATACGAGGGAGGCGCACGCCGCTGATCTGTCGGACTGCCCGGCCGCCAAGCGCAACCGGGGCAACCCGGCGCTGCGCATCGGCGATGTCGGGCCGATGGGGCGCATCCTCGTGGCGGGTGAGCCAGGGAACCAGATCATCGAGGCGCTGGCGCCGGTGGCGGGAGAGATCGTCATCGACAAGCCGGGCAAGGGCGCCTTCTACGCCACCGGCCTGCACGAACTGCTGCAACGACGCGGCATCACCCACCTGCTGTTCGGCGGGGTCACCACCGAGGTCTGTGTGCAGACCAGCATGCGCGAAGCCAACGACCGCGGCTACGACAGCCTGCTGCTCGAAGACTGCACCGAGAGCTACTTTCCGGCCTTCAAGGCGGCCACGCTGGAGATGGTGCGCGCCCAGGGCGGGATCGTGGGCTGGACCGCGACGAGCACGGCGCTGCTCGCGGCCCTGGACAGCACCGCATGAAGCGGGCGCCAGCGACTACCATTCCCCACGTGTCTACCGCTCGACCCCGCCCCGCTTCACCTGTCGCTCCCGCTGCTGCCGTTGCTGTTGTTGCTGCCGACGCCGCCGTTTTTCGCACGCGGGCCGACGAGGTCTATGCGCAGCTCAAGCGCGACGTGGCCGACTTCATCCTCGTGCCGGGCGACCGTTTCACCGAGAACGAAATCAGCGAGCGGCTGGGCGTGTCGCGCACGCCGGTGCGTCAGGCGTTGTTCCGGCTGCAGCAGGAAGGTTTTGTCGAAGTGCTGTTTCGCAGCGGCTGGCGCGTGCTGCCGTTCGATTTCGACCAGTTCGAGCAGTTCTACGACCTGCGCATGGTGCTGGAGACGACCGCCGTGCACCGGCTGTGCGAAACCGATCGGCGCATCGACCGCAGCCTGATCGAAGCGCTGGCCGACATCTGGCTCGTGCCGGCGGCGCAGCGCAGCGCCGACACCGCGCAGGTCGCCCAGTGGGACGAGGCCTTTCATTGCACGCTCGTGGCAGCGGCCGGCAACGCCGAGATGGCGCGCGTGCATGCCGACGTGACCGACCGCATCCGCATCATTCGCCGGCTCGACTTCACCAAGCAGCCGCGCATCGACGCGACCTACGAAGAGCACGGAAAAATCCTGAAGGCCGTGCGCGCGAACCGCGGCGACCAGGCCGCGATGCTGCTGCGCGCGCACATCGAGACCAGCCAGGCGGAGGTGCGCAAGATCACGCTGCACCAGGTGCATTTGGCACGGCACGCGGGCAAGGCCCAAGGCCCGCGCTGAGCCGTGGAGTTTCTCCTTCCCCTTCGGGGGAAGGCTGGGATGGGGGCTCTCGGCCTTCACCACAGCGCAGCCTCCGCAAAGGCCGCATGCCCCCACCCCGACCCTCCCCCGGAAGGGGAGGGAGAAAGACCCAGGCAGGAACTCAGTCCGCGGTGATGTTCCCGCGCTTCACCACCGCGGCCCAGCGGTCCGCATCTTTCTTCACGAGCGCACCGAACTCCGCAGGTGTCGAACTCGCCGGCACCATGCCCTGCGACTCGAACGACTTCGCCACCTCGGGCTGCTTCAGCACCGCCGCGATCTCCTTGTTGAGCCGCGCCACCACGTCGGGCGGCGTGCCCTTGGGCGCCAGCACGCCGTACCACATGTCGACGTTGTCGGTGGTCGCACCGGCTTCGGCCAGGGTCGGCACCTCGGGCAGTTGGGGCAGCCGCTTGCTGCTGCCGGTGGCAATGGCCTGGAGCTTGCCGACCTGGATGTGCTGCAGCGCCACGTGAACCGGCAGGAACATGTAGTCGATGCGGCCGCCCAGCAGGTCGGTCACCGCGCCGGCGGTGCCCTTGTACGGCACGTGCAGCATCTCGGTGCCGGTGCCCTGCATGAAGAGCGCCATCGACAGGTGGTGCGGCGTGCCGACGCCCGGCGTGGCGTAGGTCAGCTTGCCGGGGTTGGCCTTGGCCGCGCTCACCATCTGCGCCACCGTGCTTGCCTTCTGCACGTTCGGGTTGGTCACCAGCAGCAGCGAACCCCACGATGTGAGCGACACCGGCGCGAAGTCCGCCACGGGGTCGTAGCTCAGCGACTTGTAGAGGCTGCGGTTCATGACCAGCGTGTTGACCTGCACCATCAGCGTGTAGCCGTCGGGCTTGGCGCGCGCCACTTTCTCGCTGCCGATGTTGCCGCTGGCGCCGGCCACGTTGTCCACGATCACCGGCTGGCCCAGCAGGGCCGGCAAGCGTGCCGACAGCTGGCGTGCGACGAGGTCGATGCCGGTGCCGGGCGTGTAGGGCACCACCAGCGTGATCGGCTGGTCGGGCCAGGCATGGGCGGCCATGGCGGTGGCCGAGACGAGCAGGGCGGCGAGGGTCTGGGTGAACAGTCGCACGGGAGGTCTCCGTTTTCTTTTGGGTAGGCGATGAATCGGTTGCGCGGCTGAACGGGCCTCAGAGGTACGAGGCCCGCGCCTTCAGCGCGACCGGGTCGTAGCCGGCCACGCGCTTGTAGTTGTCCGAGATGGCCTGCAGCTCGGCCGTGGACACGATGTCCTCGATCTGCCCGAAGCGCTGGCCGCCCGAGCGCTCGAACACTTCGCGCAGGATCGCGTCGGGCGGGTTGCTGCGGTTGGTCAGCACCACGTCGGTGGTGGTCTTCACGCGCACGCGGTCGTAGTCTTCGAGCGCGGCGGTGCCCACGCCCAGGTCTTTCAGTGCGCCCGCAAGGAAGCGCGCGTCGATGATGGCCTGGCCCGCGCCGTTGGAGCCGCGCGGCACCATCGGATGCGCGGCGTCGCCCAGCAGCGTGAGGCGCCCGTGCGTCCAGCGCGGCAGCGGGTCCTGGTCGACCATCGGGTACTCCAGGATGGTGTCCGACGCGAGGATCAGCGCCGGCACGTCGAGCCAGTCGAAATGCCAGTCGGCGAAGGCGGGCAGGAAGTCTTCGAGGCGGCCGGCGCGGCTCCAGTCGCGCATCGCGGGCTGCGGTGCGTGGATCTCGGCCACCCAGTTCACCAGCTGGTGGCCCTCGGCGTCGATGTCGTTGCGGATCGGGTAGATCACCATCTTGCCGACCGACAGCCAGCCCGCGCGCACCATGCTCGCGCCGGACAGGAACGGCTTCCAGCGCGCGGTGCCGCGCCACATGTTCACGCCCGAATAGCGCGGCGCGCCCTCGTTCGGATACAGCTGCTTGCGCAGCGCCGAGTGAATGCCGTCGCAGCCGACCGCGATGGCGCCGCGCACCGCGGGCGCCTCGGCAAAGTGCACGGTCACGCCTTCGGCGTCCTGCGTCACGCCGGTGCAGCGGTGGCCGCAGACCACGCTGTCGGGCCCCAGGCGCCTGAGCGTCTCTTCGTACAGCACGGTCTGCAGGTCGCCGCGATGGATCGAGAACTGGGGCCAGTCGTAGCCCGCGTGCTCGCCCGCGGCTTCGCGAAAGATCAGTTGCCCGTGCTCGGTGAAGAAGATCGACTCCTTCGTGCGCACGCCCACGGCGTCGAGCTGCGGCAGCAGGCCCAGCTCGGTCAGCTCGCGCACCGCGTGCGGCAGCAGGTTCACGCCCACGCCCAGCGGCTTCAGTTCGGGCACGGCCTCGTACACCCGGCAGGGAATGCCGGCCTGGTGCAGGCTCAGTGCCAGGGTCAGGCCGCCGATGCCGGCGCCCAGGATGATGACTTCGTTCATGGTCGTTCGTAGTGCGGTTGCGTGGTGTCCCGGGCCGCATTAGGAACGCAGGCAAGCCATTTGTGAAATTTAGATGTGATATGGATTTATCATGAATCCTTATGAATCTCTCGACCCGCCAGATGCGTGCCTTCCTGCAGGTGGCGCGCATCGGCAACTTCACGCGTGCGGCCGAGCAGGCCCACATCACGCAGGCGGGGCTGAGCATCCTGATCCGCGAGATGGAAAAGCAGCTGGGCTGCCGGCTGTTCGACCGCACCACGCGCGTGGTGAGCCTCACGCCGGCCGGGCGTCGGCTGCTGCCGGTGGTCGAACGGCTCATCACTGACCTGGACGACGTGGCCGCGCAGCTCGGTGCCGAAGGCGACGAGGCACGCCAGACCCTGCGCATCGCGGCCACGCCGCTGGTGTCGTCGCACCTGCTGCCGCAGGTGTTCACCACTTTCCGGCAGGCCCATCCGCAGGTGAGCCTGCGCCTGTTCGATGCCGACCTGCGCGACGTCGAGGCACTGGTGACGGCCGGCGATGCCGACGTGGGCCTCGGGTTTTTCTTCAAGGCCGCGGCGGGGCTCGACCGCACGCCGGTCGGCCGCTTTCACCTGATGCGCGTGGCGCCCTCGGCGGACCCGCGCGCCAGCGGGCCGGCTACCGTGGGCAGTGCGCCGTGGTCGGCGCTGCGCGGTAGCGAACTCATCGGCCTGCCGCCGGGCAACCCGATCCAGAAGGTGATCGACCAGCAGCTGGCGCCCATCGGCATGGCCGATGCGCAGCGGCCCGCGTTCAACTTCTTCGGTACGCTCATCTCGATGGTGGAGGCCGGCTTCGGCACGGCCGTGATGCCGACCTTTGCAATGGCCGCCTGCCGCCGCCATCGGGTGCGCACCGACGTGCTGACCGCGCCAAAGGTGGGGCTCGACTTCTACCGCATCACCAAGCGCGGCGCGCAGGAAACGCAAGCCATGCAGGCCTTCGTCGCCACGCTGGCGAAGGCGCTGCCCGCGCTTTCGCGGTAGCGATAGCGGGAGCCAGGGCCTCGCCGCGGCTCAGACCCGCTGCGGCCACTCAGACCATCGCGTTGTCGCCGCCCGGAATCTCGTGTGCCTTGATCTGCCGGCGCGTGAGCTTGTAGAGCGTGGAGGACAGGAAGCCGTCCTGGTGGGTGTTCTTGGTCACGTTCACCACGAACTCGTCTTCGGGCGCCACGGCCTGCGCGCCCATGATCCAGCGCACGCTCTCGCGGTAGTTGTAGAGCACCTTGTCGTTGGCGTCGGCCAGCAGGGTCGACAGCGCGGCCATGGCGATGGCGTCGCCGTTGGTGGCGTGCTCGCGCACGAAGTCCAGGTGGCGGTGGCGCATGCCGAGGTCGGACAGGTCGCTGATGAACATCAGCGCGCCCTCGGTGGCGTCGTCGTGGCCCAGCTCGCGGGCCTTCAGCATGGCCTCGACCGCCTGCGCCTGCAGCGCGGGGCGTTGCGCCGCGGGCGTGGCGTCTTCCCACGCCATGTCGTGGCAGAGGTAGCCGAGCTTGTAGGCCGCGACGCTGTTGCCGGCCTCCGCCGCCTGGCCGTAGCAGCGCATCGCCTGTTGCCGGTCCTTGGGGCCGTGCACGCCGCCGGCATGGAAGATGCCGAGCGTGAGCAGGCACGAGGTGTCGCCGGCGGCCAGCCCCATCTCCAGGATCTCGAAGGCTTCCTTGTTGCGCGGCACGCGCCAGAGCGCGCGGGCCAGGTCGTCCCAGTTCTCGGTGCCGGCGTTGCGTTCGCGGGCCGCGGCCAGCCAGGCGTTGCCGGTCGCCTCGTTGGGCACGAAGCCGAAGGCGCCCTTCAGGCTGCAGTAGCCGTGCAGGATCAGCGCGGTGTTGCATTCGTAGGCGTTGGCGCTGTTGCAGATGGCCTGGCCCAGCCAGTGGCCGTCAGGCTCCTGCTCCAGCGCAATGTGCACCGCCATGTTCATCGCGTATTCGTCGTCGATGGGGTGGTGGCTCTCGGCTTCGCGCAGGCAGGCCAGCGCCTCGGCGTGCTGGTCGAGCATGTAGTGGCTCACGGCCAGCCAGCGCAGGGTTTCCCAGCGGTGGTAGGGGTACAGGGCTTCGTTGGCGCGCTGGCGCGTGGCGGCCATGCGCTGCTGCGCTTCGGCCGGGTCGTCGTCCTTGTCGACGCTGTTGCCCTGGTGCTCGTCGCGCCAGATTTCGTGGCGCAGCCGGTCTTTCTCGACGTCGTTCAGGTGGGCGCAGGCGGGCGAGGCGATGAAGGCGCGCACGCGCTCGTGGCTGCCGCCCCAGCGCGGCTGCTGGAACCAGACGCACTGGCGCATGAAGAAGAACAGCCGCGGGTGCACGTGCAGCGTGGCGTGGATCCAGTAGGGCGTGCCGCCGATCACCTTCTTGCCCTGCACGGGAGAAGGCAGGGCGGCGGGCACTTCTTCCGGGCAGGCGATGCGCTCGTCGTGCGCCAGGCCGGAGCGTGCGAGCTGCGCCAGCAGTTCTTCGCGGGCGGCCGCATCGTCGTCCAGCGAAAAGTCGTGCTGCAGCGGGCTGTCGGGCCAGCGGCCGCTGCGCACCAGTTCGCTCAGCCAGTCGGGTTCGTTGAAGGCCGAGGTGCTCTGCAGCAGCAAGGCGCAGGCGGTCCACATGGTGGGCGCCAGCGTCAGTGCGCGCAGGGCGGCCACGGCGCAGCGCGTGGCGCAGGCATGGGCGCATTCCCAGCCGAGCGCGGTGACCGAGCTGGCCCAGCCCGAGCCACGGTATTGGTAGGCCCAGTGGTACCAGTAGTGCGCCTCGCAGAGCCAGGCGTGGGCCGATTGCGGGTTGGCGGCCTGCCATGCGGCCAGGCGGGCCAGCCCTTCGGCACCGGCGGCGGTGCAGCCGGCCAGGTCGTCGGGCAATGCGCCGTAGTAGCGCTCTTCGTCGTCGCGGTCGTGAAAGCTGGCGGCCAGCGCGTCGTCGAGCCGCTGGTCGAGCGCGGCGTAGTCGCCGGCGCGCAGCATGGTGTCGATGTCGCAGAGCTTCCAGCGGGCAGGCGCGGGGGGAATCACGGTCGCTGCGGCGGGGGGCGTGTTTGTGGTCATGGGCGGCGGTCGCGCGTCAGGCCGACGCGGCAGGGGCGAGAGTGGCGGGTTGGGGATCGAAGATGCGGTAGCGCTTCCAGGGCAGCGTGAGCCAGTTGCCTTGCGTGTTCTGCAGGTGCTCCTGCACTTCCAGCGTGGCGCGCGACGAGGCGGGGCCGTCCTGGCTGCTGATGCGCAGCCAGTGCAGCCGCGCCCGCGCATAGGCGTGGCCGAAGTCTTCCCAGCTCTCGAAGCTGTCTTGCGCGCGCTGCGCGTTGAGGAACAGCACCAGCCAGGCCTGCGATTCGGGCACCCAGCCCAGCAGCGCGATGCAGCGCACCAGGAAGGCGGTGCGCGCGCAGTCGAAGGCCAGCGCGTCGCGCACCTTGCCTTCGGCCGCGAGCTGTTCGTAGAAGTTGGCGTGGGTGCGGCCGAGCCCGCCGACCCAGCCGACCAGCGCGGCCTGCATCTGCGTGGCGATGTCGCGCTCGGGCAGGTCGGCGGCCATGTTCATTTCGCGCAGCACCTGTTTTGCCAGGCGCTGGCGTTGCTCGGCGGGCAGGTCGAGCGCCAGCGCGTCGCTGTCGCAGCGCAGGCCGTTGCGCAGCAGCAGGATGTCGCCGAGCGCCAGCGCCCAGCGGCGGCGGTTGGGCACCACCTTGCCGGCTTCGGCCCTGGCCTGCGCAGCGCGCACCGAGAGGTCGGCGTTGGCCTTTTCCATGTGGCCGATGACCTTGCCGGAGCCGCGCATGGCGATGCGGAACGCGGTTCGCACGATGAACCACGCGACGCGCAGCCCGAGGTACAGCAGGCCCAGGAACAGCAGGATGACGATGGCCTGCATCATGGCAATGCGGCTCCCAGCGGCGGCGCGCACACGGCGGCGCTCAGCGAGATGCCTTCGATTTCCATCATCGCGGCGAGGGCCGGCGTTTCACCCGGCGCATCGGCCGGCGCCGCCTGCAATGAAGGCGGCAGCCGGTTCGCGGGCAGCGTCAGGCGGGCGGCGGCGGCCACCGCCACGTCCATCTGCCGCAGCCGCGCCAGCTCGTGCGGCGCAATGCGCAGCAGCAGCCACTGCAGCGCCGGCGGCGGTTGCTCGAAGTGCTCGATCAGGTGGAAGTTGCCGCTCATCACGCTGAGCAGGAAATCGGGGCTTTGCACGTCGGTGACGAACTTCCACTGCCCCTTGGCGGTGCCGGCGTCGTCCGCCGTCTCGGGCTCGAACACCAGGCCCATGCCTTCGCAGTCGCTGTGGCGCTCGCCGCGCGGCGGCAGCGTGCGCAGGAACTGCAGCACGTCGTCGGCGTACTTGCGCACCGGGTGGCGGTTCTGCTTGCCCTTGATCTGGTCGACCCGCAGCCCGTCGGCATGCACTTCGAGGCTGATGGTCACGTGCGGCAGGTTGCCCGCGCTGCGCAGCGTGAACAGGCGCAGCCGGCCGCTCTGCGCGGCGCTGGCGTACTGCTCGCCGTAGCCACCGGCGAGCTTCTTGATGTTGGCGAACTGGCCCAGGCAATGCTGCATGTGGAAAGACTCGTAGGCCATTTCTTCGCGCAATGCCGCATGGCTGCCGATGAACTCGAAGATCACGCCGTTGGGCGTGCGCAGCAGCTCCTTCAGTGCCAGGCCGCTGCTGGGCACCCAGCCCTTGTTGCGCTTGGCCTGCATGCGCTGGTGCTCCTGCTCCCACATGGCCATGGCCATGAAGCAGGTGATGCGCTGCAGCTTCTGTTCGAGCCGCGTGCCGCGCCGCGAGCGCAGGAACTCGACCAGCATGCGTTCGCGGTCGACCAGCAGCAGGTGCTCGGGGTCCAGGTAGTAGAAGGTCTTCGGGGCGGCTTCGGTGCCTTGCGATTCGGCCTTGCTGCCCTTGGACTTGTCCTTGCTGTCCTTGTCCTGCGCGCTCGCAGCGCTCGCTGTGTTCGCCGCGGTGGGCGCGCGCGGCTGCAACTGCTTTGCCAGCCACTCGGGCAACGGCTTGTCGGGGCCGGCGGCGGCCAGGTAGTCGGCGGGTGACTGCACCGGCAGCACGTTGTCGAAGCTGCCGATGGCCCAGCGGAAGAAATGGTTCAGCAGCCAGGCCGCCATGTCGGCGTCGTCGCCGCGCTCGGCGCTGCGGCGCGCAATGGCGGCCTTGACCTCGGGCGCGTTCACCACGTCGCGCGGCAGGTACACCGCCGTCGCCGCTGCCGTGGCGGCAGGCGGCGCGGAGGGATGCGTGGAAGGAGGCGGAGTCGGAATCGGCATCGACGGGCGGGCGGACGACTTACAGCGTGAAGTCGTACTCCACCGTGATCGGTGCGTGGTCGCTGAACTTGATGGTCTTGTAGATGGCCTCGGTGCGCGCCAGCGCGCCCATGGCCGGCGTGGCCAGGTGGTAGTCGAGCCGCCATCCCACGTTGTTGGCGTAGGCCTGGCCGCGGTTGCTCCACCAGGTGTAGGCCTCGTCGGTGGTGTCGGGCTTGAGCTTGCGGTACACGTCCACCAGGCCCGCGCCGTCGGCGCCGGCGTCCAGCAGCCGGGTCATCCAGGCGCGTTCCTCGGGCAGGAAGCCGCTGTTCTTCTGGTTGCCGCGCCAGTTCTTCAGGTCGATCTGCTGATGCGCGATGTTGATGTCGCCGCACAGCACGAACTCGCGCTCTTTCTTCAGCGCCAGCAGGTGCGGAAAGAAGCCCTTCAGAAAGCGGAACTTGGCGGCCTGCCGCTCTTCGCCCGAGCTGCCGCTCGGAAAGTAGCAGCTGATGACCGAGAACTTGCGCTTGGGCGTGTCGAAGCGCAGTTCGAGGTAGCGGCCCTCGGCGTCGAATTCGGCGTCGCCCCAGCCGACCACGACCTTGCTGGGCGCATGCTTCGTGTAGATGGCGGTGCCGGCGTAGCCCTTCTTCTCGGCGAAATGAAAGTGGCCCTTCAGGCCCGCCATTTCCTCGAAGCGGCCTTCGACGTCACTGGCCTGGACCCGGATCTCCTGCATGCAAATACAATCCGGCGCAAGTTCGGCCACCCAGTCGGCCACGCCTTTGGTAGCGGCCGAACGCAGGCCATTGAGATTGAGACTGGTCAGTTTGAACACAAGGAAATTCCCGATGGCTGTAGATAGTGAGAAAAGCAGCGCGGTCGCACAGGACTTCGTCCAGTTTGCGTTGGATGCCGGCGTACTTCGCTTCGGCGAATTCAAGACAAAAGCCGGTCGGATGAGTCCTTATTTCTTCAATTCAGGGCTCTTCGACGACGGCGGCAAGATCGCGCGTCTCGCCGGATTCTATGCAGACCGGCTGATCGAGAGCGGGCTCGAATTCGACATGATCTTCGGCCCCGCCTACAAGGGCATTCCACTGGGCGCCACGGTGGCCGCCGAGCTGGCCCGCCGGGGCCGCAACTACCCCTTTGCCTACAACCGCAAGGAAGCCAAGGCGCACGGCGAAGGCGGCAACCTGGTCGGCGCGCCGCTCAAGGGCCGCGTGCTGATCGTCGACGACGTGATGTCGGCCGGCACCGCGGTGCGCGAGTCGATCGCCGCGATCCAGGCGGCCGGCGCCACGCCGCACGCCGTGGCCATCGCGCTCGACCGGCAAGAGAAAGCCACCGAGAACGGTGTCGATGTGGACCACAGCGCCGTGCAGTACGTGCGCAACCAGCTCGGCCTGTCGGTGATTGCCATCGCCACGCTGGACGACCTGCTGAGCTACCTGTCGGCAGGCAGCGCCGCCGCCGACCTGGGCGCGCACCGCGAGCGCGTGCTGGCCTACCGCACGCGCTACGGCGCCAGCTGAGGCAAGGCACCGATGCGCACGCGCGATCACGGCAAGCCGACCCGCCTGCTGGCGGTCGCATCGTTCCTGGTGGTGGCTTCGGGTTTCTTTTGCGGCGCGTTGCAGGCGCAATCGCAGAAACTGGAAGGCGCTGGTCCCGGCATCTTCACCTGCACCGACGCACGCGGCCGCACCCTGACGGCCGACCGGCCGATTGCCGAGTGCGTCGACCGCGAACAGCGCGAGCTGAACCCCAGCGGATCGGTCCGCCGCAAGGTTGAGCCCACCTACACGGCGCGCGAACTGGCCGAGCGCGAAGACCGCGCCCGCGAAGCCGCCGTGCAGGCGGCACGCCTGACCGACGAGCGCCGCCGCGAACGCGCGCTGCTGGTGCGCTACCCGAATGCCGCCACGCACGACCGCGAGCGCGCCGAGGCGCTGGTGCAGATCGACGCGGTGATCCAGGCGGCGAAGAAGCGCATCGCCGAGCTGGGCGAAGACCGCAAGAAGGTCGACGAGGAGCTCGAGTTCTACAAGCAGGACACGAGCAAGGCGCCCGGCGCGGTGCGCCGCAAGCTCGAAGACAACACGCAGAGCGTGGCGGTGCAGAACCGCTTCATCGCGGAGCAGGAAGAAGAAAAGAAGCGCGTGAATGCGCGCTTCGATGAAGAGCGCGGCCGTTTGAAGCTCATCTGGTCGCCTCAAAACGGCGGCACGCCACGCTGAACCCGCCGGGGCCTTGCGCAAGGCCCCGGTTTCTTTTGTCGATCAGCCCAGCTTGGCTTTCAGCAGCTCGGTGACTTGCGCCGGGTTGGCCTTGCCGCCGCTGGCCTTCATGACCTGGCCCACGAGGCCGTTGAGCGCCTTTTCCTTGCCGCCACGGTATTCCTCGACGTTCTTCGCGTTCTTGGCGATGACCTCGTCGAGGATCGCGTCGAGCGCGCCGGTGTCGCTCATCGGCTTCAGGTCCTTGGCTTCGATGATCGCGTCGACATCGCTGCCTTCGCCGGTCCACAGCGCATCGAACACCACGCGCGCCGCGTTGTTCGGCAGCGTGCCGTCGGCGATGCGCTTGACCAGTTGGCCGAGTTGCTGCGCCTTGACGGGCGCGGCCTCGATGCCGATTTCGGCGGCGTTCAGGCGGCGAGCCATCTCGCCGGTGATCCAGTTGCTCGCGAGCTTGGGCGCGGCGCCCGCGCTCACGGCTTCATCGAAGTAGCGTGCCAGCGCGGTGCTCTGCGTGAGCTGCGCCGCGTCGTATTCCGACAGGCCGTGGTCGCGCACGTAGCGCTCGGCCATGGCGCGCGGCAGCTCGGGCATGGTGGCCTTCACGCGCTCGATCCAGTCGGCGGCAATCACCAGCGGCGGCAGGTCCGGATCGGGAAAGTAGCGGTAGTCGGCCGAGTCTTCCTTGGCACGCATGGCGCGCGTCTCGCCAGTGTCGGCGTTGAACAGCACGGTGGCCTGCTCGATCTTGCGGCCGTCTTCGATCTCTTCGATCTGCCAGCGGATCTCGAAATCGATCGCCTGCTGCATGTGCTTGAAGCTGTTCAGGTTCTTGATCTCGCGGCGCGTGCCGAGTTTGTCACCGGGCTTGCGCACCGACACGTTGGCGTCGCAGCGAAAGCTGCCTTCCTGCATGTTGCCGTCGCAGATGCCGATCCACGTGACGATCTTGTGCAGCTCCTTGGCGTAGGCCACGGCCTCGGCGGTGGAGCGCATGTCGGGCTCGGTCACGATCTCCAGCAGCGGCGTGCCGGCGCGGTTCAGGTCGATGCCGCTCTGGCCGATGAAGTTCTCGTGCAGCGACTTGCCCGCGTCTTCCTCGAGGTGGGCACGCACCAGGCGCACGGTCTTCTTTTCTTCGCCGAGGAAGAACGACACCGAGCCGCCCTGCACGACGGGGATCTCGAACTGGCTGATCTGGTAGCCCTTGGGCAGGTCGGGGTAGAAGTAGTTCTTGCGCGCGAACACGCTGCGCGGCGCGATGTGCGAGCCGAGCGCCAGGCCCAGCTTGATGGCGCGTTCGACCGCGCCCTTGTTCATCACGGGCAGCGTGCCGGGCAGTGCCAGGTCGACCGCGCAGGCCTGCGTGTTGGGCTCGGCACCGAAAGCCGTGGAGGCACGGCTGAAGATCTTGCTGGCGGTCGAGAGTTGCGCGTGCGTCTCGAAGCCGATGATGACTTCATAGCCGCGCACCAGCGGGCCAGTGGGGCGGCCCTGTTGTTGTGCTTCGAATGTGTTCACGGTCTCGCTCATCTCAGAAGCCCTCCGGCGTGCGCGTGTGCCAGTCGGTGGCCTGTTGGAAGCGGTGCGCTGCGTTCAGCAGCTTCGCTTCGCCGAAGTAGTTGCCGATCAGTTGCAGGCCCACGGGCATGCCGCTGTCGAAGCCCGCGGGCACGCTCATGCCGGGCAGGCCGGCCAGCGATGCGGGCAGCGTGAAGATGTCGGCCAGGTAGTCGGCCACGGGGTCGTCGCCGTGCTCGCCGAGCTTCCATGCGGTGGTCGGCGCGGCGGGGCCGGCGATCACGTCGCACTGCTTCAGCGCCTGCTGGAAGTCGTCGGCGATCATGCGGCGCACTTTTTGCGCCTGCAGGTAGTAGGCGTCGTAGTAACCGTGCGAGAGCACGTAGGTGCCGATCATGATGCGGCGCTTCACTTCGTCGCCGAAGCCTTCGGCGCGCGTGCGCTCGTACATCTCGGCCAGGTCCTTGTACTGCTTGGCGCGGTGGCCGAACTTGACGCCATCGAAGCGGCTCAGGTTGCTCGACGCTTCGGCCGCGGCCAGGATGTAGTACACGGGAATCGACAGCTCGGTGCGCGGCAGCGTCACTTCCACACGCTTGGCGCCGAGTTTTTCATACTGCAACAGTGCTGCATCAATTGCGGCACGCACGCCCGGCGCCACGCCTTCGCCGAAGAACTCCTTCGGCACGCCGATGCGCAGGCCTTCGAGCGAGTCGTTCAGCGAGCGGCCGAAGTTCTCGGCGGGCTTGTCGAGGGAGGTCGAATCGCGGTCGAGGTCGGGGCCGCAGAAGGCCGACAGCAGCAGCGCGCAGTCTTCGGCCGAGCGGGCCATCGGACCGGCCTGGTCGAGGCTCGACGCGAACGCCACCATGCCGTAGCGCGAGGCGCGGCCGTAGGTCGGCTTGATGCCGGTGATGCCGCAGAACGAGGCGGGCTGGCGGATCGAGCCGCCGGTGTCGGTGCCGGTGGCTGCGGGTGCCAGGCGCGCGGCAACGGCCGCCGCGCTGGCACCGGACGAGCCGCCCGGAATGTGCGCGCGGTTCCAGGGGTTCTGTACCGGCACTGCCTTGTCGTGGCCGACGGCGGGCACGGCGACGTTCTCGTTGGCGGAGCCCATCGCGAATTCGTCGCAGCTCAGCTTGCCGAGCGTCACCGCGCCGGCTTCGGCCAGGCGGCGCACCACGGTCGCGTCGAACGGCGAGCGGTAGCCCGCCAGCATCTTCGAGCCGGCGGTGGTGGCGAAATCGGTGGTGACGAAGATGTCCTTGTGCGCGATCGGCACGCCGGCCAGCGCCGGGGCGTTGCCCTTGGCGATGAGGGCGTCGGCGGCGCGGGCCTGGGCCAGCGTGACCTCTTCATCGACGGCAACGAAGGTGCCGAGCGATTCGTGGGCTTTCATGCGGCCCAGGAAAACCTGCGAGGCCTCGACGGCGGAAACCTTGCGGTCGGCCAGCGCCTTGGCCAGCTCGACCACGCTCAGTTGATGCAATTCACCGCTGCTCATCATTCGATCACCTTGGGCACGAGGAACAGGCCGGCTTCGACGGCCGGGGCGCTCTTCTGGTTGGCTTCGCGGTTGTCGGGTTCGCTCACCACGTCGTCGCGCAGGCGCAGGGTGATGTCTTCCAGCGCGGCCACCGGGTGCGCCAGCGGCTCGACGCCGTGGGTGTCCACCGAACGCATACGTTCGACTAAATCGAAAAAGCCGTTGATCTGGCTGAGCATGCGCTCGCTTTCGTCGGGAGCAAGCTGCAGCCTCGCCAGCGAGGCAATGCGCGCAATATCGGAGTTGGACAGTGACATAAGGGCGGGTGGCTGAAAAAAGCCGAGGTAATCGCACGCCGAAGAGGGTGCTAATACAGGAATCAGAGGGGATTCGGGTATTATCCCGCCTTTGCCGCAACCCCCGCGAACGCGCCGGCTTTTGCGCCAAAAACAATCAATTCACCCCGTCAAACGACCCAAAAATAGAGCGACGACCTGCCGACGCGCAGGCCGTGCTCAGAGGATTCCGCACATGTTTGGAGCTTTCCGTCGGTACTTTTCCACCGACCTTGCGATCGACCTCGGCACCGCCAACACCCTGATATTTGCCCGCAACAAGGGCATCGTGCTGGACGAGCCCTCCGTCGTCGCGATCCGCCACGAAGGCGGTCCCCACGGCAAGAAGGTGATCCAGGCCGTCGGCCGCGAGGCCAAGGCCATGCTGGGCAAGGTGCCCGGCAACATCGAGGCCATCCGCCCGATGAAGGACGGCGTCATTGCCGACTTCGTGATCACCGAGCAGATGATCAAGCAGTTCATCAAGATGGTGCATCCGCGCACGCTGCTCACGCCGAGTCCGCGCATCATCATCTGCGTGCCCTGCGGCTCGACCCAGGTCGAGCGCCGCGCCATCAAGGACGCGGCCGAGGCGGCAGGCGCCACCTCCGTCTACCTCATCGAAGAACCCATGGCCGCGGCCATCGGCGCAGGCCTTCCCGTCAGCGAAGCCTCGGGCTCGATGGTGGTCGACATCGGCGGCGGCACCACCGAAGTGGGCGTGATCTCGCTGGGCGGCATGGTCTACAAGGGCTCCGTGCGCGTCGGCGGCGACCGTTTCGACGAAGCCATCATCAACTACATCCGCCGCAACTACGGCATGCTGATCGGCGAGCCGACGGCCGAAGTCATCAAGAAGACCATCGGCTCGGCCTTCCCGGGCTCCGAGGTCAAGGAGATGGAAGTCAAGGGCCGCAACCTGTCCGAAGGCGTGCCGCGCAGCTTCACCATCAGCAGCAACGAAGTGCTGGAAGCCCTGACCGATCCGCTCAACAACATTGTCTCGGCCGTGAAGAACGCGCTGGAGCAGACGCCGCCCGAACTCGGCGCCGACATTGCCGACCGCGGCATGATGCTGACCGGCGGCGGCGCCCTGCTGCGCGACCTCGACCGCCTGCTGGCCGAGGAAACCGGCCTGCCGGTGCTGGTGGCCGAAGACCCGCTGACCTGCGTGGTCCGCGGCTGCGGCATCGCCCTGGAGCGCATGGACCGCCTGGGCAGCATTTTCACGAGCGAGTAAAAGGCGCAAGCCATCATCGGCCGGCCTCTGCTTGCGCGGGCCGGCTTTTTGTTATTTGATTCCGCACCACCGCCGGGTCTGAATTCATGCCTCTGGGCACGCTCGATCGCACAGCGCCACCCCTGTTCAACCAGGGGCAGTCGGCACTCAGCAAGCTGATTTTCTTCGGCGCGCTGTCGCTCTTCCTCATGGTGGCCGATGCACGCTTTCATATCGTGCAGCCCATTCGCGCTGCCCTGGGCGCGGTGCTGTACCCGGTGCAATGGGTGGCGCTGAAGCCGGTGCAGGCCGTGATGGGCGGCGGACGCTACCTCGAAGACCTGCAGACCGCGCAGCGCAACGAGGCCGATGCCCGCAAGGCGCTGATGATGCAGGCCGAGCGCGCCAGCCAGGCCGACACGCTGGCGCAAGACAACGCCCGCCTGCGCGAACTGCTCGAACTGCGCCAGACCACGCAGACGCCCGGCCGCGCGGCCGAGGTGCTGTATGACGCGGCCGACCCCTACACCCGCAAGATCGTGATCGACCAGGGCCTCACGCAGGGCGTGGCGGCCGGCTCGCCGGTGATCGACGCGCGCGGCGTGCTGGGCCAGGTCACGCAGGTGCTGCCCTTCACGAGCGAGGTCACGCTGGTCATCGACCGCGACCTGGCCATTCCCGTGCAGAACACCCGCACCGGCGTGCGCAGCGTGGCCTTCGGCGATGCCTCGGCGCACGGTGGTGGCCTGGAACTGCGTTTCATGGCTGCCAATGCCGACCTGCAGGAAGGCGACCTGCTGTCCACCAGCGGCGTCGATGGCATCTACCCGGCCGGCCTGCCGGTCGCGAAGATCGAACGCATCGAGCGCCGCGCCGACTCGGCCTTCGCCCGCATCTACTGCGTGCCGCTGGCTCACGTGACGGCGGCCCGCTACGTGCTCGTGCTGGAGCCCACCGGCGCGCCGACGGCTCCGCCGCCCGCCGCACCCACGACCACCCAGCGCAAGCGGCCCGACGGCAAGCCCGGTGCCGGCAAGAACGAAAAGAAGCCGGGAGAACGCCGATGATCAAGCGACCCGGCCAACAGCAGCTGTTGCTGCCCGTCAGCCCGCTCTTCATGTGGACCAGCCTCATTGCGGCGCTGCTGGTCAACATGGTGCCCATTGGCCGTGCCGTCTGGATGCCCGACCTGCTGGCGCTGGTGATCGTGTTCTGGGGCGTGCACCAGCCCGCGCGCGTGGGCATTGGCGCGGCCTTCGTGTTCGGCCTGTGCATGGACGTGCACCAGTCGTCGATGCTGGGCCAGCATGCGCTGTCCTACACCACGCTGGGCTTCTTCGCGATCATGATCCACCGGCGCCTGCTGTGGTACCCGGTGTTGTCGCAGGCGCTGCAGGTGCTGCCGCTGTTCGCACTGTCGCAGCTGATCGAAGTCATCACGCGGATGATCGGCGGCGGCGTGTTCCCGGGCTGGACGGTGCTGATCTCGCCGGCCATCGAGGCCGCGCTGTGGCCACTGGCCACGGCGTTGCTGCTGGCCCCCCAGCGCCGCACGCCCGAACCCGACGAAAACCGCCCACTCTGATCCCCAAGCCCACAGCCGCATTTGCCTTCGCACTTGCACGCGCCTAAGCTCGCACCGCCATGACCGAAATCCGCAACGTAGCCGCCGACCTCGCGCGCTTCAAGCGCCGCGTGATCGTCATCGGCCTGGCGGTGCTGTTTGCGTTCGGCCTGCTGTGCGCGCGGCTGGTCTACCTGCAGGTCACGCGCCATGAAGACCTGGCAGAGCAGGCCGAGAGCAACCGCACGGCCATCGTGCCGGTGGTGCCCAACCGGGGCCTGATCCTCGACCGCAACGGCATCGTGCTGGCCTCGAACTACTCGGCCTACACACTGGAAATCACGCCCTCGAAGGTGGGCGACGTCGAAGAAACCATCGACAGCCTGACGCAGGTGCTCGAGGTGTCGCCGCGCGACCGCCGCCGCTTCAAGCGCCTGCGCGAAGACTCGCGCAGCTTCGACTCCATTCCGATCCGCACCCGCCTGAGCGACGAGGAAGTGGCCCGCTTTGCCGCCCAGCGCTACCGCTTCCCGGGCGTGGAGATCAAGGCGCGGCTGTTCCGCAACTACCCGCACGCCGAGCTGGCGTCGCACGTGCTCGGCTACATCGGCCGCATCAACCAGCGCGAGAAAACCGCGATGGAAGACTGGGACGAGGAAGAGCAGGCCAACTACAAGGGCACCGACTACATCGGCAAGCTGGGCATCGAGCAGAGCTACGAGAAAACGCTGCACGGCCAGACCGGCGTCGAGCAGATGGAAACCTCGGCCGGCGGGCGTGCCGTGCGCCGCCTTGCGAGCCACCCGGCCACACCCGGCAACACCGTCATGCTGTCGCTCGACATCAAGCTGCAGAAGCTGGTGGAAGACATGTTCGGCGACCGGCGCGGCGCGCTGGTGGCCATCGACCCGAAGACCGGCGAGGTGCTGGCCTTCGTGAGCAAGCCCACGTTCGACCCCAACCTGTTCGTCGAAGGCATCGACAACGAGAGCTGGGCCGCCCTGACCGAGTCGCTCGACAAGCCGCTGCTGAACCGTGCGCTGCGCGGCACCTACCCGCCCGGCTCCACGTACAAGCCCTTCATGGCGCTGGCGGCGCTGCAGACCGGCAAGCGCGGCGCCAGCGTGGTCGTGAACGACCCCGGCTATTTCAACTTCGGCGGCCACCGCTTCGGCAGCCCCGAAGGCAACCTGGGCGGCGTCGACATGCGGCGCTCGATCCAGCTGTCGAGCAACATCTACTACTACTCGCTGGCCAATGAGATGGGCGTGGACCTGATCCACGACTTCATGAAGCCGCTGGGCTTCGGCCAGATCACCGGCATCGACCTGGGTGGCGAAGTGCGCGGCGTGCTGCCGAGCACCGAGTGGAAGCGCAACGCCTACAAGCGGCCCGAGGCCAAGAAGTGGTACGCGGGCGAGACCATTTCGCTGGGCATCGGCCAGGGCTACAACGCCTTCACGATGCTGCAGCTGGCGCAGGCCACGGCCATCGTGGCCGACGGCGGCCTCAAGCACAAGCCGCACCTGGTGCTGGCCACGCGCAACACCGTGAGCGGGCAGGTGGTGCCGCTGCCGCAGCCGCCGGCGGAAAACCTGGGCTTCACCGCCGCCAACGTGGCCGTCATCCGCGAAGGCCTGACCAGCGTGGTCACCAGCGGCACCGCGCGCAGCGTGTTCGCGGGCGCGGCCTACCAGGCGGCCGGCAAGACCGGCACGGCACAGGCCGTGACGCAGGCGCAGAACACCAAGTACAACGCACGCGCGCTCGAGGAACACCAGCGCGACCACGCCCTGTTCATGGCCTTCGCGCCGGTGAACGATCCGAAGATCGCCGTCGCGGTGATCGTCGAGAACGCGGGGTGGGGCGCGGGTGCCGCGGCACCCATTGCGCGCCGCGTGTTCGACTACTGGCTGGCGAACCAGTACCCGAGCGAAGCCGACATGGCGGCCGTCAGGATTGGCAAGGCGGGCGCGCCGGTGGGCAAGCCGCGCGTGGCCAGCGAAGTGGCGTGGCCGGCCGCTGCGAGCGCCGCCGCCCCCGCGCCCTGATTGTTTTACTCCCTCTCCCCTTGGGGAGAGGGTTGGGGTGAGGGTGAGCGGCAATCGAAGCGGCGCGATGTTGTGAGGCCCACGGCCCTCACCCTGGCCCTCTCCCGGAGGGAGAGGGGACAACACGCAGACCTCAGGCGCTCACGGTGCCGGCGACTTCACCCAACCCGATGCGCACCGCACCCGCCCGCTCGCAGTACCCGCGCATGATCAGCGTGTCCCCGTCTTCCAGGAACGTGCGCTTCTCGCCGTTCGGCAGCGTGATCGGCTGCTTGCCGCCCAGCGTCAGCTCCATCAGCGACCCGGCCTCGTCGGGCTTCGGCCCCGAGAGCGTGCCCGAGCCCAGCAGGTCGCCGGGCTGCAGGTTGCAGCCGTTGACCGTGTGGTGCGCGACGAGTTGCGCCGCGGTCCAGTAGGCGGCTTCGGTGGTGTTGCCGCGCGTGAGGCGCACGGGCGCCACGCCTTCGGCGCGCATCTTCGCGGTCTGCAGCAGCACTTCGAGCGTGATGTCGAGCGCGCCGCCCTCGCGGTTCGATGCCGAGTCGAGGTAGGGCAGCGGCTGTGGGTCTTCCGCGGGGCGCTCGAACTTCGCGCGGAACGGCGCCAGCGCTTCCATCGTCACGATCCACGGCGACAGCGTGCTCGCAAAGTTCTTCGCCAGGAACGGGCCGAGCGGCTGGTATTCCCAGGCCTGCAGATCGCGCGCCGACCAGTCGTTCAGCAGCGTCACGCCGAACAGGTGGTCTTCGGCCTCGCCGATGGCAATGGGTTGGCCGAGCGCATTGCCCTGGCCGACCAGGAAGCCCAGCTCCAGCTCGTAGTCGAGCCGCTTGGAAGGGCCGAAGCTCGGCGTGACCGCATCGGGCGCCTTGGTCTGGCCTTGCGGGCGCTTGAAGACCTGGCCGCTCACGCCGATCGACGAAGCGCGGCCGTGGTAGCCGATGGGCACCCACTTGTAGTTGGGCATCAGCGGCTGGTCGGGGCGGAACAGCTTGCCGATGGTCGTCGCGTGGTGGATGCCGGTGTAGAAGTCGGTGTAGTCGCCGATGCGGCAGGGCACCGTCATCTCGGCCTGGGCCTGCGCCAGCAGCGCCTTCGACCATGCGGCCTGCTTGTCGCTGCCTTCGGCAAGGCCGGCCGAAATCGCGGCGCGCAAAGCCTGGCGGTCTTTCACGCTCGCGTTCATCAGCACGTTCATGTCGTCGGTGTCGACCAGGCCCACGGCCTTCAGGTCGAGCACCTGGTCGCCGATGGCGACGCCGATGCGAAAGCCTTCGTCGCTGTTGCTGCTGCCGGCGGCGCGGAAGCGGCCGAAGGGCAGGTTCTGGATCGGGAAGTCGGTGCCGGCGGCATTGGCCGATGCGACCCAGCTGCGCAGCTTGGGGTCATGGGTGGCGTTGAGTGCGGTCATGGATGTCTTTCAAATAAAAAGCCCGGGGGGTTTTCGGGAAACACCGCGGAACCGGCTTTGCCGGGCCGCTGGTGTTGCCCCCGGTAGGGGGTTGGAGGCCACACGAAGTGGGCAAGCCTGGGGGCGAGTCTTAATCCGCGGTCATGCCGGCCTTCTTGGCGACTTCGCCCAGGCGCTTGTATTCGGTGTCGGTGAGCGTGGTCAGCTCTTGCGCGGTCGAGCTGCGCGGCGAGAAGCCGGCCTGCTGCAGCTTGGCCTTCACGTCGGGCATGGCCAGCGCTTCGACGAAGGCTTCGTTCAGCGCCTTCACGATCGGTGCCGGCAGCTTCGCCGGTCCGTACACGCCGAACCATGGGTCGAGCGCATAGCCCTTGAGCCCGGCCTCGGCCATCGTCGGCACGTCGGGCAGCGACGGCGAGCGCGCGGGGCCTGCCACCGCCAGCGCACGCAGCTTGCCGGCCTGGATGTGCGGCAGCGACGCCGGCAGGTTGTCGAACATCACGCCGATGTTGTTGCCCAGCATGTCGGTGATGGCCGGGCCGCTGCCCTTGTAGGCGACGTGCACGAGGTCGGTGCCCGTCATCTGCGCGAACATCACGCCGGCCAGGTTCATCGAGGTGCCGGCGCCCGCGGTGGCGTAGGGCAGGCCGGGGTTCTTCTTCGCGGCCGCGATCAGGTCGGGCACCGACTTGATGGCGGAGGCCGCCGGCACTTCGAGCACGATGGTCGAGGTGCCCAGCAGGCTGATGGCCGTGAAGTCCTTGCGCGGATCGAAGGCCATCGACTTGTAGATGTGCGGGTTGAGCGCATTGGTCGAGATGGCGCCGAAGCCGATGGTGTAGCCATCGGGCGCGGCCTTGGCCACGGCGTCCATGCCGATGTTGCCGCCCGCGCCGCCGCGGTTGTCGATCAGCACCGGCTGGCCCAGCTTCTCCGACACCTTCTGGCCTACGGTGCGCGCCACCAGGTCGGTGGTGCCGCCGGGCGTGTACGGCACGATGAACTTGATGGGCTTCGACGGGTAGTCGGCCGCGTGCACGGCAAAGGGCGCGAGCAATGGCGCGGCAAGCAGTGCAACGGCCGTCGCGCGGCGGGTGAGGGCGAAAGCGCTCTTCTTCATCTTCATGGCTTGAATTGGTCCTTGAGGCCGGCCCAGCAATCGGCGTAGTCGGTATCGAGCGCGGGGCTCTTCAGGGCGAAGTTGGTGGGAATGAACCGGTAGCGGCTCTCGAACATGAAGGCCAGCGTGTTGTCCAGCTTGTGCGGCTTCAGGTCGGCGTGGGTGGCCTTGTCGAAGGCTTCTTCATCGGGGCCGTGCGGCACCATGCAGTTGTGCAGGCTGGCGCCGCCGGGCTTGAAGCCGCCCGGCTTGGCGTCGTACTCGCCCAGCACCAGGCCCATGAATTCGCTCATGAGGTTGCGGTGGAACCATGGCGGACGGAAGGTGTTTTCCATCACCATCCAGCGCGGCGGGAAGATCACGAAGTCGCAATTCGCGGTGCCCGGCGTGTCGCTGGGCGAGGTCAGCACGGTGAAGATCGATGGATCGGGGTGGTCGAAGCTGATGGAGCCGATCACCATGAAATGCGCCGTGTCGTACTTCACCGGCGCGAGGTTGCCATGCCAGGCCACCACGTTGAAAGGCGACTGCCGGGCGGGTGCCTTCCAGAAGCGGCCGGCGAACTTCTTCACCAGTTCGTAGGGGCCTTCTTCCTGCTCGAAGGCCGCCACGGGCGCCTGGAAATCGCGCGCATTGGCCAGGCCGTTCGAGCCGATCGGGCCGAGCTCGGGCAGGCGGAAATGCGCGCCGTAGTTCTCGCAGACGTAGCCGCGCGAAAGACCATCCGGCAGCGCGACCTTGAAGGCCATGCCGCGCGGCAGCAGCGCGATTTCGCCGGGCTTGACGTCGAGCACGCCCAGCTCGGTCGTGATGACCAGGCGGCCCTGTTGCGGCACCACCAGCATCTCGCCGTCGGCGTTGACGAAGGCGCGGCGTTCCATCGAGCGGCCGGCCAGGTACATCAACGAGCCGATGCCGACCTGAGATTCGGCGTCGCCGTTGGCCGCGATGGTGTACATGCCGTCGATGAAGTCGGCTCCGGCCGCGCCGTCCAGCGGCTGGGGGTGCCAGCGCAGGGGCTCGGGCGGCAGTGCGATCTCGCGGTCGGCGCCGGTGGTCCAGTGCGCTTGCGCATAAGGCTGGTAGCGGCCCGACACCACCGAAGGCTGGCGGCGGTACAGCCAGGTGCGGCGGTTCTCGTGGCGCGGCGCCGTGAAGGCGGTGCCCGAGAGCAGCTCGGTGTACAGGTCGAAGGGGCCGCGCTGCGGGTTGTTGCGGCCTTGCGGCAGCGCGCCGGGCACGGCTTCGGAGGCATATTCGTTGCCGAAGCCGCTCAGGTAGTGCCGCTCGGTGGCGGTGCTGGGTTGGGTCATGGTGTTTCTCTTTCGAAAATCGCGATGAGGTTGGAATGCGTACGCAAGGCGGCGTCAGCCGGCGCGCGCGGCGTCGAAGGCCTCGCGCAGCACGGCGAGCGAGCCGACGTGGTTGGCCAGCACGAGCACGAGCCGTGCGTTGAAGGCGTGGCTTTCTTCGGTGGAAAGCCCCTGGTGGGCCTCGATCAGCGCTTCGTAGAAATCGTCGGGCGCGTCGAGGTTCGGCGTGGTGATCAATCGGGTTTGCGTCATCGTGTTCATGCCTTGGCCAGTGCGCGGTCGATGGCCGCGCGGATGCCGGCCGCCGTGGGCTGCCGCCAGCGCGCGCACACATGCTGGTCGGGCCGCAGGAGGTAGACGGTACCGGGTTGCGCGTCGTAGCGCTGGGCGGCGAGCTCGACCTCGGCCGGCGTGCCCCGCACCTGCACGACGTGCAGTGGCGCGTCGCTGGCTTTCAGCGCCTGCAGGCTGTGCGCGGTCGCGTCGCCGATGCCGAACACCAGGGCGGTGAACCGGTCGGCGTGGCATTCGCGCAGCAGCCAGCCGGTGCCGCCATCGGCGCGCGCCACGGGCGCATCGGCCGCCGCGGCGCCCGGCACCATCGCGCCGGCGAAGGCTTCGGCATCGGGTGTGTTGAGCGGCGAATCGCGCAGCACCGTGGCCACCGAGAGCCGTCCGCTGTTGACCAGCGTGCGCGCGAAGGCGTGGCGCTTGGTCAGCTCCAGCACCGCATCGCGGAACAGCCGGCTGACGTCGCTCTTGGGCGTGATGAAGTCGGTGGCGCGCGTCGAGTTGCGGATGTTCTCGTCGGCCGCGAATTCACGCTCGCTGGCGTAGCTGTCGAGCAGTGCATCGGGCGCTTCGCCCCGCACCACGGCCGCGAGCTTCCATGCAAGGTTGTCGGCGTCCTGCACGCCCGAGTTGGCGCCGCGCGCGCCGAAGGGCGACACGCCGTGCGCCGAGTCGCCGGCGAACAGCACGCGGCCGTGGCGAAAGCGCTCCATGCGCTGGCAGGCGAAGGTGTAGACGCTGGCCCAGCCGATCTGGAACTGCACGCCCTCGAAGCCGATGCTGTCGAGCAGCGCGCGCACGCGCGGCGTGATGTTCTCGGGCTTGCGCTCTTCCACCGGGTCGGCGTCCCAGCCGAGCTGGAAGTCGACGCGCCACATGCCGTCGGCCTGCTTGTGCAGCAGCACGCTCTGGCCGGGGTGGAACGACGGATCGAACCAGAAGCGGCGCTCGGTCGGCAACTGCGCGTCCATGGTGATGTCGGCGATCAGGAAGCGGTCGCGGAATATGCGGCCCTTGGCCTCCAGCCCCAGCAACTGACGCAGGTTGGAGCGCGAGCCGTCGCAGGCGGCCACGTAGCCGGCGGCCAGCTGGTAGTTGCCTTCAGGCGTCTCTACCGTGAGCACGGCGCTGTCGCCTTGCTGCGCGATGCCGGTCACCTTGTGGTTCCAGCGCAGGTCAATCAGCGGCAGCTCGGCCACGCGTTCGACCAGGTAGCCCTCGACGTAGTACTGCTGCAGGTTGATGAAGGCCGGGCGCTCGTGGCCGGGCTCGGGCAGCAGGTCGAAGCGATAGACCTGCTCGTCATGGAAGAACACCTTGCCGACGTTCCACGACACGCCCTTGTCGACCATGCGGTCGCCGCAGCCGAGGCGGTCGAACACTTCGAGCGTGCGCTTGGCGAAGCAGATCGCGCGCGATCCGCTGGAGAGGGTGTTGTCGTTGTCGAGCAGCACCACGGGAACCTGGCGCAGCGCGAGGTCGATGGCGAGCGCGAGGCCGACCGGGCCGGCGCCGACGATCACGACGGGGTGATGGGCAGGGGCCGCCGCGTCCTGGTCGGCGTGGCGTTTGTAGTCGAAGCGCAGACTTTGATAGTCGATCACGTGTTGTCTCCGTGTCTTTTCGTCTCTTGCCTTGCATTGCTCCTTCCCCCTTTGGGGGAAGGTTGGGATGGGGGCAAGCGGCGTTCACTTCGGGCGCTCTGCCTGCCCCCACCCCAATCCTCCCCCAGCGGGGGAGGGAGCAATGCGGACCGTTCAGCCTTCCAGGGCCTTCCACATGTCGATGTCGCGCTGCGCCGTCCACACGCGCGGGTCCGCATGGCCCGAGGCTTCGTCATACGCGCGGCTCACGTCGAACGGCATGCAGTGGTCGAAGATCACCCACTGGCTGTACTTGGGCTTGAGCTTGGCGTAGGTCTCCTTGTAGACCGCGTTCAGGTCGCGCCCGGCCTTCACGCCCTCTTGCACGCTGGCATACACGTCGGAGATGAAGTTGCGCGTGCCGGTCAGGCCTTCGGCCACGGCTTCCGGCGTGGTGAGCGCGGCGCCTCGGCCCGGCACCAGTGCCACGGGCTTCAGCGCGGCGATGTTGTCCAGCGTCTGCGGCCAGTCCTGGAAGTAGGCGTCGCCGGCGTACGGCGTGGCGCCGAACTCGACCAGGTCGCCCGACAGCAGCGTGCGTTCCTGCGGCAGCCAGACGACGGTGTCGCCCTTGGTGTGGCCGCGGCCGAGCTGGATCAGCTGCACTTCGAGCTTGCCGAGCCACAGCGTCATCTTGCCGGTGAAGGTCATGGTGGGCCAGGTCAGGCCCGGCGGCACGGTCTCGACGTTCTGGAACAGGCGCGGGAAGCGGCCGATTTCGCTGGCCTTGTCTTCCTCGCCGCGCTCGACGATCAGGTCGCGCGTGTCCTGGCTGGCCAGCACGTGCTCGGCACCATAGCCCGCCGCGCCCAGCACGCGCACCGCGTGGTAATGCGTGAGCACCACGTACTTGATGGGCTTGTCGGTCACTTCACGGATGCGGCGCACCACGTCGGCCGCCATGGCGGGCGTGGCCTGCGTGTCGGCCACCAGCACGCAGTCGTCGCCAATGATGATCCCGGTGTTGGGGTCGCCTTCGGCCGTGTAGGCCCAGGCGTGTTCCGAGATCTGGCTGAAGGTGATCTTCTTCTCTTCCATGTCGGCCTGGCTGGCGAACTTCTTGGCTTGGCTCATCGTGTGTCTCCGGTGGGGTGGGGTATTCGGTTCAGGTGTTTCGATTCGTTTAAGGCGAATGAATTCGCGGATAACGAATTTCCGAAGTGTAAGCCTCGGATCAGTTCATGTCTAATCCCTTCTTCATGAACGAACAACCAGACGGCAAGGCGGGCCATGGCAGCGACTGACACCGACCGCGCCCAGCGCGGCATCCAGAGCATCGAAGTCGGCGGCCAGCTGCTGCGCGCGCTGGTGCACCACGGCCGGCCGATGGCGCTGAAAGACCTGGCGCGCGAAGCCGACATGACGGCCGCCAAGGCGCACCCGTACATGGTGAGCTTCGGGCGCCTGGGCCTGATCGAGCAGGACCGTGCCAGCGGCCACTATCTGCTTGGACCGCTGGCCTTGCAACTGGGGCTGATCAGCCTGCAGCAGGCCGACCCGGTGCACATTGCCACGCCGCTGATCGGCCAGCTGGCCCAGCAGCTCGGCCACACCGTGGCGCTGGCCGTGTGGGGCGCGCGCGGCGCGACCATCGTGCGCACGGCCGAGTCGCCCTCGCCGGTGCACGTGAACATGCGGCACGGCACGGTTTTCTCGCTCACCAACACCGCCTCGGGCCGGGTTTTTGCCACCTACCTCGATGCCGCCGTGGTGCGCGCGCTGCTCGAGGAAGAGCGCCAGCGCCAGAAGCAGCGCAAGGGTGCCGTCGAGCCGGCCCCGCCCGCCGGCATGCCGCCCGTGCAGCCGCTGCCCTCGTGGAGCGATTTCGAGCGCCAGCTGAAGGAAGTGCGTGACCACGGCATCAGCCGCTCCGACGGCGAGGTGATCGAGGGCGTGAGCGCCATGGCCGCGCCGGTGTTCGACCACACCGGCGCCATCGTGCTGGCCGTGACCGCCATCGGCCCGGCGGGTATTTTCAATACCGCGTGGGACGGCGAGATTTCGCGCGCCCTCAAGGCCTGCGCGGACACCGTGTCGCAGCGGCTGGGCGCCACTGCCACTGTCCTCCCTGCGCTACCAACGAGTCTCTCCAAAACCTGAACGATGACGCCAGTCAGCCCCGATACCCCGTCTCCTTCTCTTTCTTCTTCCATCGACGCCGCCGTTGCGCTGCTGCTCGCCGCCCGGCGCATCGTGGTTTTTTCCGGCGCCGGGCTGTCCCGGGCTTCCGGCATTCCGACCTACCGCGATGCGGACGGCCTGTGGAAGAGCCAGAACGCCCTGCAGTTTTCCCACGCCGAAGATCTAAAGCGCGACCCCGCCGGCTTCACCAGGTTCTGGGCGCGACGCCTGTCGGTGGTCGAGTCGGCCCAGCCGAACCCGGGCCATGCCGCGCTGGCCCAACTGCAAAGGCTGCGCCCCGCCACGCGGCTGGTGACGCAGAACGTCGACGGCCTGCTGACCCTGGCCGGTGGGCAGGACGTGCTCGAGCTGCACGGCTCGCTGCGCCGCTGGCGCTGCGACCACTGCGGCAACCGCAGCGGGCCCTGGCCGTTCCACCGCTGCCTGCGCTGCGGCTCGCACGCGCGGCCTGACGTCGTGATGTTCGGCGAGATGCTCAACTCCGGCGTGCTGCTCGACGCCCAGGTGGCGGCGCAGGAGTGCGACCTGTTCCTGGTGGTCGGCAGCACCACCATCGTCTACCCGGCCGCCGAGTTGCCGCAGACCGCGCTGGCGCATGGCGCGAAGCTGGTCACGCTCAACCTGGAGCCGCTGCCGCACCTGGACGATGCGGCCTCGGTGGTACTGCGCGGGGCTTCGGAAGACCTGTTGCCGAGGTTGCTGGCAGGGCTGGGCTGAGGCGCATTGCCGCTGGTGTGGAGGGTGGAGGGCGGGCCTGGGGCGCCATTTAAAATCTGCCCCCACGAGCTCGCGCCTTCGCATAGACATTTACAACAAAGATGACGCCCGCAAAACTCTGGCTTTCGATATTTCTGCCGGCCTTTGCCGTCTTCACCGGACTGCTGTTCCAGACACTGGTCACGCCCATTCCCTATGGGGACCTGGCGCGCATTGGCCGCATCTCCGACTACGATTTCGGCTGGCGCATCGAGCCGCCACGCGTTGCCCCCGAGTTGCTCGAGGCTGTGCCCATCGACAAGGCCGACATCGTCGTGGTCGGAGACAGCTTCTCGTCCACGCACCTCTGGCAATCGCGGCTCGTCGGCAGCGGGTACGGCGTGGCCACCGTCTTCTGGGATTCGATCGACAACGCGCTGTGCGACGACTTCGACGACTGGCTCGTCGGTGCGGGCTTTCGCGGCAAGCTGGTGATCCTCGAGAGCGTGGAACGCCTGTTGGCCCTGCGGCTCGCCAACTCGCAGAAATGCAGCCATATGAGGGCGCCGCCCCTCTCCTATACCGAGCCGCTGTCCCCGCCGCCCGTGCGCGTGCCCGGCTTTGCCTTGAACTGGGACGCGCAACTGATTTCAGGCTGGCTCACCACCCGCTGCACCCGCGCGGCCATTGCCGGCAAGGTGCGCAGCGGTTGCGACCAGCAGACCCGGGCGCTTGCGGTGGCAGATGGCTGCAAGCTCTTCAGCCATCGCCGCTGCGACATGGCGCTGTTCCTGGGCGCCGACCAGCAATTGGGAGAGATCACGCCGGAGCACCTGGCGGGCATGCAGGCCCTAGCGCAGACGCAGTCGCGCGTGCCGATCATGTGGATGGTGGTGCCGAACAAGACGACGACCTACCTGGACCCAGGGCATTCACGGGACTTCGTGAAGGCGCTCCGGCAAACCAACTTAGGACCTGACCTCTTCACCTTCGCGCTCGAGGAAAAGACGAAGGTGCAGGACTTTTACTTTCCGAACGACACCCATCTTTCGTCGCACGGCCTGCTGCTGTTGGGCGACCGCATGCTGCAGGCAGTGCGGCACAAGCTGGGCGAAGCGCCCGCGTCGTCCGGCGACTGACGACGCTGCTCGCTCGGGCTGTTCAGCCCTTCTTGCCGCCCAGCAGCACCAGCGCGCCGCCGACCACGATCACGGCCACGCCGGCCCAGACCGGGAAGTTGACGGTCTGCTGTTCCTTCACCGAGAACTCCAGCGGGCCCAGCTTGGCCTGATGCGTTTCCTTGGTGAAGCTGAAGCTGCCCAGGCCCAGGGCGGCAATGCCCGCCACGATGAGCAGGATGCCGACGATGCGTGTGGCGTTCATGGGGCGGTCCTCCGTTCAGGGAATGGCTTGCTGCTACCGGGGCGACTGTGATTGAGACGACGAAGACGGCGGCGGCAGCGTTGGCAATTGTGGCTGCTGTTGCTGCAGCTGGTCCACCCACTGCACCACCTCGGCCACCGCGCCGTCGCTGGCCGCGATCAGCGCCTTCACGCCGCCGGGCGCATCGGCGCTGGGCGCGGGGCTGCGCACGGTGAACATGCGCTGGCCCAGCACGCGGTCGCCGCCGGGGGCGCTGCGGACCAGCGTGGCGCGCAGGCGCACCAGGCCGACGCTGCCGGTCGCCGAATCGAAATAGTGGCTGAACTCGTCGAGCGAAATGCGCAGCGTGTCGGGCACCTCGCCCTTGGCGCGCGCCATCGTCGCGCTTTCTTCGGGGCCCAGCACCATGCGGCGCTCGGTCAGCGTGTCGCGCAGCCGCTGACGCAGCAACTGCGCGGGCGGCAGGCTCCAGCGCGACTGGCCATAGGGGCGCAGTTCGTTGGCGTCCGCATATCCGAGGCGATACAGGATCTGCGTGCCATCGAGGCGGGTGTTGCTCTCGAACTCGGCCAGCGCCAGCGTGGGCCGCGTCGCGGCCGCCGGTGCCGCCGTTTTGGCTGCCGTCGCGGCCGTGGCACCGGGCCCCGGGCCGAAGTCGTACAGCGTGGCGCGCGCGGGCTTGTCGGGCAGCACGCCGCAACCGGCGGCCAGCAGCGCGAGGCCGACGGCCAGCGCCGCGGCGCCGGCACGGCGTGCGCGAATGTTCTGGGTGGATCGAATGGCGTTCATGGTGGTGCTTGCCTTCCCTCAGGGACGCGTCGTCGTCGTGGCCGCCGGTGCGGAAAAGCCGGGTTCGCCCGGACCCGCGGCGTTGCCGCCATTGCCGAACAACAGCGATTGCGGGTTGTCGTTGATGCTGTCCGCCGCGCGGCCCAGCCGGCGCACGGCGTGCGCGGTGTCGTCGGCCACGCGGTTCACGCGCGGCAGCGTGGCCGCGTTGAACGAATCGACCGCCTGCGCCAGTGCCTTGGTGCCGTCACTCAGGCGTTCGACCGGGCCGTCGGGCGCGTTCAGGCGGCCCACGGTGGTGTTGAAGTTGTTGGCCACGCGTGAAACGTCGCCCGCCGCCTTCTTCACCGAGCCCAGCGTGTCGGGCAGTTTTTCCAGCGCCGGGTTCAGCCCGGTCTTGACGGTCTTGTCCAGCGTGGTGAGCAGCGTGTTGGCGCTGGCCGAGGCGGCGGCAATGTTCTCCAGCGCATCGGCCGCGCGCTTCTGGTTGGCGTCGCCCAGCAGCGTGTTGGCGCGCTTCGTCACTTCCTCGACCTGGTTGATGATGGCTTCGCCGCGGTCCTGCAGCTGCGCCAGCATCGAGGGCTTGAGCGGAATGCGCGGGGGCTCGTCGTTGTCCGGCTTCAGCGACACAGTCGATTCGCCCTTGTCGTCCAGCGCGATGAAGGCCAGGCCGGTCACGCCCTGGTAGCTCAGCGTGGCAAAGCTGGAGGTGGTGAGCGGCACGCGTTCGTCGACCGTGATGCGCACCCGAACGTTGCCCTTCACCTTGGGGTCGAAGTCGATCGACGTGACCTTGCCGACCGCGATGCCGCGGTAGCGCACCATGGCCTGCGGCTGCAGGCCGCTGACGGCTTCGCGGGTGGACAGTTCGTAGACGTTGCGCACGGTGTTGTCGCGCGTGAACCAGATCACCAGCGCGACGAGCGCGGCCAGCAGGCCGAGCACGAAGGCGCCGGCAGCGAGGGCATGGGCCTTGTTTTCCATGGTGGGCTACCTACCTTTCAGCGCGGTGCGGCTTCGGGCCGCGGCGCGTGTTGTTCTGTGGCTGGCTTGTCATGCAGTGCTTCCAGGGCGCGCTGTCCGCGCCCGCCAAGAAAGTATTCGTGAATGAAGGGATGCGGATAGGCGATGACCTCGCGCGCGGTGCCGGTAATGATCACCTTCTGGTCGGCCAGCACCGCGATGCGGGTGCTCAGGTCGAACAGCGTGTCCAGGTCGTGTGTGACCATCACCACCGTCAGGCCCAGCTCGCGGTGCAGGCTGCGCAGCAGGATGCAGAAGCTGTCGGACGCCTCGGGGTCGAGGCCGGCGGTGGGCTCGTCGAGCAGCAGCAGCGGCGGGTCCATGATGAGCGCGCGCGCCAGGGCCACGCGCTTGATCATGCCGCCCGACAGGTCGGACGGACTCATGTTGGCGTGCCGCGGTTCGAGGCCCACCATCTGCAATTTCACCAGCGCGGCGTGGCGGATGAGATCGTCGGGCAGGAGCTTGAGCTCGCGCAGCGGAAAGGCGATGTTCTCGAGCACGCTGAAGGCGGAGAACAGCGCCCCGTGCTGGAACAGCATGCCGACGTTGGCGGCACCGGTGGCACTGAGTTCGCCGGGCGGTTGGCCGAGCACTTCGACGACGCCGCGCGTGGGCTTTTCGAGGCCGAGGATCTGGCGCAGCAATACCGTTTTGCCGGTGCCCGAGCCGCCGACGAGCGACAGCACTTCGCCACGGTCGATGTGCAGGTTGAGGTCGCGGTGGACTACCTGCTCGCCCTCGGCGTTGGTGAATACCGTCCAGAGCTTGCGGATGTCGACCACTGTGGGGTCGTCCGTGCGGTTCAGTGCGGCGTTCATTGCTGTTGCTCGGGTGCGGGGCATTCTTGGCGCTGCTGTTCGGGGCGCGTGCGACTGACACCGGGTGCTCCCCTCCGCGAATGTCCCCCGCTTCGCTCCTCCTTTATTTCGCTGCGGGGAACACCCGATGCCAGTCGCACGTTGGGCACGCTACTGGTGATCCCGCGATCAACGACTGCTCTGACAACGCTCGCGCCGATGGTGTGCTCTGCGCAGCGAAATAAAGGAGGAGCGAAGCGGGGGACATTCGCGGAGCAGAGCACACCGTCG
>NZ_QAJK01000008.1:16323-22626 GCF_003852515.1 Variovorax sp. KBW07 | reverse complement strand
GCACACCGTCGGCGTGAGCGCGCCCTGAAGAACAGCGGCGCCCTGAAAGCAGCATGCGATGCAATGAAGCGCAGGAGAAGTTCATCCCCGGAACCCTATGCCCTTGAACAGGACGGCAAACAGCGCATCGACCAGGATCACCGCCGTAATCGACGTCACGACCGACGACGTCGTGCCGCGCCCCAGGCTCTCCGTGTTGGGCTTCACCTTCATGCCGAAGTAGCAGCCGATCAGCGCGATCAGCACCCCGAACACCGCCGACTTTGCCATTGCCAGCCACAGGTTCGAGATCGGCACCGCGCGCGGCAACGCCGACAGGAAATACGCCGGCGAAATGTCCAGCGCCGCGTCGGCCGCCAGCATCCCGCCCGCCAGCGCCGCCATCGACGTCCACAGGCTGATCAACGGCATCGCGATCGCCAGCGCCAGTACGCGCGGCATCACCAGGCGAAAGCCGTGCGGAATACCCATCACGCGCATCGCGTCGAGTTCTTCCGTGACCCGCATCACGCCGATCTGCGCCGTGATCGCCGAGCCCGAGCGGCCGGCAATCAGCACTGCCGCCAGCACCGGCCCCAGTTCGCGCACCAGCGACAGCCCGAGGATGTTCACCACGAAAGTCTCGGCGCCGTACTGGCGCAACTGCTGCGAGATCAGGTACGCCAGCACCACGCCGATCAGCAGGCCGACCAGCGCCGTGATGTGCAGCGCCGTGGCGCCGAACTGGTAGAGGTGCCCGGAAAAATCGCGCCAGGGTCCACGGTGCGGCGCACGGATCAGCGTGCCCACGTCGATCGCCAGCTGGCCGATCAGCCCCGTGAAGTCGCGCATCACGTACATGGCGCGCGGGCCGTTGTGCGAGAAATCGCGAATGCGGTCGCGCAGCGTCTTAGGCGGTTCGTCCGGCGTGGCGACGGTGAACTGCGCCACCTGGTCGAGCACCGCCTTGTGCTGCGGCGACATCTCCAGCATGGCCGGCCATTCGTGGCCCCAGTGGTCCCACAGCAGCTGCGCGCCGATGTGGTCGAGCTGCGCGATGGGGCGCAGGTCCCAGGCGCGGTCAGTGGCGGGCGGGGCGGCTTCCAGGCTCTTCGACAGCGCCAGCCAGGCCGGCTTGGACGACATGCCCAGCGCGGTCCAGCGGCCGCTGGCCACGGTCCACGGGCGGCCATCCTGTTCTTGCGCCCTCACCAGCGGCATTGCACTGCTGTCGGTGGCTGAAGCGTCGGCGGGCGACGGTACAGAAGGCATGGGCGTATGAACAGGAAAGTAAACAAAAAGCCGGTGTGGAAGCGCGCATCGTAACCGGGTGCATCCGTGCCGCAGGTGCGCCAGACCCCTCGTTGGCGTAGGGCGTAGCGCCGTTTTTTGGGCCGAAACCGCAGCTGATGGGGCAGAAACGCGCATCGCGTGCGCGCCACCCGTCTTAAGCATTTCTTCAGGTTGGCGCCACGGTGCGCCGCCCGGATGCCGGTTCAGGCGGCAAAGCCCGCGCCCAGTGCCTCGCGCAGCCACGCGACAAACGCCGTCACCGCCTGCGGCACATGGGTGGCGTAGGGGCGGATGGCGTACAGCCGCTCGCCGAAGGCGCCGACCGAGCGCCATTGCGGCAGCACCTCCACCAGCTTGCCCGACTGCAACGCCGACTGCGCGCTGAAGTCGGGCACCAGCGCGATGCCCAGGCCGGTCAGGGCCGCGTCGCGCAGCGCCTCGCTGTTGTTGGCGACCAGCGGCCCCGACACCGGCACCGTGAGGCGCGGCGCCGACGGTTTTTGGGCTGGCTTGTGCGAGGCGGTGCGCGCCTCGAAGTGCCAAGTCGGTGTGTCCTGCGCGCGCGGGTAGTGCAGGCAGTCGTGCCCGGCCAGCGCCATCGGGTCGCGCGGCGTGCCGCGCCGGCGCAGGTAGGCGCGGCTGGCCACCAGCACCGAGCGCGTTTCGCACAGCGTCCAGGCCACGTGGGTGTCGGGCGGCGCGGCGGTGTGCCGGATCGCCAGGTCGAAGCCCTCCATGGCCAGCGAGCTGAGCCGGTCCGACAGGTCGAGTTCGATCCGCACCTCGGGCTGCGCGCGCAGGAACTCGGCCAGCCGCGGCACCAGCTGCTGGCGCGCAAAAGCCACCGGCGCGGTCACGCGCACCAGCCCGCGCGGCACGCCCGCCAGGTCGCGCACGCCGGCAAAGCTGTGGGCGATCTGTTCGAAGGGCGCGCGCATGTCGTCCACCAGCCGCTGGCCGGCTTCGGTCAGCCGCACGCTGCGCGTGGTGCGCTGCACCAAAGGCGCGCCGGCGGCGGCTTCCAGCTCGGCGATGCGCTGGCTCATGGCCGCCTTGCTCACGCCCAGGCGCAGTGCCGCGGCCGTGAAGCTGCCCTGCTGCGCCAGCACCGTGAGCCAGTGCAGGTGCGTCCACAGCGACTCGATATTTTGAGGTTTCATGCTTGCATTGTTCGCTATGGTGAACAATAAGTTCAAGTCTCGTGGCTATGCGAGCCGGTGGACGCTGCCTAAACTGCCGCCATTCCTCCTGTTTTCCACCGTTTTTCCGTCACGCGAAAGCCCCGATCCATGTCCACCGTTCACCTCGACCACTACATCGCCGGCAAGCCCGCCGCCAACACTTCCGGCCGCACGCAGGACGTGACCAACCCCGCCACCGGCGCCGTCACCGGCAAGGTGGGCCTGGCCGATGCGGCGCAGGTGTCGGCCGCCGTGGCCGCCGCGCAGGCCGCCTTTCCGGCCTGGGCCGACACGCCGCCGATTCGCCGCGCCCGCGTGATGTTCAAGTTTTTGCAGCTGCTCAACGAGCACAAGGACGAGCTGGCCCACCTCATCACCGCCGAGCACGGCAAGGTCTTCACCGATGCGCAGGGCGAGGTCTCGCGCGGCATCGACATCGTCGAGTTCGCTTGCGGCATTCCGCAACTGCTCAAGGGCGACTTCACCGACCAGGTGAGCACCGGCATCGACAACTGGACGCTGCGCCAGCCGCTCGGCGTGGTCGCGGGCATCACGCCTTTCAACTTCCCGGTGATGGTGCCGATGTGGATGTTCCCGGTGGCCATTGCCGCAGGCAACACCTTCGTGCTCAAGCCCAGCCCGACCGACCCCAGCGCCTCGCTGCGCATGGCCGAGCTGCTGAAGGAAGCCGGCCTGCCCGACGGCGTGTTCAACGTGGTGCAGGGCGACAAGGTCGCGGTCGATGCGCTGCTGGAGCACCCCGACGTCAAGGCCATCAGCTTCGTCGGCTCCACGCCGATTGCCAACTACATCTACGAAACCGGCGCACGCCACGGCAAGCGCGTGCAGGCCCTGGGCGGCGCGAAGAACCACATGGTCGTCATGCCCGATGCCGACATCGACCAGACCGTCGACGCACTCATCGGCGCGGGCTACGGCTCGGCCGGCGAGCGCTGCATGGCGATCAGCGTTGCCGTGCTGGTGGGCGACGTGGCCGACAAGATCGTGCCCAAGCTCATCGAACGCACGAAGACGCTCAAGGTGCTCAACGGCACCAACCTGGCGGCCGAGATGGGCCCGATCGTCACGCGCGCCGCGCACGAGCGCATCACCGGCTACATCGCGCAGGGCGAGAAGGAAGGCGCGAAGCTGCTGGTCGACGGGCGCAAGTTCGACGGCACCGTGGCCGGCGAAGGCTGCGGCGACGGCTTCTGGATGGGCGGCACGCTGTTCGACCACGTCACGCCCGAGATGCGCATCTACAAGGAAGAAATCTTCGGCCCGGTGCTCAGCTGCGTGCGCGTCGAGAACTTCAAGGACGCGATCGACCTCGTCAACGCGCACGAGTTCGGCAACGGCGTGAGCTGCTTCACCCGCGACGGCAACGTGGCGCGCGAATTCAGCCGCCGCATCCAGGTCGGCATGGTCGGCATCAACGTGCCGATTCCCGTGCCCATGGCCTGGCATGGTTTCGGCGGCTGGAAGAAGAGCCTGTTCGGCGACATGCATGCCTATGGCGAAGAGGGCGTGCGCTTCTATACCAAGCAGAAGTCGGTCATGCAGCGCTGGCCCGAGAGCATTGGCAAGGGCGCCGAATTCGTGATGCCCACGGCGAAGTAAAAGGCGGCTGCGGCGCAGCACGGGCGGCACTGCCGTATCCTCGAAGAACAAAGAGAGACAAGACAACCGCCATGAGCGACACAAGCTTCGACTACATCATCATCGGGGCCGGCACCGCCGGCTCGCTCATGGCCAACCGCCTGAGCGCCGACAAGCGCAAGCGCGTGCTGCTCATCGAGGCGGGCCGCAAGGACGACTACCACTGGATCCACATTCCGGTGGGCTACCTCTACTGCATCGGCAACCCGCGCACCGACTGGCTCTACAGCACCGAGCCCGATGCCGGCCTGAACGGCCGCACGCTGCGCTACCCGCGCGGCAAGACGCTGGGCGGCTGCTCCAGCATCAACGGCATGATCTACATGCGCGGCCAGTCGCGCGACTACGAGCAGTGGGCTGCCCTGACCGGCGACGACGGCTGGCGCTGGCAGAACGTGCTGCCGGCCTTCAAGAAACACGAAGACTTCTACCTGGGCGCCGACGAGATGCACGGCGCCGGCGGCGAGTGGCGCGTCGAGAAGCAGCGGCTGCGCTGGGACATCCTTGATGCGTTTGCCGAAGCCGCCGCGCAGGCCGACGTGCCGCACACCACCGACTTCAACCGCGGCAGCAACGAGGGCGTGGGCTACTTCCAGGTCAACCAGAAGAACGGCTGGCGCTGGAACACGGCCAAGGCCTTCCTGCGGCCGACCTGCTATGGCAGGCCCAACTTCGAGTTGTGGACCGGCGCGCAGGTGTCGCGCCTGCTGTTCGAGACGCTGCCCGACGGCACGCGCCGATGCACCGGCGCCGAAGTCTGGAACGGCAGCGAGATGACCACCGCGCACGCCACGCGCGAAGTGATTCTTAGCGCGGGCGCCATCGGCTCGCCGCAGATCCTGCAGCTGTCGGGCATCGGCCCGGCCGAGCTGCTGCGCCAGCACGGCATCGACGTGGTGCGCGACGCGCCCGGCGTCGGCGCCAACCTGCAAGACCACCTGCAGATTCGCGCGGTCTACAAGATCGACGGCGCGCCCACGCTCAACGTGCTGGCTTCGTCGATGGTCGGCAAGGCGAAGATCGGGCTCGAATACCTGTTGAAACGCAGCGGTCCGATGAGCATGGCGCCATCGCAGCTCGGCGCTTTCACGCGCAGCTCGCCCGACCATGAATGGCCCAACCTGCAGTACCACGTGCAGCCGCTGTCGCTCGATGCCTTCGGCGATCCGCTGCACAGCTTTCCGGCCTTTACCGCGAGCGTGTGCAACCTCAACCCCACGAGCCGGGGCTCGGTGCGCATCAAGAGCAAGCGCTTCGAAGACGCGCCCGCCATTGCGCCCAACTACCTGAGCACCGACGAAGACCGCAAGGTGGCGGCCGACTCGCTGCGCGTGACGCGCCGCATCGCGTCGCAGCCCGCGCTGGCCAAGTACAAGCCGCAGGAGTGGAAGCCCGGCGTGCAGTACCAGACCGACGAAGACCTGGCACGGCTGGCGGGCGACATTGCCACCACCATCTTCCATCCGGTCGGCACCACCAAGATGGGCGCCGACGGCGACCCGATGGCAGTACTCGATTCGCGCCTGCGCGTGCGCGGCGTGCAGGGCCTGCGCGTGGTCGATGCGGGCGCCATGCCCACCATCACCAGCGGCAACACCAACAGCCCGACCTTGATGATGGCCGAGAAGGCGGCGGGCTGGATTCTGGAAGACAACAACAGCTGCAGCAGCGACAGCCGCTGAGCTGGTGTCAGCGGCGCGGTGCCGGCTTGAGTAGCTTGGGTGGCTTGGCGTCACCCGCCAGGCGCGCCCTCGCGCCTTCGAGCATCAGGTCGACGCCCACATCGAACATCGCATCGGGACCGGCCTTGCGGTAGTGGGCGAACGCCCCGGCCAGCAAAGGGCGTGAGGCCGCGGCGGCATCGAGCGCCTGCTGCCGCAGTTGCGCGTCGGGCGGCGCCGCCTGTTCCTCGAGCACGCAGCCCACGGTGTAGCGGCCCAGCGCGATCAGCAGCGTCATGGCCTGCGTCGCCGGCACGCCCAGGCGGACCACGGCCGCCAACTGGGCTTCCACCATTTCGAGGTCGGCCGGGTCGGGCTCGGAGCCCGCATGCAGGCGTGCGCCGTCGCGCCGCGCCAGCAGCGCACGGCGGAAGCTGCGTGCGTTCTCGCGCAGGAAGCTTTCCCACGATTCGTCCGGCAGCGGCAACCGGCGGTCGTGGGCGCGGCGCAGGATTTCGCGGTTCATCGCA
>NZ_QAJK01000008.1:0-16252 GCF_003852515.1 Variovorax sp. KBW07 | reverse complement strand
CAGCCGGGTGCTGAGCTTGTCCATCCCGACCTCGTCGAGCAGCGCGAGCGCCGCTTCGAGGATCACTTCGTTGTCCAGTTTCATGCCGATGTCCGTGCCCGTGTCCGGGCGAATGAGGGGTACTTCACAGCCTGGAATTTATCGCTGATAATTACTTATCAATGATAAATTCCAACATTTCTTCCACCTCCGCCGTAGCGGGCGGACGCCACGCGCATGCGGTGATCCTCGCGATCGTCACGCTCGACGCCATAGGCATCAGCCTGGTCATGCCGATCGTGCCGGGCCTGCTGCGCGAGGTCGGCCACACGGGTGAGCTGGGCTGGCGCTTCGGTGCCTTCCTGTCGCTCTACGCGCTCATGCAGTTCCTTTGCGCGCCCGTGCTCGGTGCGCTGAGCGACCGCTTCGGCCGCCGGCCGGTGCTGCTGGTGTCGGTGGCTGGCGCGGCCATCGACGCGCTCTTCATGGCCTTCGCACCCTCGCTGTGGATGCTGTTCGTGGGCCGCGCGATCGCCGGCATGACGGGCGCGAACATGGCGGTGGCTTCAGCGGCCATTGCCGATCTCACGCCCGACGACCAGCGCGCTCGCTGGTTCGGCCGCGTGGGCGCCTGCTTCGGCCTGGGCTTTATCGCCGGGCCGGCCATCGGTGGCGTGCTCGGCGACCATGGCGTGCGGTTGCCGTTCGTGGCGGCCGCGGTGCTCAATGGCGTGACCTTCCTCGTGGGCCTGCTGGTGCTGCGCGAATCGCGCCCGCCGGCGCTTGCGCAAAAGCCCTTCGACCGCGGCGTGCTGCATCCGCTCGCGCCGCTGCGCTGGGCCGCGGGCTTTCCCGCGCTGCTGCCGATCCTCGGTGTGTTCCTGGTGCTCGTGATGGTGGGCGAGGTCGCCGGCACGACATGGGTGTTGTACGGCGAAGACCGCTACGCCTGGAACGGCGCCACGGTCGGCCTCTCGCTCGCGGGCTTCGGCCTGATCCACGCGGTGGTGCAGGGCTTCGTGGCGGGCCCGGTGGTCGAGCGCTGGGGCGAGCGCGCGGCGATTGCCATCGGCACTCTCTCCGACTGCACGGCCTACGCGCTGATCGCCTTCGCCACGCAGGGCTGGATGGCGCTCGCGCTGTTGCCGCTGCTGTGCATGGGCGGTGTCGGCCAGCCCGCGCTGCAGGCGATGCTTTCGCGGCGCGTGGGCGAGGCCGACCAGGGGCGGCTGCAGGGCGTGCTCGCGAGCATCTCCAGCCTGGCCTCGGTGGTCGGGCCGCTGGTGATCAGCTCGCTCTACTTCGCGTTTCGCGTGCGCTTCCCGGGCATCGTGTGGCTGTCGGGTGCCGTGCTTTACCTGGTGTGCCTGCCGATGCTGCTGCGCAAGACCGGCGCGCAGGGCACGCAGGGCACGCAGGGCTGAATCGGATCACTTCTCGATGGTCTTGTTCCAGCGCGAATTCCAGGCCGGGCGGTTCGCGTTGATGCTTTCCCAGTCGATGGTGATGGCGGTCTTCATCCACTTGTTGATGTTCGCCACCTGCGTCGCGCTTTCACCCGCCACCGGGGCCTTGGGGTTGGTCGGGATCTGCGCGCCGTACTGCAGCACGTTGGCCTGAGCGACCGGGCTGAGCAGGAACTCGGCGAGCTTTTGCGACAGCTCGGGCTCGCTGTTGTTGGCAATCACGCACTGGGCCGTGACCAGCACCACCGCGCCTTCCTTGGGTGGCGCGTATTCGACCGGGATGCCTTTTTCCTTGAGCGCGCCCACGATCGTCGGCGTCAGTGGAAAGATCGCCGCTTCACCGGTCTGGATCATCTCCGACAGCTTGGCCGAGCTCGGGATGTACTCCAGCACATTCGGGCCGACGGTGGTGGGCCAGGCCTTGAAGCCCGGCTCCACGTTCTTGTCGTTGCCGCCCTGGATGCGGTTGAACATCAGGAAGCCGTGCAGTCCGAAGGACGAAGACGACATCGACTGGAACACCACCTTGCCCTTGAACTTGGGGTCGGCCAGGTCCATCCACGAGGTGGGCGCGGCCCAGCCCTTTTCCTTGAACATCTTCGCGTTGTAGGCCAGGCCCGTCATGCCCAGGCTCACGCCGCTGGCCATGTCGTCCTTGAAGCGCGCGGCAGGATAGATCTCGCCGAGCGACTGGCTGGGTTTCTGCTTCTGGCACAGGCCCATGCCGATGGCGCGCACCATGATGCCGTCGTCAAGGAACATCACGTGCATCTGCGGCTTGTCCTTGTTGGCCTGCGCCTTCGCGAGGATGTCGGACGAGGTGCCGGGCACCACCACCACCTTGGCGCCGTAAGCTTTCTCGAAGGCCGGGAACACGTACTGCGTGTACGCCTTCTCCATGGTGCCGCCGTTCATGCCGATGTAGAGCGTCGGGATCGTCTGCGCGAGCGTGGCCCCGCTGCATGCGAGCGTGGCGGCGGCTGCGATCAGGGGGCGGCGTGCGAAGAAGGAGCGGGTGAGGCGATGCATGGTTTTCCTTTCAATGGGGAAGGGCGTCGGAAGCGGTCGTGGATGCAGGTTGGGGTTCAGGTTCGGGAACGGGGTCGAAGCGCTCGATGGCAAAGGCATCGATGGGCGTGCTGCTGCGCCCGTCGCGCGCCAGCTCGGCAAGCACTTCGCCGGCGGCCGGGCCGATCTGGAAGCCCGCGCCCGCGAAGCCGAAGCCATGGAACAGTCCCGGCGTGGTGCGGCTGGGGCCGAGCACCGGTTCGCGGTCGGGCAAGTAACCCTCGGTGCCGCTCCAGGTGCGGATGAAATGCGCGTGGCGCAGCGTGGGCAGCAGCTCGATGGCCTGCACCGCGAGCGTGGCGATGGCGTCGCGGTCGACGCGCGCGCGGTCGGCATCGAGCGCAATGCCCGCGCCCCCGCCCAGCACGAGGTTGCCGCGCGCCACCTGCCGGCAGTAGATGCCGCCGCCTTCCACGCCGAGGCTCCAGTCCATGAAATGCGGCACCGGCTCTGTCACCGCCATCACCGGATGGCCCGAGCGCAGCGGCAGCGTTTCGCCGAACTGTTTGGCGATGGCACCGGCCCAGGCGCCCGCGCAGTTGAGCAGCACGGGCGCATGCACTTCGAGCGCATTGCCGGAACGCACCATGAAGAGCGCGCCGTCGTGCGCGACCTCGTCGACCTTGTGGCGCTCGAAGACCTGCGCGCCCGCCCGCTGCGCCGCAAGCGCGAAGGCCGGCGACACGAGGCGCGGGTTGGCCTGCCCGTCTTCCACGCACAGCGAGCCGCCCACGGCGCGCGTGCCGAGCCAGGGGCACTGCGTGCGCAGGCGCGCGGCGGAGATCAGCTCCAGGCCCAGGTCGAAGTCGCTGCTCATGGCGCGGTAGCGCTCCAGCGAAGCCATGTCCGATTCGCTGCGCGCGATCTTGAAATGGCCTGAGCGGATGTATTCGCCATCGGTGCCGAGCAGCTCGGGCAGCCGGCCCCAGATGCGATGCGCGCGCTGCGCCAGCGGCAACTGGCTCATCGGGCGGCCTTGCCGCCGCACGCCGCCGTAGTTCACGCCGCTGGAGCGCGAACCGCAAAGATCGCGCTCCAGCAGCGCCACACCGAGGCCCATCTGTCGCAGCGCCAGCGCGGCGGACGCGCCGACGATGCCGCCGCCAATGATGGCGACGTCGGTGCGCAAGGTGCGGATCGTCGTCATGCGTCGACCTCCGTGCAGGGCACGAGCCGGATCGGAATCGGCTTGATCGGTGCCTGTCCGCGCAAGCGGCCCACTTGCTGCACCGGTTGGCCGGTGGCATGCGCAAGGATCTCCGCTGCCGCGACGCCGCACATGCGGCCCTGGCAGCGTCCCATGCCCACGCGCGACAGTGCTTTGAGCCGGTTCATCTCGTCCGCGCCATTGACGGTGACGGTCTGGCGCAGCGTGCCGGCCGTGACGTTCTCGCAGCGGCACACGACCAGATCGTCGGGTGCGTGCGCGGCCCAGTCCTGCGGCAGCGGAAAGGCACGCTCCAGGCCGCGGCGGAACGTGGCCAGTCTGTCGAGCTTGTGTTCGAGCGACGTGGCGCGCGCGGCGTCGATGGTCATGCCGTTGTCGGAAAGCAGCGCCAGCGCGGCGCGCTCGCCTGCCCATTCGGCCGCGTCCGCGCCCATGATGCCGGCGCCATCGCCCGCGAGGTACACGCCTTCGACGCTCGCGCGTCCCGCCGTATCGCGTACCGGCAGATGGGCGCGGTGCATCGGCGCGTAGTCGAAGCGGCAGCCGAGCAGGTCGGCCAGCTGTGTCTCGGAGCGCAGTGCGTAGCCGAGGCCGATGGCGTCGCAGGCCAGCGTGCGTTCTTTGCGGCCGTCGTGCCATGCCACGCCCGTGACGCGTCTTTGCTGTTCGTCGCCGATCACGCGCAGTGGACGCACGCCGCTGTGCAAGGTGACGCCGTGCGCGCGCAGCCAGCCCACGTAGTACACGCCCTTGGCGAACACGGCGGGCTGCGTCAGCATCGCGGGCGTTGCGGCGAGCTGGTCGGCAAGGCGTGCGGTGTCGAGCACCGCCGCCACCGCCACGCCGGCTTTCGCGTACTGGTACGCCACCAGATACAGCAACGGCCCCGTGCCCATGAACACCACGCGCTGCCCGATGGCACAGCCCTGGAACTTGAGCGCTACCTGCGCGCCACCGAGCGTGTAGACGCCGGGCAGCGTCCAGCCCGGCACAGGCAGCACGCGGTCGGTGGCACCCGTCGCCACGATGAGGTGGCTGTAAGGCACGCGGCGGGTGCTGCGCGTCGGGTTGTGCAGCACGTCGAGCTGCTGCCCTTGCGCGTTCCACACAAGCCTGTCGGGGCGGTGGTCGATGCGGTCCTGCAGCGCATCGAAGGCTTCGTGCAGCGCGTCGGCACGCTTCGACTCGAAGCCGTAGAGCGTTTGCGCGCTGCGCTGCGTCAGGTTCGTGGGGGGGCGCCGGTAGATCTGTCCGCCAGCGCGCGGGGCTTCGTCGATCACTACGGGCCGCAGGCCGTGCGCCACCAGTGTTTGCGCGGCCCGCACACCGGCCGGTCCGGCGCCGACGATCACGGGCCGCGGTTGGCTTGCCTTCGTCGTCATGCGCCGTTCTTCCCCGTGACCAGTGCCATGCCCGGTGCGATGAAGGTCGAGCAGGCGCGCAGCCGCTCGCCCTCGTCGGTCGAGATCCAGCAGTCCTGGCAGGCGCCCATCATGCAGAAGCCGGCGCGCGGCAGTCCGCTGAATTCGTTGCGGCGCAGTTGATCGGATTGCGTGAGCACGGCGGTCAGCACCGTGTCGCCGGCCAGCGCGCGCGCGGGTGCACCGTCGAGCGTGAAGCTCACTGCCTCACGGCCGCTCTGTTCGGCCACCCGGTGCAACAGCGCGCGTGCGCCCGTTGTCGATGTGTTCGTGCTCATCTGCGTCCCACCAGCACGCGGTCCAGCCCGTAGACGCGGTCGAGAACGATCATCGCGACGGCGGTCACCGCCACCATCAGCGCCGACACCGCCGCCATCAGTGGATCGATCGACTCGGTGGCGTACATGTACATGCGCACCGGCAGCGTCACCGTGCTCGGCGCGGTAACGAAGATCGACATCGTCACTTCGTCGAAGCTGTTGATGAAGGCCAGCATCCAGCCGCCCGTCACGCCCGGGAGGATCATCGGCAGCGTGATGCGCCGGAACACCGTGGCCTGGCTCGCGCCCAGCGACAGCGCGGCCTGCTCGGCGCTGCGGTCGAAGCCCACCAGCGCGGCCACCACCAGCCGCAGCGTGTAGGGCGTGACGATGAGCGCATGCGCCATCACCAGCCAGCCGAAGCTGCCGGTACCGCCGACCAGCGCGAACAGGCGCAGCAGCGCCACGCCCAGCACCAGGTGCGGCACGATCAGTGGCGACAGGAACAGGCCGTTGAGAAAGTCGCGCCCCGGAAATTCATGGCGCGTGATCGCCATGCCGGCCGGCACCGCGAGCAGCGTCGCGATGGTGGCCGAGCTGAGCGCGAGCCACAGGCTGTTCCAGAACGACTGCATGAAGTCGGAGTGCGCGAACACCGCCTTGAACCAGCGCAGCGAGAAGTGCGTGGTCGGAAGGGTCAGCGTGTTCTCTGGCGTGAACGCGACGATGCACACCACCACCAGTGGTGCCAGCATGAAGACGATGACGAGCGCATTGAAGGTGAGCGCGATGGGGCCGTTCTTGTTCATGGGGCCTCCTGCCGGGCCGCCCCAAGGGAGGCCTGCGCCACCTTGGGGGGCAGCGAATACACGTAGTGATTGAGCGTGGGGGTCATGTCAGCCCAGCGCTTTCTTGTAGCGGCCTTCTACGAGGCGGTTGTAGCTGAGCATCACCACGAGGTTGGCCACCAGCAAGATGAGGGCAACAGCGGCGCCGAGCGGCCAGTTCAGTTCGCTCAGGTATTCGTCGTAGACGATGGTTGCGACCATCTTCAGCCGGCGCCCACCCAGCAGGCCCGGAATGGCGAACGAACTCGCCGCCAGGCCGAACACGATCAGGCTGCCCGACAGAATGCCCGGCATCACCTGCGGCAGCACGATGCGCCGCAGCGTGGTGAGGGGCGTGGCATTGAGTGAGAGCGCTGCGTTCTCGACACCCGCATCGAGCTTCTGCAGCGATGTCCACACCGGGATCACCATGAAGGGCAGCATCACGTGCACCAGCGCGATGACCACGGCAGTGTTGGTGTAGAGGATCTTCACCGGCCCGATGCCGAGCAGGCCCAGCAGCCCGTTCACCGCACCCTCGGGCCCGAGCAGCATGCTCCAGCCGAAGGCGCGCACCACCACCGACACCAGCAGCGGTGCCAGCACCACCAGCAGCAGCACCGAGCGCCACGGGTTGCGCATGCGGCTGAGCACATAGGCCTCGGGCGCGCCGACGACCACGCAGATCAGCGTGACCAGGGCCGAGACCCAGAAGGTGCGCCAGAAAATGCCGAGGTAGTAAGAGTCCGAGAACACCAGCGCGTAGTGCGCGAGCGTGAACTCGCCGGCCTTCGGCCCGGTGGCCGGGTCGTACACGTTGAACGACAGCACCGCCGTGAGCGCGAGCGGCACCAGCAGCAGCGCCGTGAACAGCAGCAGCGCCGGTCCCGACAGCCACCAGGGCGTGGCCTTGTTGCTTTGCGTGCTGGTGCTCATGCCGCGATGGCCTCGTCTGCGGGCAGCAGCCGCATGCAGTGGGCGGGCCAGTCGATGCCGGTGCGGGCGCCTTCGTCGAGCGCGTTGCGGCCGTCGTTGGGGCTCAGCACCGTGAGGTCGCCGACCGGCGTGGCGATGCGGTAGAGCCACTGGCTGCCGAGAAAGAAGCGCTCCTGCACCTCGCCGTCGAGGCGGCCCCGGCCCGGCGGCACGAGCTGCAGCTTCTCGGGTCGCACGCTCAGCAGCGCCGAGGCGTCGACGCAAAAACCCGTGTCGTCCACGTCGAGCGAGAGCGCGCCGACCTCGACGCAGGTGCGCGTGGCGCCGCTATTCGACACGCGACAGGCAAGCAGGTTGGCCTTGCCCACGAAGGTCGAGATGAAGCGCGTGCTCGGATGCTCGTACACCCGCTGCGGATGGTCGATCTGCGTGGCGCAGCCACCTTCCATCACGACCACGCGGTCGCTGATGGACATGGCTTCGCTCTGGTCGTGCGTGACCATCACCGTGGTGGTGCCGACCTTGCGCTGGATCTGGCGCAACTCGAACTGCATTTCCTCGCGCAGCTTGGCGTCGAGGTTGGACAGCGGCTCGTCGAGCAGCAGCACCGGCGGCTCGATGACCAGTGCGCGCGCCAGCGCCACGCGCTGCCGCTGGCCGCCCGAGAGCTCGCGCGGGTAGCGCGTGGCGTGCGCCTCCAGGTGCACCAGCGCCAGCGCCTGCTTCACGCGGTCGGTGCGCTCGGCCCTGGGCATCTTGCGCATCTCCAGGCCGAAGCTCACGTTGTCGGCCACCGCCATGTGCGGGAACAGCGCATAGGTCTGGAACACGATGCCCAGCCCGCGCGTGTTGGCCTTGGCGTGCGTGATGTCCTTGCCCGCGAGCTCGATGCGCCCGCTGCTCACGGCCTCGAAGCCCGCGATCATCTGCAGCGTCGTGGTCTTGCCGCAGCCCGAAGGGCCGAGCAACGAGACGAACTCGCCCTTTTCCACCGTGAGGTTCATGGCCGACACCGCGCGGGTGGCCCCATAGAACTTGGTCACGTCGGTGAGCCGGAGGAATGACATGGAAGAGCCTTTCTGCGCTGCGAATGGATGGCTTGCGACACCTTGGTGCATGCCATGGACGACTTGCTGCTTTCAATTCACTCTATTGCAACGATCACGCCAGATTGCCTCGGGTATTCCATTAATCAGAATCTTTATCTAATTTATTCCATTCAATGAAATATGATGGCCAAACGCAATGCAAGAAATTCCACAGGAGGAAGGTATGGAAACCCCAACGGCAGCCAGCGGCGGCGTGCCCCGCGTCTTCTCGGTGATCCGCGCGCTCGGCGCGGTGCAGGCCGAGGGCGGGCGCGTGACCCAGATCGCACGGTCCGTGGGCCTCACGCAGGCCACCACGCACCGTTTGCTGCAATCGCTCATGGCCGAAGGCATGGTCGAGCAGGACGAACGCAGCAAGCTCTACCGGCTCAGCATCGACTTCTTTGCGCTCGCGGCCAGCGCGGGCAACCCCGGCGACCTGCGCTCGATCTGCCGGCCGGTGCTGCTGCGGCTGTGCGCGAGCTTGGGCGACAGCATCTTTCTATTGGCGCGCAGCGGTTTTGACGCGGTGTGCCTGGACCGCAGCGAAGGGCCGTTTCCGATCCGCTCGTTCACCGGCGACATCGGCGGGCGCATCGCGCTGGGCGTGGGGCAGGGCGCGCTGGCGATCTTGGCCTTTTTGCCCGAAGCCGAGCGCGAGGAGGTGATCCGCTTCAACCTGTCGAGGGTGCGCGAGTACGGTGTGTACGACGAGGTGTACCTGCGCACCGAGATCGAGCGCGTGCGGCAGCAGGGCTACGCGGGGCGCAACACCGGGCTGCTCGAAGGCATGGCCGGCGTGGCGGTGCCGATCCTCGACCGTGAAGGGCGCGCGGTGGCCGCACTGAGCGTGGGCACCATCGCCGACCGGCTCAACCCCGACCGCATGCCCACGGTGGTTGAACTGTTGAAGAGGGAGGCGGCGGCCATCGGGCCGAAGATCAACCCCTTCGATGCGACGCTGAGGAGGCCGGCACAGAGCCTGGCGAGTTCGCCGGCGGGGCAGCGCATCACGCTGCCCGAGGCGCCCGGACCGGGTTGAGCGGGGAACGCCGAGCGGTCCGCTTCAATCGCTCGCGGACACGTATTCCATCTCGAGCTTCAGGTTCGGCAATCTGGAGCGCAGATCGTCCAGGGCACGGCGCAATGCGCCCTCGCCGGGTCGGTTGTCCGGAAGCATCGACGGATCGAGAACGAAATGCAGCCGCGTTTCGTCGGCTTCCCGGGTGACCGAAACCGGGGCCTCTTCCCGCAACTCGCCTTGCTCGAAGCGAAGCCGCAATTGCTTTCCTCCGTCCCTGATCTCCGCCGTGAGTTCGCTGCAGACGGCGTTCAATACCGCGAGCCCGATTCGGCAGAACTCCGAACCGACTTCCAGGTGACGCTTGCGCGAATGGCAAGCGGCATGGATCGTGAGGAATATCCGCGCCACCGTCCAGTGGGGATGCTGCTCATCAGGTTCGAGAGGCATGCCGCTGTCGTAGCGCACGTCGATTTCCGCACCGTCGATCTTCAGGAAGATCTGTGTGCACCGACCGTCGATCGCGTCATCGATTGCGTGGCAGAGGGCCTGCATGGCGAGCGTCGCAACGACGTCGGGATCATTGGCATCGAAGTACATGCCGGTGCGGCGGCGTACCACCTCGGCGTCCGTAAGGATCACGATTTCCTGTTCGAATTCCGAGTGCATTCCCGATAGTGCCTGATTTGGCAGCGGCGAATCCACGCCCCCGCCCTTTCAATTTCGACTCGGCCTTCAGGCGCCGGGCAGGCCAGTCCGGCTCTTCCGCTTGACATGACAATGCGCGCGAGGAGCCCACCCATGAACAACCCTTCGATCCTCTACCCCGTGTTCGCGCTGGCGGCATGGACCGGCCTCGTCCTGCTGCTGATCCCCTTCGTCCGCATCCGCGCGGTGCGGCGCCACGAGGTCCGGGGCTCGGATTTCCGACTGGGCGAATCGGCGGCTGTGCCCGATGCCGTGCGCATTCCGAACCGCAACTTCATGAACCTGCTGGAGGTGCCGGTCCTGTTCTATGTGGTGTGTCTACTGATCTACGTGACGGTGCTGTCGTCGCCCGGAGCGATCTGGCTGGCATGGACATACGTGGGCTTGCGCGTGGTGCACAGCGTGGTGCACCTGACCTACAACCACGTGATCCACCGGCTGGTGCTGTTCGCCGTGAGCAATGGCGTGCTGACGGTGCTGTGGGTGCTGGCGGCGACCCGGTTGGTGCATTGACCGCACGAAAACCCTGCGAGTTCATTCCTGAAACGCATCAGGTCCTTCCATATTTTCACTAGGCAAGTGCGCGGGATTCGCAGATATTGGCCGGGTCCTTCTTTCTCCTCCTCCCCGGAGCGCGCCCCATGTCCGAAGCCAACACCTCCCCCTCCGTCGCCACCGAAGTCGAACAGCTGCTGCAGCGCCTGGGCGTGCCCCGCGAGGCGCACACCGGCGGCGATCTGGCGGTGCGCTCCCCGGTCACCGGCGAGGTGATCGCGCAGGTGCGGCAGACCACGCCGGTCGAGGCCACCGGCGCCATCGGCCGCGCGCACGAGGCCTTCAAGGCCTGGCGCAATGTGCCGGCGCCGCGCCGCGGCGAGCTGGTGCGCCTGCTGGGCGAAGAGCTGCGCGCCGCCAAGCGCGACCTGGGCCGCCTGGTCACGCTGGAGGCCGGCAAGATCCCGTCCGAAGGCGCGGGCGAAGTGCAGGAAATGATCGACATCTGCGACTTCGCGGTCGGCCTCTCGCGCCAGCTCTACGGCCTGACGTTGGCCACCGAGCGCGCCGAGCACCGCATGATGGAAACCTGGCATCCGCTGGGCGTGTGCGGCGTGATCTCGGCCTTCAACTTTCCCGTGGCCGTGTGGTCGTGGAATGCGGCGCTGGCGCTGGTGTGCGGCGACTCGGTGGTGTGGAAGCCATCCGAGAAAACGCCGCTGACCGCGCTGGCCGTGCACGCCATCGCGCAGCGCGCCATCGAGCGCTTCGGCGGCGATGCGCCCGAAGGCCTGCTTGGCCTGCTGCTGGGCCAGCGCGACATCGGCGAGGTGCTGGTCGATGACCACCGCGTGTCGATTCTCTCGGCCACCGGTTCGACGGCGATGGGACGTCAGGTCGCACCCAAGCTGGCCGCACGCTTTGCCCGCGCGATTCTTGAACTGGGTGGCAACAACGCCGCCATCGTCACGCCCTCGGCCGACCTCGACCTCACGCTGCGCGGCATCGCCTTCTCCGCCATGGGCACGGCCGGCCAGCGCTGCACCACGCTGCGCCGCCTGTTCGTGCACGACAGCGTGTACGACGCGCTGGTGCCCAAGCTCGCGAAGGTCTACGGCAACGTGCAGGTGGGCGATCCGCGCGAGGCCGGCACGCTGGTTGGCCCGCTGATCGATCGCGCCGCCTTCGACGGCATGCAGAAGGCGCTGAATGAAAGCCGCGAGATTGGCGCGACGGTGCATGGCGGCCAGCGCGTCGATGGCATCGGCACGCAGGACGCGTACTACGTGCGCCCGGCGCTGGTCGAGCTGAAGGCGCACGCCGGCCCGGTGCTGCGCGAAACCTTCGCGCCCATCCTGTACGTGGTGCGCTACAGCTCGCTCGACGACGCCATCGAATGGCACAACGCGGTGGGCGCGGGCCTGTCGTCGTCGATCTTCACGCTCAACGTGCGCGAGGCCGAGCGCTTCATGTCGAGCGCCGGTTCCGACTGCGGCATCGCCAACGTCAACATCGGCCCGAGCGGCGCCGAGATCGGTGGTGCCTTCGGTGGCGAGAAAGAAACCGGCGGCGGCCGCGAAGCCGGCTCCGACAGCTGGAAGGCGTACATGCGCCGCGCGACCAACACCATCAACTATTCGACGGCATTGCCCCTTGCTCAAGGCGTGACCTTCGATATCCGCGACTGATCGACCCCGCCCTGCCTGTTCTTGCCCCGCGGCGAATTGCTGCGGCGGAAGGCGGTCGCGCGTTCCCCAAAAAAACTACCAGGAGACAGAGAAATGAAGATGCAATTGAAGACCCTCACCGCGGCCACGCTGCTCGCGCTCGCATTCGGCACTGCCAACGCGCAGCAAACGCCGACCGCCGGCACGCTCGACAAGATCAAGAGCAGCGGCAAGGTCGTGCTCGGCGTGCGCGAAGCCTCGCCGCCCATGGCCTACATGCTGGGCGCGGGCGAGAAGTACGTGGGCTACCACGTCGAGCTGTGCGAGCGCGTGCTGAAGGACATCGTGCCCTCGGCCAAGCTCGAATACATGGCCGTGACCGCGCAGAACACCATCCCGCTGGTGCAGAACGGCACGCTCGACATCGGCTGCGGCCCCACCACCAACAACACCGCGCGCCAGCAGCAGGTGGCCTTTGCACTCACCACCTACGTGAGCGAAGTGCGCATGGCGACCAAGGTCGATTCGGGCATCACATCGCTCGACCAGCTGGCGGGCCGCAACGTGTCGGCATCGACCGGCACCACCGCCGTGCAACTGCTGCGCAAGCGCGAGCGCGCGCAGAACGTCTCGTACAACACGATGCTCGGCAAGGACCACCTCGAGAGCTTCCTGCTGATGGAGTCGGGCCGCGCCGATGCCTTCGTGCTCGACGACAACCTGCTCGCCGGCATCATCGCGAATTCGAAGAGCCCGGCCTCGTACCGCATCGTGGGCGAGGCGTTGGGCTCCGAGCCCATCGCGCTGCTGTTCCGCAAGGACGACCCGGCCTTCAAGAGCGCGGTGGACGATTCGCTGCGCAAGCTCATGAAGAGCGGCGAGCTCGAGAAGATCTACACCAAGTGGTTCGTCGCGGCCATTCCGCCGAAGAACACCAGCCTGAACCTGCCGATGAGCCCGGCGCTCAAGCAGCTGATGCTCGAACCCAACGACAAGCCGCTGGAGACCTACGCGAAGTGACGCAAGACACCGCCGCCGCCGTCGTCATGTTCTCGCCAGCGCAGCGCGTGCGCGCCATTGGCGTGTCGGAGATCCTGCGCATCACCGACCGGGCGAATGCGCTCAAGCGCGCGGGCCGGCCGGTCATCGTGCTGGGCGCGGGCGAGCCCGATTTCGACACGCCGCTGAACATCCGCGAAGCGGCGGTGCGCGCCATCGGGCAAGGCGACACGCGCTACACGGTGCTCGACGGCAGCCCGGCCATGAAGGCGGCGGTGCAGCTCAAGTTCAGGCGCGACAACGCGCTCGATTTCGGGCTCGACGAAATCAGCGTGAGCGCGGGCGCCAAGCAGGTGATCTTCAACGCGTTGATGGCGAGCCTGAACCCCGGCGACGAGGTGATCCTGCCCGCGCCGTACTGGACTTCGTACGCCGACATCGTGCAGATCTGCGGCGGCGTGCCCGTGCCGGTGGCGTGTGGCGAGGAGAACGGATTCCGCTTGACTGCAGCGCAGCTCGAAGCGGCGATCACGCCGCGCACGCGCTGGCTGTTTTTGAACTCGCCGTCGAACCCGAGCGGTGCGGCCTACAGCGCGGCGCAACTGCAGCCGCTGTGCGAGGTGCTGCTGCGGCACCCGCAGGTGTGGGTGCTGGCGGACGACATCTACGAACACATTCTTTACGACGGGCTGGCCTTTGCGACACCCGTGGCCGTGGAGCCGCGGCTGCGTGAACGCACGCTGACGGTGAACGGCGTGTCGAAGGCCTACGCCATGACCGGCTGGCGCGTGGGCTACGGCGCGGGGCCGCGCGCGCTGATCGCGGCGATGGCGGTGGTGCAGAGCCAGTCGACCTCGTGCCCGTCGTCGATCAGCCAGGCCGCGGCCATCGAGGCGCTGACCGGGTCGCAGGACATCGTGGCCGAACGGTGCGCCGATTTCCAGGCGCGGCGCGACTTCGTGGTGGCGGCGCTGAACCGCATACCCGGCCTGCATTGCCGCGTGCCCGAAGGCGCGTTCTATACCTTTGCGAGCTGCGCCGGCGTGCTCGGCAAACGCACCCGCGATGGCGCACTGCTGCAGACCGACAGCGACTTCTGCCGCTACCTGCTGCAAGAGGTCGAGGTGGCGGTGGTGCCGGGGAGCGTGTTCGGACTGGCGCCGTATTTCCGCATTTCGTACGCGACTTCGATGGCGCAGCTGGAAGAGGCGTGTTCGCGCATTGCGGCTGCGTGCGAAGCGCTCACGTGACTTCAGACTTGAATTTGAATTTCTCCCTCCCCTTCCGGGGGAGGGCAGGGGTGGGGGCAAGCGGCGTATCAATCGCTGTCGGTGCATCCAGCGCCGCTTGCCCCCATCCCAGCCTTCCCCCGGGAGGGGAAGGAGCAATACCCGCACCCCATACCTTCATCGTTCCCTTGGAAAGCTTATGACTTCACCCCGCACCGGCGGCCAGATCCTGGTCGACCAGCTCATCACCCATGGCGTGCAACAGCTCTTCTGCGTGCCCGGCGAAAGTTTCCTGGCCGTGCTCGACGCGCTGCACGACGCGGCCATCGACGTGACCGTGTGCCGCCAGGAAGGCGGCGCCACCATGATGGCCGAGGCGCAGGGCAAGCTCACGGGCAAGCCCGGCATCTGCTTCGTCACGCGCGGACCGGGCGCCACCAACGCGGCGGCCGGCGTGCACATCGCGCACCAGGACTCGACGCCGCTGCTGTTGTTCGTGGGCCAGGTGGCGCGCGACGCGCTGGGCCGCGAAGCCTTCCAGGAGCTGGACTACGGCGCGGTCTTCGGCACCATGGCCAAGTGGGTCGTGCAGATCGACGACCCCGCGCGCCTGCCCGAGCTGGTGTCGCGTGCCTTCCATGTCGCGACCTCCGGCCGTCCCGGCCCGGTGGTGATCGCGTTGCCGGAAGACATGCTGACCGAGGCCGCGACGGTGGCCGATGCGCTGCCCTATGCGGTGACCGAAACCCACCCCGGCGCGGCGCAGATCGCACAGCTGCAGCAACGGCTATCGCAAGCGCAGCGCCCGGTCGTCATCCTCGGCGGCAGCCGCTGGTCGGAAGAAGCCACGCAGCAGTTCGCGACTTTCGCCGAGGCGTATTCGCTGCCCGTGTACTGCTCGTTCCGCCGCCAGATGCTGCTGTCGGCCGAGCACCCCTGCTATGCGGGTGACCTAGGCTTGGGCGCGAACCCGCGCATGCTCGAACGCATCCGCAATTCAGACCTGGTGCTGCTGGTCGGTGGGCGCCTGTCGGAAGTGCCATCGCAGGGCTACGAACTGCTGGCGATTCCACAACCGAAGCAGGCGCTGGTTCATGTGCACGCCGATGCCGACGAGATCGGCAAGCTCTACCGCCCCGCGCTGGGTATCCACGCCACGCCGCGGGCATTCGCAGAAGCGGTGGCCTCGCTGCGCCCGGCGTCGCCTCCCACGTGGCAAGCCGAGACGAAGACGGCACGCGAAGACTTCCTGCGCTGGAGCGACCCGGCCCCCATTCGCATTCCCGGCCCGCTGCAGATGGGCGAGGTCATGCAGCACCTGCGCGAGGTGCTGCCGGCGGACACGATCTTCTGCAACGGCGCGGGCAACTTCGCGACGTGGGTGCACCGCTTCTGGCCGTTCCGCGCGTTCGCCAGCCAGTTGGCGCCCACCAGCGGCTCGATGGGCTACGGCCTGCCGGCCGGCGTCGGCGCCAAGCGGCTGTGGCCGCAGCGCGAAGTGGTGGTGTTCGCGGGCGATGGCGATTTCATGATGCACGGCCAGGAGTTCGCGACGGCGGTGCAGTACGGCTTGCCGATCATCGTGGTGCTGCTCGACAACGCGATGTACGGCACGATTCGCATGCACCAGGAAAAGCATTACCCGGGCCGTATCAGCGCGACGCAGTTGAAGAACCCGGACTTCCGTGGCTATGCGGATGTGTTCGGCGGGCACGGTGAGCGCGTGACCACGACCGAAGAGTTCGGCCCTGCGCTGGCGCGTGCCCGTGCGAGCGGCAAGCCGGCGATCCTGCATTGCCTGTTGGACCCTGAAGCTATTACTCCCGGGAGCACGTTGCAGTCGATTCGGAAGGCTGCGTTGGCTGGTTGAGTGTTTTTGGCGCTGTTGTTCTTCGGGGCGACGCCCACGCCGACGGTGTG
>NZ_QAJK01000079.1 GCF_003852515.1 Variovorax sp. KBW07 | reverse complement strand
TTGTGCGGATGACGCATCGGGGACGTGTTCTTGGTGCTGCTGTATGGGAGCGGGGTCATTCTTTGGCGAGTGCGACTGACACCGGGTACTCCCCTCCGCGAATGTCCCCCGCTTCGCTCCTCCTGATATTGTTCCTCTCGCTCCCGTGGCGCTGAAGGGAGCCCGTTCGGTAGACCCCGTTCTCCTCCTTGGGCCGACCAGCCCGTAATAAAGACTGGGGAACCGGACGGATTCGACGCTGTAGCTCGAACGGTGTCTTGGGGCGTCGCCGGCTGTGCGCTGGCGATGACCCCGCATATCAGGCTGTGCATGTCGGATGTGGCGCATTGACTCTTGATCCAAGGAGTACCACCGTGACATGCAAAGTAGGAGTCGACATCAGCAAGATGAAGCTCGATGCGGCGTGGCTCAAAGAGGACGGCAAGTACCGCTCCAAGGTGTTCCCCAACAATGCCGGCGGCTTCGCGGACATGCTGCGATGGCTGGATTTCCATCTGCCTGGCGGCAAGGCCAGCGCCCATGTCTGTATGGAAGCCACGGGGCCGTACCACGAGGGCCTGGCGCTTTTCCTGCACGACCACGCCGTGGCGGTCTCGGTCGTCAACCCGCTGCAGGTCAAGCGGTTCATGGAGCTGGAGCGGGTGCGCAACAAGACCGACGAGGGCGATGCGAAGGCCCTGGCACGGTTTTGCGACAGGACCGCTCCGGCGTTGTGGGAGGCGCCTTCGCCCAGCGTGCGTTGCCTGCAGGCGCTCGTGGCCCGGCTGGACACGCTGCAGCAGCTCAGGCAAGGCGAGTCCAACCGCCTGCAGGTGGCCCACGAGTCGGTCAGGCCCTCCCTGATGGCGGTCATCGCAAGCCTGGACCACTCCATCGAGGAGGTGTGCAAGCAGATCCGCAAGACCATCGACGACGACCCCGATCTGCAGCAGCGCAGCGCGCTGCTGGCAACGATCCCCGGCCTGGGAGGCAAGACAATTCCCCGTCTGCTGGCCTACATCGGGCGCCCCGAGCGCTTCACCGGCGCCAAGGCACTGATCGCCTATGCCAGCCTCACGCCGATGATCAGGCAGTCCGGCACTTCGCTGGACAAGCGACGAGGAACCCACCCGCAGGGGCACGCAGCGCTCAAGAAGGCGCTTTACTTCCCGGCCCTGGTGGCGGGCAGGCACAACCCGTTGGTGGCGCGGTTCTGGAAGCATTTGAAGGCGCAGAACAAGCCCGGCAAGCTGGTCGCTGTGGCCTGCATGCACAAGCTCCTGGCCATCGCCTACGGCGTCTTGAGATCGGGCAAGCCCTTCGATGCGAACTACGGAAAGGCTGCCAGCGCTTGACAGGCATAACGGTGTCTTTATTTCGCTGCGCAGAACACGCCATCGGCGTGAGCGACCCCAGAGCGCAGGTTGATCGGCCGCAAGCGCACAGCGTGCCCAGGTGCGCAGGGCATCGGGTGCTTCCCGCAGCGAAATAAAGGAGGAGCGAAGCGGGGGACATTCGCGGAGGGAAGTACCCGGTGTCCTGTGCACGCACAAAGAATGCACCCGCTCCCGAACAGCAGCGCCAAGAACAGCAGCAAAAAGCTACCCAGCAATCAGCTTCTGCACAAGCTCGGCCGTAGTAGACGACTGGTACTTGCGCATCAACCGCGCCCGGTGCAACTCGACAGTGCGGTGACTGATGTCCAGCGCCTTGCCGATCTCCTTCGACGTCAACCCGCGCATCACCTGTGCCGCCACCTCGCGCTCTCGTGGCGTCAGTTGCGCCGTTACCGCCCGCCGGGAACCCAGGTCCTCGAACGTCCAGATGCCCGCTTCGTGCGGCGCCGCCCGGTTCATCGCGTGCCCCGTCACGTGGCACCAGAAAGTCTCGCCCGCTATCGCCCCGTGCAGCCCGCCCAGCCGCTTCATCATCCGGTTGTCCGCGTAATGGCCGCTCGCGTTCAGGAACGGTTCCATCCGCTTGCCGATGCGCTCGAATTCGGCCACGCTCGGGTACAGGATGCTGAACGAATGTCCCACCAGCGCGGAGGGCGTTGCGCCGAAAATTTCGCACACCCGCACGTTGCACGCCACGATCGTGCGGTTGCTCGAAACCACCATGCCGACGGGTGCATGTTCAAAAGCCAGCCGGTAATCGATCTCGGGCATCGGGGGTCACCATTACGAAATACTACGTATACGAGTAGGTAGTATCGTTCAAGGCTTTTCCACCACTCTCCATTCATCCATCAAGGAGCCCGAGTGAACAAGATTTATCCCTCCGCGGACGCGGCACTCAAGGGGGTCGTGGCCGACGGGCAGACGCTCGCGGTCGGCGGCTTCGGCCTGTGCGGCATTCCCGAAGCGCTGATCGACGCGCTGAAGGACACCAATGTGCAGAACCTCACCGTCATCTCGAACAACGCGGGCGTCGACGGCTTCGGTCTCGGCAAGCTGCTCGAGACGCGCCAGATCAAGAAAATGATCGCGTCCTACGTCGGCGAGAACAAGGAGTTCGAGCGCCAGTACCTCGCGGGCGAGCTGGCCCTCGAATTCACGCCCCAGGGCACGCTGGCCGAAAAGCTGCGTGCGGGCGGCGCGGGCATTCCGGCCTTTTTCACCAAGACCGGCGTCGGCACACAGGTGGCCGAAGGCAAGGAACTGCGCGAATTCGGCGGCGAGACCTACGTCATGGAACATTCGCTGGTGCCCGACGTGGCACTCGTCAAGGCCGACGTGGCCGACAAGTCGGGCAACCTGCGTTTTCGCCTCACGGCACGCAACTTCAACCCGGCCGCCGCCATGGCCGGCAAGGTCTGCATCGTCGAGGTCGAGAAGATCGTCGAAGTCGGCGAACTGGCCCCTGACGACATTCACCTGCCGGGCATCTACGTGCACCGCATCGTGCTCAACGCCAACCCCGAGAAGCGCATCGAGAAGCGCACCGTGAGCGCATCGGCGCCCGTCGATGCCGCCGCCGCCAAGGTCGAGGCCCAGGCCGTCATCGCGCAGGCCGCCGCCGGCAGCGAACAGCCCGTGCCCACCGTGCCCGCCAACAAGAAAGAAGGAGCCTGAGATGCCCTGGACCCAAGACCAGATGGCGGCCCGTGCCGCGCAAGAACTCGAAGACGGCTTCTACGTCAACCTCGGCATCGGCATTCCCACGCTGGTGGCCAACCACACCGGCACCAAGGAAGTCTGGCTGCAGAGCGAAAACGGCATGCTCGGCATCGGCCCGTTCCCGACCGAAGACCAGGTCGACGCCGACCTGATCAACGCCGGCAAGCAGACCGTCACCACGCTGCCCGGCAGCGCCATCTTCGGCAGCCATGACAGCTTCGCGATGATCCGCGGCGGCAAGATCAACCTGTCGATCCTGGGCGCCATGCAGGTCAGCGCCAAGGGCGACCTCGCCAACTGGATGATCCCCGGCAAGATGGTCAAGGGCATGGGCGGTGCCATGGACCTCGTGGCCGGCGTGAAGCGCGTGATCGTGCTGATGGAACACGTGGCCAAGAAGAAGGACGGCACCGAGGACCTGAAGATCCTCGAGAAGTGCACCTTGCCGCTGACCGGCGTGGGCGTGGTCGACCGCATCATCACCGACCTGGCGGTGATGGACGTGGTGCCTGAAGGCCTGAAGGTGATCGAACTGGCGCCCGGCGTCACCTTCGATGCGCTGCAGGCCAAGACGGGTGCCAAGCTGATCCAGTAGTCATCAGGGCTGCCGACGCGTCGGCGACAAGGCAAGGGCAGGGCAGCGAAAGCGGGCCCTGCTTTTTTTATGGATGGGCGGCACGCATTTCCGCTGCCAGGCCCCGGGCGCTGCGGGCATACTCTCGCCGCTTCTGAAACCCCGGCCTATGCCGACTGACGACGAATGAACGAAGGCCGGCCGAAGGGCGGCAAACCGACGATGAGCAGATACGAAGGAAAGCCGTTGCTGCGGCTGGTGGATTGTTTTGTGCTGGACGCCATCGACCAGCTCGACGACGCGCAAAGGGCGACGCTCGAAGCGCTGGAGCCCCGGCTCGCGAAGACGTTCGGTGCGAACGGAACCTGGCAGGAGATGGTGGGCAGCCAGATGGGCTTTGCCGAAGACCTGGCCGACCAGATCCGCCAGGTCTGGCGCGGCTATCTCGACCAGGCGGAAACGCAGCAACTGCGCGCGGACCCGCAGGCTTTTGTCGTGGACTTCGTGGCGCAGAACTTTCCGGGCATCGCGCCGTCGCGGCACTGACGTCCCGGCCAACGCCGGCCAGCGCCGGCATCGGCGCCGGCGTGCGGCGTCAGAGCTCGGGCAGCAGGTGCTTGCGCTGCGCTTCGGCGGTCTGCCGCAGGAACTCCCAGGTTGCCTGCATCCGCACGAGGTGCTTGGTTTCCGCGGGCATCGACATCCAGAAGGTGCGCGTGAAGTTCGCCTGCCCCGGCAGCACCGGGCGCAGCGCGCTGTCGCTTTCCGCAACGAAGGCCGGCAGCACGGCAATGCCCGCGCCCGCCGCCACGGCGCTGTGCTGCGCCAGCACGCTGGTGCTGCGCAGCGCAAAGCTGTCGGGCCGGTGCAGCTCGTCCAGGTACTGCAGCTCCTTGCTGAACAGCAGGTCATCGACATAGCTGATGAAGGTGTGGCCGCGCAGGTCTTCGCGCGTCTTGATCGGCTTGTGCGCCGCCAGGTATTTCTTCGATGCGTACAGCCTCAGCGTGTAGTCGGTGAGCTTGGTCACCACCACCGGCCCTCGTGCCGGCCTCTCCAGCGAAATCACGATGTCGGCCTCGCGCCGCGACAGGTGCACCAGCCGGGGCATGGCGAGCAGGTCGATGGTGAGCCGGGGGTGCTGCACCGCGAACAGTGCCAGCTGCGGTGCCAGCACCACGGTGCCGAAGCCTTCGGTCGCGCCGATGCGAACCAGCCCCGACAGGCCTTCCTGCGAGGCCGGCGCGGTGCTCTCCACGGCCTGGAAGGCGCTCTCCATCGCTTCCACTTGCGGCTGCAAGCGGCGGCCCGCCTCGGTAAGCCGGTGGCCACCCGATTCGCGCGAGAAGAGCGGGGCGCCGACTTCTTTCTCGAGCGCCTGGATGCGCCGCGCCACCGTGGTGTGGTCGACCTCGAGCCGGCGTGCCGCGCTCATCAGCGTGCCGGAGCGGGCCAGCTCCAGAAAGTAGCGCAGGTTGTCCCAGTCCATGTGCTTGCGTGCCTTCCAGTGGTTGCACCCTGGCGACTCTGCAAATTTGCAAAGCCGTGGCGCATATTTGTCTATTGTCATGGCAAATCTGCAAAGCTAGGATGCGGGCTGCACCGGTTCGAACCGGCATCGCTTTTCCGAGATTCACAGGAGACAAACCCCCATGGACGCCACCACCACCCCCAATTCCTCGACTGCCCAGGTCACCACCGTCAAGCTCCTGATCGGCGGCAAGCTCGTCGAATCCAAGACCACCGAATGGCGCGACGTCGTCAACCCGGCCACGCAGCAGGTGCTGGCCCGCGTGCCCTTTGCCACGCCCGCTGAGCTCGATGCCGCCGTGGCCTCCGCCAAGGAAGCATTCAAGACCTGGCGCAAGACGCCCATCGGCACGCGCGCCCGCATCTTCCTGAAGCTGCAGCAGCTCATTCGCGAGAACATGGGCGAACTGGCCGCCATCCTCACGGCCGAACAGGGCAAGACGCTGCCCGATGCCGAAGGCGACGTGTTCCGCGGCCTCGAAGTGGTCGAGCACGCATCGAACATCGGCAACCTGCAACTGGGCGAGCTGGCCAACAACGTGGCCAACGGCGTCGACACCTACACGCTGCTGCAGCCACTGGGCGTGTGCGCCGGCATCACGCCGTTCAACTTCCCGGCCATGATCCCGCTGTGGATGTTCCCGATGGCCATCGTCACCGGCAACACCTTCGTGCTGAAGCCCTCCGAGCAAGACCCGATGGTCACCATGCGCCTGTGCGAACTGGCGCTCGAAGCCGGCATTCCGCCCGGCGTGCTGAACGTGATTCATGGCGGCGAAGCCATCGTCAACGGCATCTGCGACCACAAGGACATCAAGGCGATCAGCTTCGTCGGCTCGACCAAGGTCGGCACGCACGTCTACAACCGCGCCACGCTGAACGGCAAGCGCGCCCAATGCATGATGGGCGCGAAGAACCACGCCATCGTGATGCCCGACGCCAACAAGGAGCAAACGCTCAATGCGCTGGCCGGCGCGAGCTTCGGTGCCGCCGGACAGCGCTGCATGGCGGTGTCGGTGGCGGTGCTGGTGGGCGAGGCGCGCAACTGGGTGCCCGAGCTCATCGAGAAGGCCAAGACGCTGAAGATCGGCGCCGGCACCGACAAGGGCGTCGACGTGGGCCCGCTGGTTTCGTGCGCAGCGTACGACCGCGTGAACAGCCTCATCGAACGCGGCGAAGCCGACGGCGCCAAGCTGGTGCTCGACGGCCGCAAGCCCACCGTGCCCGGCTACGAGAAGGGCAACTTCGTCGGCCCGACCATCTTCACCGGCGTGAAGCCCGGCATGACCATCTATGAACAGGAAGTGTTCGGCCCGGTGCTGTGCATTGCCGATGCCGAGACCATCGACGAAGCCATCGACCTGATCAACAGCAACCCGAACGGCAACGGCACGGCCATCTTCACGCAGTCGGGTGCCGCGGCACGCCGCTTCCAGGAAGACATCGACGTGGGCCAGGTCGGCATCAACGTGCCGATTCCGGTGCCTGTGCCGATGTTCTCGTTCACCGGCTCGCGTGCTTCCAAGCTCGGCGACCTGGGCCCTTACGGCAAGCAGGTCATCATGTTCTACACGCAGACCAAGACCGTGACGGCACGCTGGTTCGACGACAGCACCGTTTCGCACGGCGTCAACACCACCATCAGCCTCAAATGAGGCATGGGCTTCGCGTCGCGGCCTGGGGCGCGTTGGCGGCGGTCGCGTTGCTTGCCGGCGGGGCGCGGGCGGCCGGCTCCGAGGAGCCGATCGACTGCAATCCCAACGGAAACCAGCAGCAGATGAACGACTGCGCGCTGCGCGATTTCCGGGCCGCCGATGCGGCGCTCAACATCCGCTACGGCGAGGTCATGAAGACGCTCTCGCCGCAGATGCGCGTCGCGCTGCGCAACGAACAGCGGGCCTGGCTCAAGGGCCGCGACCCCGGTTGCAAGCGTGCCGCGAAAGCGAACGAAGGCGGCTCCATCTGGCCGCTGGTTTTCAATTCGTGCCTGGAGAAATCGACCCGCAAGCGGACCGCCGAACTGGACCGCTGGAAGGGTCGCGAACAACAATGAACTTCGAACTGTCCGAAGAACAGAACGCCTTTGCGCAGACCGCGCGCGACTTTGCACAGGCCGAGTTCGCGCCGCACGCGGCGCAGTGGGACGCGGAAGCCATCTTCCCCAAGGAAGCCATCGCCAAGGCCGGCGAGCTGGGCTTTTGCGGCCTGTATGCGCCCGAGCGCATCGGCGGCCTAGGCCTGCCGCGGCTCGACGCGGCGCTGGTGTTCGAGGAAATGGCCGCGGTCGATCCGTCGACCACGGCCTTCATCACGATCCACAACATGGCGACGTGGATGCTCGGCACCTGGGCCACCGACGCGGTGGCGCAGCAGTGGGGCGAAGAGCTGACGAGCGGGCGCAAGCTGGCCTCGTACTGCCTGACCGAACCGGGCGCCGGGTCGGATGCGGGCTCGCTCAAGACGCGCGCCGAGCTGCAGGGCAACGAATACGTCATCAACGGCGGCAAGGCCTTCATCTCGGGCGCCGGCGCGACCGACGTGCTGGTGCTGATGGCGCGCACGGGCGGCGGCGGCGCGGGCGGCATCTCGGCCTTCGCGGTGCCGGCCGATGCGGCGGGCGTGAGCTACGGCAAGAAGGAGCACAAGATGGGCTGGAACAGCCAGCCCACGCGCACCATCAACTTCGACAACGTGCGCATTCCGGCCGACCACCTGCTGGGCAAGGAAGGCGAGGGCTTTCGCATTGCCATGAAGGGGCTGGACGGCGGGCGCATCAACATCGCGACCTGCTCGGTGGGCGCGGCGCAGGGCGCGCTCGACGCGGCCCGCCGCTACCTGCACGAACGCCAGCAGTTCGGCAAGCCGCTCGCGAGCTTCCAGGCGCTGCAGTTCAAGCTGGCCGACATGGCGACCGAGCTGGTGGCGGCGCGGCAGATGGTGCGGCTTGCAGCCAGCAAGCTCGACGCCGGCCATGCCGATGCGAGCACCTATTGCGCGATGGCCAAGCGCTTCGCGACCGATGCGGGCTTCAACGTCTGCAACGACGCGCTGCAGCTGCACGGCGGCTACGGCTACCTGAGCGAGTTCCCCTTGGAGCGGCTGGTGCGCGACGCACGCGTGCACCAGATCCTTGAAGGAACCAACGAAATCATGCGCGTCATCGTTGCGCGAAAATTGCTGGAAGGCGACAGCGATATCCGCTGACCGCACCGTGAACCCCCGCCCTCCAGGACCTGAAAAAACAATGACCGACAACGTAGTTCTCTTCGACGAAATCAAGACCGCCGGCGGCCAGCGCTTTGCCGTTGCCACGCTCAATGCGCCGGCTTCGCTCAATGCGCTGTCCGTGGACATGGTGCGCCTGCTCACGCCCAAGCTGCGTGAATGGGCGCAAGACGCAGGCATCGTCGGCGTGCTGCTGCAGGCCGCGGGCGAAAAGGCTTTCTGCGCCGGCGGCGACCTGCGCCAGCTCTACCAGACGCTGCTCGACTGCGGCCCCGAGCGCAACACCTACGCCGAAGATTTCTTCCGCGAAGAGTACGAGCTCGACCACCTGATCCACACCTTCCCCAAGCCCTTTCTCTGCTGGGGCCACGGCATCGTGATGGGTGGCGGCGTGGGCCTGCTGGCTGGCGCCTCGCACCGCGTGATGACGCTGCAAAGCCGCATCGCCATGCCCGAGATCAACATCGGCCTGTACCCCGACGTGGGCGGCAGCTGGTTCCTGCGCCGCACGCCGGGCCGCACCGGCCTGTTCCTGGCGCTCACGGCGGCCAACGTCAACGCGGCCGACACCATCTTCTGCGGCCTGGCCGACGTGCTGGTGCCGCAGGAGCGCAAGGGCGACGTGATCGACGCCATTGCCGCCACCACCTGGGCCGGCGGCAACGGCAAGGCCGATCGCGCCACGCTGTCGCGCATCCTCGCGAAAGCGGGCGAAGGCACCGAGATGCCCGCGTCGAAGGTGCGCGAGCACTACGACGCCATCAATGCCCTGATGGCCGGCGACGACCTGCTCGACATTGCGAAGCGCCTGCGCGAACTGCAAAGCGACGACGCATGGCTGCAGACCGCCGCCAAGACCTTCACCAAGGGCGCGCCCAGTTCGGCCGCGCTGAGCTTCGAGCTCTGGCAGCGCGTGCACCGCATGTCGCTGGCCGAGGTGTTCCGCCTCGAGTACTGGGCGTCGCTGGGCTTCTGCGCGCACAAGGACTTTGCCGAAGGCATTCGCGCGGTGCTGGTCGACAAGGACCGCAACCCGCGCTGGAGTCCGGCCACGCTCGAAGAGATCACGCCCGAATTCATCGAAGACCACCTGCGCCCGCGCGGCGAGATGCCGGCCGAGCTGGCATCGCTGGCCTGACCGGCTTTACCCCCTGCACAGAACAACGGAGACAAGACACATGAAGATCGCATTCATCGGCCTCGGCAACATGGGCGGCCCGATGGCCCTGAACCTGCACAAGGCCGGCCACACGCTCAGCGCCTTCGACCTCTCGGCGGAAGCCTGCAAGAAGTTCGGCGCCGAGGGCCTGCCGATTGCCAAATCGGCGGCCGAGACGGTGACCGATGCCGAAGTCGTCATCAGCATGCTGCCGGCCAGCGCGCATGTCGAAGGCCTGTTCCTCGGCGGCGCGGGCAAGCCCGGCCTGCTCGACAGCATCAAGGCCGGCACGTTGGTGATCGACAGCAGCACCATCGCCGCCGCCACGTCGCGCAAGGTGGCCGAGGCCGCCGCCGCCAAGGGCGTGGCGATGATCGATGCGCCCGTGTCGGGCGGCACCGGCGGCGCCATTGCCGGCACGCTGACCTTCATGGTCGGCGGCGACACGAAGGACCTGGAGCGCGCGCGCCCGGTGCTCGAAAAAATGGGCGCCAACATCTTCCACGCCGGCGCGGCAGGCGCGGGGCAGACCGCGAAGATCTGCAACAACATGCTGCTCGGCATCTTGATGATCGGCACGTCGGAAGCGCTGGCGCTCGGCGTGGCCAATGGGCTCGACCCCAAGGTGCTGTCCGAAATCATGCGCCGCAGTTCGGGTGGCAACTGGGCACTCGAGAAGTACAACCCGATGCCGGGCGTGATGGAAACCTCGCCCGCGTCGAAGAACTATGCGGGCGGTTTCGGCACCGACCTGATGCTCAAGGACCTGGGGCTGGCCCAGGAAAACGCGAGCGCGGTGCGTGCGTCGACGCCCCTGGGCGGCCTGGCGCGCAGCCTGTATGCGGCACACAGCCTGGCCGGCCACGGCGCGCTCGATTTCTCGAGCGTGCTGAAGCTGGTGCAGAAGGCGTCCTGAGTTTTCCCGGCTGCGACGGGGCAGCGGAAGCGTCTGGAGGGGTGGCCGGCGTTCAGCCGAAGCGGGCCTGAACGGCCCACAGAACGCCGATCACGACGACGAACAGCACGAAGAACAGAACCCAGGCACGCGTGAACGCCTGGGTCTCCGTGATGGCTTCGGGAGTAGCCACGGGTGGCGGGCTAGAGACGGCGGGCGGTTGTGGAGTCATTCCCGACTGTACCTCTCGCGGCGTCCAGCCTCGACATCGCACCCATGATGACGGCCGAAACCAGGTTCGCGCCCACGCTGAAAAGAATCGGCAGCATGTAGCTGTGGCTGATGTCGAAGGCAAAGCCCGCGGCCGCCGGCCCGACCAGCGTGCCCACCGCCACGCTGGTGTACAGCACGCCGATGATCGCGCTGATGTTGCGTCCGCCGAAGTAGTCCATCACCAGGGCCGGCAGCAGTGCCACGAAGCCGCCGTAGAACACGCCGTAGGCGAGCGCGAATACGGCCAGCCCCCAGAACCCGCCCGACACCGCCCAGACGATCAGCGACAGCGCCATGCCCGTGGACATCAGCAGCATGGTGCGCGGCCGCCCCATGCGGTCGGCCAGCCCGCCCAGGAAGAACCGGCCGGCCGTGCTGCCGACGCCGATGGCGCCCAGCAGCAGCACGGCCGAAGTCGATGCCACGCCATGGTCGAGTGCGTACGGCACCAGGTGCACGAAGGGGACGAACAACCCGAACGAGCTGATCAGGCAGGCCGCATACAGGCCGGCAAAGCGCTTCGACCGCACGGCATCGCGCACCGTGAAGCCCGCCGGCCGGGCCGATGCGGCCTGCGGCTGCGGCGGATCGCCGTCGGGCCCGAGCCCCCGGTCGCGCGGGTCGTTCTCGATCAACAGCGCCATGCCCACGCCCACCACCGCCGCGAGGATGCCGAGCGCCAGGTAGGCATGCCGCCACCCCAGCTGCTCGATGAAGAACGAGGCCAGCGGCGGCATCACCAGCGTGCCGACGCCGATGCCGCTCACGGCCAGCCCCGATGCAAAGCCGCGCCGCTTGACGAACCAGCGCTGCACCGCGCCCAGCACCGGCACATACGAGGCGCCGACCCCGAGGCCGACGCCCAGCCCGTAGGCCAGGTAGATCTGCATCAGGCTCTGCGCCTGGCTGGCAACGGCCAGCCCCAGCCCGACCAGCACCATGCCGCCCACGGCCAGCCGCCGCGAGCCCCAGCGGTCGGCCAACGGTCCACTCAGCACGCCGAGCCCGAAGTACAGGAAGCCGGCCAGCGAGAACACCAGCGACACCGAGCCGCGCGAGGCGCCGAAGTCTTTCTGCAGCGACTCGAGAAAGGCGCTGAAGGTGTAGGCGCAGCCGAAGCCGACGAAGGTCACGGCGAATGCGCCCGCGACCACCAGCCAGCCGCGAAAGATGCGCGGGTTGGGCGGCGTGGATGACGAGGTCAAGGTCGGAGTCTCCATGTTCTTCTTTCAGTCCAGCGGGTGGCGGCGGTGCCAGCGGGTGATGCCCTGGAATGCGGCGCCGGCGTGAACCAGCGTCGCCTCGTCCATGTGCGCCGCGACCAGCTGGAACGCCAGCGGCATGCCCGTGGCGTTGGCACCGCCGGGCAGCGTGAGGGTCGGATGGCCGGTCATGTCGAAGGGACAGGTATAGCGCAACAAGGCCGACACCAGTGCGGGTTCTTCGCCCAGCGCCTGCATTGCCGCGACGGTGGGCGAGCCGAACGGATGCACCGGCGCCAGCAGCAGGTCGACGCGGCCGAACAGCGCGGCAACGCGGCCGCGCAGGGCCATGCGGCGCAGCGCGATCTTCTGCAGGTCGGTGCCGCGCACCGCAAGGCCGGCCTCGATGACAGAGGCGAGCACCGGGCCGTAGGCGTCCTTGCGCGATGGATAGGTCGCTTCATGCGCAACGGCGGCTTCGGTGGCACTGAGCGGAAACCAGTCGGCCACGGCCTGCGCCATGTCCGGCAGTTGCAGCTCGACGATGTGCGCGCCGAGCGTGCGAAAAGCGTCGAGCGACTGCCGCAGCATGGCCTGCGTTTCCGCATCCACGCCATCGCCGTTCCAGGCCGGGTCGAGCCCGATGCGCAACCCTCGCGCGCCCTGGCTCGCGGCGGCAACGTAGTCGGGCACGGCATCGAGCGCCGCGGTGGGGTCGTTCGCATCGGCGCCGGCGATCACGCCGAGCAGCATGCCCGCATCGACCGCGCTGCGCGCCATCGGGCCCACGTGGTCGAGCGACGCCGCCAGTTCGAACACGCCGTGGCGGCTCACGCGGCCCCAGCTCGGCTTGATGCCGGTGAGGCCGTTGGCCGCGCAGGGAAAGCGGATCGAGCCGCCGGTGTCGGAGCCCAGCGCGCCGTGGCACAGGCCCGCGGCCGTTGCCACGCCGGAGCCGCTGGACGACATGCCGGGCCAGTGCGCCGCGTTCCACGGATTGACCGGCGGCACGACGGAAGGGTGATGGTCGGAGTAGGCGCCTTCGGTCAGCTGCAGCTTGCCCAGCAGCACCGCGCCGGCTTCTTTCAGGCGGCGCACCACGGTCGCGTCTTCGGTCGGGATGTGGTGCTTGTGGACCGCCATGCCGGTGGCCGTGGCGAAGCCTGCGGTCTGGCACAGGTCTTTCACCGCGATGGGAACGCCGTGCAGCGGGCCGCGATAGTGGCCCGCTGCGATCTCGGCTTCGGCTGCTTCGGCCTGGGCCGTTGCCGCATCGGCCATCACCAGTGCGTAGCTGTGGAGCGCGCCGTCGAGGGTGGCGATGCGGTCGAGCTGTGCACGCGTGGCGGCCACCGGAGAGGTTTGGCGCGCGCGGATGCGGGCCGCCAGTTCGGCAATCTCCAGGTAGTGGAGGCGGTCGTTCGTGGTGGCGTTTGAAGCATCAGAATATCTGATGCCATGAAGGTCGGGTGTACGGAGCAAGGTGGTTTCTCTTTCGGCTTGGCTGTGCCAATATTCCGCCTTCCTCTTGCGTCGCGCAAACCAGATCTTCTGCGGGTTTCGGATCAGATTAACTAAATGACAGAACACCAGCTTCCGCCCCTGAACGCACTGCGCGCCTTCGAAGCCACGGCGCGCCATCTGTCCGTCAAGAATGCGGCGGACGAGCTGAGCGTGACCCCCGGCGCGGTGAGCCAATTGGTCAAGACACTGGAGCTGCACCTGGGCGTGGAGCTGTTTCGCCGGGTGAATCGCGGCATCTTCCTGACCGATGCCGGCCAGGCCTACCTGCCGCCCGTGCGCAATGCGTTCAGGCAGATCAGCGACGCCACGCGCCGCGTGGCCGTGCCACCGGAAACAGGCATCCTCACAGTCAGCGCCACGCCGTTCTTTGCCTCGGCGTGGCTGGTGCCGCGTCTGAAGTCGTTCCAGGATGCGCACCCCGACATCGACCTGCAGGTGTCGTCCAGCCACACGCTGGCCGATTTTTCACGCGACGGTGTCGACGTCGCGATCCGCCATGGCCTGGGCCGCTACGCGGGCCTGCGCAGCCAACGCGTGCTGACGGTCGAGATCGTGCCCGTGGCGGCGCCCCCGCTGGTGCGCAGCCTTGGCATGCCCTCGGCCCCGGTCGATCTGGCGCGCTGGCCGCGTGTCAACGACACCGAGCGCAAGGGCTGGGCGATGTGGTTCGAGGCACAGGGCATCGACCACGCGGGGCCGGCGCGCGGCCCGTCCTTCGACGATTCGGGCCTGTTGCTGAAGGCCGTGCTGGCGGGGCAGGGCGCGGGCCTGCTGCCGGCGGCGCTGGTGGCGGACGACATTGCCGAGGGCCGGCTCGTGCAGCTGTCGGAGGTCACTTGGCTCGAAGACTTTGCCTACTACCTCGTCTACCCCGAGGACAGCCACAACCGGCCCAAGGTGGCCGCCTTCAGGGCGTGGATGCGCGATGCTGTTGGCGGCAACGACGGAAGCGATCAGGCCGCGGCAAGAAAAGCGTCGGCGTCTCCGGCTTCGCACTTCCAGTCCGCGAAGACGCCCACCAGGTTGCATGCCGTGCAGCGGCAGCCCAGGTAGTACCAGCGCACGTCGTTGCTCTCGCTGTAGAGCGCAACGCCCGACAGCAGTTCGAAGCTCTCGGCCGCGCACACGCATTCGTGGTTGTCGAAGTCGGCCTCGTCGGCAAACTCGGCGCTGTCGCCCATCAGGTGAGCCGTGCCGCAGGCCAGGCAGGTGCGCCGCGCGGCGCCTGCTTCTTCGTCGCTCTCGAGCCTGAAGGCGCGATGGCCGCAAGTGCACACCGATTCCGCGAACCGGGTGGCAATGTAGGCGTTGGCCTTGCTGTAGCGCAGCAGTTCGGTGCGGGTGTCGTCGGGGCCACTGCCGTACCAGTACCTGCCCTTTTTCGTCAGTGCCATGGGGGCGTCATCCTGTCTTCGAATCGATGGCCGCGATTCTGCTGCATCGCCTGGCGGGTCAGAGCAGCTCGATGCCCGGCAGGCTCTTGAAGCAACTCTCGCGCGTGATGCGCACGAAGTCCGCCAGCCATGGCTGGTTCGACGTGGCTTGCGTGCATGCCATGTAGAGCCGCCCGGTCAGCCCCCTGGCGCCCACGCGGCGCGCGGTGACGTAGCCGCGGTCCAGGTAGTTCTGCACCGCCCACAGCGGCAGTGTGGCCACGCCGCGCCCGCTGGCCACCAGTTGCAGCATGGCCACCGTCAGTTCGGTGGTGCGACGGTGCGCGGGCTCCACGCCGGCCGGCGCCAGCACCTGCCGCACGATGTCGAGCATTTCGTCGGGCACCGGGTAGGTGATGAGCGTCTGGTCCGCGAAGTGCCGCGCCGTGAGGTGCGCCTTGGCCGTCAGCGGATGGTCGTTGGCCAGCAGCGCCATGATCTCGAAGCGGAACAGCGCGTGGTAGTCGACCGTTTCGTCGGGGTCTTCCTCGGACACGATGGCCACCTCGGCGCGGTTCTGCATCACCAGCGCGATCGGGTCGGGGTGAAAGCCCGAGACGATGTCGAGCTCGATCTCGGGCCAGCGCTGGCGAAAGGCGTCCATGGCGGGCATCAGCCAGTCGAAGCAGGTGTGGCACTCGACCACGATGCGCAGTTGCCCGCTGCGGCCCAGCGCCAGCCGCGCCACGTCGCGCTCGGCTTCTTCGATGAGCGGCAGCGCGGTGTCGGCCAGCTGCAGCAGCCGCAGCCCGGTGGTGCTGAACTGCGGCGGCACCGACTTGCGCTCGAACAGTTGCGCGCCATAGCGGTCTTCGAGCAGCTTGATCTGGTGCGACAGCGCCGACTGCGTGAGGTTGAGCAACTGCGCGGCGCGCACCAGGCTGCCGGTGTCGCGCAGCGCGATCAGCGTGCGCAGGTGGCGGATTTCAAGGATCGATTGCAGCATGAGGCAACATGAAAATGATTCAAGCGAATGGGCAAAAGGTTTCGTTTGAATCATATGCCTCAAACGCCGACCATCGTGGATTCCCAAGATTCAGCGACCGGACCACCTGCAAATGACCACCCGTATCCACACCCTCGGCTTTCCGCGCATGGGCGCCAACCGGGAACTCAAGTTCGCTCTCGAAAAGCACTGGCGCGGCGAGATCGACCGCAACGCGCTCGAAGCCGTCGGCGAGACGCTGCGCGCGCGCCACTGGCAGGCCCAGCGCGACGCGGGGCTCGACTTCGTGACCGTGGGCGACTTCGCCTGCTACGACCATGTGGCCAACCACATCCAGCTGCTGGGCTGCGAGCCGGCGCGCTTCGACTTCAAGGGCGACGAGCCCGAGCTGTCGCGCTACTTCAAGATGGCGCGCGGCGTGGAAGACGAAGCGGGCCACGTGCACGACGCCAGCTGCAACCACGGCGCCGAAGGCACCTTCGCGCTGGAAATGACCAAGTGGTTCGACACCAACTACCACTACCTGGTGCCCGAGTTCAAGGCCGACACGCAGTTCAAGCTGGCGTCGTCGCGCCTGTTCGACGAAGTGGCGCAGGCGCAGCAGGCGGGCCATGCGGTCAAGGCCGTGCTGCTGGGGCCGCTGAGCTTCTTGTACCTGGGCAAGGAAAAGGAAGCCGGCCTCGACCGCTTCTCGCTGCTCGATGCGCTGTTGCCGGTGTACGAACAGGTGCTCGCGCGCCTGAAGCAGCAAGGCGTGGAATGGGTGCAGATCGACGAGCCCATCCTGGGCCTCGACCTGCCCGAGCCCTGGCGCAATGCCTTCGAGCGTGCCTACTGGCAACTGGCCCGCAGCGCCCCCAAGCTGCTGCTGGCGACGTATTTCTCGCCGCTGTCCGACAACCTGCGCCTGGCCTGCCAGCTGCCGGTGGCGGGCCTGCACGTGGACGCGGTGCGTTCGCCGCAGGAGCTGACCGGCGTGGCCGACTGGCTGCCGGCGCACAAGGTGCTGTCGGTCGGCGTGGTCGATGGCCGCAACATCTGGCGCACCGACGTCGATGCGGCGCTGGCCAGGCTCAAGCCCGTGGCCGAAAAGCACAAGGGCGAGCTGTGGATCGCACCGTCGTGCTCGCTGCTGCATGTGCCGTTCAGCCTCGCGGCCGAGACGAAGCTCGATGCCGAACTGAAGTCGTGGCTGGCCTTCGCTATCGAGAAGCTCGATGAACTGCGCGTGCTGCGCGCGGTGGTCGATGGCAACGAAGCCTCGGTCGCCTCCGAGCTGGCCGTGAGCCGCGCAGCGGTGGCCGCGCGCCGCGCCAGCCCGCGCGTGCACCGCGCCGAAGTGGCGCTGCGCCTGGCGCGCAGCGTGGCCGGCGACGACCGCCGCGTGTCGGTCTTTGCGCTGCGCCAACTGGTGCAGCGCACGCGCTTCGCGTTGCCTGCGCTGCCGACCACCACCATCGGCTCGTTCCCGCAGACATCGGACATTCGCGCCGCGCGTTCCGCCTTCAAGCGCGGCGAGCTCGATGCGGCCGGCTACCGCGAGAAGATGCGCGCCGAAATCGCGCTGGCCGTGCGCAAGCAGGAAGAGCTGGGCATCGACGTGCTGGTGCATGGCGAAGCCGAGCGCAACGACATGGTCGAGTACTTCGGCGAACAGCTCGACGGCTTTGCCTTCACCGCCAACGGCTGGGTGCAGTCGTACGGTTCGCGCTGCGTCAAGCCGCCGGTGATCTTCGGCGACGTGGCGCGCCCCGCTGCGATGACGGTCGAGTGGACCGCCTATGCACAGAGCCTGACCAGGCTGCCGATGAAGGGCATGCTGACCGGCCCGGTCACCATCCTGCAGTGGTCGTTCGTGCGCGACGACCAGCCGCGCGCCATGACCTGCGAGCAGATTGCCTGGGCGATCCGCGACGAAGTGGTGGACCTGGAAGGCGCGGGCATCGGCATCATCCAGATCGACGAGCCGGCGATCCGCGAAGGCCTGCCGCTGCGCCGCGCCGGTTGGCCCGCGTACCTGGAGTCGGCCACGCGCGCCTTTCGCATCAGCGCCTCGGGCGTGCGCGACGAGACGCAGATCCACACGCACATGTGCTATTCGGAGTTCAACGACATCCTGCCGGAAATCGCGGCCATGGACGCCGATGTGATCACCATCGAAACCAGCCGCTCCGACATGGAACTGCTGCGCGCGTTCGGCGGAGAGGGTGGCGAGAACAATTCGGGCGGCTTCCGCTACCCGAACGAAATCGGTCCGGGCGTGTACGACATCCACTCGCCGCGCGTGCCGTCGGTCGAAGAGATCGTGCGACTGATGCGCAAGGCCGCGGGCGTGGTGCCGCACCAGAACCTGTGGATCAACCCCGACTGCGGCCTCAAGACCCGTGGCTGGCCCGAGACCGAGGCGGCGTTGTCGAACATGGTCACGGCCGCGAAGCTGCTGCGCAAGGAACTTGCGCCGGCTTGATGCGGGGAGGGGGAATGCGGGCGCGCCAATAATGGCGCCATGCATTCCCTGAACCGCCAGTCTCCGCACTCTGCGTTGCGTCCGTCTCGTTTTCTTTCGCTGTTGCTTTTGTTTCTGTTCGCGTTGATGGCCCCGTTGGCGGGCTGGGCGCAGAACCGGGCGCAAGCCTTGCTGCAGTTCGAGGGCGTGCAGGCGCGCTACCAGGCCGCCTATGCGCCCGGCGCCGTGGCACGCGATGCGCAACAGCAACTCGAGCCGCCAGACCTCGCCATGGCGGGCAGCGCGCTCAAGGCGCTGGATGCGGCGGCCTCGAAGTCTTTCAATACCGCTGCCGCGATGGCGGCCGTGCAATCGGCCGTTGCCGCGGCCGGGCACGGCGGGGCCGCGCCGAATGCGCCGACCCTGCGCGCGGTTGCGCACCTGGTGAAGATCCGCGCCGAATACGCCGCGATGAACGACGCCACGCGCGCGGAGTTCTTCAAGCAGCAGCAGGCCGTTCCGCCCGACGCGGTGCGCACCGAGCTGCTCGACCGCATGGCCGTGGCCGACACGCGCGAGGTCGATTTTTCGAGCCAGCTGCTGATGACCGCCGTGGTCAAGCAACTGGCGCGCGGCAATGCCGGCCAGTTCACTTCGTTGCCCGAGCGCACGCTCGATGGCGCCCTTGAATCGCTGTGGTCGCGCGGCGTGACCTCGACGCGGCAGCGCAACATGCTCATCGTGGCGCGCGAGCTGGAGCGGCAGATCACGCAGGCGCAGCTCGTGTCGCTGTCGAACGAGGAGGCGGCCGCGCTGCTGGCGTGGCGCAACGACCCGCAAGCCACTGCCGAGCGCGATGCGCTGGTCGATGCCTACAAGGCCGAGGTCAAGGCCGGCGGCGCGCGGGCCATCCGGACGGTGCTGCGCGCTTGGCCGCGCCAGCATTGACCTTCCCGCGGGGCCCGCATCCGCCGGGTTTTTCGGCCGGGCCCGGGCTCGGCCGGGGCGGCGCCGCTTGACGCGCTAGTCGGAAAGTATGCAAACTTTCCCTGTTTTTGGCGTCGGACAGGGCACTTGAGTTAGCCGCGTCAGAAAGTTCCTCGTCATTGTTTCAATTTCATGAACACTGCGATTCATTTGAATAGGGTTTTCCCTAGGAATTCGGGTGCAAACTTCGGGACACCTCAAAGCCCAATCAAGAAGGAAATGAAATGAAGACCTCGAACATCCTCGCCGCTGCCGCCCTGTCCCTGCTCGCCGCCGCTGGCGCCCATGCAGAAACCTACGAAGGCGTGCACGCCGTGACCTCCGGCTACAGCCGCGCCGACGTGGCGCCCCAAGCCGTTGCAGCTGCCCGTGCCGGCAACGCATACGGCGACGAAGTGTCGGCGTCCGTGGCTCCCGCCCTGACCGCTCCGGCCGACCGCGCCGCGGTTCGCAACGAAGCCGTTGCCGCTGCCCACGCCCCCGGCCAGAACCTGCGCCGCGAATCGTTCGCCGGCAGCGTGATCCCCACGCAAGCACGCAGCTTCACGCGTCAAGCCGGCCTGTAATCTGTCGCGGCGCAAGCCGCTTCAGCTCACGAGCCAAAAAAAGAAAAACCGGACCGGGCGAAAGCCTGGTCCGGTTTTTCTTTGTGGGCGCTCGAGTTCGAAAGGGCTACTTGCGTTTGGCCCCGTGCCGGTGGCAGTCGGCCGCGTGGTCGTCGACGATGCCGGTCGCCTGCATCCACGCGTAGACGATCACCGGCCCCACGAACTTGAAGCCGCGCTTCTTGAGCGCCGCCGATATTTCTTCCGACAGCGGCGTCTTGGTCGGCACGCTGCCCGTGCGGTTGACGATGGGCTTGCCGCCGGCCATGCCCCAGATGAACGCCGAGAAATCTTCGCCCGCCGCCTGCATGGCCAGGTAGGCGCGCGCGTTGCCGATGGTCGCCTCGATCTTCGAGCGCGAGCGCACGATGCCGGCGTCCTGCATCAGCCGGTCGACGTCGGCGGCCGTGAACTTGACGATCTTCTCTGGTACGAAACCCTTGAAGGCCTTGCGGAAGGCATCGCGCTTGCGCAGGATGGTGAGCCACGACAGCCCGGCCTGAAAGCCGTCGAGCATCAGCTTTTCCCACAGTGCGCGGCTGTCGTGCTCGGGCACGCCCCATTCGGCGTCGTGGTAGGCCGCCAGCAGCGGGTCGGTCTGGGCCCAGGCGCAGCGGATCTTGGTGGAAGAACTGGGGGTGCTGGCGGTGCTCATGTTTTCGGTTTCTCTGCTTTTCTGCTCGGCTATCGTTGGCGCATTTCCAGAATGAGGGAGTCACCCTGACGCAGCAATTTCGTTTTTCATTGTCGGCCCTTTCGGCTGTCGTGAATTTGCAGCGGATGCAGTAACGGGGGCATGGGGCGGGGGGTCATTCTTTGGCTTGTG
>NZ_QAJK01000078.1 GCF_003852515.1 Variovorax sp. KBW07 | reverse complement strand
AGTACCCGGTGTCATTCGCACGCGCCCTGAATGAACCCGCACCCGAACCGAACAGCAGCGCCAAGCTATCCGACGCGCCACGCTTCCCGGGCGAAGCTCCAAAGTTCCCGAATACGCCAGTTCGCAGAGGCCGTACCACGCTATGAACGCCATAGCCCCCGGAGACCATTTCCCAGGAAGCCAGACTACAACAGCTGACATTGATCCCCGCTATCCTTGAGGAGCTTCCACGAACAAACAGGAGTTTCTCTATGGCCAAAGCACCGGCGCACGCCTTTGCGTCCACTCTCAAGACCTTCAAGACCGCATCGGGAAAGTCCGGAAAGTATTGGTCGCTGAAAGAGCTGGCCAAGCAATATCCCACCATCGACCGCCTGCCCGTGTCGATCCGCATCGTGCTCGAATCCGTGCTGCGCAACTGCGATGGACAGAAAGTTTCGCCCAAGCACGTCGAAGAACTGGCCCACTGGGCACCCAATGCCGAGCGCACCGACGAAATTCCCTTCGTCGTCACCCGCGTGGTCCTGCAGGACTTTACCGGCGTGCCCCTGCTGGCCGACCTGGCCGCCATGCGCAGCGTGGCCGCCAAGCTGAACAAATCGCCCAAGACCATCGAGCCGCTGGTGCCCGTCGACCTCGTGGTCGACCACTCCGTCATGGTCGACTACTACGGCACCCCCAAGGCACTCGACCTCAACATGAAGCTCGAGTTCCAGCGCAACAACGAGCGCTACCAGTTCATGAAGTGGGGCATGCAGGCCTTCGACACCTTCCGCGTCGTGCCGCCCGGCTTTGGCATCGTGCACCAGGTCAACCTCGAATACTTCGCGCGCGGCGTCTACAAGAGCCCGTACGACAAAGGTGATACGCCCACCTACTACCCCGACTCGCTGGTCGGCACCGACAGCCACACCACCATGATCAACGGCATCGGCGTGGTCGGTTGGGGCGTGGGCGGCATCGAGGCCGAAGCGGCCATGCTGGGCCAGCCGGTCTACATGCTGACGCCCGACGTGGTGGGCTTCGAGCTCACCGGCAAGCTGCGCGAAGGCGTCACCGCCACCGACCTGGTGCTGTACGTCACCGCCATCCTGCGGACCGAAAAAGTGGTGGGCAAGTTCGTCGAGTTCTTCGGGCCCGGCGCCGCGTCGATCGCCGTGCCCGACCGCGCGACCATCGGCAACATGGCGCCCGAATACGGCGCGACCATGGGCTTCTTCCCGGTCGATGAAATGACGGTGGCGTACTTCGAGGGCACCGGCCGCACCAAGGAAGAGGTCGAGCGCTTCGAGGCCTACTACAAGGCGCAGGGCCTGTTCGGCATGCCCGCACCCGGCGACATCGACTACACCAAGATCGTCAAGCTCGACCTGGGCACCGTGTCGCCCAGCCTGGCCGGCCCCAAGCGCCCGCAGGACCGCATCGACCTGGGCCACCTGGCCACCAAGTTCTCCGAGCTGTACAGCAAGCCCAACGACGCCAACGGCTTCAACCAGCCGGCGGACAAGCTCAAGCTGCGCTATCCGCTGGCCACTGCCGGCCAGGGCAACGACGACGAGGCCGCACCGCCGCCCGCGGGCGCGCCGCTCGACGTGGTCGAGATGGTGGCCAACCGCTCGACCAAGGCCGCGGCCCACGTGAGCGCCACCGCGCCTTCCGCGCCCAAGGGCCAGGTCACCATCGGCAACGGCGACGTGCTGATCGCGGCCATCACCTCGTGCACCAACACCTCGAACCCGAGCGTGATGCTCGCGGCCGGCCTGCTGGCCAAGAAGGCGGTGGAGGCGGGCCTGACGGTCAAGCCGCACATCAAGACCTCGCTGGCCCCCGGCTCGCGCATCGTCACCGAATACCTCGAGAAGGCGGGCCTGCTGCCGTACCTCGAAAAGCTCGGCTTCTACCTGGCCGGCTACGGTTGCACCACCTGCATCGGCAACGCCGGCGACCTCACGCCCGAGATCAACGAGGCCATCACCAAGAACGACCTGATCGGCGCGGCCGTGCTGTCGGGCAACCGCAATTTCGAGGCGCGCATCCACCCGAACCTGAAGGCCAACTTCCTGGCCTCGCCGCCGCTGGTGGTGGCCTTCGCGATTGCCGGCAACGTCATGACCGACCTGATGACCGAGCCCGTGGGCAAGGGCAAGAACGGCAAGGACGTGTACCTGGGCGACATCTGGCCCACGCCGAAGGAAATCGACGACAACCTGCGCTTTGCCATGAACGCCAAGTCGTTCCGCGCGAACTACGAGAAGGTGAAGACCGATCCGGGCAAGTTCTGGACGAGCATCAAGGGCACCGACGGGCAGGTCTACGACTGGCCCAAGTCGACCTACATTGCCGAGCCGCCGTTCTTCGAGGGCTTCAAGATGAAGCCGCATGCAACCGATGCGGGCTTCAAGGGCGCGCGCGTCATGGCGCTGTTCGGCGACTCGATCACCACCGATCACATTTCGCCGGCCGGCTCCATCAAGGAAAGCTCGCCCGCGGGCATCTGGCTCAAGGCGCACGGCGTGGCCAAGGCCGACTTCAACAGCTACGGCTCGCGCCGCGGCAACCACGACGTGATGATGCGCGGCACCTTCGCCAACGTGCGCATCAAGAACCTGATGATTCCGCCGGACGCCAACGGCACGCAGGAAGAGGGCGGCGTCACGCTGTTCCAGCCGGGCAACCAGAAGATGTTCATCTACGACGCCGCCATGAAGTACATGGAAGAGGGCACCCCCACGGTGGTGTTCGGCGGCGAAGAGTACGGCACCGGCTCGTCGCGCGACTGGGCCGCCAAGGGCACGCAGTTGCTGGGCATCAAGGCCGTGGTGGCACGCAGCTTCGAGCGCATCCACCGCGCCAATCTCGTCGGCATGGGCGTGCTGCCGCTGCAGTTCCGCGGCGCCGATTCATGGCAGACGCTGGGCCTGACGGGCGACGAGAAGATCGACGTGGTGATCGGCAGCGAACTGAAGCCGCAGATGGACGTCAAGCTGGTGGTGCATCGCCCCGACGGCACCCATCAGGAGGTGACGGTGCGCCTGCGCATCGACACCCCGATCGAGGTCGACTACTACAAGCACGGCGGCATCCTGCCGTTCGTGCTGCGGCAGTTGCTGGCCGCCTGACCAGCTCGTCGTTGACTACTTGCCGGCGGCATCCAGCCGCTGTGCAAGCCCATCGAGCAGCGGGCGGATCTTCTCGCCCACGCTGATCTGGGGATTGGAAAACCCGTCTTCCTTGCCGGCGTCGATCTCGCGCTGGCGGATCAGCGGCACGGCCGCCGCGAAAGCGGTTTCGAAGGAGTGGGTCTTGCGCAGTTCTTCGTTGAACATCGCGCGGCCGAAGAAGGTCAGCTCGGACAGGCGCCCGCATCCGTACGAGGTGTGCGTGGCGTCCGCGGCGGTCATGACCAGCGTGTGCTCGTTGGCCATCGGCTCGATCCATCCCCCCGAAAAGCAGGCAGACACCGCCACCACGCGGTGGCGGATGCCGGCTTCGTCGAGCGCCACGCGCAGTTCCTCGGGCGTGAGCCAGGGCACCGACAGCGGCCAGTGCGAGGCTGCCAGCTTGTGGTCGCTCGCGCCGTGCGAGGTGAGGTAGACCACCAGCAGGTCGTTGTCGCGGTCCATGCGCTTGGCCAGCGCCGCCACGGCACGCTGCAGGTTGAGCGGCGTGGCCCAGGGCAGCGTGTCGGTGGTGGTCGCGTGGTTCATCAGGTGGATCACGCGGCCCTTGGCGCCGAAGCGTTCTTCGAGCAACTGCGTGACCATCCGGCTTTCGCGCAGGAACACGTCTTCCGTTGCATAGGGCGCGAACACCAGCCCGTACACATTCACTTGCCCCGGCTGGCTGGCTGGCGGGCAAGGCCTCGGCCGTGTGCTCCCACAGCGCCTGCTGCTGTTCGAAGAGCTCCTGCGTCAGCCGCATGCGTGGGCGCTCGGGCTCGGTGGATGCGGTGGTATCGGCCTGCCAGGTGCGTTCCTGCATGTTCAGCGATTGCCAGAAGATCAGCGCCATCAGCGCCATGAACGCCGGCGCGAAAACGGCAAGCCGCCAGCGCGCACCGGCTTCGCGCGCGGTGAAGCGCACCAGCGCCAGCACCATCCATGCACAGGCCAGGCCGAAAATAGTCCAGTAGCCTTTCGGGTTGCTCAGCATCGCCGGAAGCCAGCCGCGCGAGTAAGCCAGCGCCAACTGCGTGAGCAGCAGGTTGGCCGGGAACATCGCCCAGGTCGCGAGCACGAGCCAGCGTGCCAGTCCGCCGTGCGGCGCCTTGCCGGACAGCGCGAACCATCCGAGCCAGGTGAGCAAGCCCAGCCACCAGAGCGTGTTGAGGCCGACCGTCTCGTGGAGCAGTGCGGGGCCGGCGATCTCGAGCCGCGCCATGCCGATCCACGCGAGTTCGGGCAGCAGCACGAGCAGCAGCAACTGCCAGGGGGCGGGCCTTGCATCGATGCGCGGGTTGCACAGCACCGAGGCGCGCAGGCCGCCGGCGATCCATCGCCACAGGCTCGCGCGGGGCACGGCGGGAGGAGGGGGCGCGGGGGGCGCAGGCGCCTCGTCGGGTGCCTGTTCGGGCACGCCTTCGGGAACGCGTTCGGGAATATCGGAGGCGGGCATCTGTGGGGTGGTGTCCTCGGGCATGGCGCCGATCATGCCTTGGCCGATGGCGTTTGCGGGCCGCCGCGCAGTGCTGCCCGGGCGCCTCGGGGTTTGCGAGAATCACTTTCTTCCACCTTCTTCGCATGCGCCGCGTCTGCCTCATCTCCGACACACACGGCCTCTTGCGGCCCGAGGCGCTGGCCTTCCTGCAAGGCAGCGACTTCATCGTGCATGGCGGTGACATCGGCAACGCCGGCATCCTCAAAGCGCTTGCCGCCCTTGCGCCGCTGACCGTCGTGCGCGGCAACAACGACCGCGAGCCCTGGGCCGACGGCATTGCCGAATCGGAATTCCTGACGGTCGACGGCGTGTGCGTCTACGCAATTCACGACCTCTCGCAGATCGGCATCGACCCGGCTGCCGCGGGCGTTCGCGTGGTCGTCTCGGGCCACTCGCACAAGCCGAAGATCGAAGAGCGCAATGGCGTCCTGTACGTGAATCCGGGCAGCGCCGGCCCGCGCCGTTTCAAGCTGCCCATCGCCGTGGCCGAACTCCTGATCGACGGCAATGCCGTCACCGCACGCATCGCCGAACTCGCCATTTGAGGCCGGGGGCAATCATTACCATTTGGTAACAAAAGCCCTTAAATGAGAATGGCTCTTATTTGTTGGGTATGCTCGTTCGCTCCCCCGTGGGGCCTACGCCGCAGTGCCGACGTTGCCGGTTTCGGGGACTTCCTGTGCCCTGAATTCCGAAGCCGATGCTCATTCCCTTTCTCATCATGCTGCGCGAAGGCATCGAAGCCGCGCTGATCGTCGGCATCGTTGCCAGTTACCTCAAGCAAAGCGGACGCGGCGCACTGATGCCCGCGGTGTGGGTCGGCGTGCTGCTGGCCGCCGCGCTGTCGTTGTTCGCGGGCGCCGGCCTGCAACTGCTGGCGGCCGAGTTTCCGCAGAAGCAGCAGGAGCTGTTCGAGGGCGTGGTCGGGCTCATCGCCGTCGTCATGCTGACCTCGATGGTGTTCTGGATGCGCAAGGCCGCGCGCTCCATCAAGGGCGAGCTGCAGGCGTCCATCGACAAGGCGCTTACCAAGGGCGCGGACGGGCAGGGCTGGGCGCTCATCGGCATGGTGTTCCTGGCCGTGGCGCGCGAAGGGCTGGAGTCGGTGTTCTTCCTGCTGGCCGTGTTCCAGCAAAGCAGCGGCTGGGAAGCGCCCGTGGGCGCGCTCGCCGGCATTGCCGTGTCGGTGGCGATCGGCTGGGGCCTGTACTCGGGCGGCGTGCGGCTCGACCTGCGCCGCTTCTTCCGCTACACGGGCCTGTTCATCCTTCTGGTGGCCGCGGGCCTGCTGGCCGGCGTGCTGCGCAAGCTGCACGAGGGCGGCGTATGGAACCACCTGCAGACGGTGGTGTTCGACATGAGCGAAACGCTGCCCATGGACAGCCCCGTGGGCGCCGTGCTCTCGGGCCTGCTGGGCTACCAGGCCGCGCCCGTGGTGGGCGAGGTCGTCGTCTACCTGGCCTTCCTGGCCGTGGCCCTGTTCTTCTTCCTGCGCTCGGCTCCCCCGCCTGCGCCTCGCGCGGCTGCGGCCGGCTGAAACCCCGTCATGTCTTCCTCTTCTCCTGAACCGAAATCTTTCAACCTGATGCGCGTGGCCGTGGCCGCGTCGGCGCTGCTGGTGGTCGCCGGGCTCGCGGCCTTCTGGTATGCCTCGAACGAGGCCAAGAAAGCGCCGGCCAAGGCGGCCGACAACGCGGTGACCGTGACCATCCAGGGCAACGCCTGCGACCCCAACGAGATCACCGTGCCCGCGGGGCGCACCACCTTCACCATCGTCAACAAGTCGAACCGCGCGCTCGAGTGGGAAATTCTCGACGGCGTGATGGTGGTGGAAGAGCGCGAGAACATCGCGCCGGGCTTCTCGCAGACCATGACGGTCAAGCTTTCGCCGGGCGACTTCGCGATTACCTGCGGGCTGCTGAGCAATCCGCGCGGCAAGCTGCACGTCACGCCGTCGGCCGCTTCCAAGGCCGAAGAGGCGCGGCCTTCGCTGGTCAACTACGTGGGCGCGCTGGCCGAGTACCAGGTGTTCCTGCGGCTCGAAGCCGGCACGCTGGAAGATGCGGCGCGCGGCCTGGCCGACGCCATCAAGGCGGGCGACCTGCAGCAGGCGCGCGCGCTCTACGCGCCGGCCCACCAGGCCTACAAGCGCATCGAGCCGATGGCCGAGTTGTTCGCCGACCTCGACACGCGCATCAACGCGCGCGCCGACTATTTCGAGAAGCGCGAGGCCGATGCCGGCTTCACCGGTTTCCACCGCATCGAGTACGCGCTGTACAGCCAGAACGACGTCAAGAGCCTGGCGCCCGTGGCCGACCAGTTGGTGGCCGACATCGGCGTGCTCAAGGAGCGCCTGCGCGGGCTCAACATGCCGCCCGAGCGGCTCGCCGGTTCGGCGTCGAAGCTGTTGCGCCGTGTGGCCGACAACCTGCCGGCCGGCGGTGAAGACCACTACGGCCATGCCGAACTGGTGAACCTGCAGGGCACCTACGAAGGCACGAAGAAGATCTCGGAGCTGTTGCAGCCGCTGCTGGTCAAGGCCGCGCCCGCGCTGCAGAAGAGCGTGGACGAACACTTCGCGGCCTTCGATGCCGCGCTGGCGCCATACCGCGAAGGCGAGGGCTTCAAGCCCGCGCCGCTCGACGAAGCACAGAGGAAGACCATCGCGGACGCCGTGCGCGCGCTGGCGGACGAACTCGGCAAGGTGAACGCCGCGCTCGGCCTGGAATGAGTTGAGAGAGAAAAGAGTATTTCCATGGAAAAGCCGACCTCCAATCCTGTGCTCGTGCCCGTGCCTGCTTCCACGGCAGGGCAACCCGCCTCGCCGCACCGCCGCCGCATGCTCGGCGCCGCGGGCGTCGCCATCGCCGGGCTCGCCGCCTCGGCCCACGCTGCCGCCGCCCCGCCTTCGGGCCCGCCCAACGCGCCCGATGCCGGCGCGCAGGTCACCGACGCGCCGGAGAGCACGCACACGCAAGACCGCGTGCCCTTCCGCGGCAAGCACCAGGCAGGCATCGTCACGCCGCGCCCGACCGCCGGCATGATCGCCTCGTTCTATGTGCTGGCCGAGAACCGCGCCGACCTGGAGCGCCTGTTCCGCACGCTCACCGAGCGCATCGCCTTTCTCACGCAGGGCGGCCCGCAGACCGACCCCGATCCCAAGCTGCCGCCCGCGGGCTCCGGCATCCTGGGGCCGGTGGTGCAGCCCGACGGGCTCACGGTAACGGTGTCGGTCGGCACCTCGCTGTTCGACGAGCGCTTCGGCCTTGCCAGGAAAAAGCCGGTGCGGCTCCACCAGATGCAGCGCCACCCCAACGACGCGCTCGATGCCGCGCTGTGCCATGGCGACCTGTCGATCCAGTTCTGCGCCAACACGCCCGACACCAACATCCACGCGCTGCGCGACATCATCAAGAACACGCCCGACCTGCTGGTGCTGCACTGGAAGCAGGAAGGCACCGTGCCGCCGATTCCGGCGGTGCCCGGCAAGCCGTCCGAGAGCGCGCGCAACTTCTTGGGCTTTCGCGATGGCTCGGCCAACCCCGACTCGGCCGACGACTCGCTCATGAACGGCATCGTGTGGGTGCAGCCGGGCAGCGGCGAGCCGGCCTGGGCGGTGGGCGGCAGCTACCAGGCGGTGCGCATCATCCGCAACTTCGTCGAACGCTGGGACCGCACGCCGCTTCAGGAGCAGGAGGCCATCATGGGCCGGCTGAAGCCCACCGGCGCGCCGCTGGACGGCGGCAAGACGGAGCACGACGTGCCCGACTACACCAAAGACCCCGAAGGCAAGGCCACGCCGATGGACGCGCACATCCGCCTGGCGAACCCGCGCACCAAGGCCTCGAACGCCAACCTGATGCTGCGCCGGCCCTTCAACTATTCGAACGGCGTCACCAAGTCGGGCCAGCTCGAAATGGGGCTGCTGTTCATCTGCTACCAGGCCGACCTTGAAAAGGGCTTCATTGCCGTGCAGACGCGGCTCGATGGCGAGCCGCTCGAGGAATACATCAAGCCCATCGGCGGCGGCTTCTTCTTCACGCTGCCCGGCGTGCAGGGCGAGCAGGACTGGCTTGGCCGCACGCTGCTGGCGGCCTGACGGGCCTTCGTCCCAGTCTTCATCCAGACATCCAGATTTTTTTCACGACCTCGATACCCAAGGAGATCCATGACCGTGCAGTTCCGCCGCCATTTCCTCGCCACTTTCGTCGCAGGCTTTGCCGGGCTCTATGCCGTTGGCGCGCAGGCCGCCGTGTCGCCGCTCGAACTGGTCGGACCGATCTCCGACTACAAGATCTACGTGGCCGAGAACGTGCGCAAGCTGGCGACGGACGTGCGTGCCTTCACCGCCGCGGTGAAGGCCGGCGACATCGAGAAGGCCAAGAAGCTCTACCCCTCGACGCGCACCAGCTACGAGCGCATCGAGCCGGTGGCCGAACTGTTCAACGACCTCGACAAGGCCATCGACTCGCGCGCCGACGACCATGAGAAGGCCGAGAAAGACCCGGCCTTCGGCGGCTTCCACCGCATCGAGTACGGCCTGTGGACGCAAAAGAGCACCAAGGGGCTGAACCCCGTGGCCGACAAGCTGCTGGCCGACGTGCTCGAACTGCAGAAGCGCCTGGTGGCGCTGACCTTCCCGCCCGAGAAGGTGGTGGGCGGTGCCGCCGTGCTGATGGAAGAAGTGGCCGCCACCAAGATCTCGGGCGAAGAAAACCGCTACAGCCACACCGACCTGTGGGACTTCCAGTCGAACTTCGAGGGCGCCTACAAGATCGTCGAGCTGCTGCGCCCGCTGGTCGTGAAGGAAAACAAGGCCTTCTCGGACAAGACCGACGCCAACTTCAAGGTCGTGTTCGACACGCTGGCCAAGTACAGGACGGCCGACGGCGGCTTCGAAACGTATTCGAAGCTCACCGAGCGCGACCGCAAGATGCTGGCCGGCCGGGTCAATACGCTGGCCGAAGACCTGTCGAAACTGCGCGGCATGCTGGGGCTGAACTAGGCTCGCCCAACCCCTGCCGGGGGCAACACCCGAGGCCTGGCAAAGCCGGTTCCTCGGTGTTTCTGGCCTTGCAGCCTCCTTTTTTGCGGGTTTGGTCAGGTTTTCGCGAGTGAGAATTGCTAGCATTCGGGTTCTGCTTACTGGCGCGCCCGATATCCCCGGCGCACTCTCACCGTGCACACCAATGACAACGGCGCAGCGCCGGCCTCCGCCGTCCTGCACCTCGACCAGCTTCCGAACAACCAGTGGGCCACCGTGCTCGACGTCGCCCGCCCCGAGAGCGCCGACGACCGAGAACTCGTGCTGCGCCTGACCGAAATCGGCTTCGTGCCCGGCGAAGCGGTGCGCATCGTGGCCAGCGGCATTCCGGGGCGCGAGCCGCTGGCGGTCCGCCTGGGCCATACCACTTTCGCGCTGCGCCGCCACGAGGCCGCGCTCATTCACGTGACGCTGGGAGCTGAGCACCATGGTTGAAGCCGTCATCCAGGGGCCGCGCGGCTTTGCCGCCACCGCGCAGCCGGGCCGCATTGCGCTGCTGGGCAACCCCAACTGCGGCAAGACCGCGCTCTTCAACCTGCTGACCGGCAGCCGGCAGAAGGTGGCCAACTACGCCGGCGTGACCGTCGAGCGCAAGGAAGGGACGCTGCGCACGCCCTCGGGCCGCCGCGTCTTCGTGCTTGACCTGCCGGGCGCCTACAGCCTGAACGCGCTGAGCGCCGACGAGGCCGTCACCCGCGACATCGTCACCGGCAAGAGCAATGAAGAATTGCCCGACCTGCTGGTGTGCGTGACCGACGCCACCAACCTGCGCCTGAACCTGCGACTGGTGCTCGAAGCCAAGAAGCTGGGCCTGCCGATGGTGGTGGCGCTCAACATGACCGACATGGCCAGGAAGCAGGGCATTGCGGTCGACACCGCCGTGCTGTCGCGCGAACTGGGCCTGCCGGTGGTCGAGACCGTCGGCGTGCATTCCGGTGGCGCCCAAAGCCTGCTCGATGCGCTCGACAAGCCCGTGCCCGCCGCCGCGCCGCAGCCCTGGCAGGCGCCCGGACTCGACGACGTGCTGGCCACGCAGCGCGAAGTGCGCCGCATCCTCGGCCTGGCCGTGACCGAGCCGGTCGGCAGCCTGGCCACCAGCGACCGCATCGACCGCGTGGTGATGCACCCGGTGTGGGGCATGCTGGTGCTGGCCGTCACCATGTTCCTGATGTTCCAGGCCGTGTTCAGCTGGGCCAACGTGCCGATGGACGCCATCAAGGCCGGCACCGAGGCGCTGGGCGGCCTGCTCAAGGCGCACATGGCCGAGGGCATGCTGCAGAGCTTGCTGGTCGACGGGGTGATCGCGGGCGTGGGCGGCGTGATCGTCTTCCTGCCGCAGATCCTGATTCTTTTCCTGTTCATCCTCGCGCTCGAAGACTCGGGCTACCTGCCGCGCGCGGCCTTCCTGCTCGACCGCGTGATGGGCACCGTGGGCCTGTCGGGCCGCTCGTTCATTCCGCTGCTGTCGAGCTTTGCCTGCGCCATTCCGGGCGTGATGGCCACGCGCACCATCAGCAACTGGCGCGACCGCATCACCACCATCATGATCGCGCCGCTCATGACCTGCTCGGCGCGGCTGCCGGTGTATGCGCTGCTCATCGCGGCCTTCATTCCGGCGCGCACCGTGGGCGGCATCTTCAACCTGCAGGGCGTGGTGCTGTTTGCGCTGTATGTGTTCGGCATCGTCTCGGCGATGGCCGTGGCCTGGGTCATGAAGCGCTTTCGCGACAACGCCCAGCATTCGCCGCTGATGATGGAGCTGCCGGCCTACCGCTGGCCCAACCCGCGCAACCTGGCGCTGGGGCTGTACGAGCGCGCCTGGATCTTCATCCAGCGCGTGGGCACCATCATCCTCACGCTCACCATCCTGCTGTGGTTCTTGTCGACTTTCCCGTCGCCGCCCGAAGGCGCGACCGGCCCGGCCATCCAGTACAGCCTGGCCGGCATGATCGGCCGGGGGCTCGAGCACATCTTCGCGCCCATCGGCTTCAACTGGCAGATTTCGATCGCGCTGGTGCCGGGCATGGCCGCGCGCGAAGTGGCGGTGGGCGCGCTGGGCACGGTCTACGCGCTGTCGGCCACCGGCGACGACGTGGCGGGCGCGCTGGAGCCGCTGATCGCGGGCAGCTGGTCGCTGGCGACGGCGCTGTCGCTGCTGGTCTGGTATGTGTTCGCGCCGCAATGCATCTCGACGCTCGCGGCCGTCAAGCGCGAAACCGGCTCGTGGAAGTACGTGTGGATCATGGCCGGCTACCTGTTCGCGCTGGCCTATGCCGCGTGCTTCATCACCTACCGCGTTGCACTGGCACTCGGGGCGGGTTAAAACCGCCCCCTGACGCTGAAAGGTTTGAAGAAGAAATGGCACAGCAACTGATCGTCGGATTGATCGTCGCGGCGGCCGCGTTCTACGCGGTCTGGCGCTGGATGCCCGCGGGCTGGCGGCGCAGCGCGGCGCACAAGCTCGCGGCCGGCACGCACCGCGCCGGGCTGGTCGACCAGCAACGCGCCGACCAACTGGCGGCCTCGCTCGCCAAGACCTCGGGCTGCGGCTCCTGCGATACCTGCGGAAGCTGCGCCCCCAAGACCCCCGTCAAACCGGAAGCCGACAACAAGGCCACGAGCCAGCCGCACAGCACGCTGTCGTCCACGAACAGCCTCTGAGACCGATGCCCGCGCACATCCTCGTCGCCGGGGGCGGCATCGGGGGGCTGGCCACGGCGCTGGCGCTTTCCCGCAACCGGCACCGGGCCGACGTTTTCGAGCAGGCCGCCGTCTTCGGCGAAATCGGTGCCGGCGTGCAGCTTGGCCCCAACGCCACGCGGCGCCTGCAGCAACTCGACCTGGGAAAGGGGCTCGCGGCCATCGCGGCGTGCCCCGATGCATTGGTGGTCCACAGCGCCGGCAGCGGTGCCGAGCTGGCCCGCCTGCCGCTCGGCGATGCAATGCAGCAGCGCTACGGCGCCCCTTATTTTTGCGTGCACCGCGCCGACCTGCATGGCCTGCTGCTCGACGCCGTGCGCGCGCGCGGCACCGGCACGCTGGTCACCGCCGCCCACATCGAACAGATCGAGACCAGCGACGACCTGGTGTGCGTGTCGAGCACCGACGCTCGCGCGTGGGAGGGCGAAGCGCTGGTGGGCGCCGATGGCTTGTGGAGCATGGCGCGGCAGCAGCTCGATTCCGTCTCGGCCGCGGCGCCGCCACGCGTGACCGGCCACACGGCCTGGCGTGCGCTGGTCGAGCAAGCGGCGTTGCCCGCGGCCTTGCGCCGTGCGCGGGTCGATGTGTGGCTCGGTCCGCAACTGCATGCGGTGGCCTACCCGGTGCGCGGTGGCGACTGGCTCAACGTGGTGGTCATCGCCGAATCGGCTCCGGCCGGCGATGCGCGCGACTGGGACCAGGCCAGCAGCATCGCCGCGCTGAAGCAGGCCATGGGCCGCAGCTGTGCCACGCTGCAGGCGCTGCTCGACGCCATGCCCGGCTGGCGCGCCTGGACGCTCAGCGATCGCGCACCCGTCGCCTCGGCCGCCGACATGGCGCACGAACGCGTCGCGTTGGTGGGCGATGCCGCGCACCCGATGGTTCCCTACCTTGCGCAAGGGGCGGGCATGGCCATCGAGGACGCACTGGCGCTGGCCGATGCACTCGGCAATGGCAGCGCCGCCGAAGTACCGGCCGCCTTCTCGCGCTATGCCGACGCGCGTTGGGCGCGCAATGCGCAGGTGCAGGCGCGGGCCCGGCGCAACGGCGAAATTTTCCACGCCACGGGCGCGGTGCGGCTGGGCCGCGACATGGCGATGCGCATGCTCGGCGCAAAGCTGCTCGACCAGCCTTGGTTGTACGGCGCTTGAACGGCGGTTGAGCCGCGGCTGAACGCGCCTGAACGCGCCTTTCGGCGCCCGGCGCTTCTCAGAGCCTGAAGGTCTGCAGGTGCTCGATGCGCTCGGCCAGCCCTTCCTGCCCCAGGTAGTGGCCGTGCCTGCCGTCGGCCATCTTCGCGAGCGTCGTCTCCAGCTCCAGCAGCATCGCATCGCGGTCCGCGACAAAGGCGGGCGGCACGTCGATGCCCGCCTTCGTACAGGCTTCCGCGATCAGGTGCGCGCTCGCAGGCGCGCCGCAGGCCGCGCACTTGACGATGGCCGCGACGTTCGGCTCCGCGCCATTGGCCAGCAGCGCGCTGGTGAGCTCGGGTGCGATCTGCCTGTCGATGTTGCGCAGCACGTCGGCCGCCACCGGTGCGCCCGCGCGCACCAGCGCCGCTGCGGCGGCAAAGGCGCCGTGCCCGACAGCGATGTCGGTCGCGAGCGCACTGCCTTGCACCGGCCCCTCGAAGCTCACGCCGGCGGCCGCGAGCTGCACGATCAGCTCCGCGTCGTCGGTGGCTATTGCATGGCGCAGCGCCACGCGCGCCAGCGCCGGCTGATGGCGCAGCGTGGCCTCGGCCAATGGCGTGCGCCAGTCGAGCACGGCGCGCGAATAGAAGGCGACCAGCTTGTCCATCAGGTCGAGGTCCAGGCCATGGTCCTGGTGCCGGTCGTCGAGGTATTCGAGCAGCGTCTGCCCCGAGAAATAGTCGCCCGCCGGCGCCAGCGGGTCTTCGTCGAGGTGCAGTGCCGCGAAGGCGCCGTGCAGGTCGGTCGCGATGGTGCTCACGCTGTCTTCGTGCAGCGCATGCGTCCAGGCCGGCGGCAGGCCTTTTTTCCAGGCGACGATGTGGCCGTGCTCGGCACCGGGCTCGACCACCGCGTAGATGCGGTCGGTGTACTCGAAGCCGCCGAAGGGCAGGTGCGTGAGCTTGCCGCTCCACGGCGTGCCACCTTCGTCGGCGGCGTCTTCGGCCAGTTCCTGCTCGTGCTCGATCCAGCCCTGCAGGTCGTGGTAGCCGTCGCTGCCATCCCAGAACAGCTCGTTCCAGCTGATTCCTTCGAGGTTGCCGTTCATATCGAGCGACAGGTCGTAGTCGAGCCGTCCGCCCGCCGTCTGCTGCCACAGCGCCACCAGTGCCTCGGGAAGGGAACCTTCGCACAGCGCCTGCACCGCATCGATCTGCTGTTGCGGCATTGGCGGCTGCGCGTCGAAGATCACGCGGTCGGCGAACAGCACGACGCCGTGTTCGCGCAGGGTGGAGAGCTCGTCGGGTGTGAACCGGATGTCGTTCATGGCAGTGGTCTCCGTTGTTTCCAAAATGTAGCGCTTTGCGCAGATGGAACAACCCATGCCACCCCTATTTCATGAGGGCGGTTAAGGGGCATGCGGCCATTCGATGCGGTCGAAGAGGCGCATCAGCCTGGCCTTGCGGGTCGGGCTGAACTGGCCGATCCACGCGATGTGGCCCAGCAGGTGGCCGCGAAAGTCGCTTGCCTGTGCGCGGTTCTCACCCGCGGGGCCGTGCACCGCGCAGCGATGCAGCACGGCCTTCAGCCGGTCGAAATCTTCACGCGGTGCATTGGCCTTGTCGTTGACCACCACGCCCGTCACGCGCTGCTGGCGGTGCCGCGGCATGCAGCGCACCTTGCGTGGATGCAGGGTGAAGCCTTCGTCGGCCGCGATGCCGTTCACCCAGGCACGCAACGCGGTGAACCGTGCGCGCAGCGATTCGGGCCCCGAGAACACCAGGTCGTCGGCATAGCGCGTGTAGGTCGCGCCGAACACCCATGCCAGGCCTTCGAGCCGCAGGTCGAGCCGGAAGGCGCAGAGGTTTGCCAGCGCGGGCGAGCAGGGCGAGCCTTGCGGCAGGTGCGGCGCGGCCAGCCGCTTGGCGCCCAGCCAGTCGAGCCCGCCGTCGTCGCGCAATCGTTCGATCACCGCGCTGTCGGTGCGGTGCGTGCACAGGGCCGTGAGGGCGCGCGCCACGCCCTCGGGGTAGCCCAGCGTGCGCCACGTCGCATGCACGCGCGACGCGCGAACGCTGGGGAAAAAATCGCTCAGGTCGAAGCCGATCACCACGTCCTTGCCCGCATGCGCCGCCGCATGGCTGGCGACCGAACGGCCTTGCACGAAGCCATGCGCGGCCTCGTGCACCGGCACATGCTGCAACAGGTCGTCGAGGATGCGGCGCTGCGCGCGCTTCAGGTCGGCCTTGGGAATTTCGAGCAGGCGCAGGCCGCCGAGCCGCTTGGGCTGCAGCTGGTAGCGGTAGTGAGAAGCGGGCCGTAGAACACTGGATGCATCGGGCTCGCGAAAGGCCTGCGCCGCCGACGTGAACCATGCGAGGCGCTCGGGTTCGAGTTCCAGCCACTGCGCGAGATCGGCCAGTATCGGAACCTTCGGCAAGGCGAAGTGGTCCAGGCCCATCGGCCGCGGCAGCATCTCGGCGGGCCGCAGGATGATGCGGCGAACGTGGGGCAGCGCGTCCTGCCCGAAGGCCAGGTCCAGCTCGGGCATGTCGTGGATCGCCTTCGCCAGCGCGGGCAGGTCGGTGCGCTGCCACGTGGCTCGCGAGCGCTTGCCGAGCGCTTCGGCCAGCGGCTTCAGCCATGGCGCATCGGCGCCCAGCGTCGCGGCGGCCCGTGCGCGCAGGGCGTCGGGCGCGGTGCCGCCGGGCTGCCTGGCATCGGCCAGCAAGGCGCGCGCGAGGCTGCGGGACAGCCATTCCCTGTAGCTCAATTCGCGCGTCATGAAGATGATGAGGCCGATCGATGAAGGTCGTGGTGGCAACCAGCCCTTCAACCAGCCGGTGATGCGCCAGCCGCGCTGCGCGCAAGCGCAGTCCCGCTTGCGCGCCGGAATGTGTAGCCATCCATCCACCGCGGGGTTACCCCGCGGCACAAGGTCAAGCGACGAATCGCATCACCCTGTCGAGTCTTGAAGTGCTGGTGCCGCGCGGATTGTAGGAGCCGTGGATGTCATCGGCATGCGCGGCCTTTCGCTCTACAGGTCTGTGCGCAGCTTCCAGATCTCCGGGAACAGCACCACGTCGAGCATCTTGCGCAGGTAGCTCACGCCGCCCGTGCCACCGGTGCCGCGCTTGAAGCCGATCACGCGTTCGACCGTGGTCACGTGGCGGAAGCGCCAGAGGCGGAAGGCGTCTTCGAGGTCGGTGAGCTTTTCGCCGAGCTGGTACAGGTCCCAGTGATCGTGCGGATTGCGGTAGACCACGAGCCACGCCGCCTCGACGCCATCGCGCGATTCATACGGCTGCGTCCAGTCGCGCTCCAGCCGGTCGGCTGGCACCGGCAGGCCGTGGCGCGCCAGCAGGCGCAGCGACTCGTCATACAGCGACGGCGCGCGGTAGGCCGCATCGACCTGCGCCAGCAGGTCGGCGCGGTGCGCGTGCGGCTTGAGCATGGCGGCATTCTTGTTGCCGAGCGCGAACTCGATGCAGCGGTATTGCGCGCTCTGGAAGCCGCTCGAATTGGCGAGGTAAGGCCGCATGGCCGTGTACTCGGGCGGCGTCATGGTCGACAGCACGGTCCATGCGCTGACCAGCTGTTCCATGATGCGGCTCACGCGCGCCAGCATCTTGAATGCATCGGCCAGTTTTTCTTCGGCGATGCAGTTCGTGGCGGCACGCAGCTCGTGCAGCATCAGCTTCATCCAGAGCTCGCTGGTCTGGTGCTGCACGATGAACAGCATCTCGTCGTGCGCGGGCGAAAGCGGATGCTGCGCATTGAGGATCTCGTCCAGGTGCAGGTAGTCGCCGTAGCTCATGGACGCGCTGAAATCCAGCTGCGCCTTTTCTTCGTGAACGATGTTCTCGGGTTTCTTCGCGGGGCTGCTGTCGGCGGTCATGTCACTGCGTTCTTGCGGTTGAATTCTGCGCGTCGCCACTCGCCGGTTTCGAGCACCTGCACCAGGTGTTCGACGGAGTTCCACACGTCCTCGAAGCCGATGTACAGCGGCGTGAAGCCGAAGCGCAGGATGTCCGGCATCTGCGAGTCGCCGGCGCGGTAGTCGCCGATGACGCCGCGCGCGATCAGCGCCTGCACGATGGCGTACGCCCCTTCATCACGGCTGAGGCACACCTGCGAGCCGCGTTGCGTGTGGTCACGCGGGGTGACGAGCGACAGGCCCTGGCCCTTGCAGCGTTCTTCGACCAGTGCGATGAACAGGTCGGTGAGCGCCAGCGACTTGGTGCGCAGCGCGGCCATGGCGCCTTGCCCGCCGTTGAGCGACTCGGCGGCGAGCACGGTGTCGATGCCGCATTCGAGCCCCGCCAACGCAATGATCGGTTGCGTGCCGCAAAGGTAGCGGCCGACGCCCGGCGCGGGCCGGTAGTGCGGCGTGAACTCGAAGGGCGCCGCATGGCCCCACCAGCCCGACAACGGCTGCTCGAACTGGCCCGCATGCTTCGTGTTGACCCACGCGAAGGCCGGTGCGCCGGGGCCGCCGTTCAGGTACTTGTAGCCGCAGCCGATGGCGTAGTCGGCGTTGCTGTCGTTCAGTGCCATCGGCACGGCGCCCGCGCTGTGCGCGAGGTCCCACACCGTGAGTGCGCCCACGGCATGCGCCGCGGCGGTAATGGCCTTCATGTCGTGCATGGCGCCGGTGCGGTAGTTGACGTGCGTGAGCATCAGCACGGCCACTTCGTTTGTCAGCACCGAGTCCGGGCCCTGCAGTTCGCTCGCGTCGATCAGCTTGAGCGTGAAGCCGCGTTCGCGGCACAGCGACTCGGCAATGTAGAGGTCGGTGGGAAAGTTGCTGCGCTCGCTGACCACCAGCTTGCGGCCGCTGTCCTTCTGCTGCGAGAGCGCCGCGAACAACACCTTGTAGAGGTTGACCGAGGTGCTGTCGGTGCACACCACTTCGCCGGGCGCGGCACCGATCAGGCGGGCCACCTTGTCGCCCAGGCGCTGCGGCAGGTCGAACCAGCTTGCGGTGTTCCACGAGCGGATGAGGCCTTCGCCCCATTCCTTCGCCACGACTTCGGCGATGCGCGCCGGTGCGGTCTTCGGCAGCACGCCGAGCGAGTTGCCGTCGAGGTAGAGCACGCCTTCGGGCAGGATGAATTGGTCGCGCAATGCGCGCAGCGGGTCTTGCGCGTCGAGCGCGCGGCAGTCAGCAAGGGTCGTCATGGTGGAGGTTTCAGCGAAGAAGTTCGCGCAGCACGGCGCGAACGGGGGAGGCATCGGCGCTGACCAGCTTGAGCGGCAGCGCGATGAGTTCGTAGTCGCCTTCGGGCACGTCGTCGAGCACGAGGTTCTCGAGCACGCGCAGGTCGAGGCGGCGAATGCGTTGGTGGCTTTCCAGCGTCTTGCTGTCGGCCGGGTCGATGCTGGCGGTGTCGATGCCGATGAGCTTCACGCCCATGGCCGCGAGGCGCTCGACGGTGGCCGGCGCATAGGCCGCGAGCTGCGGGTCCCAGCGGTCCACCGGCATGGCGGTGTAGGTGCGCACCAGCACGCGTTGCGGCAGGTGGCTGTCGACGGCGTGGGCAATGTGCTCCCACTCGATCAGCGGGCCCTTGTCGATGGCGTGGATCACGCGGCAGGGGCCCAGAAAGGGCGAGAGGTCGACATGGCCGATGGTCTGGCCATCGGGGTCGTAGTGCAGTGGCGCATCGGCGTGCGCGCCGACGTGGGGCGAAAGCTTGATCTCGCTGACGTTCACCGGGCAGCCCGGCGAAATGGTCGCGGCCCAGCGCTGCTGGTAGGGCGTGTCGCCGGGAAATACCGGCGCGCCTTCATGCACGGGGGGCGAAATGTCCCAGATGCGTTGCTGATGTGATGGAGCCATGGCGCGAAGTTAGCGCCGGGCGAGGGGTCGTGGTGTCGGTTATTTCCAACACCGTGCGTGACCAGATGAACCGCTCAGTGCAGCGCCGGCAATCCGTGCCGCGCCCGGGCCCGCTCGCAGGCGTCGCTGCCCGACTGCAGCTCGTGGCAGGGGTTGGGGCGCCATTCGTAGATGCCGCAGCTCACGGCCTGGCCGATCTTGCCGGTGAGGGCGGCGCAGCGCATCGGCGTGTGGTCGGTGCCGCGCATGCGGCACAGGGCGTCGCTCACCTCGACCGCGAGGCCGGACGGCACCTTGCCGCCGTTGTCGTCGAGCTCATGCACGCTGAAGTCGACGCGGTAGCTGGCGCAGCAGGCGCCGCATTGCTGGCAATGGGACATGCGGCCGCGCCTTTCTCGTCTTCAGATGCTCAGAGCTTGCCGAGGAGCAGGAACTCCATCAGCGCCTTCTGGGCGTGCAGCCGGTTCTCGGCTTCGTCCCACACCACCGACTGCGGGCCGTCGATGACTTCGGCCTGCACTTCTTCGCCCCGGTGCGCGGGCAGGCAGTGCATGAAAAGGGCGCCGGGCTGGGCCACGCGCATCATGTCTTCGTCGACGCACCAGTCGGCAAAGGCCTTGCGGCGGGCCTCGTTCTCGGCCTCGTAGCCCATGCTGGTCCAGACGTCGGTGGTGACGAGGTCGGCGCCGCGGCAGGCTTCCATCGGGTCCTTGAAGACCTTGTAGCTGTCGCCCGAGCGGATGCCCGCGATCGACTGGTCGACCTCGTAGCCGCTGGGCGTGCTCACGTGCACCGTGAAGCCCAAAATTTCGGCCGCCTGCAGCCAGGTGTTGGCCATGTTGTTGCCGTCGCCCACCCAGGCCACCGTCTTGCCCTGGATGGAGCCGCGGTGCTCGATGTACGTGAAGATGTCCGCCAGGATCTGGCAGGGGTGGAACTCGTTGGTCAGGCCGTTGATGACGGGCACGCGCGAGTGCGCGGCGAAGTTGTCGATCTTGGTCTGCTCGTAGGTGCGGATCATCACGATGTCGACCATGCGGCTGATGACCTTGGCGCTGTCCTCGATGGGCTCGGCGCGGCCCAGCTGGCTGTCGCCCGTGGTCAGGTGCACCACGCTGCCGCCCAGCTGGTACATGCCCGCCTCGAAGCTCACGCGGGTGCGCGTGCTGGCCTTCTCGAAGATCATCGCCAGCGTGCGGTCGACCAGCGGCTGGTGCTTTTCGTAGGTCTTGAACTTCTTCTTGATGATCGCCATGCGATCGAAGAGGTACGTGTATTCGTCGGCCGAAAGGTCCGCGAACTGCAGGTAGTGGCGAATGGCTGCGGGCGTCGTGGCGGTCGTCATTTCGCGGCAGGCTCCGAAAGGAATGCTTTGACGATGGGCGCCAGGATGGCGACGATTTCGTCGGCCTCGGCAATGCTCAGGATGAGCGGCGGCACGAGGCGGATCACCTTGTCGGCCGTCACGCTCAGCAGCAGGCCGGCGTCGCAGGCGCGGTTCAGGATCACGCCGCAGGGACGGTCGAGCTCGATGCCCAGCATCAGGCCCTGGCCGCGGATTTCCTTCACGCCGGGCAGGCCGCCGATTTCGCGCTCCAGCGCCGCCTTCAGGTGGGCGCCCACGGTGGCGGCGTTCTCGAGCAGCTTCTGCTCTTCCATGATGCGGATGGTCTCGACACCGGCGCGCATGGCCAGCGGGTTGCCGCCGAAGGTGGTGCCGTGGTTGCCGGGGCCAAAGATGTTGGCGGCCTTGGGGCCGGCCACCACGGCGCCGATCGGCACGCCGGAGCCCAGGCCCTTGGCCAGCGGCATCACGTCAGGCTTGATGCCCGCCCACTGGTGGGCGAACCACTTGCCGGTGCGGCCCATGCCGCACTGCACTTCGTCGATCATCATGAGCCAGTCGCGCTCGTCGCACAGCGCGCGCACCTGCTTGAGGTAGTCGACGCGCATCGGGTTGATGCCGCCTTCGCCCTGGATGGTCTCGAAGAACACGGCCACCACATTCGGGTTGCCTTCGGTGGCCTTCTTGAGCGCTTCGATGTCGTTCAGCGGCACGCGGATGAAGCCCTCGACCAGCGGGCCGAAGCCGGCCTGCACCTTGGGGTTGCCGGTGGCCGACAGGGTGGCGATGCTGCGGCCGTGGAAGGCGGCTTCATAGACCACGATTTCGGGGCGCTCGATGCCCTTGTCGTGGCCGTACTTGCGGGCCAGCTTCAGGGCGGCTTCATTGGCTTCCAGGCCGGTGCAGCAGAAGAATGCGTTGGTCAGGCCCGACAGCTCGGTCAGCTTGGCGGCCAGCTGTTCCTGGCCGGTCACGTGGTAGTAGTTGGAGCTGTGGATAAGCTTGGTCAGCTGGTCTTGCAGCGCGGGCACCAGCTCGGGGTGGTTGTGGCCCAGCGTGTTGACGGCAATGCCGCCCAGGCCGTCGATGTAGGCCTTGCCCGTGGTGTCCCAGACTCGGCAGCCCTGGCCGTGCGACAGTGCGATCGGCAGGCGACCGTAGGTGTTCATGACGTGGGGCGAGGTGGGCTGGGCGGTAGCGCTCATTCGGGGTTCTCCAGATAGGGAACGCGGATTCTAGGCGTGCAGTTTGACTGCTTCGTTGAGGATTCCGCATTACAGCAATGCCCCCCGTTCAGGATGCAAAAAGTGGCGCGGATAGAATCGCTTGCTGCACCGCAGCACCTGCTTCGGACGCCGCATTCAACGATGATTTCCCCCACTGCCAAAGAAATCTTCATCCAGGGCATCACCCACGATGGACGCACTTTTCGCCCCAGCGACTGGGCCGAACGCCTTGCCGGCGTGATGTGCTCTTTTCGCCCCGGCGGCGCCTATCCGGGCAGCCACCTGAGCTATTCGCCCTGGTGTGTTCCCACCACCCTCAACGGCGTGAAGTGCGTCGTGGTGAACCGCGCCCTGCGCGACGCCGAGCCCATGGCCTGGGACTTCTGCGTCAACTTCGCCCGGGACAACGACCTGCAGGTGGTCGAGGCCTGCCTGGTGCCCGACGCGCCACCTCCGGCTGGCGTACCCAGCACTTCGCTCCCACCCGAAAAGGCCTGACTGACAGGCCTTTTTCTTTGGCTGCGAAACGCAAAATTGAATTCAGTTTTTTGTCCTGCGGAATGCAATTCGGTGGGTTATTGTTATCTCGGGAAGTGATTGATCCACCGTAAAGTCTGGGTAGATTGATGGGTTGGGGTTGAATTCTAATTTTTCGTCAAAATCGGACGAGAATTGCTTTGAATAAATGGTCAGCTGCTTTGCAGGTTGATTTCCGATATAGCCGTTCAAATCGACTTTTATCGTTGTTTCTGCTATTGCTTCCCATCCCTTGGGGGCATTTTGGGGGAGACTTGATCCGATGAATCGATAACTTATCTTGCGACGTGTCAGAGGATCGTCGGGTCCAGGGTAAAAACTTCCGGGGCCAGAAAAGTTGTACCGAACAAAACTGTTCCCGCTCTTGCCGATGGGAATTCGTGCAATGGACGGGCCATCTGTACCAAGTACATAGCTCAGCCTTATGGGCACAGCTGGGGTATCAGCAGGAAAATCCCCCCCGACACCCCTGACATAAGCCGGATAGCCAGTAAATGGCCCACGTTTATTTTCCGGGCTTATTTGAATGCGGCCGGATGTACTCCCTGTGACCTGAAAATCCGCTGCAGGATCATAGGAGTAGCAAGTCTTGAATATGTCGGATGGAAAGTCTCCAAAGCCGGCGAGACCCTCGGATATTTGGAAGCTGCAACCGCTGGATGGAGAGGTCACTTCATCTCTGTTAGTGGTCTGGAAATCCGTCGTCTCAATGAGGGCGAACTTCAGGACTGGGCCAGCAAAGGCCGGGGCAACAGGAGTAATGGTGAGATACGCGGGCGCGCTGTCTTTTTCACCATCATTCACCACCAGTCGGACAACATAATCGCCGGCCTCGTCCAAAAGAAAACGGGGCTTGGCGCTGGTCGATTCCAGAAGGGATGCATTGCTGGAGAGAGGCTTGGACTGAAGAAACCAGGAGTACGTGACTGGCTTGCCTGTGCCGGACGTGCTCCCACTGCCGTCCAGCGTGAGAATATTGCCGAGGGTGCTGTCGGTTGACTTCGCAATTGCTGCTGAAAGCCTCTCTTGAGGTCTCGTACCGAAATCTACGACTCCGCCGCCAAACCCGCCGCCGCCCCCGCCTCCACCGCACGCGCAGATGAGCATGACTGTCGAAACTGCGAGCGTCCTTCGGACTCCTTGAAACATTCCGCATCCCCCAAGTAATAGAAAATCGAGTGCAAATCGAGGGAATACCCTTGTAAATTGGCGCCCGTTACAAGCGGAAGTGTAAATGTTGTTCAGGTTGTAGTCAGAAATCAGACCCGGGAGTACCAGTGGTTCCGCGCAGAGCTTTTGGGTGTGCCGAAGGGAAATCGATTGATCGCATTGCATCGAGCAGCACGTAAAACCTGGCCGAGCATTCATATCGAATACCGAGCGCCCATGAAAAAACCGCCCGAAGGCGGTTTTTTACACTTTGCTGCAGCGCACCCCGATCAAACGGCGGACTGGAGAATTCCGGTCCGGGCTTGCCTGACTGGTGTCAGGCGGCGGCCTTTTCAGGCGCGAGGGCGAGGGCCTTGACCTTGGCCGACAGGCGGCTCTTGTCGCGGGCTGCCTTGTTCTTGTGGAAGATGCCCTTGTCGGCGACGGTGTCGACGATGCTCTGGGCCTTCGCGAACAGTTCGCTTGCCTTGGTCTTGTCGCCAGCCAGAACAGCCTTTTCGACGTTCTTGACCGCGGTACGGTATTTGGAGCGCAGCGAGGTGTTCGCAGCGTTGAGCTTGGTGTCCTGGCGGACGCGCTTACGGCCGGAGGCGAGGCGCGGGTTCTTCTTCTTGGGCTTGGCGGATGCCATATTTAGTGTTCCTTAGGTGTCTGAGGATGATGCAGCAAAGCCCTCCATTATAGGCCGGGTTCCGGTTTTCGCCGAATCCGCCCGTTTCGGCGCCTTTTCGGGCCCTACACTCGCCCCCGTGTCCCTGCTCAAATCCGCCTCCACCGTCTCCCTGCTGACCCTCGCATCGCGGATCACGGGCCTTGTGCGCGACGTGCTGTTTGCCTCGGTTTTCGGCGTCAGCGCGCTGACCGACGCCTTCAACGTCGCATTTCGCATCCCGAACCTGTTTCGGCGGGTTTTCGGCGAAGGCGCCTTCAGCCAGGCGTTCGTGCCGGTGCTGGCCGGGCGCAAGACCGAGGCCGGCGAAGAGGGCGCCCGCCAGCTGATAGACCACGTCGCCACGCTGCTGACCTGGACGCTGGTGGTGGTGTGCGTGGTGGGCGTGGTGGCGGCGCCGCTGATGGTCTGGGCCATGGCGAGCGGGCTGGCGGGCTTCGATGCGGCGGTCGTCATGACGCGCTGGATGTTCCCGTACATCGGCTTCATGTCGCTGGTGGCGCTGGCCGGCGGCATTCTCAATACGTGGCGCAAGTTCGCGGTGCCGGCGGCGTCGCCGGTGCTGCTGAACATCGCGCTCATCCTGTCGATCGTGGTCGGCGCGCCGCTGTTCCGCAAGTACGGCATCGAGCCGATCTATGCGCAATGCATGGGCGTGCTGCTGGGCGGCGTGCTGCAGCTGGCGCTGCAGATACCGGCGCTGCGCGCGCTGGGCCTGATGCCGCGCGTGGGCGCGAGCTTCAAGGCGCTGGGCGCGGCCTGGAAAGATCCGACCACGCGCAAGGTCATGAAGCTCATGCTGCCCGCTTTGCTGGGCGTGAGCGTGGCGCAGATCTCGCTGCTCATCAACACGCAGATCGCCTCGCACCTGGCAACCGGCAGCGTGACCTGGGTCACCAATGCCGACCGCCTGATGGAGTTCCCCACCGCCATGCTCGGCGTGGCGCTCGGCGTGGTGCTGATGCCGCAACTGGCCGGCGCCCGTGCCGCCAAGGACGATGCGCGCTATTCGTCGTTGCTCGACTGGGGCCTGCGCCTGGTGGTGCTGCTCTCGGCGCCGTGCGCCGTGGCGCTGCTGCTCTTCGCAAAGCCGCTGGTGGCAGTGCTGTTCCACAACGGCGCCTACACCGGCGAAGACGTGCAGCGCACCACCCTGGCACTGATGGGCTATGGCGTGGGGCTCGTCGGCATCGTGGCCATCAAGGTGCTCGCGCCCGGCTACTACGCCAAGCAAGACACGCGCACGCCGATGCTGATTGCCGTGGGCGTGCTCATCTTCACCCAGGTGCTCAACTTCTTCCTGGTGCCGGTGCTGCAGCACGCGGCGCTGACCCTGACCATTGCCATCGGCGCACTCGTCAACGCGATCTGGCTGTTGGTCGGCCTCATCCGCCGCGGCAGCTACAAGCCCGAACCCGGCTGGGGGAAGTTCGCGCTGCAGGTGCTGGCCGGCACGCTGGTGCTGGCGGCCCTGCTGGTGTGGGGCGCGCGCTACTTCGACTGGATCGGCCTGCGCGACCAGCGCCTGTACCGCATCGGCCTGCTCGCCGCGCTCATTGCCGGCTCCGCGCTGCTCTATTTCGCCGTACTGGCCGCCGTGGGCGTGCGTCCACGAAGTTTCATGCGCCGCTGAGGCTTTGGCGAGCCGGAAAACACGGCCTTGACGCTCCCTGCGGGCTCCTCTACAAAGACACATGACGTTCAGCTTTCAGGTTCCTACCGCACTGGAATATTTCGAATCGCTCGTCCGCAGCGACGATCAATTTCCGCTGCTCGAAGCTGCCGCCAGCCTCGCGCAGGACGAGTACCCCGAGCTCGACGTGCAGCAGGTGCTGGGCGATGTCGACCAGCTCCTTGCGCGCCTCAAGCGCCGCCTGCCGGCCGATGCAGCGCCGCTGGCCCGGCTGCGCGCGCTCAACCAGTTCTTCTTCAACGACCTGAACTTCGGCGGCAACGTCAACGACTACTACGACCCCGACAACAGCTACCTGAACGCCGTGCTGCGCACCCGCCGCGGCATTCCGATCTCGCTGGCGGTGCTGTGGATGGAGTTGGCGCAAGGCCTGGGCCTGCAGGCACGCGGCATCGGTTTTCCGGGCCACTTCATGCTCAAGGTGACGCTGCCCAAGGGCCAGGTGGTGATCGACCCGTTCACCGGCAAGTCGCTGTCGCGCGAAGAGCTTGGCGAACGGCTGGAGCCCTACAAGCGCAGCAACGGCCTGGTCGGCGATTTCGACGTGCCGCTGGGCCTGTACCTGCAGCCCGCCAATTCGCGCGAGATCATTGCGCGCATGCTGCGCAACCTGAAGGAAGTGCACCACGCGCAGGAAGACTGGCAGCGCGTCATTGCCGTGCAAGACCGGCTGATCGCGCTGCTGCCCGCCGCCTGGGGCGAGTACCGCGACCGCGGCGTCGCGCATGCGGAGCAGGGCAACTACGCGCTGGCGGTGCGCGACCTCGAAACCTACCTGACGAACGCCGAGGACGCACTCGACATCGACGTGATCGCCGAGCGTGTCGCCGTCTTGCGCCGAATGGCCAACTGATGACCACCCAGGCCGGCGTGAGCCCGGCACCCGACCTCGGCACCTTGCATGAATTCCACGGCGTGCAGCCGGTGCTGCCGGTGTCGGACGTGTCGCGCGCCGCGCGCTGGTTTTGCGACGTGCTGGGGTTCGAGCTCGACTTCATCGCCGGCGAGCCGCCCAGCTATGCGCGCGTGAAGAAGGGCGACCGCAGCTATGGCGACCCGGTCTACCTGCGCCTGTGGCAATGCAACATGCGCGAAGCCAGGCCGTGGCGCGGCGAAATCGTGATCCACGTGGGCAAGGACATCGATGGCCTGCATGCCGCCTACGTGAAGCGCGGCGTGAACGTGATCGAGCCGCCGGCGTCCCAGCCCTGGGGCCTGCGCGAATTCGCGATCCGCGAGCCCGATGGCCATGTGCTGCGCTTCTGCGGCTACCTGCCGTGAGCGCCGTCTCGGCTGCGGCCGGGAGGATTTGAAACGCAAAATTACAAATAGACCGGCGTGATCGTGTCGATCCGCCTTCCGCTCGCGCGACGTGTGAACAGGAGCGCGCAGTTTTTCAGCGGCTCCAGCCACCCCTCACAACCTTCAGGAGAAACGACATGCGATTCATGATTCTGGTCAAGGCCAACAAGGATTCCGAAGCCGGCGTGATGCCCAGCACCGAGATCCTCACCGAGATGGGCAAGTTCAACGAAGAGCTGGTCAAGGCCGGCGTGCTGCTGGCGGGCGAAGGGCTGCATCCGTCGTCCAGGGGCGCGCGCGTGCGCTGCGAAGGCCACAAGCGCACCGTGATCGACGGCCCCTTCGCCGAGACCAAGGAACTGCTGGCCGGCTTCTGGCTGCTGCAGGTCAAGTCGAAGGAAGAAGCCATCGAGTGGATCAAGCGCAGTCCGTTCCAGGAGGGCGAGATCGAGATCCGCCAGGTGTTCGAGGCCACCGACTTCGGCGATTCGATGACGCCCGAGCTGCTGGCCCAGGAAGACCGCCTGCGCGCCGAGTCCGCTGCAAGGCAGGGCCGCTGAGGCCGTCGGCAAAGCGCAAGCAAGGAGACACCGCCATGCGATTCATGCTGCTGATGATTCCCCACGGCTACGAGAGCGCCGCGCCGGGCACCATGCCCGAAGACCTCGATGCGATGACCGCGATGATGGCCTACAACGAGTCCCTGCAGAAAGCCGGCGTGCTGGTCAGCTGCGAGGGCCTGCATCCGCCTTCGATGGGCGCGCGCGTGAGCTTCAAGGGCCGCAAGCCGAAGATCGTCGACGGGCCGTTTGCCGAAGCCAAGGAAGTGCTGGGCGGCTTCTGGCTCATCGACGTGGCCTCGCGCGCCGAAGCCATCGAATGGGCCGCCCGCTGCCCCGGCGGCGACAACGAGGTAATCGAGGTCCGCCAGGTGCAGGAGCTCGAAGACTTTCCGGCCGACCTGCAGGCCGTGGCGGGCAGCTTTCCCTCGATGCAGACCGCGCCGCCCGAGCCGTCCGAACCATCCGAAGGCCAGAAAAAGAAGGGCTGAGCCGCGTGGCGACCAGCGATGCCCGCGCCATCCATCGCGCGATCGAGGCGGTCTGGCGGATCGAGTCCGCGAAGATCATCGCCACGGTTGCGCGCATGGTGCGCGACGTCGGCCTGGCCGAAGAACTGGCGCAGGACGCGCTGGTTTCCGCCCTGGAGCAATGGCCTGGAGACGGCGTGCCCGACAACCCGGCCGCCTGGCTTACGCAGGTGGCCAAGCACCGCGCGCTCGACCGCCTGCGCCACGGCCAGTTGGCCGGCCGAAAGGCGCCCGAGATCGGCCGCGAACTCGACGCCCAGCACGAAATGGCGCAAGCCGACTTTGCCGAAGCCGTCGATGCCGCGCTCGATGACGACATCGGCGACGACCTGCTGCGCCTGGTGTTCACCGCCTGCCACCCGGTGCTGTCGACCGAGGCACGTGTCGCGCTCACGCTGCGGCTGATGGGCGGCCTGACCACCGACGAGATCGCCCGTGCCTTCCTGGTGCCCGAAGCCACGGTGGCGCAGCGCATCGTGCGCGCCAAGCGCACGCTGGCCGAGGCGCGTGTGCCCTTCGAAGTGCCGCGACGGCACGAGCTCGAAGCGCGGCTCGCCTCGGTGCTCGAAGTGCTCTACCTGATCTTCAACGAGGGCTACGCCGCAACCGCCGGCGACGACTGGATGCGCCCCGCGCTGTGCGACGAGGCCATGCGGCTGGGCCGCATCGTGGCCGAGTTGGTGCCCGGCGAATCCGAGGTGCATGGGCTGGTGGCGTTGATGGAAATCCAGGCCTCCCGCACCGCCGCGCGCGTGGGCGCCTCGGGCGAGCCCGTGCTGCTGCTCGAACAGAACCGCGCGCGCTGGGACCCGCTGCTGATCCGCCGTGGCCTTGCGGCGCTCGCACGGGCCGAGTCGCTCGGCGGCGCCTTCGGCCCCTATGCGCTGCAGGCCGCCATTGCCGCCTGCCACGCCCGCGCGCGCACCGCCGACGCCACCGACTGGCCACGCATTGCCGCGCTGTACGACGCGCTGGCCGAGCTGTCGCCGTCGCCCATCGTCGAGCTGAACCGTGCAGTCGCGCTGTCGATGGCCTTCGGGCCGGCCGCCGGGCTGGAGGTGGTGGACGCGCTCGTGGGCGAGCCCGCGTTGCAGGGCTACCACCTGCTGCCGACCGTGCGCGGCGACCTGCTCTTCAAGCTCGGCCGGCTCGACGAGGCACGCAAGGAATTCGATCGCGCCGCCTCGCTCACCCGCAACACGCGCGAGCGCGCACTGCTGCTGGCGCGCGCCCGAGCCTGCACCACTCCGAGCTGAACGGCAGCTGAAGCCGGGGTGGCCCGCGCGAGGAGAAAATGCGCGTCATATGCGCCGCATCCTTTCTCCTCGTTTCCTGAGCATCTTCGGCTTGGCTTTGCTGTCGTCGGCCGTGCCGGCCCAGGCCCAGTTCGACTCCTCCAAGGTGTGGGTCGAGCCGCCCACCATTGCGGCGCGCTTCCCCGATCCGCCGGTGAGCTATGCCACGCCGGGCTTTCGCGCCGGGCGCACGGACTTTGCGTCGCACGCCGAGCTATTGGCCTTTCTCGACGACCTGGCGCGCCAGTCGCCGAACGTGCGCGTCGAGCGCCTGGGCCTGTCGCAGGAGGGGCGCGAGATGCCGCTGGTGCTGCTGGCCGAGCAGGGCCGCATCGACCCGGCGCGGCCCACGGTGATGGTGATCGGCCAGCAGCACGGCAACGAGCCGGCCGGCGGCGAAGCGGTGCTGGCGCTGGCCCAGCAGTTCGCCAGCGGGCCGGGCGCGGCGCTGCTGCAGAAGGTCAACCTGGTGCTGGTGCCGCGCGGCAACCCCGACGGCGCGGAGCATTTCACCCGCGTCACCGCCAACGGCATCGACGTGAACCGCGACCACCTGTTGCTGCGCACGCCCGAGGCGCGCCTGATCGCGGTCGCCACCCTGCGCTTTCGGCCGCAGGTGGTGCTCGACCTGCACGAGTTCACCGTGGGCGGCCGCTGGATCGACAAGTTCGGCGCGGTCATGAAGTACGACGGCCTGCTGCAGCCCGCCACCGTCGGCAACCTCGACGCGGCCATCGCCGCGAGCGCGCAGCGCGACTACATCGATGCCATCCAGGCCGCGTTCACGCAGGCGGGGTTGCAGGGCTTCAAGTACCACACCACGTCCGGCGGCAAGGCCGCCACCGATCGCACCGTGTCGATGGGCGGCGTGCAGCCCGACACCGGCCGCAACGTGAGCGGACTGCACCAGTCCGTGAGCCTTCTGCTGGAGGTGCGCGGCGTGGGGCTGGGCCGCGCGCACTTTGCGCGCCGCGTGCACACGCAGGTGCTGGCGGCCACCACGGTCATCGAGACGGCGGCGCGCCAGGGCCCGGCGTTGATGCAGCTCACTGCGCAGGCCGGCCAGCGCGCGAAGGCCGAGGCGTGTCATGGCGACGTGGTGGTCGAGGCATGGCAGACGACGACGCGGCAACGCCTGGATTTTCTCGATGCGAAGAGCGGTGAAGAAAAAGCGGTCGAGGTCGAGTGGCGCGCCGCCGAGCCGTTGAAGATCGCCAATGCGCGTCCGCGCCCGTGCGGCTACCTGCTGGCGGCCAGTGAAACGACGGCGGTGCAGCGTCTGCAGATGCTGGGCGTGCGTGTGGAGCGCATCGACAACGCGGCGCCCTGGCAGGTGGAGCGCTACGAAATCCTGTCGCAGACGGACGGCCAGCGCCAGGACGCACGCGGTGCGATCGAAGACGGCGAAGCGATTCGTGCGTATCGCGTTCGCCCGCGCACGGGTCGCGCGGTGGTGCCGCCGGGCAGTTTCTATGTGTCGCTGGCGCAGCCGTTGTCGCCGTTGGTCAGCGCGGCGCTGGAGCCCGATTCGCAGAACAGCTATGCGGCCAACCGGTTGCTGGAGATCGGGAACGACAAGCTGTTGCGCGTGCCTGGGCCTGCGCCTGCGGGTGTCTGGCACTGAGGTCGCTGTGTCGCGTCTCGTCTCGTCTCGTTGCTGGGGTGTCGTGACGCTGCAGTCCTTCAGGGCGACGCCCACGCCGACGGCGTACTCTGCTCCGCGAATGTCCCCCGCTTCGCTCCTCCTTTATTTCGCTGCGCAGAGCACACCATCGACGTGAGCGACCCAGAGCACTGGT
>NZ_QAJK01000077.1:554-14510 GCF_003852515.1 Variovorax sp. KBW07 | reverse complement strand
TGGTGTACCGCTGATCAACGACCACTCTGATGACGCTCACGCGGATGGTGTGCTCTGCGCAGCGAAATAAAGGAGGAGCGAAGCGGGGGACATTCGCGGAGCAGAGCACACCGTCGGCGCGGGCGTCGCCCTGAACACAACCGTTTCCCGCAGAAGCGCAAGCAACGCAGCAACTCAGGCCGCGAACTTCTTTGCCCCCGCAACGCAGGCCACGGCGCACAGCGTCACGACCAACATCGTCCAGCTTACGGTCTCGTTGAGCAGCAGTGCCGCCAGGGCAAGACCGAAGAAGGGTTGGAGCAGTTGCAGTTGCCCGACCGCCGCGATGCCGCCCAGCGCCAGGCCGCGGTACCAGAAGATGAAGCCGATCAGCATGCTGAAAACAGAGACATACGCAAAGCCGAGCCACGCCGGCGCACCGACGTGCTCGAACGACGCCGGCATGGTGACCAGCGCGATCGGCAGCATGACCGGCAACGACAGCACCAGCGCCCAGCTGATGACCTGCCAGCCGCCCAGCGTGCGCGACAGGCGCGCGCCTTCCGCATAGCCCAGGCCGCACACGACCATGGCTGCCAGCATCAGCAGGTCGCCCTGCACCGAGGCCTCGATGCCGCCCATCGCGGCGTAACCGACGACGAAGGCGCTGCCGAGAATCGAGAACAGCCAGAAGGCCGGGCGCGGACGCTCGCCGCCGCGCAGCACGCCGAAGATCGCGGTGCACAACGGCAGCAGGCCGACGAAGACGATGGAGTGCGCGGACGAGACATGCTGCAGCGCCAGCGCGGTCAACAGCGGAAAGCCGACCACCACGCCCAGCGCGACGACGGCCAGCGCGGGCAGGTCTTTCAGTGCCGGGCGCGGCTGCCGCAGGGCGCGCAGGAGCAGCAGCCCGAGCACGGCGGCAATGCTGGCCCGCGCGCAGGTCAGGAAGGTCGGGTTGAAGTCTTTCACGGCGGCGCGTGTCGCCGGCAGCGAGCCCGCGAAGATCACCACCCCGATGAAACCGTCGAGCCATCCGCTCGCCGTCTTTTGCATGCCTGCTCCTTCGTTGATTGCCTTCGAGTGGAGCATGGGGATGCTGCGGAACACAGGGACAGTCCAATACAATTTAAAAGAACTGTTATGTATTTTGGAGCCGTACAGTTGAAGCCGCTCCCCGTGAAACCAGGCCGCACGCGCATCGATGCCGTCATGGCCGAGATCCGTTCGAAGATCGCTTCCCGCGCCAGCCTGCCGGGCACGCGGCTGCCGTCGGTGCGCGCGCAGGCCAAGGCGATGCGGCTCTCGGTCTCGACCGTGGTCGAGGCCTACGAACGGCTGGCGGCGGAAGGCGTCATCGGGGCGCGGCCCGGCTCGGGGTTCTATGTGTCGGGACCGGTGGCGCCGCTCGCGCTGGCCGGCATCGGCCCCGAGTTGGAGCGCGAGGTCGATCCGCTGTGGGTTTCGCGCCAGTCGCTCGAGAAAGACGCCTCGGTGCTCAAGCCCGGCTGCGGCTGGCTGCCCGCGTCGTGGATGTACGAGGCGGGCATGCGCCGTGCGTTGCGCGCGGCGGCACGCTCCGACAACGTGGCGCTGGCGGAGTACGCCACGCCGCTCGGCCTTCCGGCGCTGCGCCTCCTGCTGGCCCGGCGAATGGCCGCGTCGGGCATCGAGGCACCGGCCGAGCAGATCATGCTCACGGAATCGGGCACGCAGGCCATCGACCTGATCTGCCGCTTCCTGCTGGAGCCGGGCGACACGGTGTTGGTCGACGACCCTTGCTACTTCAACTTTCTGGCGCTGCTGAAGGCGCACCGGGTGAAGGTGGTGGGCGTTCCGTACACGCCGAACGGGCCCAACGTCGAGGCCTTCGGCGCGGCCTTGCAGGCGCACGCGCCCCGGCTCTACATCACCAACTCCGGCATTCACAACCCCACCGGCGCGGTGCTCTCGCCGGTGACGGCGCACCGCGTGCTGAAGCTGGCCGACAGCTCGAATCTGGTGATCGTCGAGGACGACATATTCGCCGACTTCGAACTCAACCCCGCGCCCAGGCTCGCGGCCTTCGACGGGCTCTCGCGCGTGATCCACATCGGTAGTTTTTCGAAGACGCTCTCGGCGTCGCTGCGATGCGGCTACATCGCGGCGCGCCCCGACTGGATCGACAGCCTGGTCGACCTGAAGATCGCCACCAGCTTTGGCGGCGGGCGGCTGGCGGCGGAGATATTGCTGACGGCACTGACCGACAGTGGCTATCGCAAGCACATGGAGGCGGTGCGCGTGCGGATCACCGAGGCGCTGGAAAAAACCGCCAACCGGCTCAAGGCCATCGGCATCAAGCCCTGGCTGATGCCGCAGGCGGGCATGTTCCTCTGGTGCCGGCTGCCGAAAGGCATCGACGCCGGTGTCGTCGCACGCGCATGCCTGAAAGAGGGCGTGGTGCTCGCGCCCGGCAACGCGTTCAGCCAGTCGTCGAGCGCGGGCGACTTTCTTCGCTTCAATGCGGCGCAGTGCCAGGACGACCGCGTGTTCGACGTGCTGGCGCGGGCCTTGTCCCGGGCACGGTGACGCAAAGAAAAAGGGCCCGCTCGGCGGGCCCTTCGTGCATTGGCACTCTGCGTGTCGTTGCGCAGCTTGGCTTTACTCGCCGCTGATCGACACCGCTTCCGCGGGCGGCGCACCGTCCGGTGCCTTCGGCAGTTCGACCACCGACTTGCGCCCGCCACGGGCACGCCAGGCCGAGTAGCCCACGCCCGCCAGCAGCAGTGCGCACAGGCCGATGAAGGTGCCGCTGATGGGCCGCGTGACGAACACCGACATGTCGCCGCGGGACAGCAGCAGCGCGCGGCGGAAGTTTTCTTCCACCATCGGCCCGAGCACGAAGCCCAGGAGAATGGGCGCGACTGAAAACTCCAGTGTCATCAGCAGCGCGCCGACGATGCCGAACACCAGCACTTCCCAGATCTGGAACAGGCTGTTCTGCGTGCTGTACACGCCGGTCGCAATGAAGAACATCGCGGCTGGGAAGAGGTACTTGTAGGGCACCTTCAGCAGCTTCACCCACACGCCGATCAGCGGCACGTTGAGCACCACGAGAATCACGTTGCCGATCCAGAACGAGGCGATCAGGCCCCAGAAAATGTCCGGGTGCTCGGTGATGAGCTGCGGGCCGGGCTGGATGCCCTGGATCAGCAGCGCACCCAGAATGAGCGCCATCACCGCGTCGCCCGGAATGCCCAGGCTCATCGTCGGAATGAAGTCGACCTGCGTCTTCGAGTGGGCCGAGGCCTCGGGGCCGGCCACGCCTTCGATCATTCCGGTGCCGAATTTGTCGGGCGTCTTCGACACCTTGCGCTCCAGTGCGTAGGCAATGAAGGTGGTGATGGTCGGGCCGGTGCCGGGCATGGCGCCGAACACGGTGCCGACGAGGGTGCCGCGGATCATCGCGGGGAAGGCGCGCTTCAGCTCTTCCTTGCTCGGGCGCATGTCGCTGAGCTTCAGCGTGCCGGTGTCGCCGATGGTCTTCATGCGGTTCACGTTGAGCAGGAAGTCGGCCACGCCGAACAGGCCCATCGAAATGGCCACCAGCTCCAGGCCGTCGCTGAGTTCAGGCAGGCCGAACGCAAAGCGGAAGCTGCCGCTGTTCACGTCGGTGCCGACCACGCCGCACAGCAGGCCGAAGATGGTCATGGCCACGCCCTTGAGCGGCGAGCCGCGCGACATGGTCGAGCCCGCGAGCAGGCCCAGCAGCATGATCGAGAAGATCTCGGTCGGGCCGAACTTGAAGGCGATCTGCACCAGCAGCGGCGAGGCGAAGATCATCACGATGATGCCGACCGACGCCGCGAAGAACGACGCGATCATCGTCACCCCGAGCGCGACGCCGCCCTTGCCCTGCTTGGTCATCGGATACCCGTCCAGGCACGTCACCGCATGCGGCGGGTGCGAGGGCATGTTCATCAGAATGGCGCCGATGGCGCCGCCGTACTGCGAGCCGTAGAAGATACCGGCCAGCATCAGGATGGCGGGCACCGGGTGCATCGCGTAGGTGAGCGGCAGCAGGATCGAGATGGCCTGCAGCGCGCCCATGCCCGGCAGCACGCCGATCAGGTTGCCCACCAGCACGCCGAAGAAAGACCACAGCAGGTTCGAGCCTTGGAAGGCAACGCCGAAACCAAACCACAGGTCGTGAAGCGATTGACCGATCATGGTGTCAGCCTCCCCACTGGAACAGGGGGAGCTGCAACTTGAGCGCCCACCAGAAGACCACCACCGCGATGAAGCTCATCGCGAGCGAAAGAAGCACCGCCTCGGTCAGCGTGTTGTCGCGGTCGCCGAGCGCCGAGATGAACACGATGGCGAAGGTTGCCGGCAGCAGGCCGCCGTATTCGCCGAAGAGCAGGAACGCGAGGATGCCCAGGATGATGCAGATGCCGCCGCGCAGGTCGGGCATGCCGCCCGGATGGCCGTGCGAAGCGGCGTCGCTGGCCGCGGGCTTGTCGCCGCGCGCCGAGACGGCGATCAGCAGGCCCGACAGCGCCAGCAGGCTGCCCAGCGCGACGGGGAAGAAGCCCGGCCCCATGTGCGCAAGTTCGCCGACGCGGTAGCCGATGCCGGCGTACACCGCGGCCAGTCCGATGACGATCAGCAGTGCTCCGCCGTAGTAGTCTTTTTTGAATTTCGATACGGGCCGAGGCGCGTGCGAGGCCGGATCTTCACCGAGCTGGTGCTGCATAAGTCTCCTTCGTTTGGGAAGGAGCGCAGTCTAGGAATCGAGGCTTTCAATCGCCTTTCGGAAGGTGCGCAAACGGGCCGGGGACCCTCAAAATACGTGTAATCACGTACCGGCGTATCCGGCGAAACCCTTGCAAAAAGACGCCTCAGGCGACGTGCAGCGGCAGCCGCAGGATGGCGCGCAAGCCGCCGCCGTTGGCGCTCTCGGGCATGCCGGCGTTGTCGAGTGCGATGTCGCCGCCGTTGCGCCGCGCATAGCTGCGCGCGATGGTGAGGCCGAGGCCCGCGCCCTGGGCCACGCCCGTATCGGCACCCGCGGCCGGGTCGCGGTGGAAGCGCTCGAACACGCTGTCGCGCCGCTCGGGCGCGATGCCGGGCCCGCTGTCGCACACCTCGGCCAGTGCATGCGAAGCCTCGCGCCGCACGGTCACCGTGATGTTGCCGCCGCGCGGCGTGTACTTGATGGCGTTGTGCACCAGGTTCGCAAGCACCTCGTGCAGTTCGGCGGCGTTGGCCCTGACGGGCAGCACGGGCGCCTCGCCTTCTTCGGCTTGCGGTTCGGATTCGCCGCGTGCGTCGACCCAGCCCAGGTCCTGGTCGTTCTCGCGTGCGAGCGGCAGGTATTGCAGCACCACTTCGCGCGCGATGTCGCTGAGGTCGACCACGGTGGGCTCGACCGGCGCGACGTCGTCTTCCGTGGTGGCATGGGCCAGCGCCAGCAACTGCTCGCTCAGGCGGCGCGTGCGCGCGAGCTGCGCGACGATGGCATGCAGCGATTCGCGCATGCGCGCCGGATCGGTCTCGCGCACCGCGTAGCCGGCCTGGATCGAGAGAATGCTCAACGGCGTGCGCAGCTGGTGCGATGCATCGGCAAGAAACTGCGAATGCTCCGCGACCATGCGCCGGTGGCCCGCGATGTGGTGGTTGACGGCCTCGACCAGCGGCACCACTTCCTGCGGCACGCCGCTGGCGTCGAGCGGCTTCAGGTCGTCGCGCGAGCGCTCGCGCAGCGAACGGCGCAGGCGCTCCAGCGGGCGCAAGGTCCAGGCCACGCCGAGCCACACAAGGATGGCCATCACCAGCACCATGCGCGTGTCGCGCAGCAGCTCCTGGCGCAGTGTTTCGTCTTGCGCCTGCGTGCGCGGGCCGGTGCCTTCGGCGGCCTGGATGAGCACGCTCCATGCCGTGCCGGGGTGCACGGTGTCGTACACCGTCTGCCGCAGCGCGGCCACGCGCACCGGGTGCTGCTCGTACACCGCGTCGTAGAACACCGGCGTGCCGTCGGCGGGGCGCTCGGCCGGCCGTGGCAGGCCGGGCACGCCCATGAGCGTGGTCTCGGGTGCATGGATGTCGAGCGGCTCGCCCTTGGCGATGCGCTGCACGCCGACGTGCAGGTACTTGTAGCGCAGGTGGGTCGACTCGAACATCGACTGGATCGAGAAGGGCTCCTGCACGCGCACGCTGCCGTCGCTGGCCACGACGATGCCATTGGCCAATGCCTGCACGGGTTCGAGCAGGCTCTGGTCGTAGGCCACCACCAGCGCGTCGGTCAGCGCGCGGTAGTCGTTCCAGCTGTCGAGCGCCAGCAGCGCGACGATGCCCGGCAGCAGCAGCGCGAGCAGCCGTGCGCGGATGCCGAAGCGGCGCGGCTCAGTCGCCGGTGGGGGCGTGTGCGCCGGCTGGGGAGTTGAGTCCATCGGGTCCCTCGGCAATGCTCTCGAGCATGTAGCCCAGGCCGCGCACGGTGACGATGCGCACGTCGCTGTCGGCGAGCTTGCGCCGCAGCCGGTGCAGCACCACCTCGATGGCATCGGGGCCCGCGGTGCTGTCGTGGGTGAACACCTTGGCGTACAGCTGCGGCTTGCCGACCGGCGCGCCGCTGCGCATCAGCAATGCCGTGAGCGCGGCCTGCTCGCGCGGCGTGAGCGACAGCAGCGTGCCGCGCAGCGTGAAGGCATGGCTTTCGCTGTCGTACGAGAGCGAAGCGCATTGAAGCCGTGGATGCTGCTTGCCGCGGCTGCGCCGCACCAGGGCCGACAGGCGCGCTTCGAGCTCGACCAGCTCGAAGGGCTTGGTCAGGAAATCGTCGGCGCCCAGGTTGAGGCCGCGCACCCGGTCCTGCAGCGCGCCCTGCGCCGTGAGGATGAGCACCGGCGTGCGGTTGTCGGCGTTGCGCATGTCGGCCAGCACGCTCAGGCCGTGCTTGTCGGGCAGGCGCAGGTCGAGCACGATGGCGTCGTATTCGGTGCCGGCAATGAAGGCTTCGGCGGTGCGCGCGTCGGGCGCGTGGTCGGCCACGAAGCCGCTCTGGGTCAGCGCCCGGATCAGCCACGAGGCCATGTCCAGTTCGTCTTCCACCAGGAGGATGCGCATGGAAGGGGCCGGTTATTTCTTCAGGCCGAGACTCAGGTCGAGGTCTTCCGGCGCGCGGGCACTGGCCTCGGCCGCGCGCGCGCTCAGGTCGGGCGCCAACGCGCGCCGGCCGTCGAACACGAAGCAGTCGCCGTGGTAGTGCGCGCCGCCGACCTGCTCGAAATATTTCAGGATGCCGCCTTCGAGCTGCAGCACGTTCTCGATGCCTTCTTCGCGCATCAGGATGGCGGCCTTCTCGCAGCGGATGCCGCCGGTGCAGAAGCTCACCACCGTCTTGCCCGCGAAATCGGCGCGGTGCGCCTTCAGCGCGGGCGGAAATTCGGTGAACTTGGTGATGCGCCAGTCGATGGCGCCGTCGAAGGTGCCTTCGTCGACCTCGAAGCCGTTGCGCGTGTCGAGCAGGGCGATTTCGCGGCCCTGGTCGTCGTGGCCCTGGTCGAGCCAGCGCTTGAGCGTGGGCGCGTCCACGCCGGGCGCCCGGCCCGCTGCGGGCTGGATGGCCGGGTGGTCCATGCGGATGATCTCGCGCTTGAGCTTGACCAGCATGCGGCGAAAGGGCTGCGCCTCGGACCAGCTTTCCTTGGCTTCGAGGTCGGCAAAGCGCGCGTCGGCACGCAAATGCGCCAGGAAGGCCCGCACGCCGTCGGCGCTGCCCGCCAGGAACAGGTTGATGCCCTCCGGCGCCAGCAGGATCGTGCCCATGAGGCCCAGGGCCTGCGCGCGGGCGCGCAGGTCTTCACGCAGCTCGGGGCTGTCGTCTATGCCTACGAACTTGTAGGCCGCGATATTCAAAATCTCTTGCACGGGGCGGGATTGTAGGGATTGCCACCCCACATCGTGGAGGCGGTGGTTTCTACAATGGGTGGATGTTTGTTCACCTGCGCCTGCACACCGAGTTTTCCGTCGTCGACGGCACCAACCGAATCGACGAAGTCGTCAAGGCCGCCGCTGCCGACAAGCAGCCCGCGCTGGCCATCACGGACCTGAACAACCTGTTCGGGGCCATCAAGTTCTACAAGCAGGGCCGGGGCAAGGGCGTCAAGCCCGTCATCGGCGCTGAAATCTTCATCGAGGGGCTGGGCAAGGAGCCCGGCGTGCTGACCCGCATCGTGCTGCTGGTGCAGAACATGGAAGGCTACCTGCACCTGTCCGAGCTGCTGGCGCGGGCCTGGACGCAGAACGTGAGCCGCGGCCAGTCGCAGGCGGCCTGCAAGCTCGAATGGGTCGAAGAACTGCAGGGCGGGCTGATCGCGCTGTCGGGCGCGCAGGCGGGGCCCTTGGGCGCGCCGCTGCTGCAAGGCCAGGAAGAGCGCGCGGCCGAGCTGGCGCTGCAGCTGGCGGGCATGTTTCCGCACCGCTTCTACATCGAGCTGCAGCGCGCCGGCCGCCCGGAAGACGAGCCGCACGTCATTGCCGCCGTCAAGCTGGCGGCGCGCCTCAGCCTGCCGGTGGTGGCCACGCACCCGGTGCAGTTTGCCGAGCGCCAGGACTACGAGGCGCACGAGGCGCGCGTCTGCATTTCCGAAGGCGAAATTCTGGGCAACCCGCGCCGCGTGCGCAAGTTCACCGAAGAGCAGTACTTCAAGTCGACCGCCGAGATGCAGGCGCTGTTTGCCGACGTGCCGAGCGCGCTGGCCAACACGGTCGAGATTGCCAAGCGCTGCAACCTCACGCTGGTGCTGGGCAAGCCGCAGCTGCCCGACTTTCCGACGCCCTTCGTCAGCGAAGGCGTGCGCATGCCGATCGACGACTTCTTCCGCCAGGAGTCGTTCCTGGGGCTGGAGGCGCGCCTGAAGCACCTCTACCCCGACGAGGCCAAGCGCGACGCCGAGCGGCCGCGCTATGTGGAACGGCTCGAGTTCGAGATCAACACGATCCTGAACATGGGGTTCCCCGGCTACTTCCTGATCGTGGGCGACTTCATCCAGTGGGCCAAGGCCAACGGCTGCCCGGTGGGCCCGGGCCGGGGCTCGGGTGCCGGCTCGCTGGTGGCCTATGCGCTGAAGATCACCGACCTCGACCCGCTCGAATACAAGCTGCTGTTCGAACGTTTCCTGAACCCCGAACGCGTCTCGATGCCCGACTTCGACATCGACTTCTGCCAGGGCAACCGGGACCGCGTGATCGACTACGTGAAGGACAAGTACGGCCGCAACGCCGTGAGCCAGATCGCCACCTTCGGCACGATGGCGGCGCGCGCCGCCATTCGCGACGTGGGCCGCGTGCTGGACATGAGCTACATGTTCTGCGACGGCATCAGCAAGCTGATTCCGAACAAGCCGGGCCAGCCCATCACGATCCAGTACCCGCCGGACCCGAAGATCGAAGGCGACAAGAACAACTACGCCATCGAGATGGAGCCGCAACTGGCGGCGCGCATCGAGAAGGAAGAAGAAGTCCGCATGCTGGTCGAGCTGGCGCAGAAGCTCGAAGGCATGACGCGAAACATCGGCATGCACGCCGGGGGCGTGCTCATTGCGCCGGGCAAGCTCACCGACTTCTGCCCGCTCTACCAGCAGCCGGGCAGCGACTCGGCCGTGAGCCAGTACGACAAGGACGACGTCGAAGCCATCGGCCTGGTGAAGTTCGACTTCTTGGGCCTTGCCACGCTCACCATCCTTGAGATTGCCAAAGAGTTCATCGTCAAGCGCCACAAGGGCCAGGAGAACTTCGCGTTCGAAGACATCAAGCTGACCGACGCAGCCACCTACCGGCTGTTCTCGGAAGGCAAGACCGAGGCCGTGTTCCAGTTTGAATCGCGCGGCATGCAGGGCATGCTGAAAGACGCGCGGCCCACGCGGCTGGAAGACCTGATTGCGCTGAACGCGCTGTACCGCCCCGGCCCCATGGACCTGATTCCCAGCTTCGTGGCGCGCAAGCACGGCCGTGAAGAGGTGGAGTACCCGCACCCGGCCGTGGCCGAGATGCTCTCCGAGACCTACGGGATCATGGTCTACCAGGAGCAGGTGATGCAGACCGCGCAGATCCTGGGCGGCTACTCGCTCGGCGGCGCCGACTTGCTGCGCCGCGCGATGGGCAAGAAGAAGCTCGAGGAGATGGCCGAGCACCGCGAGAAATTCCGCGCGGGCGCGTTGTCGACGCACGGCATTCCGCAGGACAAGGCCGACGAAATCTTCGACTTGATGGAGAAGTTCGCGGGCTACGGCTTCAACAAGTCGCACGCCGCCGCCTACTCGCTGCTGGCGTACCACACGGGCTGGCTCAAGGTTCACTACACGGCCGAATTCTTCTGCGCCAACATGACCGTGGAAATGGACGACACGGACAAGCTGAAGCTGCTGTTCGAAGACGCCCAGAAAAACTTCGGCATCACCTTCGAGCCGCCGGACGTGAACCGCGGCAACTACCGTTTCGAGCCGGTCACCAATCGCGTGATCCGCTACGGCCTGGGTGCCGTCAAGGGCACGGGCCAGCTCGCGGTCGAGGCCGTGGTGCGGGCGCGCGAAGAGGGCGGGCCCTTCAAGAGCCTGTACGACTTCTGCGTGCGCATCGACCGCCAGCGCATCAACAAGCGCACGGTCGAAGCGCTCATCAAGGCCGGTGCATTCGATGCGATCCAGCAGAACCGCGCCGCGTTGAGCGCCTCGCTCGACCGCGCTTTCGAGTTCGCCAGCGCCACCGCCGCCAATGCGGCGCAGGTCGACATCTTCGGCGATGCAGAGCACGGCTCGGCCACGCAGGAGCCCGAGTTGGTCGACGCCACGCCGTGGGGCGTGAAGGAGCGGCTGACGCTGGAGAAAACCGCCATCGGCTTCTACCTGTCGGGTCACCTGTTCGACGAGGTGTCGCACGAGGTGCGGCGCTTCTGCAAGCGCGAGATCGGCGACCTGCTCGACAGCCGCGACCAGCAGGTGATCGCGGGCATCGTGAGCGACTTCCGCGTGATCAACGGCCAGCGCGGCCGCCTTGCAATCTTCAAGCTCGACGACAAGTCCGATTCCATCGACGCCACGGCCGACGAAGCGCTGATCAACGCCAACCGCAACACGCTGAAAGACGACGAACTGGTGATCGTGAGTGGCCGTATCCAGCCGGCGCGCGGCGGCTTCGAGGCGCGCTTCCAGGTGCAGCAGGTGTGGGACCTTGCGACGGCGCGCTGCCGCTTCGGCAAGTTCCTGCGCGTGGCGGTGAACGGCAAGGCGCCGGACATCGCGCGGCTGGTGAAAGACTTTCCGCCGCGCACCGAGCAGACCGAAGTCGGCGAGCTGGTGCAGGGCCTGCCGGTGCGCCTGTCGATGGCACGCGGCGGCGCGCAGGTCGAGCTGCAACTGGGCGAGCGCGCCAAGTTCTTCCCGACCGACGCGGCCCTTGCAAGCTGGACCGCGCAGGCGGAAGCCGGCAAGGCCGCGGTCATCTACGAGTAGAGCGGCCGGGTCATGCGGCCTGATCTGCCGCACGCCGGGAACATTCGGCGGCGCGGCAGGTCCATCGGGTTCTTTTCAATCAGAGGCTGTTCAACGGAGGAACGATTGCCATGACCCATAACAAGACCAAGACCTTGAAGAAGACCGCGCTGGCGCTGGGCGCGGCGCTTGCGCTCGCGCTGCCGCTGTCGGCCGCCTGGGCGCAGTATGTGGGCCCGAGCACGGTGCCGGCCATGAACGTCAAGCAACTGCTCGACACCGGCAAGGACGACCAGCACGCCACGCTGCGCGGCTTCATCGTCTCGCACGATGGCGGCGAGCACTACACCTTTGCGGACGACACCGGCCGCATGAAGATCGAGATCGACGCCAAGCACTTTCCGCCCGGCGTGAAGATCGACGACAAGGTGCGCGTCGAGATCACCGGCGAGCTCGACAAGGACCGCTTCGGCAAGAAGATCGAGCTGGACGTCAAGCGCCTGAGCCTGGCGCCCTGAACGGCGGTTGGCACCGCCGCCGCGCGCGCCGCGGCAATGGTCGTCAATGCGACGACTGCGGCGCCACCGCCAGGTCGGGCAGCACGTTCATGATGCGCAGCGTCTGCTGCACCACCTGGCTGAACACAGGCGCCGCCACCAGCCCGCCGAAGTACTTGCCCGCGCTGGGCTCGTCGATCATCACCGCGACGATGATGCGCGGCTTGTCGATGGGCGACATGCCGGTGTACCAGGCGCGGTACTTGTTGCTGGCGTAGCCCTTGCCGACCTGTTTGTGGGCGGTGCCGGTCTTGCCGCCCACCGAGTAGCCCTGCGTCTGCGCCAGCGGCGCGGTGCCGCCGGGCGCGGCCGCCAGGTGCATCATCTTGCGCACCTCGCTGGCGACCTGCGGCGAGAACACCCGCACGCCGGGCGGATCGGTGTCCGTGCTTTTCAGGAGCCCCACCGGAATGACTTCTCCGTCGTGCGCGAAGGCCGTGTAGGCGTGCGCGATCTGGAACAGCGACGCCGAAAGGCCATAGCCGTACGACATGGTGGCCTGCTCGATGGGGCGCCACGATTTCCATGGCCGCAGGCGCCCGGTCACCGCGCCGGGGAAGGGGGTCTGCGGCTTCTGGCCCAGGCCCACGGCGGTGAACGAGTTCCACATTTCCTGCGCCGTCATGCGTTGCGAGATCTTGGTGGCGCCCACGTTGCTCGACTTCTGGATCACGCCCTGCACGGTGAGCACGCCGAAGTTCTCGTCGTCGTGGATCGTGGCGCCGGCCACGGTGATGCGGCCGGGGTTGGTGTCGACGATGGTCTGCGGCGTGACGCGGCCCAGCTGCAGCGCGGTGGCGATGGTGATCGGCTTCATGGTCGAGCCGGGCTCGAACACGTCGGTCATGGCACGGTTGCGCAACTGCTCGCCCGTGAGGTTGCGGCGGTCGTTGGGGTCGTAGCTGGGGTAGTTGGCCATGGCCAGCAGCTCGCCGGTTTCGGCATCGACCACCACCACGCTGCCGGCGCGCGCCTTGTTGGCGACCACGGCATCGCGGATCTTCTCGTAGGCCACGAACTGCACGCGGTCGTCGATGCTGAGCTGGATGTCGTGGCCGGGGGTGGGCGGCACCTGGTCCTCGGTGTCTTCGACGATGTGGCCCAGCCGGTCTTTCAGCACATGGCGCGAGCCGGACTTGCCGGCCAGTTCCTTGTCGAAGGCCAGCTCGACGCCTTCCTGGCCGATGTCCTCGACGTTGGTGAAGCCGGCCAGGTGCGCCGCCGCCTCGCCCTCGGGGTACTGGCGCCGGTAGTCGCGGCGCAGGTAGATGCCCTTGATGCCCAGCGCGATGACTTCCTTGGCCACCGCCTGGTCGACCTGGCGCTTGAGCCAGACGAAGCTCTTGTCTTCGTCCGCCAGCTTGCGGTCGAAGTCTTTCTGCGGCATGCCGAGCAGCCTGGCCGCCTCCTTGAGCTTGGCCTGCACGGCCGGGTCGTCACGCTCGATGTCTTCGGGAATGGCCCACAGGCTGGGGGCGGGAATGTCGGACGCGAGGATCAGGCCGTTGCGGTCGAGGATGCGGCCGCGGTTGGCGGGCAGCTCCAGCGTGCGCTGGTAGCGCACCTCGCCCTGGTGCTGGAAGAAGTCGTTGTTGAAGATCTGCACATAGGCGGCCCGGCCTGCCAGCAGCACGAAGCCGAAGGCGATGCTGGCCACGATGAACTTGCTGCGCCAGACGAGTGTCGGGCTGGCGAGCAGCGGACTGCTGCCGTAGCGGATGCGGCCGGTGGGGTTCATCTTGTGCGGGCCTGGGGCCCGGCTGTTGTTGTCCGCGTGTAGACAACAAGGCACTCATCAAGTTCCGGGCGGCGTGTGAAAGCCGCCCGGAATCGATACATGGATCAGCGCTTGGGCCGCAGCGAGACGATCAGCGACGGGAAGATGCGCCCGTCCGTGTCGCGCGGCAGCCTGTCGGTCTTGCGCAGGCCGCGCTCGGCGGCGTCGT
>NZ_QAJK01000077.1:0-370 GCF_003852515.1 Variovorax sp. KBW07 | reverse complement strand
CCTGCATGCGCTTGAGCGTGGCGGCACGATCGGCGGCGGCCTGCTTGGCGGCAGCCTCGGCCTTCTTGGCTTCAGCCTGCTTGGCGTCGGCCTCCTGCTGCTTCTTCTGCTCGGCCAGCTTTTTCTGCTGTTCCTTCTTGCGGTCGGCCTCATCTTCGGCGCGCTGTTTGGCCTCGAGCTCTTTTTTCTTCTGCTGCTGCTGTTGCTGCTGCTCGAGCTCGCGCTCTTTCTGTTCCTTTTGCTCCTTGAGCTTCTTCTCGCGCTCCAGGGCAATGTCGGGCGCCTTTGGCGCGGGCGCCGGCTCGGGCGCCTTGGCAACAGGGGGCGGTGGAGGCGCGGGGACGGGGGGCGGCACGGTCGACGGCGAAAC
>NZ_QAJK01000076.1 GCF_003852515.1 Variovorax sp. KBW07 | reverse complement strand
CCAGGTGCGCAGGGCATCGGGTGCTTCCCGCAGCGAAATAAAGGAGGAGCGAAGCGGGGGACATTCGCGGAGGGAAGTACCCGGTGTCCTGTGCACGCACAACGAACGCACGAACAGCAGCGCCAATCCCGCGCCTCGGCACGTCACGCAGAACGCGACGAACAGAAACGCGGGACGTCATCTCAGCCCGCTTCCTTGGCCAGCTTCTCGAAGATCTTCGTGATCTTCTCTTCGAGCGTCGCTGCCGTGAAAGGCTTTACCACGTAGCCGTTCGCACCGGCCTGCGCCGCTGCCACGATGTTTTCCTTCTTCGCCTCGGCCGTCACCATCAGCACCGGCAACTTCTTCAGCTCCGGGTCCGCGCGAATGGTCTGCAGCATCGTCAGGCCGTCCATGTTCGGCATGTTCCAGTCCGACACCACGAAACCGAAGTTGCCGCCGCGCAGCTTCTCGATGCCCGCGGCGCCGTCTTCCGCCTCGTCCACGTTCAGGAACTCCAGCTCCTTCAGCAGGTTGCGCACGATGCGGCGCATGGTCGGGAAGTCGTCCACAACCAGGATTTTGATGCTCTTGTCGATCACGATATTTCCAACTCCAACAGGTCGTTTTTCAAACTCGGTTCGTACGTTCACCGAACGTGCGAAGGTGCGCCAGAACCCGGCGACTGACTTCACTCAAGGGGGACACATCGTCCACCGCGCCCAGCGCAATGGCTTCGCGCGGCATGCCGAAGACCACGCAGCTGGCCTCGTCCTGCGCCAGCGTGTGAGCGCCCGCCCGCTTCATGCGCAACAGGCCCTCGGCGCCGTCCTTGCCCATGCCCGTCAGGATGATCCCGATCGCGTTCTTGCCGGCATGCTTGGCCGCCGAATCGAACAGCACGTCGATCGACGGACGGTGGCGGTTGACGGGCGGCTCCTGGTCCAGGTGCGCCACGTAGTTGGCGCCGCTGCGGCCCAGCGACAAATGAAAGCCACCCGGCGCGATGTACGCATGGCCCGGCAGCACCCGCTCGCCGTGCTCGGCTTCCTTGACGTTGATGCGGCACAGGCCGTCCAGCCGCTGCGCGAACGAACGCGTGAAGCCGGCGGGCATGTGCTGCGCGATCAGCACCGCGGGCGAATCGGGCGGCAGCGGTTGCAGCACTTCGCGGATGGCTTCGGTGCCACCGGTGGAAGCGCCGATGATGATCAGCTTCTCGGTACTCAGCAGCGGGCTGCGCAGCAGCGATTCCTGCGGCACATCGGAAGCCGGCCGGGCCGATGCGGCATGGCGGCTGGGCAGCAGGCGCGCGCCGGCCGCCGTACGGATCTTGCCGGCGATCAGCTCGGTGTAGTTGAGCAGGCCGTCGCGCACGCCCAGGCGCGGCTTGGTCACGAAGTCGATGGCGCCCAGCTCGAGCGCGCGCAGCGCGATCTCCGAGCCGCGCTCGGTCAATGAAGACACCATGACCACGGGCATCGGCCGCAGCCGCATGAGTTTTTCAAGAAACTCCAGCCCGTCCATGCGCGGCATTTCGACGTCCAGCGTCAGCACGTCGGGGTTGGTGACCTTGATGAGGTCGCGCGCCACCAGCGGGTCGGCGGCGGTGCCGACCACGGTCATGTCGGCCTGGCTGTTGATGATCTCGGTCATCACGCTGCGGATCAGTGCCGAATCGTCGACACAGAGCACCTTGATTTTCTTTACGCTCACCGGCTTCCTTTGGTTCCTGCCACCGGCGCGACGCGGGCCGCGGCAGCATTGCTTGTTGTTGTCGTCGTCATCGTTGTCGCTGTCGCCCGCTCCATGTCGGGCAACGGCGGCACGCGCTGGCCCGACAGCCTGCGCAGCAGCTCGCCCTCTTCGCGCTGGATCGACTGCACCTCGGTCTGCGCGCGCAGCTTGCGCACGATGGCCTTGCCGGTGGCCGGCAGGAAGCACACGCGGCGCGCATGCGGTCCGCGCAGGTCTTGCGCCGCGATCTCGATGCGCTCGGCGCGCAGGTAGCGCAGCACGAAGTCGGCATTGCGGTCGCCGATGTTGAGCGTGGTCATGTTGGCCAGCACCGCGCCGCCACCGAACACCTTGGCGCGCAGCCGGTCGCGGCGCGCGCCCGCGCGTACCAGTTCGCGGATCAGCACGTCCATGGCGTAGGCGCCGTAGCGCATCGACTCGGCCGCATCGCGCTTGCCGGCATCGGCGTCGCCGTCGTCGGGCAGCATGAAATGGTTCATGCCGGCGACACCGGCGTCCATGTCGTGCAGGCAGGCGGCCACGCAAGAGCCGAGCACCGTGCTCAGCACCGTGTCGCCCGCGGTCACGTAGTACTCGGAGGGCAGCAGCTTGACGGCCATGAGGCCGACGTCGCGGTCGAAATAGTGGTGGCTTGCCACCGAGCCCGGCACGGCCGCCGCGTTTGCGTTCGCGTTCGCCGCGCTCATGGCACACCCGGTGCGCGCGTGCGCGACAGCTCGTACACCGTCTGGCCGAGCGACTTGAAGGCCTGGTTGACCAGCGATGCGTTCTCCGAATGCCCCGCGAACAGCCGTCCGCCGGGCTTGAGCAGCGGCGCGAAGCGGTCGAGCACCTTCTTCTGCGTCGGCTTGTCGAAGTAGATCATCACGTTGCGGCAGAAGATCGCGTCGACGGGCTCCTTCACCGACCACGAGGTGTCGAGCAGGTTGAGCCGCGAGAACTTGACCAGCGCGGCCACCTCGGGGCGCACCCGCACCTTGCCGGCGTTGGCGCCCGTGCCCTTGTTGAAGAAGCGCCGCAGCCGCTCGGGCGACAGGCGCGCCACCTGCTCGGCGGTGAACACGCCGGTCGCGGCCTTGGCCAGCACGGCGGTGTCGATGTCGGTGGCGATCACGCGGGCCGAGCCCGCGCGGTCGCCCAGCGCCTCCATCAGCGTGATGGCGATCGAATAGGGCTCTTCCCCCGTCGAGGCCGCCGCGCACCACACGGTAATGGGCTGCGGCATCTTGCGCACCAGCTCGGCCAGCGCGGGAAAGTGATGGGCCTCGCGAAAGAACGACGTCAGGTTGGTGGTGAGCGAGTTGATGAACAACTGCCACTCCTCGCCGTCGTTGCTGGTTTCAAGCAGATCCAGATAGGTCGCGAACTCCGGGAGCGCAAGCTCCCGCAGGCGACGCGACAGCCGGCTGTACACCATCTGCCGCTTCTGCTCGCCCAAGGCGATGCCGGCGCGGCGATGAATGAGGGTCCGGATTCTGGAAAAGTCGTGGTCGGTAAAGAGGAACTCGGTAGTCACAGCCAGCCTGGAAGCATGGCTTTCAATGTACATAGCGGACGCCATTTCCAATGGACCGATCAGACGCGCAAAAGCCCTGCACTTCAGGGGTCATGCGGGCGGACCGGCAGCGGCGGGGCCGGCGTCCAGCGACCACACGAGCGCCGCCAGTTGCGCGGCATTCACCTGCGATGCACTCAGGAACAGCGCTTCCGACAGGCGCGGCGCGCGGCCGTCGTCCATCTCGCAGCTTTCGGCCAGCGCGACGAAAGGGCCATAGAGGCCGGTGCGCGACAGAATGGCCTGCTGCACCGACTCGGTGAGCTGCACCTTGCGCAGCACGCCTTCCATCGACACGCCCAGCAACTGGTCGAGCAACGAGAACATGCCCGCCACGAACAGGTTGTCGGCTTCGCTGGGCGGCAGCATGCCCTGCCCCATCAGCTCGACGAAACGCCCGCGCAGAATGGCCTTCTTCATCATGAAGGGCGAGCTGGCCTTGTTGCTGGTGGCCAGCAACAGCGACAGCCACCGGTACAGCGGCGAGTAGCCCAGCATGGCCACCGCGTGGCGCAGCGAATGAATCTCCACCGCCATGCCGACCGAGGGCGAGTTGATGTAGCGCAGCAGCCGGTAGGTCAGCGCGGCATCGTGCTTCAGGGCGCTCTCGATGGCGCGCACGTCTTCGTTGCGCTGGATCATCTGCATGAGCTTCACGATCAGCAGCGACTCGGGCTGCAGCGCGTCCTCGGCTTCCTTCACCGGCGGATTGCGGAACGCACCGTCGACGAACACATTCACGCGGCGCGAGGCGCAGATGTCGAACTGCGTCCAGTTTTCCACGCGCGGCGCGATCAGCTCGACCGCCGGGTGGCCCAGCTGCGTTTCGTTGGCCAGCCGCGCCACGATGGCGGCATCGCTCGCGGCCACCTCGACGTGCGTGATGATGGCGCGCAGCTCGGTGTCGTCCGGCAGGGTGCGTGCACCGCACAGCATGAAGCCGAAGCCCTGCTCGCGCAGGAACAGCAGGATGGAGCGCATGTCCGCGTCCATCAGTTCGTCGGCGCCCATGCACAGCACCACGTTCTGCGGCGGCAGCGACTGCAGCTCGCTCTGGAACAGCGCGTCGACCGTCACGTCGACGAACACCACCTGCGCGCCGAGCAGCCAGCCCGTGCCCTCGGGGCTCAGGTGTGCCGCCAGCGTGTCCATGAGCGCCTTGACGCCGGCGCCCGCGTGGGCACTGGGCGCCTCGCCCGCCGCGCGCCATGCCATGCGGTAGCCGATGACGCGGCGTTGCGCGTCCAGCAGCATGTCGTAGGCCAGGTGGCCGTTGGAACCCGCATCGGCGGCCGCACGCGAAGCGGCGTCGGCCCCCGGCCCCTCACCGGCCCCGGCATCCGAGGACCCGGCGCGACGGAAGAAATCGAACCTCATTCGGCGGTCTCCCTCGGGCTGCTCACAGCGCGACGGTGTCCGTCCTCCGCGCGGCACCGGCAAGTGCCACCGAACTTGCGGCCTGCGCGCGCTGAATGCGGGGCATCGCGCCCACGTCGATGATGAAGGCCACGCTGCCGTCGCCCAGGATGGTCGCGGCCGAGATGCCCGGCACCTTGCGGTAGTTGGTCTCGAGGTTCTTCACCACCACCTGGTGCTGGCCGAGCAGCTCGTCGACCAGCAGCGCGAAGCGGCTGTCGTCGGCCTGCACGATCACCAGGATGCCCTGCGTAGGATGCGTCTGCGCACCGGCCACGTCGAACACGCGGTGCAGCTCGATCAGCGGCAGGTACTCGCCGCGCACGCGGATCACATGGCCGTCGGCGGTGATCGAATGCAGGTGCTCCGGCAGCGGCTGGAGCGACTCGATGACGTAGCTCAGCGGCAGGATGTAGGCCTCGTCGCCCACCTTGACCGACATGCCGTTCAGGATGGCCAGCGTCAGCGGCAGCACGATGCGCGTGGTGGTGCCCTGCCCGCCGCGCGAATGAATTTCCACATGGCCACCCATCTCCTGGATGTTGCGCTTGACCACGTCCATGCCCACGCCGCGCCCGGAAATGTCGGTGACCTGCTCCGCGGTCGAGAAGCCCGGCGCAAAGATCAGTTGCCACACCTCTTCGTCGGGCATGGTTTCGCTCACGGCCATGCCTTGCTGCAGGGCCTTGGCGAGGATGCGCTCGCGGTTCAGGCCGGCGCCGTCGTCGCTCACCTCGATCACGATGTTGCCGCCGTGGTGCTGCGCCGACAGCAGCAGCTGGCCGGTGGCGTCCTTGCCCTTGGCCAGGCGCACTTCGGGCGTCTCGATGCCGTGGTCGAGGCTGTTGCGCACCAGGTGCGTGAGCGGATCGACGATGCGCTCGATCAGGCCCTTGTCGAGTTCGGTTTCCTTGCCGTAGGTGTCCAGGCGCACCTGCTTGCCCAGCTTGGCGCTGACGTCGCGGATCACGCGCGGGAAGCGGCTGAACACGTAGTCCATCGGCATCATGCGGATGGACATCACCGATTCCTGCAGGTCGCGCGCGTTGCGCTCCAGATGGCCCAGGCCGCTCAGGAAGCGTTCGTAGGCCACCGGGTCGAGCATGGTCGCGGCCTGCGTGAGCATCGACTGCGTGATGACGAGTTCGCCCACGAGGTTGATGAGCTGGTCGACCTTTTCGACATCGACGCGGATCGAGCTCGATTCCTTGGCGCCGGCTGCTGCAGCCGGTGCTGCCGTCGCCGCTTGCGCGGGAGCCTGCACGGCCGCTACCTTCGGTGCTTCGACCACGGGTTCGGGTGCGGGTGCGGCCACCGCCACCACCGCAGCGGGTGCAACGGCTTCGGCAGCCTCGACTGCTCCCGCGGCTTCACGCGTGATGTCGATCTGCGACTCGTCGATGACGAAGCAGCAGACGGCCACGATGTCGTCGGGATCGCAGGTGGTTTCGAGCATCACGGTGAACTGGTCGTTGGCGCGCGAGCGCGACAGGACCTTGCCCAGGTTGGTCAGCTCGCCGGCCAGCAGATCGCATTCGCTTTCGGACAGGCGCGCGAAGCGGATGCGCAGCACGCCGTCTCCACCGCCGGCCGCTGCCGGTGCGGCGGCAACGGGTGCGGCCACCGGCGCGGGTGCAGCCACGACCACTGGCGCAGGCGCGGGAACCGCAGCGCCGTCGGCCGCGCTTTCGAGCGCGAGTTGCTGGAGCACGCCACAGATGTGGGCGACCATCTCGGGGTCCGGCTCCTTGCCGGCCTGGTAGGCGGTGAGTTGTTCTTGCAAGGCGTCCTTCGTTTCCAGAAAGGCATCGATCATCGAACCGCTCAGGCGCAGCTGCCCGTGGCGGGCCCTGTCCAGGAGTGTTTCGAGCACGTGCGTGGTGTTGGTCAAGGCGGTGAAACCGAACGTCGCCGCGCCACCCTTGATCGAGTGCGCGGCGCGGAAGATGGCGTTGAGCTGTTCGCTGTCGGGCGCCTCGACGTCGAGGTCGAGCAGCAGCTGCTCCATCTCCGCGAGAAGCTCGATGGCTTCGACGAAGAAAGCCTGGGTGAATTGACTGAGGTCCATCTGTTTGCTCCGGGCCGTCACTTGCGTGCCGGCACTTGGTTCTGCGTTGTCGTTGTCGTTGTCGTTGTCATTCGGCCGCGGTGGAAACCCTGGCGGGCTCGGGCTTTGCGCTGTCCGCCGGGGCGGCGGGTGCAACGGAAACGGCGGGAACACTCGCTGGACTGGCTGCAGCGGCCGCGCCAGCCGCACCGGCCGCACCCGCACCAGGAGCCAGCGACAGCTTGCCCACGCGCGTGACGCCGCCGTCGCTGCTGTTCTCGCGCTCGATGCGCTCCTGCGTGCGATGGTTCAGCAGGATGATGCTGATGCGGCGGTTGATGGGGTTGCGCGGCTCCACGCGGTCCAGGTGCATGCTGTCGGCCAGGCCGATCACGCGCAGCACCTTGCCCTCGGTCATGCCGCCGGTCACCAGTTCGCGGCGCGAGGCATTGGCGCGGTCGGCCGACAGCTCCCAGTTGCCGTACGAGCGGTCGTTGGTGTAGACGATGGCGTCGGTGTGGCCCGACAGCGTGATCTTGTTCGGCAGGCCGTTGAGCACCGGCGCCAGCTCGCGCAATATGGCGCGCATGTGCGGCACCACGCGGGCGCTGGCCAGCTCGAACATCGGGCGGTTGTCGCTGTCCACGATCTGCAGGCGCAGGCCTTCGGTCGTGATGTCGATCAATATCTGCGAGCGGAACTGCTGGAACACAGGGCTCTTCTCGATCAGCTCGTCGAGCTTCTTCTTCATCTCGGCCAGGCGGCTGGCATCGGCCTCGTCCTCGCTGGCGTCGGTGTGCTTGATCTCGCCTTCGACGTGCGTCACGTCGGCGCCGCCGCCCTGGATCATGCTGGTGCTCAGGCTGCTCTTGTCGCCGCCGGCCATGGCCACGCGCAGCGGCATGCGAAAGTGCTCGGCAATGCCTTCGCGCTGCTTCGGGCTCGATATCGACAGCAGCCACATGACGAGAAAGAACGCCATCATGGCCGTCATGAAGTCGGCGTACGCAATCTTCCAGCCGCCCCCATGGTGGGCGCCGCCGCCCGCCTTGTGGACGTGCTTGATGATGATCCGGGGCTTCGCTTCGCTCATTCGCTCATGTCCGCTGGTCTTCGCGCCTGCGCATCAGCGCGCCTTGACTTCCCGGACGTGGTCGTCCAGCTCGGTGAACGACGGGCGCTCGGTCGAGAACAGCACCTTGCGGCCGAACTCCACCGCCAGTTGCGGCGCGTAGCCATTCAGGCTGGCCAGCAGCGTGACCTTGGCGCACTGGTAGATCTTCATGCCCTCTTCGACCTTCTGCTCCACCAGCGACGCAAGTGGCGAGACGAAGCCGTAGGCCAGCAGCACGCCCAGGAAGGTGCCGACCATGGCGTGCGCAATCAGCGCGCCCATTTCCGAGGGCGGCAGGTTGGCGGAAGCCAGCGCATGCACCACGCCCATCACGGCCGCGACGATGCCCAGCGCGGGCAGCGCGTCGCCCACGCGCGAGAGGCTGTGGCCGGGCACGGCGGCCTCGTGGCGGATGGTCTCGATCTCGTGGTCCATGAGGGCCTCGATCTCGTGCGCGTCGGTGTTGCCGCTGATGACCAGGCGCAGGTAGTCGCACAGGAAGACGGTGATGCCTTCGTGCGCCATGATGTTCGGGTAGCGCTGGAAAATCTCGCTCTGGGCCGGGTCCTCGACGTCGCTTTCCAGCTTCATCATGCCCTCCTTGCGGGCCTTGGCGAGCAGCTCGTACAGCAGCGCCAGCAGGTCCATGTAGAGCTGGCGGTTGTGCTTGGAGGAGCGCAGCAGCAGCGGCAGCTCCTTGATGGTCGCCTTGATGGTCTTGCCGTTGTTGCCGGCAATGAAAGCGCCGAGCGCGGAGCCACCGATCATGAGCAACTCCACCGGCTGGAACAGGACGCCGAAGTGCCCGCCCATGAGGCCGTAGCCACCAAAGACCGCACCGATCACCACGAGATATCCAACCAGAACCAGCACGCGCTTCCCCTATGCCCTGAGGCGTCAAACCAAAAACCCCGCGCCACGGCGCGGGGCGCTTTCCTAGACGGCGCCGCCGATGTCGAGCACCGGCGCCACCGCGACCAGGCCGCCCCGGCGCACTTCCACCACCTTCGGCTTGCGCGCCTTGCCCGCGCGCGAGGGCGGACGACAGAGCACGCACACATAACCGTTCTTGTTGTCGTGCGCATGGGCCACGAAGTGCCCGCCGCAGCGGCTGCAGGTGCTGAGCTGCAGCATGTCGCTGTCGAAGAAGCGCACCATGGTCTCGGCGCGCGTGAAGTCGAGCACGACCTCGCCGCCCTGCGACTCGACCTGCCCCGAATAGAGGCGGTAGGCCTTGATGAGCGCGGGCAGTTCGCTCTCGTCGGCTTCATCGAGCATGAAGCGGTAGATGTTGTAGAACATCGACGAGTGGATGTTGGCCAGCCACGTCATGTACCAGTCGGTAGAGAACGGCAGCAGGCCCTTGGGCGGCGAAACGCCCTTGAGTTCCTTGTACAGGCGAATCAGGCGTTCGCGGCTCAACTTGACCGCGGCCTCCAGGAACTGCAGGCGGGCACCCAGCCCGATCAGTTCGACGGCAAGCTGTACCTGCCGGATCTCGCCCAGGACGCTTTTGCGAGTCATGCAGCCGCCGCACCGACTTCGCGCATCTGGGCTTGGGCCTGGGCCTGCCGCGCGGTCATGAGGATCGACATGTGCGCCTGCTGCAGCGCGGGCTCCTTGCCCTCGCCGACCACGGCAAACATCGGCCGGTCGTCCAGGCGAAAGCTGCACAGCAGGAAGTTGGATGCAGCCAGCTTCACGATCTGGCTGAGCGACATGTTCGCCAGCAAATCGGCGAGCTCGCGCCCCACGCCCAACCGGAACATGGCTTCCGCCCGATCCTGTTTCACCAGCTTCTGAGCAAGCAGCATATAGGCCAGATTAATCTCGCCGATTTCTCTCGAAATCACGCCGCTTGCATTGATATTGCAATTTTCCATGTCCACTTCCATTTGCGATTCCATGCCTACTCCGCGTTTCAACCAATCGTGTATACATTATATACACAAAGTTTTACATTTTGAAGACTTTGTAAGGCTCTGGACGAAAAAAACGTAGGATGAATCTGACACTATGGCGACTTCTCCCCTCTGGAGGGTATGCCTGGCGGCAGAAATCGGGCGAGGCAACAACACGGAAATAGTTGTTACATATAAGCTTTTTATATGAGAATTTATTCGTGCGAGAAAGCGTATTGATAAAGACTATGGGCCTGTGTTTCAAACTGATCAATGCGAATTCATTCGACATTCCATTGATTCATGACTTTGCATAGGACTTCAGGTTATTTAATGCACCGCGCGGCCGTCGCCGGCGGGCGCCGATATCGCGGCTTTATCTTCCAGCCGGTAGATCCACGCCATCAGTTCGGCGACCGCCAGATACAGCTGCGGCGGGATCTGCTGATCGAGGTCGACCTGCATCAGCAGCTTCACGAGGTCGGCCGACGAATGCACGTAGAGCCCGTTCTCGCGCGCCTCGCGCATGATCGATTCGGCCACCACGCCGTAGCCCTTGGCCACGACCACGGGCGCCTTGGTCTTGTCGGCATAAGACAGCGCGACCGCGCTGTGCCGGTTGTCGAGTGCGTCGTCACTCATGCAGCCGCCTTGGCAGTGACCTGCAACTGCTGCAGCTGAAGGCCGGCCGCTTCGAAGCGCTTGGCCAACTGGCCGGCATCGCCACGCATGCGGGCCATGGTGGTCGCTTCGCGCGCGGACAGGTGCGCCTGCACCGTCGGGCCGGTGAGGCTCAGGCGCAGATCGACTTCGCCGAGCCGCGGCAGCACCAGCGACACGGTGGTCGACCAACGGCGCTGGCTGTCTTCGTCGGCGTTGGCATGGGCACCACCGCGCTCATCGGACTTGTCCTGCTCTTCCTCGATGGACCACGACATCGGCACGTCGGGCCAGGCCTGGCCGCTCCAGCGGAAGGCCGCGCTCGCGAGCAGGTCGAGCTGCTGGTGCACGAGCGTCACGGCCTGCGGGTGAATCACTTCACGCGATGCGGGCGTGGCAGCCGTGGTGTCCGCCTGCCGCGCAGCATCGCTCGCGCGGTGCGCCGATGCCGAATCCGACACGCTGCCGGTCGATGCGTTGTCGGGCTGGCGATAAGCCGCCTGCACGCGCGCCGCATCGGAAGAAGAAGCCGGCGCCGCATTTGCCGCATTTACCGCGGTGTTTGCGAAAGACGTTGCACCACCTTGCGCCGATGCGTTGCCGGGCATGCCCTGCTGCGCCCCACCCACGTTGGCACCGCGTGGCGCGTGGCCCGAAGCATTGCCGTCCTGCGCCAGAGCCGGCGCTTGTTGTTGCGTGCTGCCCGGCTGCGCCGGGTCTTGCAGCACGGCCGACCCGAGCGCCTGTGCAAGCGCAAGCGCCGTCGCCTGCGGCACCGTTGCCGCTGCCGTTGCGGCGGCTTGCGCGGCAACGGGCGTCGACCAGCGTGCCTGCGGCTCGCGCGCCATCTGCGCCAGCGTGCGCGTGCCGCTCGCAAACTCCGCCAGGTGCGACTCGTAGAACATGCCGCTGTCGGACACCGCCTGCGCCAGCGTGCCGGCCATTGCCGACGCATTCGCGGCTTGCCGCGAAGGCCACAGCGGCGCGGCACCGCGCACCGGGCCGGGCTCCGCCTGCAGGTCGGCCAGCACCGCGCCTATCACGCGGGCCGCCACCGACAGGCGCGTCGCCACCGAAGCCGGTGCGCCCGCGCCATGCTGGCCTGCGCCACCGCCACCTGACACCGTGGCCGGCAGTTGCCGGTCGAGCGCCGCGTTCGAAGGCAGCCGCACGTCGTTGGCGAGCTTGCCGATGCCCAGCGCCGGCCCGGGTGCGCCAATGGTGGCTTCGGGCTTGATCCCCAGCACGTCGAGCCGCGGCGTCAGCCTCGCGGCCAGCAGCGCATCGATCAATCCGGCAAGTCCACTCATGGTCGCGGCATCCGGTCAGGCAGTCAGTGCGTCGACCCGTAGGCCTTGCCCAGATTCTTTTGCTGGTTCAGGTGCCCCATGCGGCCCAGGAGGTCGTCGATCTGCGGCTTGATCAGCCCCGACACCTCGGCCTGCTCCACGCGCACGCGATCGATCAGGCGCAGCACGGTCTCGACCTGCGCCGCGTCCAGCTTTTCCAGCGGCTCGATGACCTTCAGCCTGTCGACGATGGCCGAGCACTGGGCCTCGAGCCCAGGGAGCCGTCCCCATTCCTTGGCGCGCGCCAGCACCAGCATCAGGGAGATGCTGGAGGCAAGCTCCTCATAGCATTGAACGATCTCACTCCGGACTACCATTTTTTCCCTGTCTGTCTTCAATAGCGATGGCCGCCGTGCGTCAGTCGCGCGGGCGGCCGTCGATCTCCCGCCAGGCGGAAGCGATGTTCTCGAGCAACCGGTCGGCTTCGTCCAGCGCCTGCACGTCGTTGTGCAGGTTGGCGCGAAAGAGCCGCTGCACGATGTAGTCGTACAGCGCCGTGAGGTTGCCCACGAGTTCGGCGCCGGCGTCGCCGGCCGCCTTGGCGTCGAGACCGGCCTTCAGGCCGTTGTCCACGATGCCGATGGCCCGCGAGATCGCATTGCCCTTGGCTTCGATCTCGCCGGCCGCCATGTGGTGCCGGGCCATGCCGATGGCCGTCTTGGCGCCATCGAAGAGCATGGCGATGAGCTGGTGCGGCGATGCGCTCATCACGCCGGTTTCCACGCCGACGCGCGCATACGCGCCGGCGCCGGTGCGAAAGTTGTGGGAGGTGTACATCGGCTGTGGCTCCAGGTCCGCGTGTTACTTGTTGCTGCCCGTCATCGCATTGAACTGCTGCGTGAGGTAGTTCTTCGTGTTGTTCATGCTGTTGATCAGCACGTCGAGCTGGTTGAACTGCTTGCGGTAGCGGTCGACCGTGGCGTCCACGCGCATCTGCACGGCGTCGTACTGGTCGTCGAGTTCCTTGATGGTCGACGTCACGCCGTCGCTGGCCACCTTCAGGGCATTGCTGTTCAGGTCGGTCACGATCGCGTCCAGCTGCTTGCCGTAGCCGGCCGTGCTGCCCAGGCCGCTGGAGAACAGGTTGGCCACGCCCTTCAGGTTGTTGGCCAGGGCCTTGTCGAGCTTGTCGTTGTCGATTGCCAGCGTGCCGTCCTTCTGGAAGCCCACGCCGATCTCGGTGAGCACCTTCATGTCGTTCACGCCGCCGGCCTGCGGCGTGGTCAGCGCCTGGCGGATGCGCGACTGCAGGTTGCGCAGCGTGTTGTCGCCGACCAGTGCCGCGCCGGTCTTGGTCTTTGGGTCGTACGCGGTCAGCGTCTTGGCGGTGCTCTGCAGGCTGTTGTAGGCCTTCACGAAATCGGTGATGGCGGTCTTCACGCCGGCGGTGTTTTCCTTCAGCGACAGGCCGGTCTTGCCGGTGCTCACCAGCGTGAGCGTGGCGCCCTGGATGGCTTCCTTGACGGTGTTGGTGCCGCTGGTGACGTCGATGCCGTTCACGATGAGCTTGGCGTTCTGCGCCGCCGAGGTCTGCTTCAGGTTCTGCACGCCGGCCGGGTCGTTGCCCAGCAGGCCCTGCAGCGCCGGATCGCCATCGACCGTGATCCGCATGCTCGACTTCTCGCCGGTCTGCGAAGACGTCAGCACCAGCCGGTTGGGCGTGCCGCTTCCGTCGTTCACGATGGTGGCCGTCACGCCGGCCTTGGCGCTGTTGATGGCGTTGCGAATGCCTTCCAGCGTGTTGTTGCTGGAGTCGATGGTGATCGGCTTGGGCACCTGGGTCGCATCCGGCGTGAACGTGGCGCCGGTGTACTGGCCGGTCGTTTCATTGAGCGTTCCGCCCGTGATCGCGCCGAAGTCGATGGTGATCTTGCCGTTGCCGACGGCGGTCTTGGTGTCCGCACGGCCGTTGCTGATGACGGTCTGCGCCTGCGCCAGCTGCTTCACGTCGATGGTGTAGTTGCCGGCCGCGCTGACGTCCGTGGCGGACGCGGACAGGATGCCGCTGACCGTCGGCGTGCCGACCACGCTCTGGAACAGCGCCGGGTCGCCCAGCTTCTTGGCGGAGGCCTGCAGCACGCCGAGCGCGCTCTGGATCGAGCCGTAGGCCGAGAGCTTGCTGGTGTAGCTCTTGGCGCGCTCCTGCAGCGCCAGCAGCGGCTGGCTCTCGGCGGTCTGGAGTTGCTTGAGCAAGTCGGCGAGGTTGAGGTTGGAGCCGACGCCGAGGCTGCTGATCGTTGCCATGTGAGTGCTTTCCTGAAGGGGGTTTGCTTGCTGCTGCAAATAGGGAATCGGGTGCGGGCTCAGGCCGCGTGGTCCACCAGCAGACCCTTGCCGTCGCTCATCAGCTTCGCGATGCGCACGACTTCCTCGTTCGGGATCTGGCGGATGACCTCGCCGGTGGAGCGGTCGATCACCTTGACGATGAGCTTGTCGGTGTCCTTGTCGACCTCGAACTGCAGGCCGACCTCGCGCAGCTCGAGCGCGCTGTTCACCTGGCGCACCGCCTGCTCGACCTGTACCGGCGTCGCCTCTTCCCGGGCTTCGTCCTTCGCCGTGGTCGACAGGCCGCGCACGCCCGCGGCGCCGCCGACGAGCAGCTGCGTCCAAGGGCTGTCCTTCGCGGGGATCGCTGGCACGGGGTTCGACATCATTTCCACCTTGTTTTTGTTGCTTCGCTGTCCTTTGCGGCCTTGCCATGGGGCATGGCCGCAGAGGACAGCGCAGGCGGTCCCGGCTTGCTTCCGGGGGCCTGCGCCTGCCGGACACCCACCCTTGCGGGAGGGAGCCGGCATTGCCTTTTCTTCTAGCTAGACCTTGTCGATCAACGCAGGAGCGACAGCACGCCTTGCGTGGTCTGGTTGGCTTGCGACAGCACCGAGGTACCTGCTTGTTGCAGGATCTGGGCGCGCGTCATGTTCGACACTTCCACTGCGTAGTCGGCGTCTTGAATGCGCGAGCGCGACGACGACAGGTTGGTCACCGTGGTGCCCAGGTTCGAGATGGCCGAGTCGAAACGGTTCTGCACCGCACCCAGCGCGCCGCGCAGGCTGTCGACCTTGGCCAGGGCCTTGTCGAGAGCTGCCAGCGGGTCCACCGTCTTGGCGCCCTTGCTGGTGGTGTCGGTCGTCAGCTTGCCGGCCGAGTTGACGTATGCAACAGCGCCGATGGCCGCTGCGTACTTGCCCGTGCCGGTGGTGGCTGCCACGGTGACTTCGCCGTTGACAGCGTTCACGGCGTACGACGTCGTGTAGCTGGCGCCGGTCTTGGTCATTTCGCCGTCGGAGTCCATCCACGTGTCGGTGGAAGAAGAACCGGCAGCGCCGAAGGTCACGGTCGAAGCGTAGATGCCCGAACCCAGTCCCACGGTCACGCCAGCGGCGCCGGCCACTGCCGTCAGGACCTGGTCCTTGGTGGCCGTGTCGGTGTAGCTGAAGCCCGAAGCCGCGCCGGCTGCGAAGTTGTACGTCTTGCCACCCATCGAGATGCTCGAAGCGGCAACCGAACCGTCACCGGCGGCGAACAGGGTCGCTGCGGTGGCTGCCGGAGGCGCGCCTGCATTGTTGGTCGTCAGGTTGCCACCCGACAGGTAGGCTGCCTGGCCGCCGACCGTGATCGAGCCGTCGCTGGCGAGTTCGAAGCTCGTCGAAGCGCCTGCGCCGTTGGTGTACGTACCGGACACGGTCTTGCCAGCCGGGGGCACCAGGGTGCCGGCGAAGGCAGCGACGCCAGCCGAAGCCACCGTCTTCACGGTCTTGAAGTTGCCGGCTGCTTCGTCGTACTTGTAGGTGGCTGCACCCACGGTCACGACGTTGCCGTCCTTCATGGCGCCAACAGCCTGTTCGGCGGTCACGGCGGTCTGGTTGGTCGTCACGACATACGGGCCCGTGCCGGTCGCGCCAGCCTTGGTCAGGTCGTTGACGTTGGCCTTGGTGTTGGCGGAAACGCCCTTGCCGTTGATGTTGAAGCCGTCCAGGCCGAGGGTCTTGGCGCTGATTTCCTTCAGGTCGATGTCGATGGTTTCGCCATCGTTCGCGCCGACTTGCACGGTCAGCTTGCCGGCGTTGGCCGACAGGACCTTCACGCCGTTGAACTGGGTCTGTTCCGAGACGCGGTTGATTTCGTCCAGGCGCAGGCCGATTTCCGACTGGATCGAGTCCAGGTCGGTGGCCGAGTTCGTGCCCGTGGCGGCTTGCACCGACAGTTCACGGATGCGTTGCAGGTTGTTGTTGACTTCGGTCAGCGCGCCTTCGGTCGTTTGAGCGATCGAGATGCCGTCGTTGGCGTTGCGCGTTGCTTGCGTCAGGCCCTTGATGTTGGCCGTGAAGCGGTTGGCGATGGCCTGGCCCGCAGCGTCGTCCTTGGCGCTGTTGATACGCATGCCCGACGACAGGCGCTCGATGGCGCTGTTCAGCGCCGACTGCGACTTGTTGAGGTTGTTCTGCGTGAGAAGAGAGAGGCTGTTCGTGTTGATGACTTGCGCCATGTTCGACTCCTGATTAACAAAGGTTGTGTGACTCCGGCCATCGGCCGTAACGCTGGACCCGCTTCCACTGAGAGACTCAAGCCATCGTTGAGTTGGTTATCGGCGGACCCTCACAAACCTTTAGGGCCATGTACAAAAAAGTTGCACAGGCGGCCCAGGGCACCCTCTTGCCGCGTCAGGCCTGCATGTTCATGACTTCCTGGTAGGCCGTGACCAGGCGGTTGCGCACCTGCAATCCGGTCTGGAAAGCCACGTTGGCCTTCTGCAGGTCGACCATCACGTCGTTCAGCGCGACGCCGGGCTTGCCCAGCTCGAACGACTCGGCCTGCGCATAGGCGCTTTGCTGGGCGCCGCTGATGTTGGCGAGCGAGCGCTTGAGCTCGGCCGCGAAACCACCGGCCTCGACCGGCGCGCCGGAGCTGGGGGCGATGCCGGTGGCGAGCGCGGTGGCGCGCATCTGCTGCAGGACGGATTCGATGGCGTTGATCGACATGGTGAATTCTTCTTCCGTGTGAACACTTCTGCGTGACTTGACATGGAGGGTCCAAACCCTCCGGCTGGCGAGCAGCGTAACAAGGGAAGACCCCGATTCAAGCGCTCAACTGAGGGCAAAAACCCCGGCTGTTCGACCGATCGAATTTCAGACCGACTGTTGACAATCGTTCGCGAAACGACAGGCCGCGGACGACTTCACCGGCCACCCGGAATGAACTCTCAACACCGAATCCCCTCCCTCACCATGGCGCTGGACCACTGCGGCCCGACGGCCATGACGAAGGTTTGCCAATGAGCACGGCAGCGCCCGCGGGCAGCCTGCCGGCCGCCAATGGCCTCCCCCCGATCCTGGACCGCATGCGTGCCCAGCCGAAGCTGCCGATGATCATCGGCGCCGCGGCGCTGGTGGCCGCGGCGGCCGCGTTCCTGCTGTGGAGCCGCGGCCCCGACTACAAGGTGCTCTACACCAATGTGTCGGACCGCGACGGCGGCGCGATCATCGCGTCGCTGCAGCAGATGAACGTGCCCTACAAGTTCGCCGAAGGCGGCGGCGCGATCCTGATCGCGGGCGACAAGGTGGCGGAAACGCGCCTGAAGCTCGCGGCCCAGGGCCTGCCCAAGGCGGGCGGCGTCGGCTTCGAACTGATGGACAACCAGAAGTTCGGCACCAGCCAGTTCGCCGAGCAGATCAATTACCAGCGCGGGCTGGAAGGCGAGCTGGCGCGCTCCATCGAGTCGATCGGCACCATCGAGGCGGCGCGCGTGCACCTGGCGCTGCCCAAGCCCTCGCTGTTCGTGCGCGACCAGAAGAAGCCCTCGGCTTCGGTGGTGCTCACGCTGATGCGCGGGCGCAGCATCGACGAAGGCCAGGTCAGCGCCATCGTCCACATGATCTCCAGCAGCGTGCCCGACCTGGACGCCAAGAGCGTCACGGTGGTCGACCAGCGCGGCAACCTGCTGTCGTCGGCGCGCGGCACCGACCGCGGGCTGGACGTGAGCCAGCTCAAATATGCGCAGGAGATCGAGCAGGGCTACATCCGCCGCATCGAGACCATCCTGCAGCCCATCGTGGGCACGACCAACGTGCGCGCGCAGGTGGCGGCCGAGATCGACTTCTCGGTGGTCGAGCACACCGACGAGAAGTACAAGCCCAACCAGGACCCGGCGCAGGCCGCCGTGCGCAGCCAGCAGTCCAGCGAATCGGCGCAGCACAACGGCACGCCGCCGGGCGGCGTGCCGGGCGCGCTGTCGAACCAACCGCCGGTGAACCCGAGCGCACCGATCGTCGGCCCGCGCGCGCCCAACGCGCCGGGCACGCCGCCTCCGGGAACGCCAGGGGCACCTGGAACACCGGGCACGCCGGGCGCTCCGGGCGCCACGACCACCGCCACGGCGGGCGCCGCCTCCGGCCCGAGCAGCACGCGCAAGGACACCACCACCAACTACGAGCTGGACCGCACCATCCGCCACATCCAGCAAGCCGCCGGCGGCGTGAAGCGCCTGTCGGTCGCCGTGGTGGTGAACAACCGCGACACGGTGGATGCCGCGGGCAAGACCATCAGCCGCGCGCTGACGCCGGCCGAGCTGGAACAGATCCGCAACCTGGCCAAGGAAGCCATGGGCTTCAGCCAGGAACGCGGCGACTCGCTCAACGTGGTCAACAGCGCCTTTGCCCGCGACGCCGACACCGGTCCCGCGCCCGACGTGCCGTTCTGGCGCGACCGCGAGAACGTCGAGCTCGGCAAGACGCTGGGCCAGTACCTGCTGATTGCGCTGCTCGCGCTGTTCGCCTGGTTCGCCGTGGTGCGCCCGCTGATGCGCCGCCACCTGGCCGGCGCGCCGCCGCCGCCGGTCGCTCCCCCCGCCGCCCTCGCCCCGGTCGCCGAGCCGGGCACCGAAGGGCCCTCGCCTGAAGAAAGCCTGCGCGAGCGCGAGGCCAACCGCCAGAAGGCCGACATGGACTACGCCCACCAGATCGCCGACAAGGACCCGAAGCTGGTCGCCACCCTGATCCAGCACTGGATGAACACCGATGAGTAGCGAACTGGGAACCCGCAAGGGCGCCATCCTGCTGATGGCGCTGGGCGAAGACCGCGCCGCCGCCGCGCTGCACCAGCTGCCCACCTCCGAGGTGCAGACGCTGGGCCTGGCCATGTCCAAGCTCACGTCGGTCTCCAAGGAAGAGCTGGCCGCCGTGCTGGCCGAGTTCCGCCAGGAGACCGAGCAGCTGTCGGCCCTGCACCTGGGCTCGACCAGCTACATCCGCGCGGTGCTGAAGAAGGCACTGGGCGACGACCGCGCCAGCAACCTGCTGGAAGACATCTTGCAGCCCGACGAGCCGCATGGCGGCATCGAGCGGCTCAACGAACTCGAGGCCGGCGAAGTGGCCGAGCTCATCCGCGACGAGCACCCGCAGATCCTTGCGACGCTGCTGGTGCACCTGGACCGCATGAAGGCCTCCGAGGTGCTGGAGAAGCTGCCCGCCCGCCTGCGCCACGACGTGATCATGCGCGTGGCCACCTTCGGCGGCGTGCAGCCCACGGCGCTGAACGAGCTGACCGACGTGCTCACCGAAATGCTGGCCGGCCAGGGCCTGCGCCGCAGCCGCCTGGGTGGCGTGCGCACGGCGGCCGAGATCGTCAACCTCATGAGCACCGCGGTAGAAGAAGAAGCCATTGCCCACGTGCGCGAACAGGACGAGGCACTGGCCCAGCGCATCGTCGACGAGATGTTCGTGTTCGAGAACCTGCTCGGCCTGGAAGACCGCAGCATCCAGCGCCTGCTGAAAGACATCGAGTCCGACTCGCTCATCATCGCGCTCAAGGGCGCGCCGATGGAGCTGCGCGACAAGTTCCTCAACAACATGTCGCAGCGTGCCGCGGAAACGCTGCGCGAGGACATGGAACTGCGCGGCCCCGTGCGCGTGTCGCAGGTCGAGACCGAGCAGAAGGCCATCCTGCAGGTGGCACGCCGCCTTGCGGAAGCCGGCGAAATCGTGATTGCGGCGCCTGGCACCGATGACTTCGTTTGACACCGGCGCCTTCGGCGAATCACGCGAACGCCTCGCGGCCATCCAGGCGGCGGCGCGCCAGGCCACGCCTGGAAAAACTGGAATGAACGGCCTGAGCGGCGCGGGCGGCAAACCCGTCAAGCCGGTGCTTTCAGCATGGGAGCGCTGGGAGATGGGCACGCTCGACGGCAAGACGCCTTCGTCCGGCGCGTCGGCGGCGCGCAAGGCCGCCGAGCGCAGCAACAGCGTGCCGGCCACCCCGCCCGCCCCGAAGATCGACCTTGCCGAGCTGGCCCGCATCCGCAAGGAAGCGCGCACCAACGGCGAGGCCGAAGGCCGCGCCGCGGGCCTGGCCGAAGGCCGCAAGGTCGGCCACACCGAAGGCCTGGCCACCGGCCTCGCGGCCGCCAGCGTGCACGCCGAACGGCTGCGCGCGCTGGCCCAGTCGCTGCCCGATGCCCTGCGCCGCGCCGAAGGCGAGCTGGCCGAAGCCGTGCTCGCGCTGGCGCTCGACGTGGCGCGCCAGGTGGTGCACCGCACCCTGAAGGCCGAGCCCGAATGGGTGCTGCCCGTAGTGCGCGACCTGCTCAACACCGACCCCGCGCTGCGCGGCGAGCCGCGCCTGCTGCTGCACCCCGACGACGTGGCGCTGGTAAAGAACAGCCTGGGCTCCGAGATCGAAGCCGCCGGCTGGCAGGTACGCGCCGACGACACCATCGCGCGCGGCGGCTGCCGCGTGCAGTCCGCCAGCGGCGAACTCGACGGCAGCCTGCAGACCCGCTGGAAGCGCGTGAGCTCCGCCCTGCGCGGCGAGGCCGACGGCATCGACGGTGACGGCGGCAACGACGAACTGCAAACGCTCTGACCCCGATGCAGGCCACCGCCCCCAACCCCCACAACCCCCATCTGCAGACCGTGCTGTCCGCGCTGGACAAGGCGCGCGACAACGTCGCGCGCTGCACGGGCACCACCGTGGCCTCGGGCCGCCTCACGCGCGCAGTGGGCCTGGTGCTCGAAGCCGTGGGCCTGCAACTGCCGGTGGGCAGCGACTGCCTGATCGAGCTGCCGCCCGGCCATCCGCAGCGCCATGCTGAAGCCGAGGTCGTGGGCTTTGCGGGCGACCGTCTCTTCTTGATGTCGCAGACCGAAGTGGCGGGCCTGCTGCCCGGCGCGCGCGTGTTCGCGCGGCCCGGCCTGCTGGAGCCCGGCGCGACCGGCGACGCCCACACCAAGCGCCTGCCGGTGGGCGAAGGCATGCTCGGCCGCGTGGTCGATGCGGCCGGCCGCCCGCTCGACGGGCTGGGCCCGCTCGACGTGTCGCGCAAGGTGCCGCTGGCTTCGCCGCCGATCAACCCGCTGTCGCGCGCGGCCATCGACTCGGTGCTCGACGTGGGCGTGCGCGCCATCAACGCGATGCTCACCGTCGGCCGCGGCCAGCGCATGGGCCTGTTCGCCGGCTCCGGCGTGGGCAAGAGCGTGCTGCTCGGCATGATGGCGCGCTACACCAGCGCCGAAGTGATCGTGGTCGGCCTGATCGGCGAACGCGGCCGCGAGGTGAAGGACTTCATCGAGAACACGCTGGGCGAAGAAGGCCTGGCCCGCGCCGTGGTGGTGGCCGCTCCCGCCGACAACCCGCCACTGCTGCGCCTGCAGGGCGCGGCCTATGCCACCTGCCTGGCCGAGTACTTTCGCGACCAGGGCAAGGACGTGCTGCTGATCATGGATTCGCTCACCCGCTACGCCATGGCGCAACGCGAAATTGCGCTGGCCGTGGGCGAGCCGCCCGCCACCAAGGGCTATCCGCCTTCGGTGTTCGCGCGCCTGCCCGCGCTGGTCGAACGCGCCGGCAACGGTGCGCGCGACGCGCAGGGCCGTGGCGGCTCGATCACCGCCTTCTATACGGTGCTGTCCGAGGGCGACGACCAGCAGGACCCGATTGCCGACGCGGCGCGCGCCATCCTGGACGGCCACGTGGTGCTGTCGCGCACGCTGGCCGAAGCCGGGCACTACCCCGCCATCGACATCGAGGCGTCGATCAGCCGCGCCATGACCGCGCTGATCACGCCGGGGCAGTTCGACACCGTGCGCCGCTTCAAGCAGATGCTGTCGCGCTACCAGCGCAACCGCGACCTGATCAGCGTGGGCGCCTATGCGCCCGGCCACGACCTGCAGCTGGACCAGGCGATCGCGATGTACCCGCGCATCGAGTCGTTCCTGCAGCAGTCGATGCACGAGCGCACCGACTACACGGATTCCATCGCCCAGCTGGACAGCCTGTTCGCGTCCGAGCCGCGGACGCAGGCGCAGGCACCGAACCGACAAGGACGCACATGAGCAGCAAGCTTCCCCTGGACATGCTGATCGACCTGGCGCAGAACCAGACCGACGACGCCGCGCGGCGCCTGGGCGCGCTGCAAAGCGCCCACCTGAGCGCCCAGCAGAAGCTCGACCTGCTGCTGCAGTACCGGCAGGACTACCACGACCAGCTCGACACCCTGATGCGCGGCGGCCTGCCGTCTTCGCAGTGGCGCAACTACCGCAACTTCCTCGGCACGCTCGACGGCGCCATCGAGCAGCAGCGCGCCATTGCCACCCAGACCGAGAACCGGCTCGACCGCGGGCGCACCGACTGGCAGCAGGAAAAGCGCCGCCTCAGTTCCTTCGACACGCTGGCCGAACGCGTGCGCATGCAGGCGCTGATGGTCGAGGCCAAGCGCGAACAACGCGACAGCGACGAACGCGCCGCCCGCAAGTTCTTCGACCGGGCCTCCCACCCGACCCTCTGAATTCCCAGGAATCGACATGCCTTCCATGACCACGCCTTCCGTCATTCCCAACGCCTCCGGCCAGCCGGTTTCGCAGGGCGGCACGCGCGCCCGCAACGCCGACGAAGCGCAGGGCCGCAGCTTTGGCGCCGCGCTCGACCGCTCGCGCAACGGCAACGCCGCGAAGACGCCTGAAGAAAGCGCCGACGTCGCCGCCATCGAGCGCGGCAAGCCGCTGCGCAAGCAGGCGCCCGCCGAAGACGTGAAAGACGCGCTGCCCGCCGACCCGAACCTCGCCTTCCTGGCGCCCGCGAACACGCCGCTGCATGCGCTGACCCTCGCGGGCCGCGCGGCAGCACAAGATGGCCGCGCCACCGATGCGTCCGGCGTGCCGGTGACCGCCGGCGCGGCGACCGACATTCCGGTGGACGCCACCGCGCAAGATGCAGCGGCGAAGACGCAACCTGGCACGGTGCTGGTGGGCGCCGACACGCAGGCCACGCCCGAGGCCGCCTTCGCGGCCAAGGACGCCGCAGACAAGACGGCTGCCGCGCCCACGGCCCAGAAAATGCCGCTCGACAACGACGCCGCGCCTGCCGCGCCGTTCGCTTCGCTGCAGGAAGTCGTGCGTGCCGCCGTGGCCGCGCAGGCGATGGCCGTCGACGGCGCGAAGCCCGCTTCGGCACCCGCCGGTTCGCCGATCGGCACCGCCGCATCGGGCCGCACCGGTGGTGCCCGCGCCGCCGTGAGCGCGACGACCGCCGAACAGCTGGCCGCCGCCGCGCAGCCGAAGGCCGCGGAAGCCACAACGCCCGCCGCAGCCGTAGCCAACGCAGCTCCCGCCCTGGCCGCCGCGGCCGACGACGCCACCGACCCGTCGGTGGCCGTGAACCCCGTCGCGCTGCAGCAGCCCGCCTCCGCTTCGGCATCGACCGAGCGCGCGGCCGACGCATCCGCCACGCGCGGCCCGCTGCACACCATCGCGCCCGAAGTCGGCAGCGAGAAGTGGGCACCGGCCCTGGGTCAGCAACTCGCGCGCATGAGCGCCGGTGGCCATCACACGGCCGAGCTGAACCTCAACCCCGCCGGCCTCGGCCCACTGAAGGTCACGCTGTCGATGGGCGACAACCAGGCGCAGGCGATGTTCGTGTCGGCCCATGAGAGCGTGCGCAAGGCCATCGAGGCCGCGCTGCCGCAACTGCGCACCAGCCTGTCGGAACAGGGCATCACGCTGGGCCAGACCTCGGTCGGCGCGGAAACCCGCCAGCCCTTCGGGCAGGACGCCGCGTTTGCGCAACAGCAGCAACAACAGCAGCAACAGAACGCCGCGCGGCTGCAAGGCCCGTCCAGCTACCCCGGTGCCGGCCGCACCGCCGGCGACGTGCCGGCGGCGCCCGTCGCCGCCACGCGCGCCAGCCTGCCCGGCCACGCGGGCTCAGGAGTCGACACCTTCGCCTGAGGCCCCCAGCTCCCTCGCCTCCCCGCACCGGCGGCGCCCTTTCCGGGCGCGCCTCAATGAACGGATATGAAGCGCCTTTGCGCGCTTGTTCGGCCGTTCGTTCGCGGGGGACTTCGCAAAGAATAGATCGGACCCGTAAACCCGCTTCACCATGGCTTCTTCCTCTCCAGTCGCAACCGCCGCCGTCACGGCCGCGCCGGCCCCACGCCGCTCCTCGAAGCTTCTGATCGGGCTCGTGCTCGTCGTCGGCATCGCCGCCGTCGGCGCGGCTGCCTACGTCTTCGTTCCCCGCTTCATGGGCGCGCCCGCCGCGGAAACCGTCAAGGCACCGGCGCCCGACAAGCCGATCTTCGTCATGCTGGACCCGCTGACCGTCAACCTGCAGTCCGAAGGGCGCTCGCGCTTCCTGCAGATCGGCATGGCGCTGAAGGTGCGCGACGAGCCGGCCAAGGCGCAGATCGTCGAGTTCATGCCCGAGCTGCGCAGCCGCCTGCTGGTGCTGCTGTCGAACCGCCCGCCCGAGTCGCTGGTGACGCCGGAAGACAAGGCCAAGCTGGCCGAGGAAATCCGCGCCGCGCTGAACGCGCCGCTGGCCGCCGGAATGCCCGAGCTGGGCATCTTCAGCGTTTCCTTCAGCACCTTCGTCGTGCAGTGACACCCTCCCCCAGACAAGCGACCCATGGCGTATGAACAGGTGCTTTCCCAGGACGAGGTCGATGCGCTCTTGCAAGGCGTCACCGGCGGAGACCTCGACCAGGCGGCCACGCCCGCGCCGCCGCCCGACGGCCTGCCGGCCTACGACCTCGGCGCACCCGACCGCGTGGTGCGCAACCGCATGCACACGCTGGAGGTCATCAACGACCGCTTTGCGCGCGGCCTGCGCGGCGCGCTGCTGAACTTCATGCGCCGCAGCCCCGACATTTCGGTGGGGCCCGTGCAGATCCAGCAGTACGGCGAGTTCGTGCGGCACCTTCCGGTGCCCGCGAACATCAACATGATCCACATGAAGCCGCTGCGCGGCACCGCGCTCTTCGTGTTCGACCCGAAGCTGGTGTTCCTGGTGGTGGACAACCTCTTCGGCAGCGACGGCCGCTACCACGTGCGCGTGGAAGGCCGCGACTTCACGCGCACCGAGCAGCGCATCATCAAGCGCCTGCTCGACCTGTCGCTGCAGTGCTACGGCGAAGCCTGGCAGCCGGTGTTCCCGCTGGACTTCGACTACGTGCGCGCCGAGATGCACGGCAAGCTCGCCAACATCGTGGCGCCCAACGAGGTGGTGATCAACACTACGCTGCAGATCGAGTTCGGCCCCGTGGGCGGCTTCCTGCACGTGTGCCTGCCCTACTCGATGATCGAGCCGATCCGCGACCTGCTGTCCAACCCGATCCAGGACGAGGTCGAGGTCGACAAGCGCTGGGTCACGCAGATGTCGCGCCAGATGCAGGCCGCCGATGTCGAGCTCACCGCCGACTTCGTGACCATGCCCTCGACGCTGGGCGAAGTCATGAAGCTGCAGGTCGGCGACGTGATCCCTATCGAACTGCCGGCGACGGTGGTCGCCAAGGTCGGCGGCGTGCCGGTGATGGAGTGCGGCTACGGCACCTCCAACGAACGCTACGCCCTGCGCGTGCAACACATGATCTCCCACCAAGACACCGATTTGAAGAACGACCATGACTGACAACACCCCTGCCGCCAGCGACGCGGACGACTGGGCCAGCGCGCTGGCCGAGCAGACGGCCGCCACCGCACCGCCGCCGGCACCGGCTCCCGAACCCGCCGTGGCCCCCGCCACCGCGCAGGTCTTCCAGCAGCTCCAGGACACGCCCATCGCGCCCGTTGCGCCGGGCGCACCATCGGGCTCCACGCCCGTGGACATCGCCCGCGTGCTCGACGTGCCGGTGCAGCTCACGGCAGAAATCGGCCGCACGCGCATCACCATCAAGAACCTGCTGCAGCTGTCGCAGGGCTCGGTGGTCGAGCTCGACGGCCTGGCCGGCCAGCCGCTCGACGTGCTGATCAACGGCTACCTGATCGCGCAGGGCGAAGTGGTGGTGGTGAACGAGAAGTACGGCATTCGCCTGACCGACATCGTCACGCCGTCCGAGCGGATGCAGAAGCTCGCACGCTCATGAACCTGGCGAGCCTGGTGAGCGTGGCGCGGCCCTCGACTTTCCTCGCGCGGGGAACGGCGTTGCTGCTCGTCGGCCTGCACATGGCCCAGGCGGCGCATGCCGCGCTGCCCACCGTGCCCGCGCCGGTTCACGAAGCCACGCCGTCGTCCGCCGTGGGCGGCGGCGGCCTGCTGCAAGCCGGCTTCGGCATGGCAGCGGTGGTCGGCATGATCTTCCTTTGCGCCTGGCTGGCGCGGCGCTTCGGCTTTCAGCGGCTGGGCAGCGGACAGCTCGTGAAAGTGGTGTCGAGTGCCATGGTCGGCCAGCGCGAACGCGTGGTCGTGGTGGAGGTCGGCAGCCAGTGGCTGGTGCTCGGCGTCACCAGCAGCCAGGTCAACATGCTGCACACGCTGCCGGCCCAGGCCCAGCCCGTGGCGGCCGGCCCGCAGGCCAATCAAGCCATTCAGGCCACCCAGGCCACGCCCCGCAGCCCCGTCGAACTCTTTGCCCAGAAGCTGCGCGAATCCCTCTCGGGCAAGGCGCGCACCGCCCCATGATGCATCCCGCCTTGCGCCGCGGCCTGCGCGTCGCGCTGTTGCTGCTCGCCGCCACGCTGCCCGCCGCCGCCTGGACCCAGGGCCTGCCCGGCATCACCAGCACGCCCGGCCCCGGCGGCAGCCAGACCTGGTCGCTGAGCGTGCAGACCATGGTGCTGCTGACCTCGCTCACCTTCCTGCCCGCGCTGCTGCTGTCGATGACCAGCTTCACGCGCATATTGATCGTGCTGGGCCTGCTGCGCACCGCCATCGGCACGCAGACGTCGCCGCCCAACCAGATATTGGTCGGGCTGTCGCTGTTCCTGACCTTCTTCGTGATGTCGCCGGTGTTCGACAAGGTCTACACCGACGCCTACGTGCCCTTCTCCGAGAACAAGCTCAGTGCCGACAAGGCACTGGAGCGCGGCATTGCGCCCTTCAAGACCTTCATGCTCAAGCAGACCCGCGAGACCGACCTGGCCCTGTTCGCGCGGCTCGCCAAGGTGCCCGACATGCAGGGGCCCGAAGAAGTGCCGCTGCGCATCCTGCTGCCGTCCTTCGTCATCAGCGAGCTGAAGACGGCGTTCCAGATCGGCTTCACCATCTTCATTCCCTTCCTCATCATCGACCTCGTGGTGGCGAGCGTGCTCATGTCGATGGGCATGATGATGGTGCCGCCCGCGTCCATTGCGCTGCCCTTCAAGCTGATGCTGTTCGTGCTGGCCGACGGCTGGCAATTGCTGATCGGCGCGCTGACGCAAAGCTTCTACCTCTAGATACCGCAGGTACGCACACATGACCCCCGAATCCGTCATGACCATGGGCCACCGGGCCATGGAAATCTCGTTGCTGCTGGGCGCTCCGCTGCTGATGGTGGCGCTGATCATCGGCCTGATCGTCAGCATCTTCCAGGCCGCCACGCAGATCAACGAAGCCACGCTGTCCTTCATTCCCAAGCTGCTCGCAGTGTTCGCGACGCTGGTGGTCGCCGGGCCGTGGATGCTCGACCGCATGCTCGACTACATGCGCGCCCTGTTCTCCAGCATCCCGCAGATGCTGGCGTGACGCCTTCGATTTTTTCCGTCACCTCGGGCCAGCTCGAAGCCTGGATGGTGGCCTTCCTGTGGCCGTTCGTTCGCATGCTGGCGCTGGTCAGCACGGCACCCGTGTTCGGCGAGCCCTGGGCGCCGCGGCAGGTCAAGGTCGGCATTGCCGCCATGCTGGCGCTGGTGATCTCGCCCACCATCGGGCCGTTTCCGGCGGTGCCCGTGGTGTCGGCCGGTGGCTTCTGGATCATCGTGCAGCAGGTGCTGATCGGCGCGGCCATGGGCTTTTCGATGCGGCTGATTTTCACGGCCGTGCTGGCGGCAGGCGAATACATCGGCCTGCAGATGGGCCTTTCTTTCGCGTCGTTCTTCGACCCCATGAGCCACGGCAGCACCATGGTGGTGTCGCGGCTGCTGAACATGCTGGCCATGCTGATTTTTCTGGCGCTCGACGGCCACCTCCTGATGGTGAACGCGCTGGCGGAAAGCTTTCGCACCCTGCCTATTTCCGACGGGCCGCTCGCGGCCGGCGGCTGGATGTTCCTGGTGCTGGCCGGCGGCGACATCTTCACCAGCGGGCTGCTGCTGGCGCTGCCGCTGATTACCGCGCTGCTCACGCTCAACCTGGCCATGGGCATCCTGAACCGCGCCTCGCCGCAGTTCAGCATCTTCGCCGTGGGCTTTCCGCTGACGCTGCTGGCGGGGATCGTCATGCTGCAGTTGCTCATGCCGAACCTCGGGGCTTTTCTGGAGCCGCGGTTTGCGGAGTCGGTGGCGAACATGCTGCGGTTTACGCAGGGGCTGCGGCCTTAGCGTGCTCCCCGCTTGCACGCAGCGCCGCACACGAAGTGCGCGACGCCTGCCGCTGGATCAGAGGTAATTGAACAAAGAAATGCTGTTCAACCGCGCAAACGTCATCTGCGTGGCCTGCAGCGACGACTGCCGCTGGTAGAACTCCGAAATGGCGCTGTACGGGTCCAGGTCTTCAATGCTCGACAGGTAGCTTTCTTCCTGCAGCTTGCGCGCGGCGCCGCCGGTGTCGAGCGCATCGATTTCGTTCTGGCGCGCGCCCACCGACGACAGCACCGTCAGCACGTTGTCGTGCGCATTGGTGACCTTGACGTTGGCAGTGCTCAATGCATTGCGCAGTTGCGCTTGGGCCGCCGCGCCGCCGCCGGCCAACGGCGTGCGCAGCGCGCTCACCAGCTGGCCGATGGCCGCGAAGATGTCGGTGCCGGCGTTCTGCGCGGTCGACACGTCGAAGTTGTCGCCGTCCGCCGGCGTGCCGCTGAACTTCAGTTGCACGCCGCCGAAGGAAATGGCCGTGTCCGGCGTGTAGATGCCGCTGGCAGCCACCACGGGCGGCGTGTCCTTGGTCATCACCGTGTAGTTGCCGCCGGTGAAGCTGATGGTGAAGTCCTTGCCGTAGTCCGCCGCGGTGGCATTGGTGATGCCGACCGGGCCGAAGACGGCGCTGCCGGTGTTGCTCGCCGCGCCCGAGGTGACGTAGCCCGCGCCGCCCTGCACCGATTGGAAGATGCTGCGGCCGTCGTCCGAGGTCGACATCTGCCGTGCCACGTCGATCTGCATCAGCCGCTGGCCCTGGTCGCCCACGTACTGCACGCCGCCGCCGGGGGCGGCCACGAAGGGCGGACTGCCGCTCTTGAATCCGGCGAACAGGTACTGCCCGTTGCCGTTGTCGGAGTTGGCCACGCCGATGAGCTGGTCGAGGCCGCTCTGGATGGTGGTGGCGAGCGACTCGCGGTCGGCATCCGACAGCGTGCCGTTGCCGGCGTGCACGGTCAGCGTCTTCATGTTCTGCAGGATCGCGGTCACCGAGTTGAGCGCGTTCTCTTCGGTGGCCAGCGACAGCGACGCGCGCTGGCGGCTGGTGGCGTACTGCGCGTTTTCAGAAAGCGTCTGGCTGACGCCGAGCGAGCGCGCCGCGCCGACCGGATCGTCGCCGGCCGAGAGAAACTTCGAATTGGTGGCCAGCTGCTGCTGGACCCTGAACAGCTTCTGCTGCTGCAGGCCCATGGCGTTGACGTTCTGCTCGTAGAAGGATTGGGTGCTGATGCGCATCGCGGTTCCTGTGCAAATCTGTGCGGAATAGGCGTACGTGGGCAGCGTCAGCTGCGGATGCCCAGAATCGTGTCGAACATGGTCGACGCGGTCTGGATCACCTTGGCATTGGCCTGGTACATCTGCTGGAACATCAGCAGGTTGGCGGTTTCCTCGTCCTGGACGACGCCCGAAATCGATTGCTGGCTGGCCTTGATCTGGCCGGTCACGCTGTCTTGCGTGGTGCTGGCAACCTTGACCGCCATCGCGCGGTTGCCGACTTCGCTCACCAGCTGCGCGTAGGCGCCGCTGAAGGTCGTGGTGCCGTTGGCCATCGTGGTCTTGCGCTGCAGCGCGCCCAGCAGCAATGCATTGCTGCCATCGGACACGCCCGAGGTGTTCTTGCCGACGGTGAAGGTGTCGCCGTTCGCGGGTGCGCCGGTCATGGCGACGGTGATGCCGTCGAAGCTCATCTTCGCGCCCGCGGTGTACGGCACGGGCGTGCCGGCCGGGTACGTGGTGGCGGTGCCGTTGGCCAGCGTGACAGTCACCGCCGAGGTGGCGGGAAAGCCCGACAGCGCGCCGGTGCCGGAGTTGAAGGTCAGCGTGACCGGCCCGGCCAGCGGCGTGCCCGGATAGGTCGCGTCGACGCTGGCCGCGCCCAGCGCGCCGGTGCCCTTGTTGCCGGCGGTGTTGCCGGTCACGATGGGCGATGCGGCCGCCACCTTGGACGGATCGCGAACCAGCACGTCGATGTCGCGCGCGCCGGTGCGGGTGGGCTGCACCAGGAAAGAGTCGCCGGCCTGCGCCGTGCCGCTGGCGGCCGTGAGGCTCACGCCGTCGAAAGTGATCGGGAAAGTAGTGAAGGTGCCCATCGACGTCTTGTCGGATAGCCGGGTGACCGAATAGGTGAGCACGCCGGCCACGTCGGTCACCGCAACGTTGTAGTCGCTGGTCGTGAGCTTCGACACGTCGCTCAGCGAGGCGCCCAGTTCGAGGTTGCCCGCGTTGCCGGCGTTCGGGATCGCGCCCGGCACCGACTGGCTGAAGAAGTTGGTTCCCAGCGCGCCGTTCAGGTCCACGCCCAGCTTGTGCTGCGCATTGACCGCATCGGCCACCGACATCGCGAGTCGGCCGATGGAGTTCTGCGTGGGAATGAGCGTGTCCCTGCGGAAGGCCATCAGGCCGCCGAGCACGCCGCCCTTGAGGGTGCTGTCGTCGATTTCATTGGTGTTGCCGGCAAAGCCCGTGAGCGCGACCACCTTGCGGGTCGGGTCGGCCGCCGACGCCACCGACGCCATCTTGGCGGCGTAGTCGCCCACCACCAGCGACTGGCCGGTGGCGATGAACACGTTGTACTTGCCGTTGTCCTGCTGCAGCACCTTCACGTCCACCACCTGGCTCAGCTGGCTGACCAGCTGGTCGCGCTGGTCGAGCAGGTCGTTGGGCGGCTGGCCGCCGGCCACGGCGCTGAGCTGGCTGATCTGCTGGTTGAGGCTGGCGATCTTGGCCGCGTAGGTGTTGATCTGCGCCACGCTGCCGTCGATCTGCTCGTTGACCGAGGAGTTCAGGTCCGACAGGTACTGGTCGGTGGAGCGCAGCTTGGTCGCCAGCGCCTGCGCGGAGCTGATCATCTGCTGGCGCGCCGCCGGGTCGGCCGGCGTGTTGGCCACGCCCTGGATGCTGGTGAAGAAGCTCTGCATCAGCGGCGAGATGCCCGACGTCTTGTCGGCCAGCAGCGTGTCGATGCGGTTGATCTGCGTGCCGTTGGTGGCCAGCGCGGCCGAGGCCGACTGCGCGGCCGACAGCTGCGCGGTCAGGTAGCGGTCGTAGCTGCGCGACACGGTGAGCACGTTGGCGCCCGAGCCGATGAAGCCCGAGCCGCTCGAAATGCCGCCGGCCGAGGCGATCTCGGCCACCTGGCGGCTGTAGCCCGCCGTGTACGCGTTGGCTGTGTTGTGGGCCGTGGTCATCAGCGCGGTGCGGGCGACGCCGAGGCCGCTCAGACCCGTGTAGAACATGCTTCCGGACATAGGGCTTTACCTGTCAATCTGTCAAAGGGGTGTTGGTGCCGGCATCGCGAACGATGCCTCTGGGTATCTATCGGCAGCGCGGGCCGAAACTTGAGGGTCGGTTTGGCGCATGCCGGCCTGCGTGCTCAGAATTCCGTCCAGTCGCCCTTGGCGTCGTTGCTCATGGCCAGCTGCGGAGCGGCGCCCGTGCCGGGTTCGCGGCGGGCAGCGGGGAGCGACTTGGCGCGTGGCTTGGGCGCGGGTTTGGCCGGCTGCGGAATCGGCGTGACGCGCTTGAAACCCGGGCGGTTCGTGGCGACGGCGTTGGCATCGAGCTTGAAAATGCTGACGGCTTGCACGAGGCTGCCGGCTTGTTCCTGAAGCGATTGCGCTGCGGCCGATGCTTCTTCGACCAGTGCCGCGTTCTGTTGCGTGACCTGGTCCATCTGCGTGATGGCCTGGTTGATCTGCTCGATGCCCGAGGTCTGTTCCTGGCTCGCCGCGGTGATCTCGCCCATGATGTCCGTCACGCGCTTGACGCTGCCGACGATTTCTTCCATGGTGCGGCCGGCTTCTGCCACTTGCTTGCTGCCCTCTTCGACCTTCTCTACCGAGTCGCCAATCAGCGTCTTGATTTCCTTGGCCGCTGCAGCCGAGCGTTGGGCCAGACTGCGAACTTCCGAAGCCACCACCGCAAAGCCGCGGCCCTGCTCGCCAGCGCGTGCAGCTTCAACGGCCGCATTCAATGCCAGGATGTTCGTTTGGAAGGCGATGCCATCGATGACACCGATGATGTCCACGATCTTCTTGGACGACGCATTGATCGAGCCCATCGTGTCGACCACTTGCGACACGACGCTGCCGCCCTTCACCGCAACTTCCGAAGCCGACACAGCCAGCTGGTTCGCCTGACGCGCGTTATCAGCGTTCTGCTTGACCGTCGAAGTCAGCTCCTCCATCGAAGCAGCCGTCTGCTCCAGCGAGCTGGCCTGCTGCTCGGTGCGCGACGACAGGTCTTCATTCCCCGAAGCGATCTGCCCCGAAGCCGTGGCAATCGTCTCGGTGCCAGTACGCACTTCACCGACCACCTTGGCCAGGTTCGCGTTCATGTCCTTCAACGCCTGCATCAATTGGCCGGCCTCGTCGCGGCTTTCGACGCGGATGTTCGCGCTCAGGTCACCGCCAGCCACGGTTTCGGCAACGGTCACCGCATGGCCCAGCGGGCGCACGATGCCCACGCTCAGGCGCCACGCGAACAGTGCGCCCACCAGCAGCGCAATCGCCGACAGCACCATCAGCGTGGTCTGGCCCGTCGACTGGTCGGCCGCAATGCCCAACGCAACGGCGTCGATCTTGTCGCGCTGGTGCGCCGCGAGGTTGGCCACCGCATTCTCGTAGACGGTCAGCCCTGCCGCGAACTTGGTGTCGGCCAGCTCGCTGGCCTCCGCGCTCTTGCCGTCGGTCTTGAGCTTGTTGATCTTCTCGATGATCTCCAGCACCACCGCGCGCGCGTCGGCCACGTCGGCATACAGCTTCTTTTCTTCCGGTGAAGTCAGCATTTCCTCGAGCTTCTTCTGCACCGGGTTGATCTTTGCCGAGCTCTCGGCGCGGGCATTGGCGAAGTAGGTCACGACGGCCGGATCGGTCGCCTTGACCATCGCGAACGATCGAACGATCGTCGGGCCCAGCAGGTTCGACCACTGGTTGGCCAGGCGCTCCTTGACCAGCGCGTGCTTCATCATCTCGTCGGTCGCGCTGCCCACGTTCGCCAGGCGCAGCATGCCGGTGCCGGCAATGACGGCCATCAGCAACAGGATGGCGGCAAAGCCGAGCCCAAGGCGCGTGCCGATCTTCAGGTTCTTCAAACTCATTTGTCTTCTTCTTTCAGAACTGGAACGAATCCCACCGCGGGACGCGGCGTTGTCGTTTCGTTATCGGCACGGGCCCGCGAGTGTTGAGCCCTCTTCCTTCTTTTAGAACTCGGTCCAGTCGCCCTTCGCGTCGCCGGCCATGGCGAGTTGGGGGGCGGTACGTGAACCCGTGCTCCGTTGCGCCGGCAGCGCCTTGGCACGTGCCTTGGGCGCCGGCGGGGCAGCCTTCGGAATCGGGGTGAGGCGCTTGAAATTGGGGCGCGCGGCCATGGCGTGCGTGTCGAGCTTGAAGATGCTGACGGCTTGCACAAGGCTGCCGGCTTGTTCCTGAAGCGATTGCGCTGCGGCCGAGGCTTCTTCGACCAGTGCGGCGTTCTGCTGCGTCACCTGGTCCATCTGCGTGATGGCCTGGTTGATCTGTTCAATGCCCGAGGTCTGCTCCTGGCTCGCTGCGGTGATCTCGCCCATGATGTCCGTCACGCGTCTCACGCTGCCGACGATCTCGTCCATCGTGCGGCCGGCTTCCGCGACTTGCTTGCTGCCCTCTTCGACCTTCTCGACCGAATCGCCGATGAGGGTCTTGATTTCCTTGGCTGCTGCGGCCGAGCGTTGGGCCAGGCTGCGAACCTCGGAAGCCACGACTGCAAAGCCACGGCCTTGTTCGCCAGCACGAGCAGCTTCAACAGCCGCATTCAAAGCCAGGATGTTGGTCTGGAAGGCGATGCCATCGATGACACCGATGATGTCGACGATCTTCTTCGACGATGCATTGATCGAGCCCATCGTGTCGACCACTTGCGACACGACGCTGCCGCCCTTCACGGCAACTTCCGAAGCCGACACGGCCAGTTGGTTGGCCTGACGCGCGTTATCAGCGTTCTGCTTCACCGTCGAAGTCAGTTCTTCCATCGAAGCAGCGGTCTGCTCCAGCGAACTGGCCTGCTCTTCCGTGCGCGAAGAAAGATCCTGGTTCCCCGAAGCGATCTGGCTCGATGCCGTGGCGATCGTGTCCGTCCCCGTGCGCACTTCCCCGACGATCTTCACCAGGCTGTCGTTCATGCCCTTCAGGGCGTCCAGCAGCAAACCGGTCTCGTCCGTCGTGTGCGCCTCGATGCGGCTGGTCAGGTCGCCCGCGGCCACCGACTGCGCCACCTTCACCGCCTCGGCCAGCGGACGCGCGACGATGCGCGCAATCCACAGGGCCAGCACCAGGCCCAGCGCCACGCTGCCCAGCAGCATGCCGAGCACCCAAAGGCGGGCTTTCGCAAACACCTCGTCGGCCGTGACGCCGGCACGGATGGCGCCCTTCACGTTCACTTCGGTCAGCTTGTCGAGCGCCGAGGTGATCTCGCGGTTCAGCTGCAGCGACTTGCCACGGATCAGCGCGGTGGCCTGTTCGCTCTCCTGCGTGTGCGAGATGGCGATGATCTTGTTGTGCTCTATGGCGTACTGGGCCAGCAGCTTCTCGTACACCGGGTAGATCTCGCGCTCCTCCGGCTCCGAAATGAGCGTCTCGTACTCGGTGCGGGTCTTCTGCAGCGCGCTCCAGGTTTCGTCCATCGACTTTTCGTAGACGGCCATTTCGTCGTACGAACCCGAGAGGATGTGCTGCAGTTCCTGGGAACGGTAGCGCGCCACCAGGTTCTTCATTTCGAGCAACGAACGCGTGGCGGGCATCCAGTTGGTTGCCAGGTCCGTCGACATGTCGTGGACCTTGCCCAGTTGCAACACCGAGAAGGCGCCAAGGCAGGCCGTCAACACAAGCACGGCGATGAACGACACAAGCAGCTTGGTCGCGATTTTGAGGTTGTAGAAAGTTTTAATGATTTTTCCTTTGGGCCGTGGAGCCCGATTCAACTCGCCGCCGCGGAACACGGTCGCCCGGCAGGGCCGGCCGACGGTGCCCGCGGCGGTTATCCATTCCTAGAAAGCACGCCAGTCGCCGGCGGCATCCGCGCCCGCCGCGGCCAGCCGGGGCACCGCGGCCGCCAGCTTCTCGCGCGGGGTGGCCGGCAGTGCGCGGGCCTGTGGGCGGGAGGCGGCCTGGCCGTCGGTGTCGAGCTTGAAGATGCTGACGGCTTGCACGAGGCTGCCGGCTTGTTCCTGCAACGACTGGGCTGCGGCCGATGCCTCTTCGACCAAGGCTGCGTTCTGCTGCGTCACCTGGTCCATCTGCGTGATGGCCTGGTTGATCTGTTCGATGCCGGACGTTTGTTCCTGGCTCGCCGCGGTGATCTCTCCCATGATGTCCGTCACACGCTTGACGCTGCCGACGATTTCTTCCATGGTGCGGCCGGCTTCCGCCACCTGCTTGCTGCCCTCTTCGACCTTTTCTACCGAGTCGCCGATGAGGGTCTTGATTTCCTTGGCAGCTGCGGCCGAACGCTGCGCAAGGCTGCGGACTTCAGAGGCCACGACAGCAAAGCCGCGGCCTTGCTCGCCTGCACGAGCAGCTTCCACAGCCGCATTCAGCGCCAGGATGTTGGTCTGGAAGGCGATGCCATCGATCACGCCGATGATGTCCACGATCTTCTTGGACGACGCATTGATCGAGCCCATCGTGTCGACCACTTGCGACACCACGCTACCGCCCTTCACCGCCACCTCGGAAGCCGACACAGCCAGCTGGTTCGCCTGACGGGCGTTATCAGCGTTCTGCTTCACCGTCGAGGTCAGCTCTTCCATCGACGCCGCCGTCTGCTCCAGCGAACTCGCCTGCTCTTCCGTGCGCGAAGAAAGATCCTGGTTCCCCGAAGCAATCTGCCCCGAAGCCGTCGCAATCGTCTCCGTGCCCGTGCGCACCTCGCCCACCACCTTGGCCAGGTTCTCGTTCATGTTCTTCAGCGCCTGCATCAGCTGGCCCGCCTCGTCGCGGCTCTCCACCTGGATGTTCGCGCTCAGGTCACCGCCGGCCACCGTCTGCGCAACCACCACGGCCTTGGCCAGCGGCCGCACGATGCTGCGCGAGATGAACAGCGCGAAGATGCCGCCGCTGATCACCGTCAGCAAAGTCAGCAGCATCTGCAGGTTGAAGCTGTGCGCGTTCGCCGCGTCGATGGCCAGGCTCATGTCGTCGATGGCCTTGCGCTCCATCGACAGCAGGTTGAGCACGCTGGTTTCGTAGGCCTTTGCCGCGGGCTGGAACGATTCCTTGAACGCACGCGTGGTGTCCACCGCGCTGCCGCTCGCCCTGGCCTTGCCCACTTCGTCTTTGGCGGCCTGGTACTTGGCGCGCAACGCGACGATCGATTTGTAGAGCGCCTTTTCTTCTTCTGTCACCAGCAGCTTCTCGACCTTCGCCATGGTCTCGCTGCCCTTCTTCACGCTGTCCGAGATGACGTCCGCGAACACCACCGGCAGCGTCTCGTCGGTGGTGCGCGCGATCATCGACGTGCGCGCAATGGCCGAGTAGGTCAGCACGTACCAGTCGGAGATCAGCCGTTCCTTGGCCAGCGGGCTTTCCATCATGAGCCGGGTGGCTTCCGCGTTGCTTCGCGCGGAAACCAGCGCGATGGCGGTGGAAATCACGGTCAGGCCCAGGACGATGGTGAAGGCCACGGCCAGCCGGGTCCCGATGCGCAGGTTGGAAAAGAAGTTCATGGTGCAGGCGTTGAAGGTTGAAGGCGATGGACCGATACCTGGCCGTGCGGCCATGGCGCGGCAATCAGGCGGTGGCGGCGGCTTCTACAAGACCCATTTCGTCGCTCGACATCAGCCGGTCGATGTCCACCAAAATCAGCATCCGCTCGTCCAGCGTGCCCAGCCCGATCAGGTAGTCGGTGTCCAGCACCGAGCCCATCTCCGGCGCCGGCTTGATCTGCTCGGCCGTCAGCGTGATCACGTCCGACACGCTGTCCACCACCATCCCCACCACGCGGCCGCCAATGTTCAGCACGATCACCACCGTGAACTGGTCGTACGTCGGGTCGCCCAGCTCGAACTTGATGCGCATGTCGATGATCGGCACGATGATCCCGCGCAGGTTCACCACACCCTTGATGTACTCCGGTGCGTTCGCGATGCGCGTCACCGCGTCGTAGCCGCGAAGTTCCTGCACCTTCTGGATGTCGATGCCGTATTCCTCCTCGCCCAGCTTGAAGGTCACCACCTCCAGGCGGGGGCCGTTGGCGGCGATGGACGGCGCCGGGGCGGCCGAGTTCAATGGGTCTTTTGCCTTCGTCAGCATCTCTTCTCCTGCGATTTTTTAAAACTCGTTCCGGGCAACGGCGCCATCGCCGGCCTCGGTCCTGAAAACCTGCACCGCGCGAACCAGGCCGTCGGCCTGCTCCTGCAGCGACTGCGCCGTGGCCGAAGCCTCTTCGACCAGCGCGGCGTTCTGCTGCGTCACCTGGTCCATCTGCGCGATGGCCTGGTTGATCTGCTCGATGCCCGAGGTCTGCTCCTGGCTCGCGGTCGTGATCTCGCCCATGATGTCGGTCACGCGCTTCACGCTGCCCACGATTTCCTGCATCGTGCGGCCCGCCTCGGCCACCTGCTTGCTGCCGGCCGCGACCTTGTCCACCGAGTCGCCGATCAGCGTCTTGATCTCCTTGGCCGCCGAAGCCGAGCGCTGCGCCAGGCTGCGCACTTCAGAAGCCACCACCGCAAAGCCCTTGCCCTGCTCGCCCGCGCGTGCCGCTTCCACGGCCGCGTTCAGCGCCAGGATGTTGGTCTGGAAAGCGATGCCGTCGATCACGCCGATGATGTCGACGATCTTTTTCGACGAGTCGTTGATCGAGCCCATGGTGTCGACCACTTGCGAGACCACGCTGCCGCCCTTCACCGCCACTTCCGAAGCCGACACGGCCAGCTGGTTGGCCTGACGCGCGTTGTCGGCGTTCTGCTTCACCGTCGAGGTCAGCTCTTCCATCGACGCGGCCGTCTGCTCCAGCGAGCTGGCCTGCTGTTCGGTGCGCGACGACAGGTCCTGGTTGCCCGAGGCGATCTGGCTCGACGCCGACATCACGCCGGCAACGTTCGCGCCCACGTCCGCCACGATGGCGAAGAGGTTCGCGCTCATCTGGTTCAGCGCGCGCAGCAGGCCGGTGATCTCGTCGCCGGGCCGCACTTCGAAGCGGGCCAGGTCGCCGCCCGCGATGGCGCGCGCCACTTCCAGCGCCTCGTCCAGCGGACGGAACACCGTGCGGCCGAGAAACTGCCCCAGGCCCAGCCAGGCCAGCGCGGCGCCGACGGAGCCCACGGCAACCACGCCGGGAAGCCAGCTGTGCGCGCCGGAAGCGGCAGCCAGCCTGGACGCCTCCATCCAGCCCATCGCGCCGAAACCCAGCGACAGCAGCGCGGCCACGGCTGTCGCGCCGAAGACCCGGCGCCGCACCGGAATGCGCCGCAGCTGTGCCAGCGGGTTGGTCCAGCCGCGCTGCACCACCTCGCCCTGCACAATCTCGATGCCCTTGGCGCCGCCCTCGCGGATGCGGCGGTAGAGCGCATCGGCCTCGATCACTTCGGCGCGGGCGGGGCGGCTGCGCACCGACATGTAGCCCTGCACGCGGCCATGGCGGCTGATGGGCGTCACGTTGGCGAGCACCCAGTAGAAGTCGCCGTTCTTGCGCCGGTTCTTGATCAGCCCGGTCCAGGGCAGGCCCTGGCCCAGCGTCTGCCACAGGTCGGCAAAGGCTTCGGCGGGCACGTCGGGGTGGCGCACGATGTTGTGCGCCTTGCCCATGAGTTCGCCGACGGCATAGCCGCTGGCCTGGACGAAGGCCGGGTTGACGTAGGTGATGCGTCCCTTGAGGTCCGTGCGGGACACCAGGGCCTCACCCTCCGCAAGCTCGTACTCGGTGTCGGTGATGGGCAGATTGACGCGCATGGTCCTGTTGCCGCTTTCAGGCCAGTGCCAGCTGGTTGCCGGTACTCGCGCTGCTGCCGTTGCCGCCGAGGCGGAACACGCCGACGACCTGCGAGAGGCTGCCGGCTTGTTCCTGCAGCGACTGGGCTGCGGCCGATGCTTCTTCGACCAGCGCTGCGTTCTGCTGCGTGACCTGGTCCATCTGCGTGATGGCCTGGTTGATCTGCTCGATGCCCGACGTCTGCTCCTGGCTCGCCGCCGTGATCTCGCCCATGATGTCGGTCACGCGCTTGACGCTGCCGACAATCTCGTCCATGGTGCGGCCGGCTTCCGCCACCTGCTTGCTGCCCTCTTCGACCTTCTCTACCGAGTCGCCGATGAGGGTCTTGATTTCCTTGGCTGCTGCTGCCGAGCGTTGCGCAAGGCTGCGAACTTCGGAAGCCACGACCGCGAAGCCACGGCCTTGTTCACCAGCGCGAGCCGCTTCCACAGCCGCATTCAAAGCCAGGATGTTGGTCTGGAAGGCGATGCCATCGATGACGCCGATGATGTCGACAATCTTCTTGGACGACGCATTGATCGACCCCATCGTGTCGACCACTTGCGACACCACGCTGCCACCCTTCACTGCAACTTCCGAAGCCGACACAGCCAGCTGGTTCGCCTGACGCGCGTTGTCCGCGTTCTGCTTCACCGTCGAAGTCAGCTCTTCCATCGACGCCGCCGTCTGCTCCAGCGAACTGGCCTGCTGCTCGGTGCGCGAAGACAAGTCCTGGTTCCCCGATGCGATCTGGCTCGACGCCGTGGCAATCGTGTCCGTGCCCATGCGCACTTCACCCACCACCTTGGCCAGGCTCGCGTTCATGTCCTTCAGCGCCTGCATCAGCTGGCCGGCTTCGTCGCGGCTTTCGACGCGGATGTTGGCGCTCAGGTCGCCCGCGGCCACCGTCTCGGCCACTTCCAGCGCGTGGCCCAGCGGGCGCACGATGCCCAGCGTCAGGCGCCATGCGAACAGCGCGCCCAGCACCAGTGCAATGGCCGACAGCACGATCAGCGTGGTGCGGCCGGCCGTGTGGTCGGCGGTGATGCCCTTGGCGGCGGCGTCGATCCGTTCGCGCTGGTGGTTGGCCAGCGATTCGACGGCGTTGGCATAGACGGTCAGCGCGGCCGTGAACTTGGTGTCGACCAGCACATTGGCTTCGTCGAGCTTCTTCTCGTCCTTCAGCTTGTTGAGGACGCCCACCGTCTCGAGCACCACGGCGCGCGCAGCGGCCACGTCGGCGTACAGCTTCTTTTCTTCGGGCGTGCTGAGCATCGCCTCCAGCTTTTTCTGCGCGGGCGTGATGCGTGCCGAGCCCGCGGCCTGGATCTTGGCGAAGTAGGCGGCAATCTCCGGATCGGTGGTCTTGACCATCGCGAAGTTGGCGACGGTGTTCGACTTCAGCAGGCTGAGCCATTCGCTCGCCAGCCGTTCCTTGACCAGCGCGCCTTCCACCATCTCGTCCGTGGCATTGCCCACGTTGGTCAGGCGCAGCACGCCGGTACCGGCAATGAAAGCCATCAGCAACAGCATCACCGCGAAGCCGAGCCCCAGGCGCGTGCCGATTTTCAGATCCTTCAAACTCATTGCTCTCTTCCTTCAATAACGGGGGACGGTGTCCGCGGCGCACGGCGGGCCACCGGCATGAAATGGATTCAAGACGGGCCGCCGCGGCAACGCCGTCTCCCTGTTATCGGCATCAGTTCGCCAGACTTGAGACCTTTCTTCTCAAAATTCGGTCCAGTCGCCTTTGGCGTCGTTGCTCATGGCCAGTTGCGGGGCGGCGCCCGTGCCGGGCTCGCGGCGAGTGGCGGGGAGCGACTTGGCGCGTGGCTTGGGCGCGGGTTTCGCGGCCTTGGAAGGCTGTGGGATCGGCGTGAGGTGCTTGAAGCCGGGACGCGGTGGCGTGGGGACGGCGTTGGAATCGAGCTTGAAGATGCTCACGGCTTGCACGAGGCTGCCGGCTTGCTCTTGCAGCGATTGCGCTGCGGCCGAGGCTTCTTCGACCAATGCAGCGTTCTGCTGCGTCACCTGGTCCATCTGCGTGATGGCCTGGTTGATCTGTTCGATGCCGGACGTTTGTTCCTGGCTCGCCGCGGTGATCTCGCCCATGATGTCCGTCACACGCTTGACGCTGCCAACGATCTCTTCCATGGTGCGGCCGGCTTCGGCCACTTGCTTGCTGCCCTCTTCGACCTTCTCCACCGAGTCACCAATGAGGGTCTTGATTTCCTTGGCCGCTGCGGCCGAACGCTGCGCCAGGCTGCGAACTTCCGAAGCCACCACCGCAAAGCCACGGCCTTGCTCGCCAGCGCGAGCCGCTTCCACAGCTGCATTCAAAGCCAGGATGTTCGTCTGGAAAGCGATGCCATCGATGACACCGATGATGTCCACGATCTTCTTGGACGATGCATTGATCGAGCCCATCGTGTCGACCACTTGGGACACGACGCTGCCGCCCTTGACCGCCACTTCCGAAGCCGACACAGCCAGTTGGTTCGCCTGACGCGCGTTGTCCGCGTTCTGTTTCACCGTCGAAGTCAGCTCCTCCATCGAAGCAGCCGTCTGCTCCAGCGAACTGGCCTGCTCTTCCGTGCGCGAAGAAAGATCCTGGTTCCCCGAAGCAATCTGCCCCGAAGCCGTCGCGATCGTGTCCGTACCCGTGCGCACGTCGCTGACGATCCTCACCAGGCTCTCGTTCATCGCCTTCAGCGCGGACATCAACCGGCCGGTCTCGTCCTTCGACTGCACCTCGATGCGCGAACTGATGTCGCCCGCCGCCACCTTCTCGGCCACCTCTACCGCTTCGCCGATGGGCCGCGTGATCGATCGCGTGATGAACCACGCGATCGCGGCGCCCACCAGCACCGCGATGCCGCCCAGCACGAGCATCAGGTTGCGCGCCCATGCATACTCGGCAATGGCCTGTTCGTTGGCCCGCGCCGACAGCGCGGTTTCGTGCACGATCATTTCATTGAGCACATCCACCAGCGACTGGACGGCCGGCTGAAACTTGGTCACGAACAGCTGCGTCGCTTCCTCGTTCTTGTTCTGCAGGCCCAGGTCAGTCAGTTGGGTGTTCAAGGGCACGAGCACGCCCAGCCGCTCTTCGACCCGGGAGAGCAGTGCCTTGCCATCGGGCGTGACCAGCAGCTTCGTGAGTGTCTCGCGGCCCTTGGCAAAGCGGTCCCGCGCGGCGCCGATCTTCTTGACCTCCTCGCGCATGGCGGCTTCCTCGGTCAGCAGGATCAGGTTGCTGTCGAAGATCGCGATGTCGCGGATCGCATCCACCATCGCATTGACCGCGCTCACCTTGACGTTGTTGCCGGTCACGATGCCATTGAGCCGCGCCTGGATGTCGGCCATTGAATTGAGGCCCAGGCCGACCAGGGCCGCCAACAGCAACAGCACCGTGGCAAAGCCCATGCCGAGACGGGTGCCGATCTTGAGATTGGAAAGGGTGTTCATGGCGCTTTCAGGAATCCTTGGCATTCACATGTTGAAAGACCCGGTCCAGCCGCTTCGCGACCTTCTCGGCGTCGTGGGTCGATCGAGTGATCGAATGCGTGACCAGCCATGCGATGGCAATGCCGGCAAGCAGTGCACCAGCGGCCAGGGCCAGCAGCGCCTGGTAGGCCCAGTCTTCGCCGGAGCCGGCCTGGAAACCAAGGACCAGTGCCGCCGCCAGCAGCAACAGCAGGACGGTGGAACAGAGAGCGAGGCGAAGAGCGATCTTCGGGTTGAAACGCGAGCGCAACACGGGTGCTTCAGGCCACCGGGGCGTTGTCGTCGGCGTCGAGCTTGAACGTGCTCACGGCCTGCACGAGGCTGTCGGCCTGCTCCTGCAACGACTGCGCCGCGGCCGATGCTTCTTCGACCAGTGCCGCGTTCTGCTGCGTCACCTGGTCCATCTGCGTGATGGCCTGGTTGATCTGCTCGATGCCCGACGTCTGCTCCTGGCTCGCCGCCGTGATCTCGCCCATGATGTCGGTCACGCGCCTCACGCTGCCGACAATCTCGTCCATCGTGCGACCCGCTTCAGCCACTTGCTTGCTGCCCTCTTCGACCTTCTCCACGGAATCGCCAATCAGCGTCTTGATTTCCTTTGCCGCTGCGGCCGAACGTTGCGCAAGGCTGCGAACTTCCGACGCCACCACCGCAAAGCCCTTGCCCTGCTCGCCCGCGCGCGCCGCTTCCACGGCCGCATTCAGTGCGAGGATGTTCGTCTGGAACGCAATGCCGTCAATCACGCCGATGATGTCGACGATCTTGCGCGACGAGTCGTTGATCGAACCCATGGTGCCCACCACCTGCGACACCACGTTGCCTCCCTTCACCGCCACGGCCGAAGCCGACACCGCCAGCTGGTTGGCCTGGCGTGCGTTGTCGGCGTTCTGCTTCACGGTCGAAGTCAGCTCTTCCATCGACGCCGCCGTCTGCTCCAGCGAGCTGGCCTGCTGCTCGGTGCGCGACGACAGGTCCTGGTTGCCCGCCGCAATCTCGCGGGACGCCACAGCGATCGAATCGGTGGAGGTCTTGATGCGTGTCACGAGGTCGGTGAGCGTGTCTTCCATCTCGCCCATGCCGCGCAACAGCCGGCCAAAATCACCGCCGCGCTCGGTCTCGAATTCCTGGCTCAGATCGCCGGCCGCCACGGTTTCGGCAATCAGCAGCGCCTCGGCAATCGGCTGCACGATGCTGCGCGTCAGCAGCCATGCGAGCACCGAGCCCAACGCGAGCGCGAACACGGCCAATGCAATCAGGTAGACGCGGCCCGAGCGGTACTGCGCATCGATGGCGGCGGCGGTGCGGTCGATCTCCTGTTGCTGGTGCGCCAGCATGGCGCGAATGCTCGCGTCGTAGCTGTCGAGCGCGGCCAGCAGCCGGGTGTCGGTGAGCTTGGCGGCTTCGTCGCGCTGGCCCTCGGCCTTGAGCTTCAGTATCTGGTTGCGCAGCTCGACATAGTCGCCGCGCTTTTTCTTGATGTCGGCGCTCAGTGCCAGCTCTTCCGGCGACGCCAGCATGTCTTCGAGCTTCTTCTGCGTCTCCGAAATCACGGTGCTGGTGGCGGCGATGTTCTTCTGCAGGTAGGCCTGCACGTCGGCGTCGTTGCTCTTGAGCAGCGAGAAGGTGCGCACGCTGTTGGTACTGGTGCCCAGTTGCCAGGCCGCGGCCAGGCGCTCTTTCACCAGCGAGCGCTGGGCCATCTCCTGCGTGGCCTCGCCCACGCCCTGCAACCGCAGCACGCCGACGCCCGCCGTGGCCACCAGCAGCGCCAGCACCAGCGCAAAGCCGGCGCCCATGCGCGTTCCGATCGTCCAGTCTTTCATTTTTTCGTGTCTCCTCTCGAACCTCTGTGTCGTTGTTGTGCGGTTTCGATTTCTCTTTTTTCTGGATCTCGCCGATGCCCTGTCAGGCCGCGATCTTCTCGATGAGCCCCATCTCATCGCTCGACATCAGCCGGTCGATGTCCACCAAAATCAGCATCCGCTCATCCAGCGTGCCCAGCCCGATCAGGTAGTCGGTGTCCAGCACCGAGCCCATCTCCGGCGCCGGCTTGATCTGCTCGGCCGTCAGGGTGATCACGTCCGACACGCTGTCCACCACCATGCCCACCACGCGGCCACCGATGTTCAGCACGATCACCACCGTGAACTGGTCGTACGTCGGGTCGCCCAGCTCGAACTTGATGCGCATGTCGATGATCGGCACGATGATCCCGCGCAGGTTCACAACACCCTTGATGTATTCCGGCGCGTTGGCGATGCGCGTCACCGCGTCGTAGCCGCGAAGCTCCTGCACCTTCTGGATGTCGATGCCGTATTCCTCTTCGCCCAGCTTGAAGGTCACCACCTCCAGGCGGGGCGCGGTGGTGGCGGCGCTGCCTTGCGGCGCATGCCGCTGGGCCTGGGGTCTCTGGGTGCCTGCGATCTCTTGCATGGTGTTCCTTTGCGTGGTGTGTCCCGCCGCGTGCGAATGAAACGATGGCCGCGAACGGCTCAGCCGAACTTCTGCATGATGCGAACCAGCTTCTCGCCGTACTTCGGATCGGTGGCGTAGCCCGCGCGCTGCAGGCCGTGCGCGGCCTCGTTCGGGTCGTCGGTGGCCAGCACGTTGGCGTAGCGGGGGTTGCGGGTAATGAAGCGCGCGTAATCGGTAAAGGCTTCGTCGTACGAGGCATAGGCCCTGAACTTGGCGCGCACCTTCTGCGGCTCGCCGTCGACGTACTCGGTGGTGGTGGTCTCGACCGTCGCGCCCTTCCAGCCGCGGTCGGCCTTGATGCCGAAGAGGTTGAAGCTCTGCGTGCCGTCGTCGGCGCGAATCTCGCGCTTGCCCCAGCCGGACTCCAGCGCGGCCTGCGCCAGGATCAGCGGCGCGGGCACGCCGCTCGCGGCACTGGCCACCTGGGCCGACGCGCCCATGCGGCCCACGAACTCGTCGACGTTGCCTTGCAGCGATGCATTGGCTGCGGCAGGCGCACGGCGCTCGCCATTGAACTGGTACACGCCCAGGTCGGCGGCGGTCGATACGCGGCCGCTCGGCGCGGAGCCGATGGGAATGCCCGCGCGCGGACCGTATGTGGATGTGTACGGCAAGCCGCCGCGCGGCTCCAGCGACATGGGCTTGACGCCGATCTCGGCGTCGGCCTCGGCGTCGGGCGCGCCTGCCGGCAGCTGCCGGCGCAATTGCGCCAGCATCGCCTCGGCCAGCCCCACGCCGCGACCCGAAAGGTTCTGCGTGAGCTGCTGGTCGAACATCGAGAGGTAGACCTTCTGGTCCTGGCTGTCGAGCATGCCGCTCGACGGCGTGGCTTCGCGCATGCTCTTGAGCACCATGTTCATGAACAGGGCCTCGAACTGGCGCGAGACCTGCTGCAGCCCTTCTTCGGGCGAGGTGCGCACGGTGCGTCGCAGGGCATCGACGCCCTGCACGTCCAGGGCAAAGCGCTGGTCGAGCGCGCTGGCGCGGCTGGCGGCGTCGGTGCCGGTCCACGCGCTCGCACTCGAAGTGTTGGTCGAGATGGTCATGCGCGCGGCCTCAGATGATCTCGAGTTCGGCGCTCAGCGCGCCGGCCGACTTCATGGCCTGCAGGATCGACACCAGGTCCTGCGGGTTGGCGCCCAGGCTGTTCAGGCCCTTCACCACATCGGCGAGCGAAGCGCCGCCGCGCACCATCTGGATGGCGCCGCCGCCCTGGTTGACGGAAATCTGCGAGGTCTGCGCCACCACCGTGCTGCCGCCCGAGAGCGCGCCCGGCTGGCTGATCACCGGCTCGGTGTTGATGACCACCGACAGGTTGCCGTGCGCCACGGCGCAGTCCTTCACGCGGACCGCCTGGTTCATGACGACCGAGCCCGTGCGTGCGTTGACCACCACGCGCGCGCCGGCCTGCGTCGGCGTCACTTCGAGGTCTTGCAGCTGCGCGAGGAAGCCCACGCGGCGCTGCGGTTCCGGCGCCTGCACGCGGATCACGCGGGCGTCCATGGCCTCGGCCGTGCCGGGCCCGAACTGCCGGTTGATGGCGTCCATGGCACGCTGCGCGGTGCCGAAGTCGGAGCGGTTGAGCTCGATGGTGAAGGTGCCTTCGGCGCCCACCGGTGCCTCGACCGTGCGCTCCACCAGCGCCCCGGCGGGAATGCGCCCCGAGCTCAGCTGGTTGACCTGCACCTTGCTGCCGTTGGCCGCGGCGCCCGCGCCGCCGACCACCATGTTGCCCTGCGCCACCGCATAGGTCGCGCCGTCAACGCCCTTCAGCGGCGTCATGAGCAGCGTGCCGCCGCGCAGGCTCTTGGCATTGCCCATCGACGACACCGTGACGTCGATGTTCTGCCCCGGCCGCGCGAACGAAGGCAGCGTGGCCGTCACCATGACCGCCGCCACGTTCTTCAGCTGCATGTTCACGCCCTGCGGGATCGTGATGCCCAGCTGCTGCAGCATGTTGTTCAGGCTCTGCGTGGTGAACGGCGTCTGCATGGTCTGGTCGCCCGTGCCGTCCAGGCCCACCATCAGGCCGTAGCCGATCAGCGGGTTGTCGCGCACGCCCTGGATGTTCGCGAGCTCCTTGAGACGCTCCGCGTGTGCGGGAGAAAAGAGCAAGGCCGCCACCACGCCCAGCAAGGCGATGCGCAAGCGAGCCGAAACATTCGTGGGATACCGCGGAACCGGCTTTGCCGGGCCGCAGGTATCGCCCCCTGCAAGGGGGTTGGAGCAGCGACACGAAGTGCGCGAAGCCTGGGGGTTAGTCATGTTCAGAACGGCATCACGTTGAGGAAGAAGCGCTGCATCCAGCCCATGTGCTGCGCTTCGTCGATATAGCCCTTGGCCGAGTATTCGATGCGTGCGTCGGCCACCAGGGTCGACGGCACGGTGTTGTTGCCGGAAACGGTGCGCGGGTTCACCACGCCCGAGAAGCGGATGTACTCGGTGCCCTGGTTGATGCCCATCTGTTTTTCGCCGCTCACCAGCAGGTTGCCGTTGCCCATCACGTCCGTCACGGTGACCGTGATCACGCCGTTGAAGGTGTTGTTGGCATTGGCGCCGCCCTTGGCGTTGAGCGTGTTGGTGCCCGAGAGCTTGGTGTCCTGCCCGTCGAGCAGGCCGCCGATCAACTTCGGAATGCCCGCGAACACACCGGTGGTGCCACCGCTGCGGCTCGCATTGGCGCCGGAGTTCTTGGTGGCGTTGACCTTTTCGCTGATCAGGATGGTCAGGATGTCGCCCACGTTGCGCGGACGGCGGTCTTCGAACAGCGCGTTGGCGCCGGGCCCGTCCTGGAAGATCGCGCCGGGGGCGCGCCGCGCCTGGTTGGCGGCATACGAATCGGCGCGCGCGGTCATCGGCTGGTGCACCAGCGGCTCGCGCGGCACCTGCGCGCAGCCCGCGGCCAGCACGGTGGCCAGCACCAGCAGCAGCGCCCGCAAGAAGACACCCCGATGAAGAAAGCGCGCGCCCCGCATCACATCTGCGCCAGGCGCTGCAGCATCTGGTCGGAAGTCTGGACGGCCTTGCTGTTGATCTCGTACGAACGCTGGGTGGCGATCATGTTGACCAGCTCTTCCACCACGTTCACGTTCGAGGCTTCCACGTAGCCCTGGCTCAGCACGCCGGCGCCATCGACGCCGGGGTTCACCTGGTTGGGTGCGCCCGAGGCATCGGTTTCCGCATACAGGTTCTCGCCCTTGCTCTGCAGGCCCGTCGGGTTGACGAAGGTCGCAAGCTGCAGCTGGCCGATCTGCACGGTGTTGGTTCCGCCCGCCTGCACCACCGACACGATGCCGTCGCGGCCCACGGTGATGCTGGTGGCGTTCGCCGGAATGGTGATGGCTGGCTGCACCGGGAAGCCGCTGGCCGTGACCAGCTGGCCGTCGCGGTCGGTCTGGAACGAGCCGTCGCGCGTGTACGAGGTGGTGCCGTCGGGCATCAGCACCTGGAAGAAGCCGCTGCCGTTGATGGCGACGTCGGTGGGCTTGTCGGTCTTGGTGAGGTTGCCTTGCGAGTGGATGCGCTCGGTGGCGACCACGTGCACGCCGGTGCCGATCTGCAGGCCCGAAGGCAGGCGGGTCTGGTCGGAGCTCTGGCCGCCGACCTGGCGCAGGTTCTGGTAGACCAGGTCTTCGAACACGGCGCGGCTGCGCTTGAAGCCGGTGGTACCGACGTTGGCCAGGTTGTTGGACACGACGTCCAGCTGGGTCTGCTGGGCATCCAGGCCGGTCTTGGCGATGTAGAGGGAGCGAATCATTTTCTGGAGAATCCTGCGGGTGTGTTGCGGGGCGGCGGGCCGGGAATCAGCCGTATGCCAGCAGCTTGTTGGCCGATTGCGCGTTGGTGTCGGCGGTCTGCAGCGACTTCATCTGCATCTCGAAGCTGCGCGCGTTGGCGATCATGGCCACCATGGCCTCGACCGGATTGACGTTGCTGCCCTCGATCGCGCCGGCGACCAGCGTGACGGCCTCGTCGGCCTCGGCGGGCGGCAGGCCTTCGCGCATGCGGAACAGGCCGTCGTCACCGCGCACGAGGTCGGTGGTCGGCGGGTTGACCAGCTTGAGGCGGCCGACTTCGGCAATGCCCGTGAGCGTGGTCGATGCCGCATCGCGCGAACCCACCAGCCCGTTGGAAGCAATGCTCACGGCGGAGCCCGGCGGCACGGTCAGCGCGCCGTTGTCGCCCACCACCTGGCGTCCGCCCATGGTGGTGAGCTGCCCGTCGGCACCGATCTGCAGGTTGCCGACGCGGGTGTAGGCCTCGCCGCCATCGGCGGTTTGCACCACCAGCCAGCCTTCGCCGCTCACGGCCACGTCGAGTGCGCGGCCGGTTTCGGTGAGCGGGCCGTGCGTGAAGTCGGCACCGGGCGTGGTGGCGGCCACGAAGGCGCGCGTGGGCGCTTCCTGGCCGACCACGGGCACGGCACGGAAGTTGGCCACCTGCGCGCGGAAGCCGGGCGTCGAGACGTTCGCCATGTTGTTGGCGACCGAGGCCTGATGCTCCATGGCCTGCTTGGCGCCGCTCATGGCGACGTACAACATTCGATCCACTGGGTATTCCTGGTCTGTTCAGTCGTGCTGAGAAAGGGAGGCCGCGTCAGCGGATGTTCATCAGCGTCTGCATGATCTGGTCCTGCGTCTTCACGGTCTGCGCATTGGCCTGGTAGTTGCGCTGCGCGACGATCAGGTTGACCAGCTCGGAGGTCAGGTCGACGTTCGAAGACTCCAGCGCGCCGGAAGCCAGCGAGCCCATCTTCGTGCCCTCGCCCGGCGTGCCGGTGAGCGCATTGCCCGAGGCCAGCGTCTCGGCCCACACGTTGTTGCCCTTGGGCTGCAGGCCGTTCGGGTTGGCGAAGGACGACAGCACGATCTGGCCCATCAGCTTGGTCTGTTCGTTGGAGAACTTGCCGGTGATGGTGCCGTCGGGGTTGATCGAGAACGAGGTCAACTCGCCCGACTTGTAGCCGTCCTGGCTCAGCTTGGTCATGCCGTTGGTGGCGCCGAACTGGGTGGTGCCTGTCAGGTCGACCTTGGCGGTCAGCGGCGCGGAGCCGTTGGCGAAGTTGATGGGGCCGATGTTCATCGAGCCGCCCGCCGGCGCCGTCATCACGCCCTTGGTGTCGAAGGTCATGCCGGTGATCAACGGCGCACCGGCCGCGAGCGGCGTGCCGTCCGCGGTGCCGTACACGTTCCAGGTGTTGGCCGCCGTCTTCACGAAGTACACGGCCACGTCGTGCGGGTTGCCCAGCGAGTCGTAGACTGGGCCGATGGCGTTCGAGTAGTTGAAGGTGGCGGAGTCGGCCGGGTTGAACGGCGTCTTGGTGGGCACCGTGCTGCGCGCGTCGAGGTTGAACACGGCGTTGACGTTGCCGGTCGGGTTGGGCGTCATCGATGCGCTCTGGATCTGGATCGGCGACGGCGTGCCGCCGTTGATGCCGCCGCTGGCGTTCACGCCGTAGCCCGTGAGGCGCAGGCCCGAGGCGTTGACGATGTAGCCGTCCTTGTCGCGCGTGAACTGGCCGTTGCGCGAGTACATGACTTCACCGCTGGGGCTGCTCAGGCGATAGAAGCCGTCGCCGTTCAGGATGGCCACGTCCAGGGGGCGGCTGCTCGATTGCGTCACGCCCTGCGTGAAGTTCTGCGTCACGCCCGACACCGAGGCGCCCAGGCCCACGCGCGAGCCGGCGTACACGTCCTGGAAGGTCGCGGCGGCGGACTTGTAGCCCACCGTGCCCGAGTTGGCAATGTTGTTGCCGATGACGTCGAGGTTCGCCGCGGCCACGCCGAGGCCGCTGATGCCCTGGGAAAAACTCATGATGGATCCTTACTTCAATGCGTTCGATGCGATGGAAAAAAGACCTGCCGCGCGACGGCCTAGAAAAAAAGGCCGCCCGCGCGCAGGGCGTTTCGGAGACTCAGAGGAACAGGCGCACGTCGGCCAGGCCGATGCTCGCGCCCGAGGCCAGTTCGAGCGTGACGCCGCCGGCGCCCTGCTTGACGGCCGCCACCTGCGAGAAGGTGAGCGCGGTCGACTTCACGGCCACGCCGCCGTTGCTGGCGTCCACCGTGAAGCGGTAGTTGCCCACGGGCACCACGGCGCCGGTGTCGTCCTTGCCGTCCCACGTGACGGCGTTGACGCCTTCCTTCATGGAGCCGGCGTCGATGGTGCGCACCACCTTGCCGGTGTCGTCGACGATCTTGATCTCGACGTCGGCGGCGGTGCCCGGCAGTTGCACGGCAAAGGCCTGCGTGGCCGTTTCCTTGCCTTCTTCGGGCTTCTTGGTAGTGAGCGTATTGCCCGGCGACAGCACGTTGTAGCCAATCAATGAAGTGGCCTGCAGCAGCTGGTTGGCACCGGTCTGGTTGACCAGGCCGGAGAGCGTGCTGTTGAGCTTCTCGATGCCGCTGACGGTGCTCATCTGCGCGAGCTGCGACGTGAGCTCGGCGTTCTGCATCGGGTTCAGCGGGTCCTGGTTGTTCAGCTGCGTGACCAGCAGCTTCAGGAAGCGCTGCTCGCTGTCGGCGTTCGAAACGTTGTTGTTGTTCGTCGCGGTCGAGGCGTTCTGCCCGCTGATGGAAGAGGTATCGGAAATGGCCATGGCGTGTTCGTGTTTTTTTGAAGGGGACCTGTTTACTGGCCGAGGCTCAGCGTCTTGACCATCAGCGTCTTGGCCGTGTTGAGCACCTCGACGTTGGCCTGGTAGCTGCGCGAGGCCGAGATCATGTTGGTCATCTCCTCGACCACATTGACGTTGGGCATCGCCACGTAGCCTTCGGCGTTGGCGTGCGGGCTCTTGGGGTCGAACACCAGCCTGGGCGGCGACGGGTCCTCGACGACGCCCGACACCTTCACGCCGCCGATGTCGCGGTTGCCCGAAGAGGCCACCTCGAACACCACCTGCTTGGCGCGGTAGGGCATGCCGTCGGGGCCGGCCACGCTCTCGGCGTTGGCCAGGTTGCTGGCGGTGACGTTCATGCGCTGCGATTGCGCGGTCATGGCGGAACCCGCCACGTTGAAGATGTTCATGGAATTGCTGGCGAAGGGCATGCGTGCTCCGTGCGGTCTGTAGCGGGTGGCGTGGCGGCTTGGCGCTACTGCTGGACCGCCGACAGCAACGACTTGATCTTGGCGTTGATGATGGTGAGGTTGGACTCGTAGCGCAGCGCGTTGTCGGCGAAGGCAATGCGCTCGACATCCATCTCGACGGTGTTGCCGTCGATGCTCGACTGGTTGGGCGTGCGGTACAGCAGGTCCTTGTCGGGCATGGCCTGCGCCTGGCCGGCCAGGTGGCGCGACGAGGTGACGGCCATCGACACCGACTGCGCGCCACGGCCGCGCTCGACGGCTTCGCTCAGCCGGCTGCTGAAGTCGAAGTCGCGCGCCTTGTAGTTGGGCGTGTCGGCATGGGCGATATTGGCCGCGAGCACCTCCTGGCGTTCAGCCCGGAGGTTGAGGGCTTCGCGGTTGAAGCGAAGCGCCGCATCCAGCTTGTCGATCATCTTTTTTCCATCTCTTGAGTCGTTGCCTTTGCGCGGGGCGCGGCAACCGATGGAAAGCGAGTCTATGCATGCGAGGCTTTTGCAATCGTCCGAACAAAGGGGGTTTTCGCCTGCTGCTCGCACCTTCGGCCAGCGCCCGAATTTTTAAAATTGCACGGCGCCGGACTGTGTCTTCCCTCCCTGGTGCATTGCATTCTTCGCACTCTTTCCATTCACCCGATGAACCTCTACCTGCTGCGGACCCGACTGGCGCGCACCGTGTGGCCGACCCTGATGGCGGCCATGGGTTCGGCCTGCGCGTTCGCGGCCGTCGCGGGCACTGCCACTGCCGTTCCGCCGACGCAGGCACAGACGCAGACGCAGACGCAGGCGCAGGCGCCGGCAACCGACGCCGCCGGCCAGGCCATCGAGAAGTACCTGCAGGTGCAGAGCGCCGGCCTGCCGGGCAAGGTGACGATCAGCTTCGAGGGGCGTGGAACCGCCGCGCTGCCCGCCTGCGAGGCGGCGCCCGAGGTCTTCCTGCCGCCGGGTGCCACGCCGTGGGGCCGGGTCTCGGTGGGCGTGCGCTGCCAGGCCGAGCGGCCCTGGACGCGTTTCGTGCAGGCCCGCGTCGCGGTGGAAGGCAGCTATTTCGTGGCCACCCGCGCCATCGACACCGGCCGGCCGCTGGCCCCGGGCGACGTGGCCGAGCGCACCGGCGACCTGACGCGGCTGCCGCGCTCGGTGGTCACCAGCGCCGCCGAACTGGTCGGCGTAGTGAGCGCCAACCGCATCGCCCCCGGCGCGCCGATCCGCAAGGAACTGGTGCGCGGCGTCACCGTCATCCAGCAGGGCCAGGCCGTGAAGGTCGTGGCCCAAGGCGAAGGCTTCGTCGTCAGCACCGAGGGCAAGGCCCTGAGCGGCGCCAAGGTCGGCGCCGTGGTGCAGGCCAAGACCGTGGACGGCAGGCTGATCAGCGGTGTCGCCAACGAAGAAGGACAGATCCAGCTGACCCAATAGCCCATCCGCCAGCTTCGTGCACGCAATTCCTAAAGTTCTTGCCCAAGCTGCCGATATACGGGTCAGCCCCTGAGGAATCACCTTGAAAATCGATCAACCCGCCCCTTCGGCAACGCCCCTCCATCGAACGCCAGCGCCCGGCGCGGCCCCCGCACCGGCCGGCACCGAGGCCGTCGAGCGCCCGAAAGAAGCGGCGCAGGCTTCCGCGCACGTGCATTCGATGCCCGCCGCCGTGGGCGGCAGCGACTTCGACGCGGCACGCGTGGCGGCGATCCGCGAGGACATTCGCGCCGGCCGCTACGAAATTCGCCCCGAGCGCATTGCCGACGGCCTGCTGGCCAGCGTGCGCGACCTGCTCGATCCGAAGGGCGGGACATGAACACTTTGCTGGCTCACCTGCAAGCGGAGGCCGCCTGCATCGAGGAATTCCTCGGCGTGCTGGACCGCGAAGCCAAGGCGATGTCGGGCGCCGTGTTCACCGACCTGGCCGCCATTGCCGGCCAGAAGACCCGCCTGCTCGACCGCATGGCCGAGCTCGACCAGCAGCGCGAAGCCCTGCAGACGGCCCTGGGCTTCGAGCCCGGCCGCGCCGGCGCGGATGCCGCGGCGGCCGCCGGCGGTGCGGACATGCAGAAGGCCTGGTCCGAGCTGCTGGTGCTGGCCGTGGAGGCCCGCAGCCACAACATGCGCAACGGCTCGATGGTCTACGCGCACCTCGATTTCACGCAGCAGGCGCTTCACTTCCTGCAGGCCAGCGCACAACTTTTCTACGGACCCGATGGCGTTCGCAAGACGCAGACGGGCAGCGGCACGCGGCTCGCCGCAGGCTGACGGCACCGCCACACATTGCCGGCGGGTTGCACCGCAGGTTTTCTTCCAGCCCATCGACATGGTCATTTCACACAGCGGCAGCGCGACAGGCGACGGCAAGGGCAAAAAGCCCGTGCCGCTGGTGCGCCGCGTGCGGGTCGCCCGTGTGCTGGCCGCTTTTTTCTTCTTTCCGCTCGTCGCGGTGCCGCTGTATGCCGGCGCCGCCGGGCTGGCACCGGGCCTGCTGCCGGGCGACGCCGTCAACCTCGGGCAGCTCGAACAGGCGCGCGCCGACGCCGGCGACGTGGCCCGCATCGCCTATTCAGGCACCGCCATGGCCGTGGCCCTGTCGGGCGCCTACGTGCCCACGCTCCACCCCGGCGAAAAGACCGTGGGCCTGGCCATGGGCACCTACAAAAGCTACGCCGCGGCGAGCCTCGGCTTCAAGGCGCTGTCGGACGACGGCCGCACGGCCTGGGGCATGGCCGTGGCCAGCACCGGCAGGGACTGGGGCCTGAACGCAGGCATCGGCTGGAAGCTGCCGCGCGCCGGCGGCCAATGACCGATGCCACAGGTGCCCTTTCCATTGCCCCTCCATCACCACCCCCTCTTGCGCATGGACGCCATCGACATGAAGAACGCTCTTCCGAAGCCAGTGCCCCCGAACGACGTGGCAATGCCGGGCGGAGCGCAACCATGATGGCCGCCCAGGGCACGCGCCAGATCGCGCTGGTGGGTTGCGACGAAGCCCAGCAGGCCGCCTGGGGCAACCGGCTGCGCCTGATGGGCTGCACGCCGGCCGCTTTCGACAACAGCGCCGACTTTCTGCTGGCCGTGACCGGCGGCACCCAGTTCGACCTGCTGCTGATCACGCTGAAGGACGAAGGCGCATGGCCGATCCTGACGGCCATGTGCAAGGCGCTGCGCATTCCGATCTGCCTGATCGCGAGCGCGTCGCAGCGCGACCTGCTGGTCGAGGTGCTGACGGCGGCGGGCAACGATTCGCCGGGCGCGCACATCGACTTTGCGGTGCTGCCCATCGACGACTTCGAGCTGGAACTGCGCGTGCGCGAATCGCTGCGGCGCAACGAGACGCTGCTGCATCCGCAGGCCGTGAGCGCCTTCTTCGGCGACTACCAGTTCCTGGGCAGCCGGCGCGTGGTGGTGCACAAGGGCACGGAGATCCGGCTGAAGCCGCGCGAGTTCGAGCTGGCGCTGCTGCTGTTCCGCAATGCCGGGCGGCTGCTGGAGCGCGACTGGCTGCTGGCCTCGCTGTGGGTGGACGCCAGGATCGAAAGAAAGAGCCGCGTGCTCGACTGCTGCGTGGCCAACATCCGCCGCAAGCTGTCGTTGCACAAGGACAGCGAGTTCATGCTGCACTCGGTGTACGGGCGGGGCTATGAACTGCGCCACCTGCCGACCTCGTCGATGGGCGAGGAAATGAACGGCCACCCGGGCGCGAATGGCTCGGGCTTTCCGGACACGTCGAACGAGCCGGTGTGGCTCGGAGAGATAGAGCGGACCCAGGCGCGGGCCTGAGGGGCCTGAGGGGCCTGAGCCTGAAAAGGCGGCGCCCCGGGGGGGCAGGCCTGCTGCCGCGGAGGCTCGCGCCCTGGCGGCGCGAAAACCACAAATTCGTGACGACCTCCAGCCTCGAGGAACCACCCTTGCGGGCGGGTGCCGAAGCGCCCTCTACCAACGCCAGAAGACCGTCGCCTCCAGTATCGGCGGCCAAGCTTAAGCCGGGCTGAATTGCCCTCGCGCCCTGCCGGGCTTGCGGCACCGCGCTTTCCTTCTTCCCGCCCGTCCCCGTATTTCCAGAGACCCCGGCCCCACGGCGGCCGAATGAGGTCTTTTGCCATCGAAACGATGCGATGCGCACTCGCGCGCCGGTGGGTTGATTTCTACCATGGGCCCTCACAAGGAAGACCACGAATCCACGGGGTCGAACGGAGACAAGCCATGCAACTGACACAAGCCCTGCACCGCGCGATGCAGCAACACCCGGATCGCATTGCCGTGCGCTTCGGCGACCGGCAGCGCACCTTTCTCGAGTTCGGCGATCGCATCGCCCGGCTCGCCGGCGCCCTGCAGCGGCTGGGCATGCAGCCCGGCGACCGCGTGGCCATGCTGTCGCTCAACTCCGACCGCTACCTCGAATACCAGATGGCGGTGCCCTGGGGCGGCGGCGTGCTCAACCCCTGCAACATCCGCTGGTCGGCGGCCGAAATTCTCTATTCGCTGAACGACTCGGGCTCGAACATCCTGCTGGTCGACGAAGCCTTCAGCCCGCTGATCGAGAAGCTTCGCCACGATGCGAGCACGGTGCGCGAAGTGGTGTATTGCGGCGACGGCGATGCGCCCGCCGGCACGCACAGCTACGAAGCACTGCTGGCCACTGCGCAGCCGGTGGAAGACGCCGTGCGCCGGGGCGACGACCTGGCGGGCATCTTCTACACCGGCGGCACCACCGGCTTTCCCAAGGGCGTGATGCTCAGCCACACCAACCTGTACAGCTCGGGGCTGACGATCGTGGCCGAGGGCGTGGCGTTTCCCGACGGCACGTACCTGCATGCGGCACCGATGTTCCACCTGGCCGACATGGGCATCGCCATGGCGCACTGGATCCACGGCAACGCGCATTCGATCGTTCCGGCCTTCAACCCCGAAGGGGTGCTCGACATCCTGGCGCGCGACCGCGTGACGCAGGTGCTGCTGGTGCCGACCATGATCCAGATGCTGGTCGACCACCCCGCCATGCAGAAGCCGCGCGACCTGAGCCAGCTGCGCACGGTGGTCTATGGCGCGTCGCCGATGTCGGAGGCCGTGATCGATCGCGCCATGAAGGCACTGCCGGGCGTCGACTTCGTGCAGGCCTACGGCATGACCGAGCTGTCGCCGGTGGCCACCATCAACCCGGCCCTCTACCACCGGGCGGAGGCGCGCAAGCTGGGCAAGCTGCGCTCGGCCGGACGCGCCAGCTTCGCGATGCAGGTGAAGATCGTCGACCCCGTGGGCAACGAGGTGCCGCGCGGCACCGTGGGCGAGGTGCTGGTGCGCGGCCCCAACGTGATGCAGGGCTACTGGAACCAGCCCGAGCTGACGGCCGCGGCCCTGCGCGACGGCTGGATGCACACCGGCGACGGCGCCTACATGGACGCCGACGGCTTCATCTTCGTGGCCGACCGCCTGAAGGACATGATCATCAGCGGCGGCGAGAACGTGTATTCGGCCGAGGTCGAGAACGCCCTGGCCCAGCACCCCGCCATTGCCGCCTGCGCGGTGATAGGCATTCCCGACGACGAATGGGGCGAGTCGGTGCATGCGGTGGTGGTGCTCAAGCCCGGGCAGGCCGCGGCACCGGCGGAACTCATCGCGCATTGCAAGCAGCTGATTGCCGGCTACAAGTGCCCGCGCAGCGTAGACCTGGTCGAGGCGCTGCCGTTGTCGGGCGCCGGCAAGGTGCTCAAGACCAAGCTGCGCGAACCCTTCTGGCAAGGCCGCGAGCGCGCTGTCGCCTGACGCGCCCGCTTCATTTTTCTCACGTCTTTTCAACCCTCAGGAAACTCCCATGAGCCACGATGTCTTCGTTACCGGGGTCGGCATGATCCCCTTCACCAAGCCGGGCGCCAGCGCGCCCTACCAGGAGATGGCCGCCGACGCCACGCGCCGCGCGCTGGCCGATGCCGGCATCGGCTACGAACTGGTGCAGCAGGCCTACGTGGGCTATGTCTACGCCGATTCGACGGCGGGCCAGAGCGCGCTGTATGAAGTCGGCATGACCGGCATTCCCGTGGTCAACGTCAACAACAACTGCTCCACCGGCTCGACCGCCCTGTTCCTGGCGCGCCAGGCCGTGGCCAGCGGCGCCGCCGACTGCGTGCTGGCGCTGGGCTTCGAGCAGATGAGCCCCGGTGCGCTGGGCTCGGTGTTCGCGGACAAGCCCAGCCCCTTCGCGCGGTTCGACGCGGCCACAGACGAACTGGTCAGCGAAACCGGCATTCCGCTGGCGCTGCGCTACTTCGGCGGCGCGGGCCTGGCGCACATGAAGCAATACGGCACGCAGCTGTCGACCTTCGCGAAGATCCGCGCCAAGGCCAGCCGCCATGCGGCCAACAACCCGGTGGCGCTGTTCCGCAACGTCGTGACCGAAGACGAAGTGCTGGCCACCCCCGTGATGTGGCCCGGCGTGATGACGCGGCTGATGGCCTGCCCGCCCACCTGCGGCGCGGCGGCCGCCATCGTGTGCTCGGCCGAATTCGCGCAGCGCCACGGCCTGGACCGCAGCGTGCGCATCAGGGCGCAGGCCATGACCACCGACCGCCCCATCACCTTCGAGGCGCGCGACATGCGCGAGGTCGTCGGCTTCAGCATGGCACGGGAGGCCGCGCGCCAGGTCTACGAGGCCGCGGGCATCGGCCCGCAGGACGTCGACGTGGTCGAGCTGCATGACTGCTTTGCCCACAACGAACTCATCAGCTACGAGGCGCTCGGCCTGTGCCCGGTGGGCGGCGCGGAGAAGTTCGTCGTCGATGGCGACAACACCTACGGCGGCAAGTTCGTCACCAATCCGTCGGGCGGCCTGCTCTCGAAGGGCCATCCGCTGGGGGCCACAGGCCTTGCGCAATGCACGGAGCTGGTCCAGCAGCTGCGCGGCACGGCGGACAAACGGCAGGTGGAAGGCGCGCGGCTGGCGCTGCAGCACAACCTCGGGTTGGGCGGCGCCTGCGTGGTCACGCTCTACGAACGCGTCTGAAGGGAGCACGCATGATCGACAAGAAATGGATCGGCCACGAGCTGCCCGCGTCGGTGCTGCCCATCGAGCGCAGCCGGCTGCAGTTCTTCGCCAAGGCCATCGGCGAGACCGACCCGGTCTACACCGACGCCGCCGCGGCCCGCGATGCCGGCTACCCCGACCTGCCGGCGCCGCCCACCTTCCTGTTCGCGGCCGAACTGGACTCGGGCGCCTCGGACCAGTTGCTGATCGACCTGCAGATTCCGCTGGCCAAGCTGCTGCACGGCGAGCAGAGCTTCAGCTACCACCGCGCCGCCTGCGTGGGCGACACCGTGACGGTTCGCTCCACCATCAGCGACATCTACGACAAGAAGAACGGCGCGCTCGAATTCGTCGTGAAGACCGCGCGCGCCACCAACCAGCGCGACGAGCTGGTGGCCGAGCTGCGCACGGTCATCGTCTGCAGAAACTGAAGAAAGGCCCGCTCATGACCTCCCCCACCTTCGACTCCGTAAAGGTCGGCGACGAGCTTCCGGCCGTGCAGTTGCCGGCCGTGAACCGCACCACGCTCGCGCTCTTTGCCGGCGCCTCGGGCGACCACAACCCGATTCACATCGACACCGACATGGCGCGCCGCTCGGGCATGCCCGACGTGTTTGCGCAAGGCATGCTGGGCATGGCCTGGCTGGGCCGCGTGCTCACGCAGTGGGCGCCGCAAAGCCGGCTGCGCCACTTCGAGGCGCGCTTCCAGGGCATCACGCACCTGGGCAACGCCATGCGCTGCACCGGCCGCATCGCGGAAAAGACCGAGCGCAACGGCGAACGCGGCGTGCGCATCGAACTGCAAAGCACCAACCAGTTCGGCCAGACCAAGATCGTCGGCGAAGCCTTCGTGGCGCTGCCCTGAACCCCTCCCCTCCCCTCCTTTTCAAGAAGACAAGAACACCATGACACGCAAACTCGAAGGCAAGGTCGCGCTCATCACCGGTTCGGGCCGCGGCATCGGCCGCTCGATCGCACTGAAGCTGGCCAGCGAAGGCGCACGCATCGTCGTGAACGACCTCGACAACGAACCGGCGCAAGAGGCCGTGCAGGCCATTCGCGAGGCCGGCGGGCAGGCCGTGGCCTGTGTCGGCAACGTCACGGCACCCGACTTCGCCGAGCGCTTCGTCGGCACCGCCGTGAGCGAATTCAAGGGCCTGGACATCGTCATCAACAACGCCGGCTACACCTGGGACAACGTGATCCAGAAGATGACCGACGAGCAGTGGTACGCCATGATCGACTGCCACCTGACGGCACCGTTTCGCATCCTGCGCGCCGCGCAGCCCGTGATCCGCGCGCTCGGCAAGGCCGAGACCGAAGCCGGCCAGCGCGTGATGCGCAAGGTGGTCAACATCTCGTCGATGGCCGGCCTGTTCGGCAACGCGGGCCAGGCCAACTACTCGGCGGCCAAGGCCGGCATCACCGGCATGACGCAGACGCTGGCCAAGGAATGGGGCCGCATGAACGTCACCGTCAACTGCGTGGCCTACGGCCTCATCAAGACCCGCCTGACGGGCAACGCGGCCGATGGCGGCACGGCCAACATCGACGGGCGCGACATCAAGGTGGGCGTCAACCCCGACCTGATGGCCGCCATGGAGCGCAGCATTCCGCTGGGCCGCGGCGGCACGCCCGAAGAGGCGGCGGGCGCGGTGTACCTGCTGTGCATTCCGGAGTCGGACTACATCAGCGGCCAGACGCTGGTGTGCAGCGGCGGCCTCACGGGGTTCTGACGCATGCTGCCTCAACTCTTGCGCCACCGGTGGATGGACGAGGACATCGACGCCTTTCGCGAACAGGTGCGCCGCTACGTGGCGGCCGAGCTCTCGCCGCACCTGGACGGCTGGCGCCGCCAGGGCTTCATTCCGCGCGAGGTCTGGCGCCCGTTCGGGCAGATGGGTTTCCTGCTGCCCGAGCTCGATGAAGCCTACGGCGGCGCCGGCGCCTCGCTGGCCTACCAGATGGTGGTGCAGGACGAACTGGCCAAGGCCGAGATTCCCGCCAACACCGGCGTGCACAACCTGGCGGCGCACTACATCCTGGACTACGGCACCGACGAGCAGAAGAAGCGCTGGCTGCCCAAACTCGCCAGCGGCGAGATGCTGGCCGGCATTGCGCTCACCGAGCCCGGTTGCGGCTCGGACCTGAAGGCGCTGCGCACCCGCGCACGGCGCGAAGGCGACCACTACGTGATCGACGGCGCCAAGACCTTCATCACCAACGGCTTCACGGGCAACCTGCTGGTGGTGGCCGTGCGCACCGGCGAAGCGGGCAGCCGAGGCGTGTCTTTGGTGGTGCTCGAGACCGAAGACCTGCCGGGCTTTCGCGTGGGCCGGCGGCTCGAAAAGCTGGGACAGCATGCATCGGACACCGCCGAAATTTTCTTCGACGGCGTGCGCGTGCCGGCCGACCACCTGCTCGGCGGCAAGGAAGGCGATGGCTTCATCCAGCTCATGAGCCAGCTGTCTTACGAGCGCCTGTTCCTGTGCGTGCCGGCCGCCGCGGTGATCGAACGCGCGGTCGAGCTGACCGTGGAATACACGCAGCAGCGCAAGGCCTTCGGACAGACCGTGTTCGACATGCAGAACACGCGCTTCAAGCTGGCCGAGTGCGCGACCATTGCGCATGTGGTGCGCAGCTTCGTCAACGACTGCATCCAGCGGCTGGTCGATGGCACGCTCGACCAGCAGGCGGCCTACATGGCCAAGCTGTGGTGCACCGAGCAGCAGGGCAAGGTGACCGACGAATGCCTGCAGCTCTTCGGCGGCTACGGCTACATGGTCGAGTACCCGATCGCGCGGATGTATGCCGACGCGCGCGTGCAGCGCATCTACGGCGGCACCAGCGAAATCATGAAAGACCTGATCGCACGAAAGCTGGGCGCATGAGCCGCCCGCTGGAAGGCGTGCGCATCGTCGAGTTCGAAGGCATCGGCCCCGGGCCATTGGCTGGCCGCATGCTGGCCGACATGGGCGCTGAAGTGACCGTGATCGCGCGGCCGCAGCAAGGCGCGGTGACGAAGCAGCTCGGCGGCACAGAGGCAAACCCGCTGCGCCGCGGCAAGAAGGTCGTGCTGCTCGATCTGAAGGCCGCGGACGCGGTGGCCGAGGCGATGGCGCTCGTGGCATCGGCCGATGCGCTCATCGAAGGCAACCGGCCCGGCGTGATGGAGCGGCTCGGCCTGGGCCCGGCCGAGTGCGCCGTGCGCAACCCGAAGCTGGTCTACGGCCGCATGACCGGCTGGGGCCAGAGCGGCCCGCTGTCCCAGGCTGCCGGCCACGACCTCAACTACGTCGCACTGACGGGGCTGCTGTCGCTGTCGGCGCACCGGGGCGAGCGGCCCATCGTGCCGCCGACGGTGGTGGGCGATGCCAGCGGCGCGCTAGGCCTGGCCTTCGGCATCGTCTGTGCGCTGCTGGAGGCACGCACCAGCGGGCGCGGGCGCACGGTGGATGCGGCCATCGTCGACATCACGTCGATGCTCGGCGGGCTCGCGCACTGGGTCCATGCGGCCGGACAGATCGGCGGCGAGCGGCCCAGCCCCTTTCACGATGCGCCGTTCTACGACGTGTATGCCTGCGCCGACGGCCGCTACATCACGGTCGGTGCGATGGAGCCGCAGTTCTACAAGCTGCTGCTGGACAAGCTCGGGCTGGCCGATGTAGACCCCGCGCTGCAATACGACACCACGACCTGGCCGGCATTGAAGGCGCGGTTCACCGCGTTGTTTTCCACCCGCACGCGCGACGAATGGAGCGCCTTGCTGGAAGGCACGGACGTCTGCTTCGCGCCCGTGCTCGACCTGGACGAAGCGGCCCGGCATCCGCACCTGCGCGCGCGGGGCACGCTGGCGTTGGCACAAGGTGGTGTGGTCGCAGCGGCGGCCCCGCGTTTTTCAATGCCTTGAGCCAGAGGGCAGAGGGCAGAGTGATGCCGCCGCCGCGCGGCATCACCGCTGCTGCAATTTCTCTTTCCGCCGTTCCAGCAATGCCTGCCACTCCCCCACCAGCCCGCGCCGGAAGAACGACACGCACAGGATGAAGGTCATGCCGATGACGATGGTGACCACGCCGCCCAGCGCCGCAAGCTGGTTCTGCAGGCTGACGACCAGCGTCGCGCCGACCACCGGGCCCCAGCTGGTGCCCAGGCCGCCGAGCAGCGTCATCAGCAGCACCTCGGTCGATGTGCTCAGCATCACGTCGTTGAGCGCCGAGAGTTGCAGCACCAGCGCCTTGAGCGAACCGGCAAGCCCCGCCAGCCCGGCCGACAGCATGAACGCGTAGAGCTTGCATCGGTCGGTGGCGTAGCCCAGCGACACGGCGCGCGGCTCGTTGTCGCGCAGCGCCTTCAGCGCCTGCCCGAACGGCGAATGCACGATGCGATGGGTGGCCAGGAAACCGGCCACGAACACGGCCAGCGTGAAGTAGTACATGTGGTTGTCGTCCGACAGGTCGACCAACCCCAGCAGGTGCCCGCGCGGAATGCCCTGCATGCCGTCTTCGCCGCCGGTCCAGGGAATCTGCACCGCCAGGAAGTAGGCCACCTGCGACAACGCGAGCGTGATCATCGCGAAGTAGATGCCGGTGCGGCGGATGGCCAGCGTGCCGATCAGCCAGCCGATGGCCACGGCAACGGCCACGCCGGCCAGGATGGCCAGCTCGACCGGAAAGCCGCTGGCCGAGAACCGGATCATCAATATGCCGGTGGTGTAGCCGGCCCAGCCGAAGAAGGCGGCATGCCCGAAGGACACGAGCCCGGTGAAGCCGATCAGCAAGTTGAAGGCCAGCGCAAACAGCGCATAGCAAAGCACCTTCATCACGAAGACCGGGTACGCAATTTCCGGAAAGACCGGCACCAGCAGCGCGGGAACCAGCAGCACCAGCAGGATGCGGATGGGCGTCGGAATCGACTTCATGCTTTATTTCTCCTTGCCGAACAGGCCAGCGGGACGGGTCAGCAGGACGATGGCCATGATCACGAAGACCACCACGGTCGAGGCTTCGGGATAGAACACCTTGGTCAGGCCTTCGAGAATGCCCAGCGCGAGCCCGCTGGCCACGGCACCCGCAATGGAGCCAAGCCCGCCGATCACGACCACCGCGAAGACGATGTTGAGCAGGTTGGCGCCCATCAGCGGGTTGACCTGCATGATGGGCGTGGCCATGACGCCGGCCAGCCCCGCCAGCCCCACGCCGAAGCCGTAGGTGAGCGTGATCATCAACGGGATGTTCACGCCGAACGCCTGCAGCAGCTTGGGGTTTTCGGTGCCCGCGCGCAGCAGCGCACCGAGCTTGGTCTTCTCGAAGAGATACCAGGTCACCAGGCAGATCAGGATGGCCGCGACGACCACGAAGGCCCGGTAGATGGGCAGGAACATGAAGCCCAGGTCGACACCGCCCTGCAGCAGCGGCGGCGGGTCGTAGCTCACGCCCGAGATGCCGTAGAAATGCCGGAACACGCCTTCGAGCACCAGCGCCACGCCGAAGGTCAGCAGCAGCCCGTAGAGATGGTCCAGGTGGTAGAGGCGCTTGAGCAGCGTCTTCTCAAGCAGCACGCCCAGCCCGCCGACGATGACGGGCGCCAGCAGCAGCGCCACCCAGAAGTTGACCTGGAACGTGGGGCCGAGCAGCAGCGGCAGCTGCGTGAACCCGATCCACGCCAGGAACGCCGCCACCATGAACTGCGCGCCGTGCGCGAAGTTGATGATGTTGAGCAGCCCGAAGATGATGGCCAGGCCCATGCTCAGCATGGCGTAGAAGCAGCCGTTGATCAGGCCGACCAGCAGCTGGGCCGCCAGGGCCTGCATCGAGATATCGAACATGGTGCGGGTGTTACTTGCCGTTCTGGCCGATCTGGCAGGCGGGGTTCAGCGGCGGGTACACGTCGGCCCCCTTCAGCACTGACTTGACCTTGTAGTAGTCCCACGGCGCCTTCGACTCGGCCGGCGTCTTGACCTGCAGCAGCAGCATGTCGTGCACCAGCGCGCCGTCTTCGCGCAGCTTGCCGTTGCGGATCACCGCGTCGTCGATGGTCATCTTGCGCAGCTGCGCCATGACGGCCTTGGCCTCGTCGGTGCCCGCGGCCTGGATGGCCTTCAGGTAGTTGAGCGTGGCCGAGTACACGCCGGCCTGCGCGGCGGTGGGCATGCGCTTCTGCTTGTCGAAGAACTTCTTCGACCAGGCGCGCGAGCGGTCGTCGAAGTCCCAGTAGAAGGCTTCGCTCAGGTACATGCCCTGCGCTTTCTCGAGGCCGATGCTGTGCACGTCGGAGATGTAGGTGAGCAGCGGTGCCACCACCTGCTTGCGCGTGATGCCGTATTCGTTGGCCTGCTTGATGGCATTGACCGTGTCGTTGCCCGCGTTGGCGAGCGCGATCACGTCGGCCTTCGAGGCTTGCGCCTTCAGCAGGAACGAAGAAAAGTCGTTGCCCGGAAACGGATGCCGCGAGCTGCCGACCACGGTGCCGCCGTCGGCCTTGATGACGTCGGTGGCGTCTTTTTCAAGCGAGTGGCCGAAGGTGTAGTCGGCGGTAATGAAGTACCAGCTCTTCTTGCCGTCCTTGACCAGCGCGCGCGCCGTGCCGGCCGCCAGCGCGTAGGTGTTGGTGGTCCACTGCGCCGTGAGCGGCGTGCACTTCTCGCCGAGGATCGCGGTGGCCAGGCCGGAAGACGGCATGACGATGCGGTTCTTCTGCTTGGCAATTTCCATCACGGCCAGCGCGGTCGATGCGGTGGGAAAGTCCGTGACCATGTCGACCTTGCCCTGGTCGAACCAGCCGCGCGCCAGGTTGGCGGCCACGTCGGGCTTGTTCTGGTGGTCGGCAAAGACCAGCTCGACCGGCTTGCCCAGTACCTTGCCGCCCATCTCTTCGATGGCCATCCGCGCCGCCGTGACGGAGCCCTGGCCCGCGAGGTCGGAGTAGATGCCCGACAGGTCGTTGAGCACGCCGATCTTGACGACGTCGTCGCTCACCTGCGCATGGGCCGCGAGTGCCGCGCCGGTCATCAGGCACGCGGAAAGTTTCTTGAAATGCATGAAAGGCTCCAGGGTTAAAGGCGGGAAGACAAGGTGTGGAAAAGGCGGAGAAACGGGTCGGGCTCAGATGCCGAGCAATTCGTTGAGGCGGTCCTGCTTGGCCTCGACTTCGTTGCGCTCGATCACCTCGACCACCTGGCCGTGCTCGATGACGTAGTGGCGGTCCGCCAGGTGCTTGGCGAAGCGGAAGTTCTGCTCGACAAGCACCATCGTGAAACCGCGCGCCTTGAGCTCGCGGATCACCTGGCCGAGCTTCTGCACGATCACTGGTGCCAGCCCCTCGGTGATTTCATCGAGCAGCAGCAGGTTGGCGCCGGTGCGCAGGATGCGGGCCATGGCAAGCATCTGCTGCTCGCCGCCCGAGAGCCGCGTGCCCGGGCTCGAGGCGCGCTCCTTGAGGTTGGGAAACATGCCGTAGATCTGCTCGAGCGACATGCCCGCGTTGCCGACCTTGGGCAACAGCAGCAGGTTTTCTTCGGCCGTGAGCGATGCGTAGATGCCCCGCTCTTCCGGGCAGTAGCCCAGGCCCAGCCGCGCGATGCGATGCGGCGGCATGCCGATGGTCTCGGTGCCCGCCACCTGGATCGAGCCGGTGCGCTTGCCGACCAGCCCGAGGATGGCGCGCAATGTTGACGTGCGGCCCGCGCCGTTGCGGCCCAGCAGCGTGATGCACTCGCCGGCCTTCACGTCGAGGTCGATGCCTTGCAGCACATGCGACTCGCCGTACCAGGCGTTGAGGTTGCGGATGGTCAGCATGGCCGAGGCCGGCTTTCTATTGGCGTTGACGTTGGCGTTGACGTTGGCGTTGACGTGCGCGTCATTCATGCTCTTCGGTTCCCATGTAGGCTTCGCGCACGGCCGGATCGACCGAGACCACGGGGTACGGGCCTTCGGCCAGCACCTCGCCGCGCTGCAGCACGGTGATCGTGTCGCTGATGTCCGCGACCACCTTCATGTTGTGCTCGACCATCAGCACCGTGCGATCGGCCGAGACCTTCTTGATCAGGTCCTTGATGCGGTCGACGTCTTCATGGCCCATGCCCTGCGTGGGTTCGTCGAGCAAGAGCAGCTCGGGGTCCAGTGCCAGCGTGGTGGCAATTTCAAGCGTGCGCTTGCGGCCGTACGGAAGGTCGCGGGCCAGCGACGTTGCGAAGCGCGGCAGGCCGACCTGCTCCAGCAGTGCCATTGCGGGCGCATCGAGCTTGCGCATGGCCGACACCGATTGCCAGAAGCGGTAGTCGACACCGAGCTTGCGCTGCAGCGCGATCTTCACGTTCTCCAGCACCGAGAGTTCGGGAAACACCGCCGAGATCTGGAACGAACGCACCACGCCGCGCCGTGCGATCTGCGCGGGTTTCTCGCGCGTGATGTCCGCGCCGTTGAACAGGATGTGTCCGCTGGTCGGGATGTGAAACTTGGTCAGCAGGTTGAAGACCGTGGTCTTGCCAGCGCCGTTCGGCCCGATCAGCGCATGAATCGATCCGCGCCGCACGCGCAGGTCGACGTTGCGCACGGCGAGGAAGCCGCGAAACTCCTTGGTGAGCCCCTGCGTCTCGAGAATGATGTCCGTGTCCATGCGATGGGTTCCGCGCAAACTGCTCGGTGCGTCGGCGCGTCAGGCGACCGACTGGTACTGGGCGGGACGCGCAGCCAGCGCCTTCTTCACGACCGCTTCGACAAAGGCACGCTCCTCGCCGACCAGCGGCAGGCGCGGGCGGCGCATGTGCTCGGAGCCCACGCCCACCAGTGCGTCGATGAGCTTGAGGTTCTGCACCAGCTTGGTCGACACATCCAGGTGCAGCATCGGCGTCATCCACTGGTACAGCTTCAGCGCCTCGGCAAACTTGCCGGCCTTCATGAGGTCGTACAGCGCCACGGTCTCGCGCGGGAACGCGCAGCCGACGCCGGCCAGCAGGCCATCGCAGCCCAGCGCCAGGCCTTCATAGGCCAGGTCGTCCACGCCCAGGAACAGCTGGTAGCGGTCACCCACGGTGTTGCGCAGGTCGGTGATGCGGCGGATGTTGTCCGTGCTCTCCTTGATGGCCGCGATCCACTCGCAGTCGGCCAGCTCGACCATGTGCTCGGGCTTCAGGTCCACGCGGTAGGCCACCGGGTTGTTGTAGACCATGATGGGTTGCTGGGCCGCGTTGGCGATGGTGCGCACGTTGAGCATGGCTTCGCGCGCATCGGCCACGTAGATCACAGAGGGCATCACCATGAAGCCGGCCACGCCCAGTTTGTTGGCGCCGTCTACATAACGCAGTGCTTCGCGGGTGCTCGTTTCCGACACGTTGGCCAGCACCGGAATGCGGCCATCGGCGGCTTCCAGCGCGATCTTGGCAACGGTCAATTTCTCTTCGAGCGTCAGCGTGCTGGCTTCGCCCAGCGAGCCGCAGGTGACCAGGCCGTGGATGCCGTTGCGGATCTGGAAGTCGATGTGGCGGGCGGTGCCTTCGGCGTCGATGCTTTCGTCGGCGTGGAACTTGGTGGTGATGGCGGGAAAGATGCCTTGCCAGCGGGGATTGCTCACGGTGAATGCTCCTGGTGTGGATGAAGGTCGGTGCGTGAGGAAGCGGGCTCCCTCGAATCACTAATATATTAGAAAGATATCTAAAATATCTTATCGGTGTATTTAGCAGGTTGCATGCCAGCCGATTTGTGTTTATGTGGGGGCTGGAACGGGCGCTTGGTGGGCGAAGTGCCCCGGGATGGCGCGGGTGGGCACCGTGCTGAGGCGCAGGGAGTCCGCGTCGCGAATGGACACGGAAAGGCACACGCGATGCGTGCGCCATGGCGGCTGCCCGGATGAGGGCAAGGCTCGCCGGCTACTCTGTCGGATAGACGCTGATGAGGAGCCCGGCTGCCGTGCTGGCCAGGCCCGAAACGGTTCGATTCCCGACCGTTCGCGTGACGGATTCCATCGGTGTCTGGTCGAGCCGGCCCACGGCCTCGGCCATCACGACGGTGATTGCATCCCCGAGCGCCTGCGTGGTCGCGCCTTTCGTCACGGCACGCGCACTCACGAACAACACGGCATAGGCAAAGTCGGTATTTGCCTCGCGCCCGAGTTCGACTGCGAAGTGCAGGCTCAGCACTCTGCCGGTCTGCTTGCTGACACCGCCGATGATAGAAATGCCATCCAGCTTGCGGTTGAAGACGTTCTCGTTACTGCCGGATTCCACTTCCAGCTCAGCCAGCCGCCAGTTCTTGTCGAGCAAATCGATCAGGGTGTTGAACCGTTGGCGGAACTCTTCGGGCGTGACGCCGAGATCGGTTTCGGCAGCGCGCTGCCTGTCTTGCACGACAGCAGCCCGAGGGGCGGCTGCGGCGGGTGCTTGCGCGATCTGCGGGCCGTCGCTGGCTCGCGCCTGGGGAACCAGCGCAATGCCAAGGCCGATGCCCAGCAGGGGCCAAAGAATCGCCCTCGCCAGGAAATGCTGGCGCGAGGAAAGAGGGCTGAACCGCGAGCAGCATTCGCGAGAGGCAAATCTTTTCATCGGTGTCCAGCCTATATCTGTCGCGCGTGGGCGCTTGTACCCAGGTTGGAACAGGCAAAAAAATAGCCCCTTGCGGGGCCATTCTTGGAGGAGAGGGAGGGATTCGAACCCTCGGTACTATCGCTAGTACGCCTGATTTCGAGTCAGGTACATTCGACCACTCTGCCACCTCTCCGGTGCTGTCGAGCCTTCGATTATAGCCGAGGAAATTCGACTTTTTGAAGTCCCGGCCTCAACCGCGCAACACTTCTGCGCCGCCGATGTATGGCCGCAACGCCGTGGGCACGTTGATCGAGCCGTCTTCGTTCTGGTGGTTTTCCAGCACCGCGACCAGCGCGCGCCCCACCGCCAGGCCGGAACCATTGAGGGTGTGGACCAGTTCGTTCTTGCCCTGCGCGTTCTTGAAACGGGCCTGCAGGCGGCGCGCCTGGAAGGCTTCGCAGTTCGAGACGGAGCTGATCTCGCGGTAGGTGTTCTGCGCCGGCAGCCACACTTCCAGGTCGTAGGTCTTGGTCGAGGTAAAGCCCATGTCGCCGGTGCACAGCAGCACCACGCGGTACGGCAGCTCCAGCGCCTGCAGCACGGCTTCGGCGTGGCCGGTCATCTGCTCGAGCGCGTCGTAGCTCTTCTCGGGGTGAACGATCTGCACCATCTCGACCTTGTCGAACTGGTGCTGGCGGATCATGCCGCGCGTGTCGCGCCCTGCGCTGCCGGCCTCGGAGCGGAAGCACGGCGTGTGGGCCGTGAGCTTGATCGGCAGTTGCGACTCGGCCACCACTTCGTCGCGCACGAAGTTGGTCAGCGGCACTTCGCTGGTGGGAATGAGGTACAGCGCCGAATGGTCGGGCGCGGGCTCGCCGTCCTGGCCGCCCTTTTTCGCGGCGAACAGGTCGCCTTCGAACTTGGGCAACTGGCCGGTGCCGTTGAGGGTGGCGGCGTTGACGATGTAGGGCACGTAGCACTCGGCATAGCCGTGCTTCTCGGTCTGCGTGTCGAGCATGAACTGCGCAAGCGCGCGGTGCAGGCGGGCGATGGGGCCCTTCATGACGGTGAAGCGCGAGCCCGAGAGCTTGGCGCCCATCTCGAAGTCGAGGCCCAGCGGCGCGCCCAGATCGACGTGATCCTTGGCGGCAAAAGCCAGCGGCTTGGCGTCGGCACCGGCGCCGCCTTGCGGAGCCCAGCGGCGCATTTCGACGTTGCCGGTTTCGTCTTCGCCGAGCGGCACGCTGGTGTGCGGCAGGTTGGGCACGGCCAGCAGCAGCGCGTGCAGTTCGGGCTGGATTTCTTCCAGGCGCTTGGACTGCGACTCCTGCTCGGCCTTGAGCGCGTTGACTTCGGCCATGAGCGCGTCGGTCGATTCGCCCTTGGCCTTGAGCGGGCCGATCTGCTTGTTCAGCGTGTTGCGGCGCGCCTGGATTTCCTCGGTGCGGGTTTGCAGCGTCTTGCGCTCGGCTTCGAGCGCGCTGAACGCCGACACATCGAGGTAAGGCTGGTTCTTCTTGCGTTTTTCGAGGCCGGCCACAGCGGAGGCCAGGTCTTTGCGGAGCAGGGTGATGTCGAGCATCCGCCGATTTTAGGTGGGGCGCGGCATCGGCCGCCCCACCCTGCCCGCAGTATCAGGCGACAGTGGCCGGATCGACGTTCGCGCCGCAGATGATCAGGCAGACCTTTTCGCCTTCGCGCGGCACATAGGCGCCGGTCTGCAGCGCCGCCAGCGGCAGTGCGGCGGCGGGCTCGACGGCGAGCTTCATTTCTTTCCACATCCACTGCTGCGCGGCGCGGATCGACTCGTCGGACAGCAGCAGCGCGTCTTGCACCTGCTGCTGTGTGATTTCCCAGGCAATGGCGCCGATGCGGCGCGCACCGAGCGAATCGGCGGCAATGCCGCTCACGTCGACGTCGACCGGCTCGCCGGCCTCGCGGGCGCGGAACAGCGTGGGCGACTTCTCGGGTTCGAGCGCGACCACGCGGGCGCGCTTCTCGAACCAGCCGGCCAGGCCGCCGATGAGGCCACCGCCGCCCACGCTGACCAGCACGGAGTCGGGCAGGCCGCCCTGCGTTTCGATCTCGTGGCCCAGCGTGCCGGCACCGGCCACCACTTCGGGCTGGTCGTAGGCGTGGGTCAGCAGCGCGCCGGTTTCTTTCTGGCGCGTCAGGCAGGCGGCCAGCGCGTCGGGGTACAGCTCGCCGACCACGACCACTTCGGCACCCAGCGCCCGCAGGCGCGCGCGCTTGACTTCGGGCGACACGCCGGGCAGAAACACCTGGCAGCGCACGCCCAGCGCCTTGGCGGCGGCGGCGGTGGCAATGCCTGCATTGCCGCCGGAGGCCACGACCACGCCGCTTTCGGGAATGTCGTTGGCCAGCAGCCGGTTCATCATGCCGCGCGCCTTGAAGCTGCCGCTGACCTGCATGTGCTCGAGCTTGAGCCAGACTTCGGCGCCGGGCACCGCGACGCCGAAAGCGGCGGCGGGCAGCTTCCACAGCGGGGTTTCGCGCAAGAAATTGCCGGAGCGCTCACGCAGCCTGCGGGCGGCGCTATCTATTTCAGAGCGCCAATTGGTGATGTTCATGGTATTCAAGAGATATGCCCAGGGGGCGGAATGTCGTCGAGCTTGAGGCCCTTGGGGAGCGGAAACTTGATGGTTTCCTCGATGCCGTCCATCTTGCGGACCGACACCGCGCCGAACGCGCGCACGCGGTCGATCACCTCGCGCACCAGCACTTCGGGGGCCGATGCGCCGGCGGTGAGGCCGATGCGGGTCTTGCCATCGAACCACTCGGGCTTGAGCTCGTCGGCCGAATCGACCATGTAGCTCTCGGTGCCCAGGCGCTGAGCCAGTTCGCGCAGCCGGTTGCTGTTGGAACTGGTGGGGCTGCCGACCACGATCACCAGGTCGACCTGGGGGCTCATGATCTTCACCGCGTCCTGGCGGTTCTGCGTGGCGTAGCAGATGTCCTGCTGCTTGGGCTCGCGCACGTTGGGAAAGCGCGCGCGCACGGCCGCGGCGATCTCGGCCGCGTCGTCGACGCTGAGCGTGGTCTGGGTGACCACCGCGAGCTTGTCGGTCTGCAAGGGCGAGACCGTGGCCACGTCGGCCACGTCTTCCACCAGGTGGATGCCGCTGGACAGCTGGCCCATGGTGCCCTCGACCTCGGGGTGCCCCTTGTGGCCGATCATGATGAACTCGAAGCCTTCCTTGGCGAGCTTGGCCACCTCGACGTGCACCTTGGTCACCAGCGGGCAGGTGGCGTCGAAGATCTCGAAGCCGCGGTCGCGCGCCTCCTGCTCCACCGCCTTGCTCACGCCGTGCGCACTGAACACCAGCGTGGCGCCGGGCGGCACGTCGGACAGTTCCTCGATGAAGATCGCGCCCTTGGCCTTGAGCTCGTTCACCACGTAGGTGTTGTGCACGATCTCGTGGCGCACGTAGATCGGCGCGCCGAACTTGGCGATGGCGCGCTCGACGATCTCGATGGCACGGTCGACCCCGGCGCAGAAGCCGCGCGGTTCGGCGAGCAGGACTTCGGAGATGTCGGGGTTCATGGTGCCTCCTGCCGGGCCGCCCCAAAGGAGGCACGCCCCCCCTCGGGGGGCAGCGATACGCGAAGCGATGAGCGTGGGGGCGTCATAGAACCCCGATCAGCTTCACTTCGAAGGTCACGGGTTGGCCGGCCAGCGGGTGGTTGAAGTCGAAGCGCACGGCGGTGTCGCTCGACTCGACCACCGCGCCCGCGTAGCTGCCCGTGCCGTCGGGCGTGGGGAACTGCACGACGTCGCCGGTGGCGTACTTTTCGTCGGGGTCGCCCATCTGCGCGAGCAGCTTCCTGGCCACCCATTGCTGCATGTCGGGGTTGCGCTCGCCGAAAGCCTCGCCGGCGGGCAGCTCGAAGGTGGCATGCGTGCCCTCTTCCAGGCCCAGCAGGCGCTGCTCCATGGCAGGCGAAAGCTCGCCGGTGCCGAGCGACAGGGTCGCGGGCTTGTCGGCGAAAGTGTTGATGATGTCGCCCGCCGGACCGGCCAGCCGGTAGTGCAGGGTCAGGAAGGAGCCGGAAGTCACAACATGGGACATGGAGGCATCAGAGGTGGGCAAAGACAAGGTGGGTGTCCCGATAAACTGGCCCTCATTTTAAGGATCGGGGCTTCGACCCGCGTCCTCCAAGGTTTCAGCAGGGTTTCATGGCATTCAAGGATCTCCCAATCGACGCCCGCCCGCGCGAAAAGCTCATCGCCCGGGGCGCCGCCGCGCTGGCCGACGCCGAGCTGCTGGCACTGCTGCTGCGCACCGGCGTGGCGGGCATGAACGTGCTGCAACTTGCGCAGCAGTTGCTCGAGCGCTTCGGCGGCCTTTCGGGCCTGCTGCACACCCGCGCCGACGACCTCAAGGCCGTCAAGGGCATGGGCGGCGATGCCAAGCGCTCCCAGCTGATCGCGGTGCTCGAACTGGCGCGCCGCGCCATGGGCGAAAAGCTCAAGGCCCGCACGGTGTTCGATTCGCCCGATGCGGTCAAGCAGTACCTGCAACTGCACATCGGCTCACGCCCGCACGAGGTGTTCGCGGTGCTGTTCCTCGACGTGCAGCACCGCCTGATCTCGCTCGAAGAACTGTTTCGCGGCACGCTGACGCAAACCAGCGTCTACCCGCGCGAAGTGGTCACGCGGGCCATTCACCACCAGGCCGCGGCCGTGGTGCTGGCGCACAACCACCCGAGCGGCAGCATCGAGCCCTCGCGCGCCGACGAATCGCTCACGCAGACGCTGCGGGCCGCGCTGGCGCTGGTCGACGTGCGCGTGCTCGACCACATCATCGTGAGCCCGGGACAAAGCTTCTCGATGGCCGAAAAAGGATTGCTCTGATGGCCTCGCGCCCCTCCTCGCCGAAAACGCTGAAGAACCTCGCCGACCTCAAGCAGGTGCAGCGCGTGATTGCCGAAACCCGCGAGCGCGAAGCCGCCGAGGCCGCCGCCAGGGCCACCGCCGAGCGCAGGCGCGCCGCCGAAAAAGACCTGTTCACCCGTGCCATCGGCGCCACCGAACCGCTGCGCCGCAAGGCCACCGTGCCGCTCACGCCCGAGCCCCCGGCGCCGATTCCGGTGCAGCACCAGCTCGACGAGCAGCGCGTGCTGCGCGAATCGCTGTCCGACGAGTTCGACGTGACCACCCTGCTCGACGTCGACGACGCCATGAGCTTTCGGCGCCCCGGCATCGGCACCGACGTGACGGCGCGGCTGCGCAAGGGCGACTGGTCGATCCAGGCCCAGGTCGATCTGCACGGCCTGCGCAGCGACGAGGCGCGCGAGGCGCTCGGCGGCTTCATCCGCACGTCTCACAAGCAGGGCCTGCGCTGCGTGCGCGTGGTGCACGGCAAGGGCCTGGGCTCGCCGGGCAAGCAGCCCGTGCTCAAGACCAAGACGCAGCGCTGGCTGATCCAGAAGAACGAGGTGATTGCGTTCGTGCAGGCCAAGCCGGCCGAAGGCGGGGCGGGTGCGCTGGTGGTGTTGCTCGCGCCCGTGCGGCGCTGAGTTTTTCTCCCTCTCCCTTTGGGGGAAGATTGGGATGGGGGCAGGCCTTCGGACAAGCGCCGTGCATGCGATGAGGCCGTCGTGCCCCCACCCCAGCCCTCCCCCGGGAGGGGAGGGAGCAATACGGCGCTAGGCCAGGTGGTTCTTCAGCGGAATCGCCGCATCCGCAATCGCCGCGGCATCCGGGCTGCGCCCGGCCTCCAGCAGCTTGCGGCTCATCATGTGATCGACCGGCGCATTGACCGATTCCACGCACACCAGCTGCCCATCGACATAGTGGAACAGCGAGAACGCCTCGGGCTTGGGACCCGGGCGGCGCACGCTGGTCAGGCCCAGGGTGCCTTCGGCCGGCATCAGGCCGACCATCTGCAAACGCATGCTGCCCTGGTCGGACCAGAACCACGCCACCGCATCGTGCGCGCGCGCCGCGCCGGTCAGGGTGGCCACGGCCGTGCGGGCCTGGTCGTTGGCGTTCTGCACCGATTCGAGCCGCAGCGAGCGGCCCGCGCGGCGATCGGGAAAGCGGGTGCAATCTCCCACCGCGAGCACGTCGGCCGCGCTGGTCTGCATGTGGCCATCGACCACGATGCCGTCCGCGCATTCGATGCCGGCGGCCTGCGCCAGCGCCGTCTCGGGCACCGCGCCGATGCCGAGCAGCAGCAGGTCCACCGGCTGCTTCGCGCCGTTGACTTCGATCGACACCAGCCGGTCGCCGTCCACCTCGAAGGCACCGGTCTTCGCACCCAGCACGATGTCGATGCCGGCCGCGCGGTGCGTGGCCAGCACGTGCGCCGAGAGTTCGGGCGACACGGCGCGGCCCAGCAGGCGCGGTGCGCTTTCGAGCACCTGCACCGACTTGCCGAGCGCCTTGGCGGTGGCCGCCACTTCGAGCCCGATGAAACCGCCGCCCAGCACCGTGACCCGTTCAGCCCCGGCAAGCCGCTCGCGCAGGCGATGCGCCTCGTCGGCGGCGCGCAGGCTGGCCACGTTCTCGAGCCCCGGCTTCAGGTCGACCATCTGCCGCGCGCGCGTGCCGGTGGCCAGCACGAGGCGCTCCCACGGCAAGACAGCGCCCGAGCGCAGCGTGACGGTGCGCGCCTCGCGGTCGATGGCCGTGGCCGCGTCGCCCAGATGCAGCGTGATGCCGGCTTCGCGGTACCAGTCGGCGACCTTGTGCGGCTGCGTCGTTTCCTCGGCGCTCCTCAGGAAGGCCTTGGACAGCGGCGGCCGGTGGTAGGGCTCGCAGGCCTCCTCGCAGACCAGGTGCACGCGCGCGCCCTGCCCGGCTTCGGCAAGCCCGGCGCAGAGCTGGGCGGCGGCGTGGCCGCCGCCGATGATGACGATGGAATTCATGGTGAAGAACAGTCTTTCGGAGTCGTGATTCGGGCGGTCATTCGCCGCGGTTGCGCATCCAGTCGGCGGTCTGGAAAAAAGATCCGCGCAGGCGCTCGCGCAGGGCATCGGGCACGCCGGTCTCGCCCATCGCCTGGTCCATGCAGGCCAGCCACTGGTCGCGCTCCTTGATGCCGATGGTGTGGCCGCCGATGGCCTGCGGCAGGTGGCGCGCACGCAGCATCGGGTGGCCGAAGCGGTCGGTGTAGTGCTGCGGGCCGCCCAGCCAGCCGCACAGGAACCAGAACAGGCGCTGGCGTGCGTTGTCGAGGCTGGTGCCGTGCACGGCACGCAGTTGCGCGTAGGCCGGCTCGAGGTCCATCAGGTCGTAGAAGCGCTCGACCAGCGCCTCTACCTTGGGTTCGCCGCCGATCCACTCGAAGGGGGTTCCGGCTGGCGGTTTTTCTTGAATCTGCATGCCCGGGAGTATCCCTCCACGGGCTTCCTAGACCTGGATGAGGCCCGGAATTCCCACATCGGGGTTCACGTCGGCCTCGTAGTCCACGCCCTCGACGGCGAAGCCGAAGAGCCGCAAAAACTCGGTCTTGTAGCCCGCGAAATCGGTCAGTTCGTACAGGTTCTCGTTGGTCACCTGCGGCCACAGTTCCTGCACGCGGGCCTGCACCTGCGGCGCCAGTTCCTTGTAGTCGGCGCGCAGGCGGCCTTCGTCGTCGACGTGCGGCGCGGCGCCATACAGGCTCTCGGCATAGAGGCCGTGCACCTGCTCGATGCAGCCCTCGTGCGTGCCCTGCGCCTTCATCACCTTGAACAGCAGCGACAGGTACAGCGGCATCATCGGAATGGCCGAGCTGGCCTGCGTGACCACCGCCTTCAGCACCGACACGCGCGCGTCGCCGCCCTTCGCGGCCAGCGTCTCGCGGATGCCCAGCACCTTCTGGTCGAGGTCTTTCTTGGCCGCGCCAATGGAGCCGTTCCAGTAGATGTCGTGCGTGATCTGCTCGCCCAGGTAGGTGAAGGCCGTGGTCTTTGCGCCATCGGCCAGCACGCCCGCGGCTTGCAACGCGTCGATCCACATCTGCCAGTCTTCGCCGCCCATCACGGCCACGGTGTTGTCGATCTCTTCCTGCGTGGCCGGCTGCAGCACCGACTCCTTCACGACCTCGTTGTCTGTGTCCAGGCCGCGCAGGTTGACCGCCTTGCCAATGGGCTTGAGCGTGGAGTTGAAGACCTGGCCGGTCTTGGGGTGCGTGCGGCGCGGCGCCGCCAGGCTGTAGACCACCAGGTCGACCTGCCCGAGGTCGGCCCGGATCGTGTCGATGGTCTGCTGCTTCACCGCGTCGGAAAAGCCGTCGCCATTGATGCTCTTCGCGTAGCGCCCTTCGGCCGTGGCGGCGCAATGGAAGGCGGCCGTGTTGTACCAGCCGGGCGATGCGGGCTTGGTCTCGCTGCCGGCGCGCTCGAAGAACACGCCCAGCGTGTCGGCGCCGCAACCGAAGGCCGCGGTGATGCGCGCGGCCAGGCCGTAGCCGGTCGATGCGCCGATCACCAGCACCCGCTTCGGGCCGCCGGCGATGGGCGCCTGTGCCTTGACGTAGTCGATCTGTTGCTTAACGTTGGCTTCGCAACCCGTGGGGTGGGTCGTAATGCAGATGAAGCCGCGCACACGCGGTTTGATGATCATGGAAAGCTCGCTGAAAGAGGAACCGCGAAAACGACGGAAGCGCGTTTTTCGCGCCGCGAATTTACCCCAGCCCGGCAGAGAAACCTTCAGCATCCCCAAAGGCAGAATGCATCCGCGCGGCGCGCCAAGACGGCGAAATGACTATCTGGATCTGTTCGCAAAAGGAGGCAAGACCATGGGAAGCTATTCGGAGTTGTACTTTTCTGAGGCCAAGTCACCTCCGGGGCGCGGGGAGCTTTCGGAAAGCTCTCCCTATCTGCTCTCCAAGTACCACGTGCCGCTGTTCTGGCTCGCCATGTTCGATGGCGAAGACATCGCCGACCGCAGGGAGTCGGAGGAATCGGACGATGTCTGGCCCTACCTCGCCAAGAAGAGAACGCAGGCCATCGCCATGCTCGACACGCGGCGCCCGCGGCTGATCTCGCATTTCCCAGGCATTGACCCGGTCTGGCTGAACCAGTTCGCCTCGATGCTGGTACGGACGCCCTTTGAGTACGTCCACCTAGACACCAGCCAGATCGGCGGCATGGTGGGCACAGGCCCCGAATGGCGGCAATCGCTCGAGACCATGCTGGGCATCTTCGAAGTCGAACCGCCGCCGCCTGCCGGGCAGCGTTCATTCCTTGGCAAGCTTTTTCGCACGGCCAACGAGCCACCGCCTCCGCCAAGCTGGCGCCTGTTCAACGCCAACTTCGGCGCCTCCTACACCGGCACACGCGGTGCCGAGCCCTGGCCGTATTGCGGGAGCAGCGGCACGGATAAGCTGATGCCGTGGGAGCCGCAGCAATGAGCCGTGCGCCGCTCATAGCCGCACGCACATGTCGATATATGAATTGACCATTTAATGATCTGAAGTTTTATTGATAAGGTGCCGCTCTTGCTTTCCCAGAAGGAGAAGAACATGCGCTTGAACCTGATTGCCGCGGCCGTTGCCGCCTCCACCCTTTTGCTCGGCACGGTGGCCCATGCCGACCAGTTGGCCGACATCAAGAAGAAGGGCGAACTGGTGGTCGGCGTGCTCGGCACCGACGAGCCCGCCACCTTCATCGATCCCAAGACGCGCCAGATCGTCGGCTACGAAGTCGACCTGGCCAACGCCATCGCCAAGAAGATCGGCGTGAAGACCACGCTCAAGCAGATCGCCGTGGCCGCGCGCATTCCCGAGCTGCAGCAGGGCCACGTCGACCTGGTGGCTGCCGGCCTCACGCACAACAAGGAGCGCGAGGCGCAGATCGACTTCTCGCTGACCACTTTCGTGACCGGCCAGAAGGCCATCGTGAAGAAGGACAGCGGCATCACCGACGTGCCGCAACTCGGCGGCAAGAAGGTGCTGACCATCCGCGGCGGCACGCAGGAGCCGAACATCCGCAAGGCCGTGCCCACGGCCGAGGTCGTGACCTTCGACACGAGCCAGCAAGCCTTCCAGGCCCTGCAGCAGGGCAAGGGCGTGGGCTACGTGGACGACGAGGCCGCGCTGCTGCGCAGCTATGCCAAGCTCGGCCCGCAGAAGGCGCAGTACGTGGTGCTCAAGCAGAACCTGAGCACCGAGTCGCTGGCCATCGGCATCAAGAAGGGCGAGACCGCGTTGAAGGCCGTGGTGGACGACACGTTGCGCGAGCTCGAGAAGTCGGGCGAAGCACAGAAGATCTTCATCAAGTGGTACGGCCCGAACACGGCGTCGGGCTTCCAGACGCGCGACTTCAAGCTCGAGACCGACAAGATCGACTGAGCCCCCGCGTTTGTGTTTCTCCTTCCCCTTCCGGGGGAAGGCCGGGATGGGGGCTGACGGCTTTTGCACAGCCCGCGGCGTATCGATCGCCGTCGTGCCCCCACCCCAACCCTCCCCCAGCGGGGGAGGGAGAAGATTCCCCTCGCGACGGTGATACTGTCGCCCCCCATGCCCCTGTTCGACTATTCCTTGCTGCTCACCGGCAAGTACCACGACATGCTTGTCGCGGGCCTGCTGCTTTCGCTGCAGCTGCTCGCGGCCGCGCTGGTGCTGGCGCTGCCCATCGCGCTGGTGGTGGCGCTGCTGCGGCTCTCGCCGTTCGCGCCACTGCGCTGGCTCGGCTTTGCGTACGTCGAGTCGATCCGCAACATCCCGCTGCTGGCGCACATGCTGTTCTGGTATTTCGGCGCACCCGAGCTGCTGCCCGAGGGCATCAAGCAGTGGCTGTATGCGGGCCACATCGAGGCCTTCAGCGCGGTGATTGCGCTGGCGCTGTATACGGCCGCCTTCATGGCGGAAGACATCCGCAGCGGCATCCGCGCCATTCCCACGGTGCAGTTCGAGGCCGGGCGTGCGATGGGCTTCAGCTACCTGGCCACCATGCGCCGCGTGGTGCTGCCGCAGGCACTGCGCGTGACCATTCCACCGCTCATCTCGCAGACGCTGAGCCTGTGGAAGAACACCTCCATCGCCACCGTGATCGGCGTGGCCGAGCTGATGTACCAGGCCGGCCAGGTAGAGAGCGCGACCTTCCGCAGCTTCGAGTCGTTCGCGTTCGCGAGCGCGGCCTACCTCACGGTGTCGCTGGCCATCACCGGGCTGGCCACCTGGTACCAGCACCGGTTCCCGGTGCGGACCATCTGACGGGGCGGGCCACATGATCGAAATCATCAACGACTACTGGGTCTACTTTCTCATCGGGCAGTACCCGAACGGGCCGCTCGGCGGCCTGGTGCTCACGCTGCTGCTGGCCTCCTGCGGGCTGGTGCTGGCGCTGCCGCTGGGCATCGCGCTCGGCCTGGCGCGCGTGAGCCCGTGGCGCTGGCTGCGCTGGCCCGTCACGGCCTTCGTGTTCGTGGTGCGCGGCCTGCCGCTGCTGATGGTGATCTTCTGGGCCTACTTCTTCCTGCCCAGCGTGACCGGCATCAAGACCGACCAGTTCACCACCATGCTGATCGCGCTGGTGGTGTTCGACGCCGCCTACCTGGCCGAGATCGTGCGCGCCGGCATCCAGGGCCTGCCGCGCGGCCAGATGGAAACCGCCCGCGCGCTCGGCCTGAGCTATGGCCGCGCCATGCGCCTGGTGGTGCTGCCGCAGTCTTTGCGCAGCATGCTGCCGTCGCTGGTGAACCAGTTCGTGTCGACCATCAAGGAGACCTCGCTGGGCTACATCATCGGGCTGGCCGAGGTGTCGTTCATCGCGACGCAGATCAACACGCAGGTGTTCACCAAGCCCGCGCAGATCTACCTGATCCTGGGCCTGACCTACTTCATCCTGTGCTTCGGCCTGTCGCGCTTCGCCTACTGGCTGGAACGCCGGCTCGCGCGCCGCGGCCTCTCCACAGTCGCCTCTTCCGCCAAGGTGCCCGCATGATCGAGCTCGACAAAGTCAACAAGTGGTACGGCAACTACCACGCCCTGGTCGACGTGACCGAAACCATCCACAAGGGCGAAGTGGTGGTGGTGTGCGGGCCTTCGGGCTCGGGCAAGTCGACGTTGATTCGCACCTTCAACCGGCTGGAGCCGATCCAGTCGGGCCGCATCAGGGTCGAGGGCAAGGACATCCATGCGCCGGGCACCGACGTGAATGCCTTCCGCTCGCGCATCGGCTTCGTGTTCCAGCAGTTCAACCTGTTCCCGCACCTGACGGTGCTGCAGAACTGCACCATGGCGCCGATGCAGCTGCGCGGCCTCACGCGCAAGGAAGCCGACGAGCGCGCGATGGCGTTGCTGCACCGCGTGGGCCTGTCGAACAAGGCCAATGCCTGGCCGAGCGAACTGTCGGGCGGCCAGCAGCAGCGCGTGGCCATTGCGCGCGCGCTGGCCATGCAGCCGCCGCTGATGCTGTTCGACGAACCCACCAGCGCGCTCGACCCCGAAATGGTGGGCGAAGTGCTGCTGGTGATGCGCGACCTCACGCGCGACGGCATGACCATGGTCTGCGTGACGCACGAGATGGGCTTTGCGCGCGAAGTGGCCGACCGCGTGCTCTTCATGGACGAAGGCAGCGTGCTGGAGCGCGCCACGCCCGACGACTTTTTCAATCGCCCGCAGCATCCCCGCGCGCAGCAGTTTCTTTCGGACATCCGCTCGCCGTTCTCGCGCAATGCATGACATGCTCTTCACGACAGTGACCCCATGACCACCACCTCTTCTTCCGACCTTCTCTCGCTGCCCGTGATCGACGTCGCGCCACTGGTGGCCGGCACGCCCGCACGCGACGCCGTGGCCGCGCAGATCGGCGCGGCCTGCCGGGCGCACGGCTTCTTCTACGTCACGGGCCATGGCGTCGATGCTGCACTGGTCCAGCGGCTCGAAGACCTGAGCCACCGGTTCTTCGAGCTGCCCGAAGAAACCAAGATGCAGTGGCGCATGGCCCTGGGCGGCCGTGCGTGGCGCGGTTTCTTCCCGCTCGGCGGCGAGCTGACCTCGGGCCGGCCCGACTGGAAAGAAGGCCTGTACCTCGGCACCGAACTGCCCACCTCGCATCCGCTGGTGCAGGCGAAGACGCCGGTGCACGGGCCCAACCTGTTCCCCGATGTGGCGGGCTTTCGCGAGACCATCCTCGACTACATGGCGGCCGTTGCGCAACTGGGCCACCGGCTGATGGAAGGCATTGCGCTGAGCCTCGGCCTGCCGGCCTCGTACTTTGCCGAGCGCTACACGGCCGACCCGCTCATCTTGTTCCGCCTGTTCAACTACCCCACACAGGCCGTTCCCGAAGGGCTCGACGTGCAATGGGGCGTGGGCGAGCACACCGACTACGGCCTGCTGACCATCCTTCACCAGGACAACGTGGGCGGCCTGGCCGTGCACACGCCTGCGGGCTGGATCGATGCGCCGCCGATTCCAGGCTCGTTCATCTGCAACATCGGCGACATGCTCGACCGCATGACCGGCGGGCTCTACAAGTCGACGCCGCACCGCGTGAAGCGCAACACCTCGGGCCGCGACCGGTTGTCGTTTCCGTTGTTCTTCGATCCCAATTTCGAGGCCCGCGTGCAGCGCATCGAAGGCCTGGCGGGCGCCGAGGCGCTGGACGACAGTGCCGAGCGCTGGGACCGCGCCAACGTGCACGCCTTCAGCGGCCGCTACGGCGACTACCTTCTGGCGAAGGTGTCGAAGGTGTTCCCGCAGTTGCGCGACGAAGTGCTCTGAGCCGCGCTCGCCGGCGGGTCGACAAATTCGTCCTCCCACCGGCCGACGTCCGCATCGGGGTCGTTGATCGGCACCAGCTTGTCGCTGCGGCAATAGAAGGTCCAGCCTTCGAACAGCACGTCGTAGTACGTGCCCGGCAGGTAGCGATCGCTCGGTGCTTCGTAGGGCAGCGAGACCACCTCGACGATGCGGCCCACCGCACGCTCGGTCATTGGCGACGCCAGGCAGCTGTCGACCACATGGCAGAGCGTGCCGATCTTGATCACCCCAGCTTCTCCCGCGGCACGGGAAACCAGCGCGGCACATGCGCCACGGCATCGTGCAGCGAATCGAGCACATGGAATGCGCGTTCGGTGATCGAGGCAGGCGGATGCTTCAGGTCCGGGACGACCACCACGCGCATGCCGGCGGCCAGCGCCGCCTTGGCGCCGTTCTCGCTGTCCTCGAAGGCGATGCACTGCGTCGGGTCCACGTCCAGCCGCTCGGCAGCGAGCCGGTAGAGCGCCGGGTCGGGCTTGGCGCGCGCCACTTCGTCACCGCCCGCGAAGGCCGAGAAATGGTGCAACAGGCCCAGGCTGCCAAGACAGGCCTGGATCTGGCCGCTGGTGGACGACGACGCCACGGCGCAGCGCGTGCCGCGCTCGCGCAAGGCAGTCAGGAACTCGTTCGCGCCGGGCTTGATGGGAAAGAGCGGCGTGCCGTCCACGCGCTCCAGTTGCAGGCGCCGGCGCACATGCGCCACGGCATGCTGGTAGGTCTCCGGGCCGCCGAGCAGCGACGCCAGGATCAGCTCCGACTCCACGGTGGCCAGCCCGACCACCTGCAGGTACTGGCCGTGCGAAAGCTCGATGTCGAGCGTGCGGGCGGCCTCGATCCAGGCGGCCATGATGGGCCGCTCCGAATCGATGAGCAGCCCGTCCATGTCGAAAATGGCGGCGGCAAACATGCGGTGAATGCTAAGCCAGTGCGCCGACCGTTGCGCCGGAAATGACAAAGGGGCCAGAAGGCCCCTTGAAAAGAAAGAACGCCGGGAACGGCGAAAGTGCCGGTCAGTCGCGCACCAGCGCCCGGTTCAGGCCCAGCGCGGCCAGCGTGGCAACGGCGCCCGACAGCAGGTACACGCTGACATAGGCCAGGCCGAAGTGGGCCGACAGGCCCAGGGCGACCAGCGGTGCGAAGGCCGCGCCGACCAGCCAGGCCACGTCGGCCGTCAGGGCGGCACCGACGTAGCGGTACTTGGGCGCGAAATTCGAGGTCACGGCGCCGGCCGCCTGGCCGTACGACAGGCCCAGGATCACGAAGCCCACCAGGATGAAGATGTCCTGGCCGATGCGGCCACCGTCGAGCAGCGTGGGCGCAAAGCCGCTGAACGCGGCAATCACGGCGGCCAGGCCACCCAGCGTGAAGCGGCGACCGATGCGGTCGGCCAGCAGGCCGGAGGCCACGATGCCGCCGGCGCCGAGCACCGCGCCGATCATCTGCACCACCAGGAATTCGGTGACCGACTGGTCCGAATACAGCGTGATCCACGAGAGCGGGAACACGGTGATCAGGTGGAACAGCGCGTAGCTGGCCAGCGCGGCAAACGCGCCGATCAGGATGTTGGCGCCCTGCGAGCTGACCAGTTCGGTCACGCTGGTGGGCTCCAGTTCGCGCTCTTCGAGCAGGCGCGCGTAGTCGTCGGTGGCCACGAGGCGCAGGCGGGCGAACAGCGCCACCACGTTGATGGCAAAGGCCACGTAGAAGCTGTAGCGCCAGCCCCAGTCGAGGAAGTCTTCGCTCGGCAGGCTGGAGTACAGGTAGGCGAACAGTGCGCTGGCAATGAAGAAGCCGATGGGCGCGCCCAACTGGCCCAGCATGGCGTACCAGCCGCGGCGGTTGGCGGGCGCGTTCAGGGCCAGCAGCGAAGGCAGGCCGTCCCACGAACCGCCCAGCGCCAGGCCCTGGCCGAAGCGGAACACCGACAGCAGCACGATGGCCGTGAAGCCGAGGCTGGCGTAGCCCGGCAGGAAGGCGATGCCGGCGGTCGACGTGCCGAGCACGAAAAGCGCCAGGGTCAGCTTGGCTTCTCGCCCGAATCGTCGCTGGATTGCCATGGAAATGACAGTTCCGAACGGCCGCGCAATGAAGGCGAAGGAAAAGATCAGGAACGAATAGAGAACGCCCTCGAGCTTCTGCTCGAACGGGAAGAAGACCGCCGGGAACACCAGCACCGAGGCGATGCCGTAGACGAAGAAGTCGAAATATTCGGAGGCGCGGCCAATGATCACGCCGACCGCGATCTCGCCGGGGGCGATGTGCGAATGGTCGGCGTCACCCTGCCGGGCGTTGCCGTCACTGCCGCGAGGAGGCGAGTGCGGCACAGGCTCTGCGCCTTGGGGACTGATGCTGGACGTCGTCATTGCTTGCTGTAATTCGGGTGTCACGTCGCAACGCGACACATAAGACTCTGGACAACCTATAGCGTCTCACTGAAATCCGTTTACCGCCATAGGACAAAACGTCCAATAGGCGAAACCCGCCATCGGGCGTAGATTGTGGGGTCTTTTTGCGCCGTCCCGCTCCCTTTTCTCCCTTCGGCATGCCTATCCTCAAGAACCTTCGCCGATCACTCCTCTTGCTTCCCGCCATCCTCCTGGCGGGCTGCAACACGGTGTTGATGAACCCCTCCGGCGACATCGCCAATCAGCAGGGACGCCTGATCGTCGTCTCGACCATCCTGATGCTGATCATCATCATCCCGGTGATCGCGCTGACGATCTTCTTCGCCTGGCGCTACCGCCAGTCGAACAAGGAAGCCACCTACAGCCCCGACTGGGACCACTCCACCCAGCTCGAACTGGCGATCTGGGCGGCGCCGCTGCTCATCATCATCGCGCTGGGCGCCATCACCTGGATCAGCACCCACACGCTCGACCCCTACCAGCCGCTGCGCCGCCTCGACGCCCAGCGCGCCATTCCCGCGGACACCAAGCCGCTGGTGGTCGAAGTGGTGGCACTCGACTGGAAGTGGCTCTTCATCTACCCCGAGCAGGGCATTGCCACGGTGAACGAGCTGGCGGCCCCGGTGGACCGCCCGATCGAGTTCAGGATCACGGCCTCCTCGGTGATGAACTCGTTCTTCATTCCCGCGCTGGCCGGCCAGATCTATGCCATGCCGGGCATGCAGACCAAGCTCAACGCGGTGATCAACAAGCCGGGCGAGTTCGAAGGCTTTTCCGCCAACTACAGCGGCGCCGGCTTCTCGGGCATGCGCTTCAAGTTCCACGGCCTGACCAACGAAGGCTTCGACCAGTGGATTGCCAAGGTCAAGACCGGCAAGGAAGGCGAACTCACCCGCGAGCAATACAAGAAGCTCGAAGTGCCGAGCGAGCGCGAACCCGTGCGCCACTACGCCACCGTCGATCCCTCCCTGTACGACGCCATCCTGAACCTGTGCGTCGACCGCAACAAGATGTGCATGAAGGAAATGATGGCCATCGACGCCGACGGCGGCATGGGCAAGCCCGGCGCCTTCAACGTTGCCACCAAGCAGGCCTGGGAAACCGACACCCTCGTCGATTCGCCCAAGCGCAAGTACGTCACCGCGATGTGCACTACCGAAGAATAAGATGTTGCAGAACCTTGACCTGACGAAGCTCGTCTTCGGCCGCCTCTCGTGGGAGGCGATTCCCCTGCACGAGCCCATCCTGCTCGTGACCTTCGCGGCCGTGATCCTGGGTGGCCTGGCCATGCTGGGCGCGGTGACCTACTTCAAGCTGTGGGGCACCCTGTGGCGCGACTGGATCACCAGCATCGACCACAAGAAGATCGGCATCATGTACATCATCCTGGGCCTGGTGATGCTGCTGCGCGGCTTTGCCGACGCACTGATGATGCGGGCCCAGCAAGCCCTGGCCTTCGGCGACAACGCCGGCTTTCTGCCACCGCACCACTACGACCAGATCTTCACCGCCCACGGCGTGATCATGATCTTCTTCGTGGCGATGCCGCTGGTCACGGGCCTCATGAACTTCGTGGTGCCGCTGCAGATCGGCGCACGCGACGTGGCCTTCCCGTTCCTGAACAACTTCAGCTTCTGGATGACCACCTTCGGCGCCGGCCTCGTGATGGCCTCGCTGTTCGTGGGCGAGTTCGCCAAGACCGGCTGGCTGGCCTACCCGCCGCTGTCGGGCATTCTCTTCAGCCCCGACGTGGGTGTCGACTACTACATATGGTCACTGCAGATAGCGGGGGTGGGCACATTGCTCTCCGGCGTGAACCTGCTGGCGACCATCGTGAAGATGCGCGCGCCCGGCATGACGATGATGAAGATGCCGGTGTTCACGTGGACGGCCCTGTGCACCAACGTGCTGATCGTTGCCGCCTTCCCGGTGCTGACCGCCGTGCTGGCCCTGCTGTCGCTCGACCGCTACGTCGGCACCAACTTCTTCACGAACGACCTCGGCGGCAACGCCATGATGTACGTGAACCTGATCTGGATCTGGGGCCACCCCGAGGTGTACATCCTGATTCTTCCGGCCTTCGGCATCTTCTCGGAAGTGGTCTCCACCTTCTCGGGCAAGCGCCTGTTCGGCTACGCCTCGATGGTGTACGCCACGGTCGTGATCACCATCCTGTCGTACCTGGTGTGGCTGCACCACTTCTTCACCATGGGCTCCGGCGCCAGCGTGAACTCGTTCTTCGGCATCACGACGATGATCATCTCGATCCCGACAGGGGCGAAGATCTTCAACTGGCTCTTCACCATGTACCGCGGCCGCATCCGTTTCGAGCTGCCCATGATGTGGACCATCGGCTTCATGATCACCTTCGTGATCGGCGGCATGACCGGCGTGCTGCTGGCCGTTCCCCCGGCCGACTTCGTGCTGCACAACAGCCTGTTCCTGATCGCCCACTTCCACAACGTGATCATCGGTGGCGTGCTGTTCGGCATGCTGGCCGGCATCACCTACTGGTTCCCGAAGGCCTTCGGCTACAAGCTCGACCCGTTCTGGGGCAAGTGCTCGTTCTGGTTCTGGATCGTCGGCTTCTGGTTCGCCTTCATGCCGCTGTACATCCTGGGCCTGATGGGCGTCACCCGCCGCATGAGCCACTTCCAGGACATGTCGCTGCAGATCTGGTTCCAGGTCGCCGCCTTCGGCGCCGTGCTGATCGCTCTGGGCATCGCCTCGTTCATCATCCAGCTGGTGGTGAGCTTCATCCGCCGCGAATCGCTGCGCGACACCACGGGTGACCCGTGGGACGGCCGCACGCTGGAGTGGTCGACCTCGTCGCCCCCGCCGGCCTACAACTTCGCGTTCACGCCGCGCGTGCATGACAACGACGCCTGGTCCGACATGAAGGCACGTGGCTACCAGCGTCCGCTGGAAGGCTTCTCGCCGATCCACATGCCCAAGAACACGGCCGCCGGCTTCATCATCGCGGCGCTGAGCGCGGTGTGCGGCTTTGCCCTCATCTGGCAGATGTGGCTGCTGGCCGGCATCGGCTTCGTGGCCATGCTGGTCGCGATCATCGTCCACACCTTCAACTACAAGCGCGACTATCACATCCCCACGGAAGAAGTCGTTCGCACCGAAGACGCGCGCACGCGCCTGATGGCTGCCCATGTCTAACAGTACCGCCCTCCCCTCCAGCCACACCCACTCGGTGGGCAACGCAGCGAGCGTCCCGACGTTCGAGCTGTTCCACGTCCGCAACGAGGACCACCACCCCGAGAACGGCACCCTGCTGGGCTTCTGGCTCTACCTGATGAGCGACTGCCTCATCTTTGCCTGCCTGTTCGCGGTGTACGGCGTGCTGGGTCGCAACTACGCGGCCGGCCCCTCGGGCGCCGACCTGTTCGACCTGCCGCTGGTGGCCATCAACACGTCGCTGCTGCTGCTGTCGTCCATCACCTACGGCTTCGCGATGCTCGAGATGCAGCGCAAGCGCATGCGCGGCGTGCTGGTCTGGCTGGCCATCACCGGCCTGCTGGGCGCGGGCTTCATCGGCCTGGAGCTGTACGAATTCGCGCACCTGCTGCACGAGGGCGCGGGCCCGCAGCGCAGCGCCTTCCTGTCGTCGTTCTTCGCGCTGGTGGGCACCCACGGCCTGCACGTGACCTTCGGCATCGTCTGGCTCATCGTGCTGATGTTCCAGCTGCCCAAGCACGGCTTCACCGCCGCCAACCGCCGCCGCCTGATGTGCCTGTCGATGTTCTGGCACTTCCTGGACGTGGTCTGGATCGGCGTCTTCACCTTCGTGTACCTGATGGGATCGCTGCAATGAGCACGACGACGCATATCGACAACGCCGGCCACGGCACGCATGGCCATGACGACCATCACGACGATGGTCCCGCGAGCCACAGCACCTTCAAGGGCTACATGACCGGCTTCGTGCTGGCCGTGATCCTCACCGCCATTCCGTTCTGGCTGGTGATGGCCAAGGTGTTCGACAAGCCCAACACCACCGCCCTCGTCATCCTGGCCTTCGCCGTGGTGCAGATCGTGGTCCACATGGTCTATTTCCTGCACATGGACGCCAAGTCCGAAGGCGGCTGGAACATGCTGGCGCTGATCTTCACGATCGTGGTCGTCGTCATCACCCTGGCGGGTTCGTTGTGGGTCATGTACCACATGAACACCAACATGATGCCGTCGATGCACGACATGAAGAACATGCCTTGACGCCCCCGCCGCCAGTCCACAGCCGCAACGACGACAGCAACAACGTCGGCGGCAACGCAGCCACCGGCCGCAAGCGCTCCGCGGCCGGGCTGGTGGCACTGGTGGTCTTCCTGGCCGCCGCCTTTGCCGGCTTCATCGCGCTCGGCACCTGGCAGGTCGAGCGCAGGGCCTGGAAGCTCGATCTCATTGCCCGCGTCGACCAACGCGTGCACGCCCCGGCCACCACGGCCCCCGGGCGAAACGACTGGCCGCGCATCACCGCGGCCAACGACGAATACCGGCACCTGCGCATCGCTGGCACATTCCTTCACGACAAAGAGACGCTGGTCCAGGCCAGCACCCGGCTCGGTGCCGGCTTCTGGGTACTGACGCCGCTGCAGGCCGCCGACGGCACCGTGGTGCTGGTCAACCGCGGCTTCGTGCCGCCCGAGGCACGCGAGCGCGCGGCCCGCACCGCACCCGAGCCCAAGGGCGAAACCACCGTGGCCGGCCTGCTGCGCATGACCGAGCCGGCGGGCGGCTTCCTGCGCAAGAACGACCCGGCGGCCGACCGCTGGTTTTCGCGCGACGTGCAGGCCATTGCCGCCGCGCGCGGCCTGAACGATGCGGCGCCCTACTTCATCGACGCCGAGGCCGTGCCCATCGCCCCAGCCACCCCGGGCAGCGCCAGCGATGCCCCCGCATGGCCCGCCGGCGGCCTGACGGTCATCGCCTTCCCCAACAGCCACCTGGTCTACGCCCTCACCTGGTACGGCCTGGCGCTGATGGTGCTGGGCGCGGGCTGGTTCGTGTGGCGCGACGCACGGCGCCGCCAGAGCCCGGGCAACGACAAGGACAAGCACGGCGACAAGAACGGCAACGGCGAAAATGCCGCCCATGCCGACGCCAGCCCCGCCCAAGATGCCCGCCGCGACTGAAGCCATCGCGGTCGCGGGGGAGCTGCATGCCCCCCGCGCCGGGGTGGCGAGCCTGGACAACGCCACCGGCCACAAGAACATGCAGCAGCTGATCCAGCTGCGCTGGTTCGCCGTGGTCGGGCAGGTCGTGACCATATTGGTGGTGCACTACGGCTTCGGCATCCGCCTGCCGCTGGACCACATGCTGCAGGTGCTCACCTGCCTGGCGCTGTTCAACGTGGTGAGCCTGCTGCGCTCGCGCACGCACCGCCGCGTGACCAACGGCGAGCTGTTCCTGGCGCTGCTGGTCGACGTGGCCATGCTCACGGCCCAGCTCTACCTGAGCGGCGGCGCCACCAACCCCTTCGTCTTTTTGTACCTGCTGCAGGTGATCCTGGGCGCGGTGCTGCTGAAGGCCTGGTCGACCTGGACCATCGTGGTCGTCACCAGCTTCTGCTTTGCATTGCTGGCGCTGTTCTCGCGCCCGCTCGCTCTGCCGCTGGACCACGACCGCGGCCTGTGGAGCCCGTACATCCAGGGCATGCTGATCTGCTTTGCGCTGAACGCGGCGCTGCTGGTGATCTTCATCACCCGCATCAGCGGCAACCTGCGCGCGCGCGACGCACGGCTGGCCGACCTGCGCCAGCGGGCTTCCGAAGAAGAACACATCGTGCGCATGGGCCTGCTGGCTTCCGGCGCCGCGCACGAGCTGGGTACGCCGCTGGCCACACTGGCGGTGATCCTCGGCGACTGGCGCCGGCTGCCGCACTTCAGCTCCGACCCCGAGCTGCTGACCGAAGTGGCCGAAATGGAACTGCAGATCCAGCGCTGCAAGAGCATCGTGAGCGGCATCCTGCTGTCGGCCGGCGAGGCGCGCGGCGAGTCGTCGGAAGAAACCACCGTCAGTACCTTCCTGGACGACCTCGTCGAAGAATGGCGCACCACGCGCCCCGTGGAAGACTTCGACTACGACAACCGCTTCGGGCACGACCTGCCCATGGTTTCCGACTCGGCACTGAAGCAGATGATCTGCAACGTGCTCGACAATGCCCTGGAGGCCTCGCCGCACTGGCTGCGCCTGGAGGCGGCACACGATGGCGATGCCCTGACCATCACCGTGAGCGACGCCGGCCCCGGCTTCCTGCCGGGCATCCTCAAGGAATTCGGCAAGCCCTACCAGTCGAGCAAGGGCCGCCCCGGTGGCGGGCTGGGGCTGTTCCTGGTCGTCAACGTGGCGCGCACCGTCGGCGGCCGCGTGGCGGCGGGCAACCGGCCCGAAGGCGGTGCCATCGTGAAGATCACGCTGCCGCTGGCGGCCATCGTGCTGGAAGAGGAAGACGACGAGGACGAAGACGGGGCCGCCGAAGACGGAACCGTCGAAATGGAAAGCCATGACCGAAACCGAAGCTGAGCGCCAGTTGCTGATCGTCGAAGACGACGATGCCTTCGCGCGCACGCTCGGCCGCTCCTTCGAGCGCCGCGGCTACACGGTGACGCAGGCCACCAACCTCGAAGAGGTCGAGACGCTGCTCGAAACCCGCTCGCCCGGCTATGCCGTGGTCGACCTCAAGCTCAACGGCGAGGCCTCGGGCCTGGCCTGCGTGCAGATACTGCACCGGCACAACCCCAAGATGCTCATCGTGGTGCTGACGGGCTTTGCCAGCATCGCCACCGCCGTGGAAGCCATCAAGCTCGGCGCCTGCCACTACCTGGCCAAGCCGTCGAACACCGACGACATCGAAGCCGCCTTCGGCCGCGCCACCGGCACGACCGAGGTGGAGCTGACCAACCGCTCGACGTCGATCAAGACGCTCGAGTGGGAGCGCATCCACGAGACGCTGGCCGAGACCGGCTTCAACATTTCCGAAACCGCGCGCAGGCTCGGCATGCACCGGCGCACGCTGGCGCGCAAGCTGGGCAAGCAGCAGGTCAAGTAGGCAGGCAGGCCGGCCGGTAGGTAGATACATCGGCCGGCAGGAAAATCCTTGCTCGCAAGCTGGTCAAGCGGCCCGGGTGCGCGGCACGGTTCTGGCAAGCTTGAAGCCGCAACGCACATCTTTTCGTGAGGTCCCGCTCCTGATGACTGCTCCTTCGCAAACACGTCCCTCGCCACGCGCCCCAGTTTTGGCAGCGCGCGACCAGACGGGGATGGAAGAACTCTTCAACGCGCTGAGCCACGGCCTGGGCCTGCTGCTGGCCATTGCCTCGCTGCCGATCCTGGTCTACAGCGCCTCGCAAAAGGGCCAGGCCGCGGGCGTGGTCGGTGCCTGCCTGTTCGCGGGCACGGCGATCGTGCTGTACCTGATCTCGACGCTGTACCACGCACTGCCGATGGGCCGTGCGAAGGCATGGTTCAACCGGCTGGACCACGCAGCGATCTACCTGTTCATCGCGGGCAGCTACATGCCGTTCCTGTTCGGTGTGTTGCGTGGACCATTGGGCTGGACGCTGTTCGGCGCGATCTGCGCGGCAGCTGTTCTCGGTGTAAGTGCCAAGCTGTTCAACCGGCTGCAGCATCCGCTGTGGTCGACGGGCCTGTACGTGGCGATGGGCTGGATGGCGCTGATGGCGGCGGTGCCTTTGTACGAGCGCATGTCGGCGGCGGGGCTGGGCTGGCTGGTGGCCGGCGGGCTGTTCTATACGGCCGGTGCGGTTGTCTTCCTGTTCGACAACAAGGTACGTTACGCCCATTCGGTGTGGCACTTGTTCGTGCTGGCTGGGAGCACTTGCCACTTCTTTGCGGTGCTCTGGCATTCGCACGGTTGACCGCGGTCTTGTCTCGGCGGCGCACGGGGTCATTCTTTGTGCGTGCACAGGACACCGGGTACTTCCCTCCGCGAATGTCCCCCGCTTCGCTCCTCCTTTATTTCGCTGCGGGAAGCACCCGATGCCCTGCGCACCTGGGCACGCTGCGGGTGTACCGTTGATCAACCAGTGCTCTGAAC
>NZ_QAJK01000075.1 GCF_003852515.1 Variovorax sp. KBW07 | reverse complement strand
AAGATCCTCGACATCTAAGCCAAGCGTAAAGAGTACCGGAGGGGTATAGCTCAATTGGCAGAGCGTCGGTCTCCAAAACCGAAGGTTGTAGGTTCGATTCCTACTGCCCCTGCCACCTAGGTGGCACCCCGAAAAAAGCCCGTCGCGTCCCGACGGGCTTCGGCGTCTCAAGAGACGCATTGAATTGAAGGCCGAAAGGCACAGGAAATCAGCCAACCATGGCCACTTCTCAAATCGAAACCGTGAGCACCGGCGCAGACAAGGCCAAGTTGGCTGCGGCTGTTGTGCTGGCAGTGGGTGCCATCGTGGCGTTCTATCTGCTCTCGCGCCAAGGCTCGCTGGTCCAGTGGGCTGCGCTGCTGGTCGGCCTGGCCGCCGCTGTGGGCGCTTTCGGCAGTTCGGAGAATGGCCGTCAGTTGTGGGCCTTTGGCCGCGACTCGTGGCGCGAGGTCAAGAAGGTCGTGTGGCCGACCCGCAAGGAAACAATGCAGATGACGGCTTATGTGTTCGCCTTCGTGGCGATCATGTCCGTCTTCCTCTGGCTCACCGACAAGACGCTCGAATGGGTGTTTTTCGACCTCATTCTGGGCTGGAGAAAATAAGAAATGACCGACGACGTAGTTGAAACCACGCCGGAAGAGGAAAACACTCCGATTCTGGCTCCCGCTGCCAACCCCGATCTGCGTTGGTATGTGGTCCATGCCTATTCGGGCATGGAGAAGGCTGTCGAGCGCAACATCCTGGAGCGCATCAACCGCGCCGGCATGCAGGACAAGTTCGGCCGCATCCTGGTTCCGACCGAAGAAGTGGTTGAAATCAAGAACGGCCAGAAGCGCACCACCGAGCGCCGCTTCTTCCCGGGCTACGTGCTGGTCGAAATGATCATGGACGACGAAAGCTGGCACCTGGTGAAGCACACCAACAAGGTGACGGGCTTCGTGGGCGGCGCCAAGAACCGTCCGGCCCCGATCTCGCAGAAAGAGGTCGAGGACATCGTCAGCCAGATGCAGCAGGGCACCGAGAAGCCGCGCCACAAGGTGGAGTTCATCGTCGGCGAGTTCGTGCGCGTCAAGGAAGGCCCGTTCACGGACTTCAACGGCACGGTCGAAGACGTGAACTACGAGAAGAGCAAGGTGAGCGTGTCGGTCATGATCTTCGGCCGCTCGACACCCGTCGAACTCGAATTCAGCCAGGTCGAAAAAACCTGAGCCCCGGGCCGCAAGGCCCGAACCCATTTCCGGCTGCGCGCTATCCGACTCGGTGCGCGGCCTTGATCGAAGAGTCGTTCAACCCCGGGGAGCCGCGGCGAAAGCCAAGGCGATATCACCCGCAAGGAGCAAAGCATGGCGAAAAAAATCGTCGGCTTCATCAAGCTGCAAGTGCCAGCTGGTAAGGCCAACCCGTCACCACCCATCGGTCCCGCACTGGGCCAGCGTGGTTTGAACATCATGGAGTTCTGCAAGGCGTTCAATGCGCAAACCCAAGGCGTCGAGCCGGGTCTGCCGCTGCCGGTGGTCATCACCGCGTTCGCTGACAAGAGCTTCACCTTCATCATCAAGACGCCCCCGGCGATCACCTTGATCAAGAAGGCCATCAAGCTTGAAAAGGGTTCGGCCACGCCGCAATCCGTCAAGGTCGGCAAGATCACGCGCGCTCAGCTCGAAGACATCGCCAAGGCCAAGATGAAGGACCTGACTGCTGCCGACCTGGACGCAGCTGTTCGCACCATCGCCGGCTCCGCCCGTTCGATGGGCGTGACTGTGGAGGGCGTGTAAATGTCCAAGATCACCAAGAAGCAAAAAGCGCTCGCAGGCAAGGTCGACAGCAACAAGCTGTACGCACTGGCTGACGCCATCGGTCTCGTGAAAGAAGCCGCCACCGCCAAGTTCGATGAATCCATCGACGTGGCCGTGCAACTTGGCATCGACGCGAAGAAGTCGGACCAGGTGGTGCGTGGCGCCGTCGTGATGCCCAACGGCACCGGCAAGACCAAGCGCGTGGCTGTGTTCGCCCAAGGCGCCAAGGCTGAAGAAGCCAAGGCCGCCGGCGCCGACATCGTCGGCATGGACGACCTGGCTGCCATGGTCAAGGCTGGCGACATGCCTTTCGACGTCGTGATTGCTGCGCCTGACGCCATGCGCGTCGTCGGTACGCTCGGCCAGATCCTCGGCCCGCGCGGCCTGATGCCCAACCCCAAGGTTGGCACCGTGACGCCCGACGTCGCAACCGCTGTCAAGAACGCCAAGGCTGGCCAGGTCCAGTTCCGCGTCGACAAGGCCGGCATCATCCACGGCACGATCGGCCGTCGCTCGTTCGACACCGACAAGCTGCAAGGCAACCTCGCCGCGCTGATCGACGCTCTGGTCAAGGCCAAGCCGGCGACCAGCAAGGGCGTGTACCTGCGCAAGGTGGCTGTGTCGTCGACCATGGGTCTGGGTGTCCGCGTGGACACGCAAACCATCTCGGCGAGCTAAAGAGATTGGCTCTGCCCGAAAGGGCGGGGCGAATGTGGTGGGTCGCGGCAGCTTCGGTTGCCACGAGCCATCCAAGACCGCTGGTGTGCAGGGTGCCTGCACTTAATCGCCGGACCTTTTGTCCGGCAATCAGCGCAGATGGCGACCCCACTGCAAGGAATTTGATTTTTGTTCCGAAACAGTTGGTCGCTGCATGAAAGCGCGATCCGAGGCTCCGGCCGAAGATCGCATTAAAAGGAGTAGACCTTGAGTCTGAATCGCAGTGAGAAAGAAGCGGTCATCAGTGATGTGACCAGCCTCGCCGCAAAAGCTCAAACGCTCGTGCTGGCGGAATACCGTGGCATCACGGTTGCCGATATGACCAAACTGCGTACTGAAGCACGCAGCAAGGGTGTGACTCTCAGCGTGTTCAAGAACACGCTGGCACGCCGTGCTGTTGCTGGCAGCGCATTCGAAGTCATTGGCGACCAGATGACCGGCCCGCTGATCTACGGCTTTTCCGAAGACGCAGTGGCCGCCGCCAAGGTGGTGGCCGACTTCGCGAAGACCAACGACAAGTTGGTGATTCGCGGTGGCGCGTTTGGCGGCAAGGTCCTGGACGTGAACGGCGTGAAGCAGCTCGCAAGCATCCCTTCGAAGGAAGTGCTGTTGGCGCAACTGCTGGGCTTGATGCAGTCCCCGATTTCCCGTACGGCACGCGTTCTCGCGGCGCTGGCCGCGAAGCGTGGCGAAGGCGCGGCAGCACCCGCAACCGATGCACCGGCAGAAGCCGAAGCGCAGCCCGCGTAAGCGGCCGGCGTTTGAAATATTCAACCAATTGTTAGGAAACAAAAATGGCATTCGATAAAGACGCATTTCTGACCGCGCTCGACAGCATGACGGTCCTGGAACTCAACGAACTGGTGAAAGCCATCGAAGAGAAGTTTGGCGTGAGCGCTGCCGCCATGGCAGGCCCCGCAGTTGCAGGCCCCGCTGCCGCAGCCGCTGAAGAACAGACCGAATTCAACGTCGTGCTGGCCGATGTCGGCGCGAACAAGGTGTCGGTCATCAAGGCCGTGCGCGAAATCACCGGCCTGGGCCTCAAGGAAGCCAAGGACCTGGTGGAAGCCGCTCCCAAGGCTGTCAAGGAAGGCCTGTCGAAGGCTGACGCTGAAGCCGCAAAGAAGAAGCTGGAAGAAGCCGGCGCCAAGGTGGAACTGAAGTAATTCAGACCCCCTAGAGGGCTGGAGGCGCCTGAAAAGGCCCTCCAGCCTTTGCCGCTTTCAGAGCGCACCCAAAAGCCGACGTTGCGACGCGGTTTTTGAGTGTCTTCTGACCCCGACTGCAGAAGACCCCTTGGTTCGGGTGATGTGCAATGCATCACCGTCCGCCAACGGCTGGTAGTGGCCAGCCGCCAAGGAGTGGTGCATTTGCACGCGAACCAAGTCGCTGAAGATCTCAAGCTCCGGAGCTCTCATGGCCTATACCTACACAGAACGCAAGCGCATCCGAAAAAGTTTCGGCAACCGCGACAGCGTCGTTGAAATTCCCTACCTGCTGCAGATGCAGAAAGACGCGTACACCGCGTTCCTGCAAGCCGGCATCGCCCCCAAACAGCGCACCGTCGAAGGCCTGCAGGCCGCATTCGACGCCGCTTTCCCGATCGTCTCGCACAACGGTTTTGTCGAGATGAAGTTCCTCGAGTACAACCTCGCGAAACCGGCTTTCGACGTGCGTGAATGCCAGACCCGCGGTCTGACCTTCGCCTCGGCCGTGCGCGCCAAGGTTCAGCTCATCATCTATGACCGCGAGTCGTCGACGTCGCAGTCGAAGGTGGTCAAGGAAGTGAAGGAACAAGAGGTCTACATGGGCGAAGTGCCGCTCATGACCGAAAAGGGTTCGTTCATCATCAACGGTACCGAGCGCGTCATCGTGTCGCAGCTGCACCGTTCGCCGGGCGTGTTCTTCGAACACGACAAGGGCAAGACGCACAGCTCGGGCAAGCTGCTGTTCTCGGCCCGCGTGATTCCTTACCGCGGCTCGTGGCTCGACTTCGAGTTCGACCCGAAGGACATGCTGTACTTCCGCGTGGACCGTCGCCGCAAGATGCCGGTCACGATCCTGCTGAAGGCCATCGGCCTGAACCCGGAATCGATCCTCGCGAACTTCTTCGTGAACGACAACTTCCGCCTGATGGACAGCGGCGCGCAGATGGAGTTCGTCTCCGAGCGCCTGCGTGGCGAAGTCGCGCGCTTCGACATCACCGACAAGTCGGGCAAGGTCGTGGTCGCCAAGGACAAGCGCGTCACCGCGCGCCACACGCGCGAGCTGGAACAAGGCGGCACCACGCACATCAGCGTGCCGGAAGACTTCCTGGTCGGCCGCGTCATCGCCCGCAACATCGTCGACGCCGACTCCGGTGAAATCCTGGCCAAGGCCAACGACGAACTGACGGAAGCGCTGCTCAAGAAGCTGCGCACCGCCGGCGTTCAAGACGTTCAGGTGATCTACACCAACGAACTGGACCAGGGCGCGTACATCTCGCAAACGCTGCGCATCGACGAAACCGTCGACGAGTTCGCAGCGCGCGTGGCCATCTACCGCATGATGCGCCCCGGCGAGCCGCCGACCGAAGACGCAGTGCAAGCGCTGTTCCAGCGCCTGTTCTACAACCCGGACACGTACGACCTGTCGCGCGTGGGCCGCATGAAGTTCAACGCCAAGGTCGGCCGCGACGAATCGACCGGCCCGATGGTGCTGACCAACGAAGACATCCTGGCCGTGGTCAAGATCCTCGTTGACCTGCGCAACGGCAACGGCGAAGTCGACGACATCGACCACCTGGGCAACCGCCGCGTGCGTTGCGTCGGCGAGCTGGCCGAAAACCAGTACCGCACCGGCCTGGCCCGTATCGAGAAGGCCGTAAAGGAGCGTCTGGGTCAAGCGGAGCAAGAGCCGCTGATGCCGCACGACCTGATCAACAGCAAGCCGATCTCGGCCGCGCTGAAGGAATTCTTCGGTGCGTCGCAGCTGTCGCAGTTCATGGACCAGACGAACCCGCTGTCCGAAATCACCCACAAGCGCCGCGTGTCGGCTCTTGGCCCGGGTGGTCTGACGCGTGAACGTGCAGGCTTCGAAGTGCGCGACGTGCACGTGACCCATTACGGCCGCGTGTGCCCGATCGAAACGCCTGAAGGCCCGAACATCGGCCTGATCAACTCGCTGGCCCTGTACGCCCGCCTGAACGAATACGGCTTCATCGAGACGCCGTACCGTCGCGTGATCGACAGCAAGGTCACCAACGAGATCGACTACCTGTCGGCCATCGAAGAAGGCAAGTACGTCATCGCCCAGGCCAATGCGGCCCTGGACAAGGACGGCGTGCTGACCGGTGACCTGGTTTCCGCGCGTGAAGCCGGCGAATCGATCCTGGTGGGTGCCGAGCGCATCCAGTACATGGACGTGTCGCCCGCGCAGATCGTGTCGGTGGCTGCCTCGCTCGTGCCGTTCCTGGAGCACGACGATGCGAACCGCGCGCTGATGGGCGCCAACATGCAGCGTCAGGCCGTGCCCGTGCTGCGCCCCGAAAAGCCGATGGTCGGTACCGGTATCGAGCGCGTCTCCGCGGTCGACTCGGGCACCGTGGTCACGGCCACCCGTGGCGGTATCGTCGACTACGTCGATGCGACCCGTGTCGTGGTGCGCGTGAACGACGCCGAAGCGGCTGCCGGTGAAGTCGGTGTGGACATCTACAACCTGATCAAGTATCAGCGTTCGAACCAGAACACCAACATCCACCAGCGCCCGATCGTCAAGCGCGGCGACAAGATCGCCAAGGGCGACGTGGTGGCCGACGGCGCATCGACCGACCTCGGCGAACTGGCCCTGGGCCAGAACATGCTGATCGCGTTCATGCCGTGGAACGGCTACAACTTCGAAGACTCGATCCTGATCTCCGAACGCGTCGTCGCCGAAGACCGCTACACCTCGATCCACATCGAGGAACTGGTAGTGATGGCTCGCGACACCAAGCTGGGTGCCGAAGAAATCACGCGCGACATCCCGAACCTGGCCGAGCAGCAGCTCAATCGCCTCGACGAATCCGGCATCATTTATGTCGGTGCCGAAGTGCAGCCGGGCGACACGCTGGTGGGCAAGGTCACGCCGAAGGGCGAGACCACGCTGACGCCTGAAGAGAAGCTGCTTCGCGCCATCTTCGGCGAGAAGGCTTCCGACGTGAAGGACACGTCGCTGCGTGTCGACCAGGGCTCGCAAGGCACCGTGATCGACGTGCAGGTGTTCACCCGCGAAGGCATCACGCGCGACAAGCGCGCCCAGCAGATCATCGACGACGAGCTCAAGCGCTTCCGCCTCGACCTGAACGACCAGCTTCGCATCGTCGAAGCCGACGCGTTCGACCGTATCGAGAAGCTGCTGACGGGCAAGGTCGCCAACGGCGGCCCGAACAAGCTGGCCAAGGGCACCAAGCTCGACAAGGCCTACCTGTCGTCGGTCGAGAAGTTCCACTGGTTCGACATCCGCCCGGCGGACGACGAAGTGGCAACCCAGCTCGAGTCGATCAAGAACTCGCTGGAGCAAACGCGCCACAGCTTCGACCTCGCGTTCGAAGAAAAGCGCAAGAAGCTCACGCAGGGCGACGAGCTGCCCGCGGGCGTGCTCAAGATGGTCAAGGTCTACCTGGCCGTCAAGCGCCGCCTGCAACCGGGCGACAAGATGGCCGGCCGCCACGGCAACAAGGGTGTGGTGTCGAAGATCGTTCCGGTCGAAGACATGCCCCACATGGCCGACGGCACGCCGTGCGACATCTGCCTGAACCCGCTGGGCGTGCCCTCGCGGATGAACGTGGGCCAGGTTCTCGAAGTGCACCTGGGCTGGGCCGGCAAGGGCATCGGCCAGCGCATCGGCGACCTGCTGCAGCAAGAAGCCAAGGTGGCCGAGCTGCGCAAGTTCATGGAACAGCTGTACAACGGCTCGGGCCGCAAGGAAGACCTCAGCCAGCTGAGCGACTCGGAGCTGCTCGCCATGGCAGCCAACCTGACGACCGGCGCCACGTTCGCCACGCCAGTGTTCGACGGTGCTTCGGAAGAAGAAATCCGCGGCATGCTGAAGCTCGCCTACCCGGACGACATCGCCAAGCTCAAGGGCCTGACCGATACGCGCACCCAGGCGTACCTGTACGACGGCCGCACCGGCGACCAGTTCGAGCGTCCCGTCACCGTCGGCTACATGCACTTCTTGAAGCTGCACCACTTGGTCGACGACAAGATGCACGCCCGTTCCACCGGTCCGTACTCGCTCGTCACGCAACAACCGCTGGGCGGCAAGGCCCAGTTCGGTGGCCAGCGCTTCGGTGAAATGGAAGTGTGGGCACTGGAAGCCTACGGCGCCGCTTACGTGCTGCAGGAAATGCTGACGGTGAAGTCCGACGACGTGGTCGGCCGCACCAAGGTCTACGAGTCGATCGTCAAGGGCGAACACTCCATCGAAGCCGGCATGCCGGAATCGTTCAATGTGCTGGTCAAGGAAATCCGTTCCCTCGGCCTGGACATCGAACTCGAACGTTCATAAGCAGGAAAGAATCACATGAAGTCTTTACTCGACCTGTTCAAGCAATTCACGCCGGATGAGCATTTCGATGCCATCAAGATCGGCATGGCTTCGCCCGAGAAGATCCGTTCGTGGTCTTTCGGCGAAGTGAAGAAGCCGGAGACGATCAACTACCGCACCTTCAAGCCCGAACGCGACGGCTTGTTCTGCGCCAAGATCTTCGGGCCCATCAAGGACTACGAATGCCTGTGCGGCAAGTACAAGCGCCTGAAGCACCGCGGTGTCATCTGCGAGAAGTGCGGCGTTGAAGTCACGCAGACCAAGGTGCGTCGCGAGCGCATGGGTCACATCGACCTGGCCGCGCCCTGCGCCCACATCTGGTTCCTGAAGTCGCTGCCGTCGCGCCTGGGCCTCGTGCTCGACATGACGCTGCGCGACATCGAACGCGTGCTGTACTTCGAAGCCTACGTGATCACCGACCCCGGCATGACCCCGCTGAAGAAGTTCGGCATCATGTCCGAGGACGACTACGACACCAAGCGCAAGGAATTCGGCGACGAATTCGTTGCCAAGATGGGCGCCGAAGGCATCAAGGACCTGCTGGAAGGCATCGAGCTCGACAGCGAGATCGAACGCCTGCGCGGTGACCTGACCGGCTCCGAAGTCAAGGTCAAGAAGAACTCCAAGCGCCTGAAGGTGCTGGAAGCTTTCCGCAAGTCGGGCATCAAGCCCCAGTGGATGGTGCTGGACGTGCTGCCCGTGCTGCCGCCGGACCTGCGTCCGCTGGTGCCGCTGGACGGCGGCCGCTTCGCGACCTCCGACCTGAACGACCTGTATCGCCGCGTCATCAACCGCAACTCGCGTCTGCGCCGCCTGCTGGAGCTGAAGGCTCCGGAAATCATCGCGCGCAACGAAAAGCGGATGCTGCAAGAGGCTGTCGACTCGCTGCTGGACAACGGTCGTCGCGGCAAGGCCATGACGGGCGCCAACAAGCGCGCGCTCAAGTCGCTCGCCGACATGATCAAGGGCAAGAGTGGTCGTTTCCGCCAGAACTTGCTGGGCAAGCGCGTCGACTACTCGGGCCGTTCGGTCATCGTGGTGGGCCCGACGCTCAAGCTGCACCAGTGCGGCCTGCCCAAGCTGATGGCGCTCGAACTGTTCAAGCCTTTCATCTTCTCGCGCCTCGAAGCCATGGGCATCGCGACGACGATCAAGGCTGCCAAGAAGGAAGTCGAATCGGGCACGCCGGTGGTCTGGGACATCCTGGAAGAGGTGATCAAAGAGCACCCGGTGATGCTGAACCGTGCGCCCACGCTGCACCGCCTGGGCATCCAGGCCTTCGAACCCATCCTGATCGAAGGCAAGGCCATCCAGCTGCACCCGCTCGTCTGCGCGGCATTCAACGCCGACTTCGACGGTGACCAGATGGCCGTCCACGTGCCGCTGTCGGTGGAAGCGCAAATGGAAGCCCGCACGCTGATGCTGGCCTCCAACAACGTGCTGTTCCCGGCTTCGGGCGAACCGTCGATCGTTCCTTCGCAAGACGTGGTGCTGGGTCTGTACTACACGACCCGCGACCGCATCAACGGCAAGGGCGAGGGCCTGATCTTCTCCGACATCGGTGAAGTCCAGCGCGCGCTCGACGCCAACGAAGTCGAGCTGACCGCTCGCGTTGCTGTGCGTATCACGGAGTACACCAAGGACAAGGAAACCGGCGTGTTCACGCCGTCGACCTCGCTGGTGGACACCACCGTGGGCCGTGCACTGCTGTCCGAGATCCTGCCGAAGGGCCTGCCGTTCTCGAACATCAACAAGGCGCTGAAGAAGAAGGAAATTTCCAAGCTCATCAACGTCTCGTTCCGCAAGTGCGGCCTGAAGGAAACCGTCGTCTTCGCAGACAAGCTGCTGCAGAACGGCTTCCGCCTGGCAACCAAGGCCGGTATCTCGATCGCCATCGACGACATGCTGGTGCCCGCTGAAAAGCACGGCATCATCGAGCGCTCGGCCAAGGAAGTGAAGGAGATCGAACAGCAGTACGTGTCCGGTCTGGTGACCTCCGGCGAACGCTACAACAAGGTGGTGGACATCTGGGGCAAGGCCGGCGACGAAGTGTCGAAGGTCATGATGGCCAAGCTCTCCAAGGAGCGCGTCATCGATCGCCATGGCAAGGACGTCGAGCAGGAGTCATTCAACTCCATCTACATGATGGCCGACTCGGGTGCCCGCGGTTCCGCGGCCCAGATTCGCCAGGTGGCCGGTATGCGGGGCCTGATGGCCAAGCCGGACGGCTCGATCATCGAGACGCCCATTACCGCGAACTTCCGCGAAGGCCTGAACGTGCTGGAGTACTTCATCTCCACCCACGGTGCCCGTAAGGGTCTGGCCGACACGGCGCTGAAGACGGCGAACTCGGGCTACCTGACCCGTCGTCTGGTCGACGTGACGCAAGACCTGGTCGTCACCGAGCAAGACTGCGGCACGCACAACGGCTACCTGATGCGCGCCATCGTCGAAGGCGGTGAAGTGATCGAGTCGCTGCGCGACCGTATCCTGGGCCGCTCGGCCGCGGACGACGTGCTGCACCCGGAAAACCGCTCGGTGCTGCTGAAGGCCGGCGAGATGTTCGACGAAGACAACATCGAAGAGCTCGAGGCGCAAGGCGTCGACGAGGTCAAGGTGCGTACCGCGCTGACCTGCGAAACCCGTTTCGGCATCTGCGCAACCTGCTACGGACGCGACCTGGGCCGCGGCGGCCTGATCAACATCGGCGAAGCCGTCGGCGTGATCGCTGCCCAGTCCATCGGCGAACCCGGCACGCAGCTGACGATGCGTACCTTCCACATCGGTGGTGCCGCTTCGCGCGCTGCCATCGCTTCGAGCGTGGAAGCCAAGTCGAACGGCTCGATCGGCTTCAACGCCACGATGCGCTACGTGACGAACAGCAAGAACGACCTGGTCGTGATTTCCCGTTCGGGCGAGATCGTCATTCATGACGAACACGGCCGCGAGCGCGAACGCCACAAGGTGCCGTACGGTGCGATCCTGGCGGTCAAGGCCGATCAGCAGATCAAGGCCGGCCACGTGCTTGCCAACTGGGATCCGCTGACGCGCCCCATCATCACGGAATTCGCCGGCAAGACGCAGTTCGAAAACGTCGAGGAAGGCCTCACGGTTGCGAAGCAGGTGGACGAAGTGACCGGTCTGTCGACCCTGGTCGTGATCGATCCGAAGCGCCGCGGCGCTGCCAAGGTCGTTCGCCCGCAGGTGAAACTGATCGACGCACAAGGCCAGGAAGTGAAGATCCCGGGCACCGACCACTCGGTGACCATCGGCTTCCCCATCGGCGCACTGGTGCAGATCCGCGACGGCCAGGACGTGGGCCCCGGCGAAGTGCTGGCGCGTATTCCGGTCGAAGGCCAGAAGACCCGCGACATTACCGGTGGTCTGCCGCGCGTGGCCGAGCTGTTCGAAGCCCGTTCGCCGAAGGACAAGGGCATGCTGGCCGAAATGACCGGCACCGTGTCGTTCGGTAAGGAGACCAAGGGCAAGATTCGCCTGCAGATCACCGATCCCGAAGGCGGCGTCTACGAAGACCTCGTGCCGAAGGAAAAGAACATCCTGGTGCACGAAGGCCAGGTGGTGAACAAGGGCGAGTCCGTGGTCGACGGTCCGGCAGACCCGCAGGACATCCTGCGCCTGCTGGGTTCGGAAGAACTGGCACGCTACATCGTGGACGAAGTGCAGGACGTGTACCGCTTGCAGGGTGTGAAGATCAACGACAAGCACATCGAGGTGATCGTTCGCCAGATGCTGCGTCGCGTCGTGGTCGACAACATCGGCGAGACCGGCTACATCTCCGGCGAACAGGTCGAACGCAGCGAAATGCTCAACACCAACGACGCCCTGCGCGCCGAAGGCAAGATCCCCGCGACGTTCACCAACCTGCTGCTGGGTATCACGAAGGCATCGCTCTCGACCGACTCGTTCATCTCGGCGGCGTCGTTCCAGGAAACGACCCGCGTGCTGACTGAAGCCGCGATCATGGGCAAGCGCGACGAGCTGCGCGGCCTGAAGGAAAACGTCATCGTCGGCCGCCTGATTCCCGCAGGCACCGGCATGGCTTACCACCAGGCCCGCAAGGTCAAGGACGCCATGGACGAGGCCGAGCGCCGCGCCATCGCCGAGTCGGAAGCTGCTGAACTGGCAGGCTCCGGCGACAGCGATGCAGCGACCAGCACGGCCGACGCCAGCGAAGGCGCCGCGACCGAATAACTGGTTAGCATCACCGGCCATGACCGGTATCCCACGCCCCCCGACCGCTCACGGTTGGGGGGCGTTTTTCTTTGTGTTTTCAATGGGACTTCGTCGATGAGCGTGTTGCCCGAATCGCTGGCCAGCTGGATCGTCATCGCAGTGGTGCTGTTCTGGTTTGTCGGCGCTTACAACCGGCTGGTGCGTTTGCGCGCAACCGTGCTGCAGGCCTACGCCACCCTCGATGCGGCGCTGGGCAAACAGCTGGATTTCGTTCAGGCCAGCATCACCGCCGCTCCGTCGGCCGAGGCGCCGGCGAACGAACAGCTGTTGTCGTCGATCGCGCCGCTGCAGGCGGCCACCACGCAGATGGCCACCTTGCTTGGCGCGACCCGGCTGCATCCGCTCGATGCCGGCGGCATGGCCGCGCTGGCGACCGCGCTGCAGGTGTGGATCGGTGCGTGGCAGCGCCAGCATCCCGATGCGGTGACGGTCTTCGACGCCGACGGCACGCTCTCGCGTCCGGCGCAGTTGCAGCCGGGCACCGTGGCCGTGGCGCCCAGCGCCGTCGAGCCGATTGCATGGCCCGAGCCTTCGGCCGCCGCGGAAATTGCCCGCAGCCAGTTCAACCTGGCGGTGGGGCACTACAACACCGCCATCACCCAGTTCCCGGCGCTGCTGGTGGCATGGGCCGTGCGTCTGCGTCCGGCCGCGCCCCTGCTCTGACACGTCTGGCGCGGCCTCTTTTCTTTACCTTGCGCGGCGTCCTGCCTTTGGCTCGCCCGTTACCATCGCCCCAACTTGGCTGATCTACCTACCGACCCTTCCAGCAACGCTTCGCCGCTGCTGCAACCGCCGCTGTGGCGCCAACTGCAATTGACCGCGGTGGCGCTGGCGTCGATTCGCGCCGGCACTTCGGGCTCGGTGGCATTCGAGGCCGTCGAGCCCGCGTTGCGGCCCGGCGTCCAGGCGCTCGGCTTCCAGGTGCTGCGCTGGCTCGGCCGTGCCGAAGCATTGCGACGCCACCTCGCCAAGCGCACGCCGCCACCATTGCCCGATGCCTTGCTTTGCACGGCGCTGGCGCTGGCCTGGGACCCCGAACGTGCGCCCTACGAGCCCTTCACGCTGGTCGACCAGGCGGTCGAGGCCGCCAAGCGCAACCCCGCCACGCGGGCGCAGGCCAGCTTCATCAACGCCTGCCTGCGCCGCTTCCTGCGCGAACGCGACGAGCTGGTCGCCGTGACCGACAGCGAGCCGGTCGCGCAATGGAACCATCCGCGCTGGTGGATCGAGCGCCTCAAGCGCGACCATCCGCGTGAATGGCAGCGCGTGCTGGGCGCCGACAACGCGCAGGCGCCGATGACGCTGCGCGTCAACGCCCAGAGAACCACCGCAGCCTCTTATCTGGCCGAGCTGGAGGCCGTGGGCCTTGACGCCACCCGCGTCGGCCCCAGCGGCTTGCAGTTGGCCCGCGCACGGCCGGTGCAGCAACTGCCCGGCTTTGCCGACGGTTCCTGCTCCGTACAGGACGCCGCCGCCCAGATGGCCGCGCCACTGCTGCTCGACGGCCTGCTTCCCGCGAAGCCGGGCGCCGCCCCGTTGCGTGTGCTCGATGCCTGCGCCGCGCCCGGCGGCAAGACCGCGCACCTGCTCGAGATGGCCGGCCCGGAGGCAGTCGACGTGATCGCCCTCGAGGTCGATGGCGTCCGCAGCCGCCGGATCGACGAAACCCTGGCCCGCCTCGGCCTGAAAGCCAAGGTCGTGGTCGCCGATGCCGCACGCCCCGCCGACTGGTGGGACGGCACGCCTTTCGACGCCATCCTGCTCGACGCGCCATGCACCGCCTCGGGCATCGTGCGCCGCCATCCCGATGTCCGCTGGCTGCGCCGCGAAAGCGACACCGCCCAGCTTGCGGGCCAGCAGGCCGCCCTTTTGGCCGCGCTCTGGCCGCTGGTTCGACCCGGCGGCCGGCTCCTTTACTGCACCTGCTCCGTCTTCCGCGAAGAGGGGTCGCAACAAATTGATGCGTTTCTTGTACACAACACCAACGCACGTTTGCTGCCATCCCCCGGCCATTTGCTGCCTCAAAGCGGGGCGAATGCCCGTGGCGTCCCGGACAATCCCTCTGGTGATCACGACGGCTTTTTCTACGCCCTGCTTGAAAAACGCTCGCACTGAGCGGCGCTGGCCGGTCCTGCTGGCCGTGCTGCTCTGGGCCTGTGCGATGTGGGCGGCGTGGCTGCCGGCGCCGGCGGCCGCCCAGAACCGGCCCGGTGCCTCGATCACCCAGATGCGGCTGGAGCAGGCCGACGACGGCGTCTACCTCGGTGCGGCCGTGCAGTTCGAGCTGCCCTCGCTGGTCGAGGAGGTGCTTGACAAGGGCATTGCCATCTATTTCGTGGCCGAGGCCGAGGTCTACCAGGAGCGCTGGTACTGGGCCGACCGCAAGGTGGGGCAGGTCGCGCGCCACATGCGGCTGGCCTACCAGCCGCTCACGCGCCGCTGGCGGCTCAACGTGTCGCCCGTGCCGATCACCGGCGCCGCCGGCCTCGGCATCTCGCTCAACCAGAATTTCGACACCCTTGCCGATGCACTCGATGCCATCAAGCGCGTGGGCCGCATGCGGCTGGGCGACGTGAACGAGATCGGCGACGACCCACTGCACCAGGTGACCTTCCGCTTCCGGCTCGACACCTCGCAGCTGCCACGCCCCTTCCAGATCGGCGTGGTCGGCCAGGCCGACTGGAACATCTCGGCCGAGCGCACCGCGCGCCTGGCGCTGGAGAAGCAGCGGTGAGCACCAAGCCGCGCAGCGGCGCCGCGGCCACGCCCGCCGCACGCCGCTCGCGCGCGATGCGCTGGGCCGTGGGCGTTGGCGCGGCCATGGTCACGGCCATCGGCCTCGTGCTGATGTTCCTGCTGGCCCAGGCGACCAACAATCGCGCGCTGTACGAGCGTTATTACGTGCGCCTGTTCGGCGTCAACGTCGTGGTGGCGGTGCTGCTGGTGCTGGTGATCGGCTGGGTCGCTTTCCGGCTGCTGCGGCGCTTGCGGCAGGGCAAGTTCGGCAGCCGCCTGCTGATCAAGCTGGCGGCCATCTTCGCGCTGGTGGGCGTAGTGCCCGGGGCGCTGGTGTACGTCGTGTCGTACCAGTTCGTTGCACGCTCCATCGAGAGCTGGTTCGACGTCAAGGTCGAAGGTGCGCTCGATGCAGGCTTGAATCTCGGGCGCGCCACGCTCGACTCGCTGTCAGACGATTTGTCCACCAAGACTCGCGCCGCCAGCAGCCAGTTGTCGCAGGTGCCCGATGCGAGCGCCGGTCTTGCGCTGGAACGCATTCGCGACCAGCTCGAAGCAAGCGACGTGGTGCTGTGGACCGGCACCGGCCAGCTCATCGCCAGCGCCGGCGCATCGCGCTTTCAGCTCAACCCCGAGCGGCCGACCACCCAGCAGTTCCGCCAGGTCCGGCCGGACCGGGCCGTCGCGCACGTCGAGGGCCTGGACGAAACCGCCATGCCCGGCGCCGCGCCGCCCGCCGCGAGCGTGCGCGCGCTGGCCATGGTGCAGCGGCCGGGCTTCGACTTCGACACCGCGCCACGCTACCTGCAGGTCACGCGGCCGCTGCCGCCCGCCGTGGTGGCCAACGCACTGGCCGTGCAGGAAGCCAACCGCGAATACCAGGAGCGGGCGCTCGCACGCGAGGGGTTGCGCCGCATGTACATCGGCACGCTCACGCTGAGCCTGTTTCTCGCCGTGTTCGGCGCGGTGCTGCTGGCCGTGCTGTTTGGCAACCAGCTGGCGCGGCCGTTGCTCGTGCTGGCCGATGGCGTGCGCCAGGTGGCCGCCGGCGACCTGCGGCCCACCGCGGTGCTGCAGGGCAAGGACGAGCTGGGCGGGCTCACGCGCTCCTTTGCCGTGATGACCCAGCAGCTGGCCGATGCCCGTGGCGCGGTCGAAAAAACAATGGACCAGCTGGACGCCGCCCGCGCCAATCTGCAGACCATTCTGGACAACCTCACCTCGGGTGTGATCGTGCTCGACGCCAGGGGCACCGTGCTCTCCACCAACCCGGGTGCCACCCGCGTGCTGCGCGCCCCGCTGGCCGCCTACGAAGGGCAGGCGCTGGTCGACGTGCCGGGCCTGGCCGACTTCGGCGCCAAGGTGCAGCAGCAGTTCGACGAGTTCCAGGTCGAGCGCATGCAGCACGGCCTCGACCATTGGCAGCACGCCTTCGAGCTGCATGCCAGCGGCAACGACCTGCCGCAACAGGACAGCGCCATCAACATCGTCGCGCGCGGGGCCGAATTGCCAGGCGCCGCGCGGCTGCTGGTGTTCGACGACATCTCCGAAATCGTGTCGGCCCAGCGCGCGCAAGCCTGGGGCGAAGTGGCGCGCCGGCTGGCGCACGAAATCAAGAACCCGCTCACGCCCATCCAGCTATCGGCCGAGCGGCTCGAGATGAAGCTCTCGGGCAAGGTCGCGCCGCCCGAGCAGGCCATCCTCGTGAAGTCGGTGAAGACCATCGTCGACCAGGTCGATGCCATGAAGCGGCTGGTGAACGAATTCCGCGACTACGCGCGACTGCCCGCGGCCGACCTCAAGCCGGTCGACCTCAATGCCTTGCTGGTCGACGTGCTCCAGTTGTATCACGCCGACAGCCTGCCCATTGCGTTGCGCTCCGAACTCGACGAGCGCTGCCCGCCGATCCGCGGTGACGAGCAGCAGATACGGCAGGTCATTCACAACCTGTTGCAAAACGCGCAGGACGCAGCCGAGGCCGCCGCAAGCGGCACCGGCAAGGCGGGCGAAGTCGTCGTTCGCACGCGGCTCGGCGATTCGGGCCAGCGCGTTCGCCTGACCGTGCAGGACAGCGGCCCCGGGTTTGCCGAGAACATTCTCAAGCGCGCCTTCGAGCCCTACGTCACGACGAAAACAAAAGGTACCGGTTTGGGCCTTGCCGTCGTCAAGAAGATTGCCGACGAGCACGGCGCGCGCATCGAGCTTTCCAACCGCGTTGTCGACGGGGCTGTGGCAGGTGCGCAAGTCTCGCTATCATTCGCGCTGGCAAGCGAGTCGCGCGCAGCGGCCGCTCACACCGAAGATTCGAAGTCTTCCGCCGCCTGAGCGCGAACGAACGATCCGTCATTCGTTCAGGCGATGGACGGGCCAGCGGACCCTATCTACCTTTGCAGACACCAGCGCATACAACAAGCAGCACTCATGGCAAACATTCTCGTGGTCGATGACGAGCTGGGCATCCGGGACCTGCTCTTCGAAATTCTCAATGACGAAGGCCACAACGTGGAGCTCGCGGAAAACGCCGCCGAAGCCCGCGCGGCCCGGCAACGCGCGCGGCCCGACCTCGTGCTGCTCGACATCTGGATGCCCGACACCGATGGCGTCACGCTGCTCAAGGAATGGTCCACTGCCGGCCTGCTGAGCATGCCCGTCATCATGATGAGCGGGCACGCCACCATCGACACCGCCGTCGATGCCACGCGCATCGGCGCCTTCGCGTTCCTCGAGAAACCCATCACGCTGCAGAAGTTGCTCAAGGCGGTGGAGCAGGGCCTGGCCCGCGAGAGCGCACGCCGCGCTGCCGCGGGCGTGGTGCCCGCGCCAGGCGGTGGCACCACGCCCACCGCCATCACGACCACGGGCGACAGCCTGCTGATGGCGTCGCTGGCTTCGGTGCCTGTGCCCGATGCCGGCCCGCAGTCGACACAGAGCTTCGACCTCGACCGCCCGCTGCGCGATGCACGCGACGGTTTCGAGAAGGCCTACTTCGAATTCCACCTCGCGATGGAGAACGGTTCGATGACCCGCGTGGCCGAAAAAACCGGCCTCGAGCGCACCCATCTTTATCGCAAGCTCAAACAACTTGGTGTGGATCTTTCAAGAGGGCGCAGAAGCGCTGTATAATTTAGGGCTGCACACAATGCAACCGAGGCCCGGTAGCTCAGTTGGTAGAGCAGCGGATTGAAAATCCGCGTGTCGGTGGTTCGATTCCGCCCCAGGCCACCACTCTTCTAAGCCCTTGATTCTTAACGGAATCAGGGGCTTTTCAGTATGTGGCGCCTTGCTACCCGCTTGATTTGGTACACCAAGCAGGTACACCGTGGCATCTACGCTTCATAGAATCGGCGGCGCATCAACTGTTCGCCGACGCTCGTTCATGGCCCAGCCGTTCAAGTCCCCGACTGGGATCTATCAGTTGCGCCGCAAGGTGCCGCCCGAGTTGCGATCTGCGCTCGGTCACGAGTACAAGAGATCGCTCAAGACCCGCGATCCGTACGAAGCGAAGACGAGATTTGCCGAGGAGTGGGCGAGATCGGACGATGCTTTCGCGCTCGCTCGGGCGCAATCAGACGGTCTCGATGCGCTGGGCGAACGAGACATCCAGCAACTGGCCGCGCGATGGTTTCGCTCGGAGCAGCAGAAGCTCGAAAACACAGGTGACTTTCCGTCATGGCTCTTCGAAGCCGAGACCTGGGTCAACGAGCAAGGCAACCAATACCAAGAGTACACGCGCCTTGTCAGTGCCAGGACGGCGTTGAATGAGGGGCTCTTGGAGGAGGAGGACTTCGCGCGTGACGTGAAGCGCAATGTCGCCCAGACGTTGAAAGAGAGCGGCATGCCGATGCCAGCAGATGCTCGCCTGCATGCGCGCCTCGTTCTCGCGTTTCGTGAGCATTGGCTCAGGCTTTCGGAGCTTGCATCGCAGCGTTACGAAGGCAACTGGACGGTCCAACCTGATGTTCTGCCACATGAGCCGCTGACGGTGGAAGCCAAGCGGAAGGCATCGAAGCGGCAAACGAAACTGCTTGATCTTTTCAAGACCTACGGCGCCGACAAGAAGCTCAACGATGGTGACACGCGGGGCGTTCGCAAGACGCTGGACGGCTACGAAGCAACGCTCAAGCAGTTCATCGAACTCTGTGGCGATCTCCCTATCGAGAAGATCAGCCGCGAGACTGTTCGTGAGTACCGAGCCTACTTGGCGCAATTGCCCGCGAAGGGCGACGGCATCCGCAAGCTATCGGCAAAACAATTGATCGCGAAAGCGGAAGCCGAAGGGCTGCCCAGGGTCTCTGCGCCGACCATCCGAAACAAGCTGCGAGCCTTGTCCGCTGTGCTCAGTCACGGTGTGAGGTTGGGGGTGCTTGCGGAAAATCCGGTCATCGCAGGCGGCATTGGCAGAGCCGCAGCCAAGGCCGCTGGCAGTCGCGGCGCTGCATCACGGCGGCGCAAAGATTACACCAAGGACGAACTGCGCAGTATTTTTACGAGCCCGATTTTTACTCAGGTTGATTGGTCTGCGCCCCGTGCGGATTTTGGTCGAGCGTGGTATTGGATGCCGCTGCTGATGTTCTACACGGGGGCACGGCGCGAAGAGCTGGCGCAACTCGCCGTGAGAGACGTGCTGACCAGGGAAGGGATTCCCTGTTTGAGCATCCTGGCGATGCCGGATGACGATGACGCAGATCGAGGAGTGAAGACGGAAGGGAGTCGGCGGATGATTCCGCTTCATCCTGATTTGGTTGAGCGAGGATTCCTTGAATATGCGCAAAGTGTCCCGGCAGGTGGGCAGTTGTTCCCCAAGCTCAAGCCAAGTCCAGCCGGTTTTTACGGCGCAAACTTCGGTAAGCGCTGGGCAGCATATTTGCGCGACGTTGTGGGCCTAGATACTTCAGTTAGCCCTTCGCATGGTTTCCGCCACACATTCAAAACGCTATGCCGAGAGGTGGGCATACCGGAGGACGTACACGATGCGATCACCGGTCATGCCGGGGCTGGGATGGTGGCGCGTGACTATGGGCAAATGCCGCTGGTGCGTATGGCCGCCGAAATCGCTCGCTACCCATCGTTGGATGTGCTGGAAGACAGCGTGCAAGAAATCCAGGGACTGTAGCTTCAAGGCTCTGGCCGGAGTGGCACGGCGCGCATTGACTGCGCGAGCGGCGAGCAAAGGGTGTAAGTCGGCGGGCGCGTACGAGTGAACGTGCTTTCTCTCTTATAGGTGGTCCCGTTTTAGGGGGAGGTCCAATGTCGGCCTTTTCCTGCGGACGCAGACTGGATATGGAGCAAATGACCTGACTGTCTCAAGCGCCGAGATCGCGCAGTTGTTTGATGGTGACGATGATCCTTTGGGTTGTCGGATTGATCTTCCACGCCCTTTTGTTAATGAGAACAGTGTCTGCCGTTAGGGTGATGGTCGCTTTGATCGATAGGCCATCGCCCTGGCGGCTTCGATAAAGCTGCACAGCCTCGCGATGCAGCTTTCTTAGTGTGATGCCCCGTTTCACTTCAATTTCGTTGAACGGCGCGGGGGCATTCCGTACCGCTTCTCGAATTCTTGGCAGTAACCACGCTGGCGTGGGCTTTGTCCAGTCCTTGGGTGCGCCCACACCAAAATACTTCTCAACGTGCTGCCGTATTGCTGTCTGGGTTGAGGCTGCCCCTTCTGGAGAAAGGATTCGCTGAACGATTGCCCGGTTGGCCATGCGAGTCGCGCCGCTGGATTCCGGCAGCACCACGGTCGTTGTCGCAGCCTTCAGCCCGGCGAATTTGACGGGGTTTGCGGTGACGACCTCTTTGATCGCCGCATCTGCAACTCTCTGCAGCTCATTTCGTAGCTCACGCGCTCGTGAGATGACCTTGGTTCTTGTCGCTTTTCGCTCTACCTGAGAGGGGGGAGGCGGCGCAGCGGAATGCTCCTCGATGTCTTCGCCCCAAGCGAGCGACACAATATTTTCGAGGTTCGTCTGCTCGGAAGGCTCCGGCTGCTTGTTGCGATGATTCAAGATGAGCACTCCATACCATTTCCCTCTCATTCCCTTTAGATAGGGAAGGGGAATTTTTACTTTTTTGTCTTTGTCCGAACACGGAGCATGCGCATCCCCGTAGTTGCGAGGAACGACATTGCTGCTCTCCTCTTTCAGGTCTACCGACCCAATCCGCGAGCATCTCTCCCAAGGAAAAGGCTTCAGGCTGCGTCCATTGCTAAGACACCAAGCTTGCGGACCCCGCTCCTGGGGTGATGCCTGCACCTCATGCATTGATCGCAGTTGGTCCTCGCAAGCCCAGGACGTCGGGGCTTATCTGACGGGATCAACGCAGCGCATCAGTTCGGACGGCAAAACTTCAAGAGCGTAGGCGATGCGCGTGATGTTGTTGAGCGAGACGTTTCGCTCGCCGCGTTCGACCGAGCTGATGTAAGTCGTATGCAGTTCCGCTCGCTCGGCCAAGCCTTCCTGCGTGAACTGGCGCGCCTCCCGCAAAGCTCGCATTGCTGCGCCAAACGCGACTTGCGCTTTCTCTTTGGATGGCGGTTTGGCGAAGGTCCGATGCACGCATGGAGTCTTGCCACGCTTAGACTATGAGTACACAGACTATGAGTCTGATTTGTGGCAAACTGTCTCAGCGCAGGATTGCGGCGCGCCATCTGGAGAGGTTGAATGAAACTGCTGGACCGAGTGGCCCTGACTGTGGCTCTTGGGCGTCTTGCTTCGATTTTCGAAGGCCTCACTGCGATGCCAGACAGTGCAACGCTGCGTCGGTCCGGCTTCCGGTGCTTACCCATGCACGGCCAACTCAGGGCGGCACGCTGGATCGGCAGGCTCGCACGGCAGGACAAGAATGAAGTCACACGAGTCCTGCTCAGAGGTGTAAGACAAGCCAACCGCAATCGTCGGACCCCAGCGCTTGAGGCGAGACTTTCGTTACTTGATGCGCTCGCAGCCGAGGGTCTAGCGGTCACCATGGAGGACTGGATGCGGGACGAGTTCGGCGTCAGCATCAGCCAACGCGCCGCCGCTGCGATCCAGGCCCCCTCTGCTTGATCGATTTCGCACAGATCTTGAAAACCGAGGACAAACAGTCACGGGAAGGCCCTTTTTCGCCCGTTTGGCGCATGATCTGGAGAGGTGGGTGCATCCCCGGGGCGAGTAAGTGCTGCGCGCCTCTATCGCTCAATCTGAGGCCTTGGTGCCTGCTCATTTCGCAACGCCTTCACCCTCTAGGCAGTTGGGCCTACCGCATCCCTTATTCGCATGATGGTTTGCCTACTGGTTCCGAATTCCCGGGCGAGTGCTGCGACGGAGTCGCCGGCCTTGACCCGCTGGCGCACTTCTTGGCTCTGAAGCTCCGATAACGAAAACGGACGGCCCAGGGCCTTTCCTTCGGCTTTAGCGCGTGCAAGCCCGGCCTGCGTTCGCTCTACGAGCAGATCACGTTCGAACTCTGCAACGGCTGCTATGACACCCATAGTCATTTTGCCTGCCGGGCTGGTCAGGTCCACGCCGCCCAGCGCCAAGCAGTGCACGCGAACGCCCATCCCGGACAGCCCCTCCACTGTCGCCCGCACATCCATCGCATTCCGCCCTAGGCGATCCAACTTCGTGACCACCAGTACGTCGCCATCCTCCAGTTTGTTGAGCAATTGACAGAAGCCCGCCCGCTCAGCCGCTGCTACGCTCCCCGACACCGTTTCCGCAATAGTTCGTGAGGCGATAACGTTGAAGCCGGCCGCCCCGATCTCCTTTACTTGGTTGTCAGTGGTTTGATCGGCAGTGGAGACGCGGCAGTAAGCGAAAACACGGGACATGACGGGGTGTGATGTTCGTTAAGGGTGTCCGAATCATCTGAGGTGTCCGTAAGTATGTCAAGCTAGATTTTGGACATGCCTGAAGGGGCTGTCCGTATACGGTCGTTTTTGGACTCCACCGTCAGAAAAATGAGACCGACCGTCTACCATCTGGAGGAAGCCGAGTTTTTCACGAGGCGCCCAATTGCGAGTCAGCTTGGAACAAGAGATATCGCCCGCTGTAACTTCGAAAATGCTTGGAGATGCCGGGGAGCATTACGCATTGAGCCAGTTCACCTTTGCGGGAAAGCCGGCGTCGAAGATGCCGGACGGTTGGGCGGGCTATGACCTTGCAGTGGAGTCTGGCTTCGGACTTGTTCGTGTGAGTGTCAAGACCAGGAAAGAGGGCGCGAAGTGGAAGGCTGGCAGCTGGTTCATCTTTGACGAGCGGCTTGAATGTGATTGGCTGGTCTTCCTGTTCTTGCCTATGAAAGGCGGCGTCCGCGCATGGGTGATGCCCTTTGACGTTGCGCGAGAGTTCGGCAATGCGCCCACGGCCAGTCGCAAGGACCCGCATAACCGCGATGTTTCTTTTGCGAAGCTCAATCGTGCGCCGCTTGCGAAATACGAGGGTAACTGGGGGCTCAATCGCGTCGATGCTGCCACGACCTAACAATTTTGGCCCGGGCTTTCTTGCTGCGAGCGCGTCCAACCGCAGCCGAAAGTTGGAAAGGGAAGGTCGGCGGAATTCCGTGATGGCTAGGGCGGCGAGGGGGTAGAGGGGGCTCCCTGCAATGATTTGGAGGAGGAGTCCTCCTGCACAAATCTATTTCATTTTTTCGCCGCTAGGTACAGTGTCGGCCGATGCAATTTTCACCGGCCAGTGGGTCCTGTGGCCCTCGACTTCTTGATGCCCATCTGTATTGCTAAACCTGCTTCCAAGGCTCGGCCAACCCTGCCATCCGATCGCCTTTCGCCAAGGCAACGACAGATCCATCGTCAATGCCTAAAAGGCCAGGTGACGTAGTCGGTACGGGGAGCATGCTCTGGGTTAAGCGAAAAAAGACCAAGGCATCTCCGTGCAATGCATCCGCTGCGGCATCAAGCACTACCTCTCCTAGTCGCGACATGTGGTTTGGTTCGCCGGGCCGATATTCATTGGCATCATGGACCTCCACAACCCACACGAATTTCGGCAACTCTGCTGTCCGGTATATCACCCGTGCCCCATCGTCGAGCTCAGCGCATCCTTTAGCCCATTCCCGAAATGCGTGCCGAGTACAGAGATAAGTACGAGTGACTAGTGGCGGAAGTTGAATGTTGCCTTGGAGTGGGGCTGCGACAAATGCGGGAAGCCAAAAATCCAATGCCACAATGGCTTGCGGTAAAGCCTCGGCAGCTGACATAAAAACACCGTCCGGAAGCGGCACCATCAAGCACACAGTTTGATCGAGCGCGTAATCGGTCGTGCCCGCCGCTGCAGTCCTGGGCAAGTGCAGGTATGGCCCTTGATTATCGTTATGGATGATTAGTCCGGTCGGATTCGTGCCTTGATGCGGCGCGGGCGTTAAGCCAATCCCGACGACGACGTGTCCGCCAGTATTAGGGTTCATCAGTAAAGTCACAACCGGCAAACCAGACTCGATGTATGGCTGCGCTTTTTCGATGACTACTGCTGGATCTGCCGGGGCCGGTGGGGCAGAAATAGAAATAACCAAAGGATCATGACTTGTGGACCGGATGGCCTCAAGCATTTGGGCGACAGTTAAGCCTTGTCGGCCTGGGAAAACTCTGTTTAGCGCTGTATATTTAGTCGCAGCAACCGTAAGTTCGGCAGGAGAGTATGCGGAATTTCCTGCTCTTCGGCGCAAAGTTCTTAGCGCCATCCAGATGCTCGCTTGGGCACATGCACCCACCGCGTTGTCCTGTTGAAGGTATGGCGTTCCTTGCACCTCAAAGGATGCGCCGGCTATATGCACTGGAAAATTATCTTTGCATATCGCCGGTGCTTGAGGCGTATCTACGACGATAGTGGCTCCGACGGGAGCATGTCGCAGCGGTCGTAAAGTGGTGAAGCCAAGATAGCAGTCGGCTTGCGCTGCCGCGGCGTCAATGTAGTTGAGTACCACTTGGGCCGGGTCTGCGCCGGCGGTCGCTATGGGCGCAGGGCAGCTAAACGCATGAACCCTAACGCAAACCCGAGGCACTGCGCGCTGTTGCTTCGAGTAGAAGGCATCATGCTCTTCTATGAAATCAGGATCGCGGACTCCTTGCTGTATCAGCAGGGACTGCGCGCCAGCGTTAATGAGATGTTGTAGGAGAGCTGACCATTGCTGAATAGCAGGCTTAGCGAGCGCAGTGGCAATGAGGCCCGATGCGTCACCGAGTAGAACTTCAGGAGCGGCTAGATCAGCAGGACTGAACGAAACAATGCGATAACGGAGGGGCATAGCCCCATTGTTACAGATGTCTCGCCTATTAGCCCAAATGTAGTGCGAGTACGTCGGCGGGCACTGAGCGCTCTGCGCGACGCGCTTCAAGTACATCGTCGATGACTTGTGCAGTCAGCTCGTTGCCCATTCGGCCGGCGAGTGCTGGCGGGATTTCCACTGCTCGACCAACATGCTCACTCGCGAGACGCACGACGGTGCGGAGGTCTTCAGTCAGGCCTTGTACGCCGGCCATCTTGAGCGATAGCACTAGTGACATGTCGAGGACTCCATTTTTGGAAAAAGCCTTAGATTATAGCACGAAAAATCAGCTTAGGCATTGCCTAGCTCTTCAAGTGGACGGTAGCACACGCTCATCGTGCGTGCAATAGGCCATTACGGACGTTTTTCATGAAAAAAGCTGTTCGTGCATACAGCTCCCGTGACCGTCTGCTTGGACCAGGCTCGTTAAGCCCCACCTTCCTGCATGGGCGTAGCTTGTACTCCCCCGGATTCGGGAAAGCGTATGAACGACTCCGAAGCCACCAACGTTCGAGGGTGACTGATTTTTTGTCGTGCCTTCCAAATCACAAGATACATTGGAAGGTTTGGGCACGATTCGCCCGACCGGCTCACAGATTTCACAAAGATGGCAACGAAAAAATACAAGGCCCTTGTCTCGGCGCCCGCCGAGAGCGAGGTGGATGCTTATCACTTCATCCGCGCAACACTAAAGGAACTGGGGTGGAGCCTTCGCAATCCCTCGCGTTACAGCGAGGGACAAGTGTGGACGCAGAACCAATGCTTCGAGCATCCCCTGTTGAAGGAGGCTCTGAACTTGCTCCGCCCCGAGAACATTGTGAAGCTCAGCGAAACCAAGGTTTGGGTGATTGAGGCCAAAAGTACCAAGCCCCTTCTTGCCAAAGCGTTGAGAGAGGCAGAAGAAGATTATGCGAAGGCGATCAATAAAAAAACTAAAGGCATAAAGGCAGTCCTGATTAGCGGCGTCGCGGGTAATGACGGCGCAGGGTATGACGTGCGATCTAAATTGCTCGTTAAAGGAAAATTCGAAACGGTCACCATCAACGGCATTGAGGCCACCGGCCTTCTTGATCCAGCCACTGTCGATGCGCTGCTTGAGAGTGGAAACCCAAACATCGCGGACTATCAGGTTAACGAGTCTCTTTTCCTCAAAACAGCCGAGCAAATTAATGCGACGCTGCATAATGGTGGGATTAACAAGAATGATCGATCACGAGTGATGGCCGCGTTGCTGCTGGCACTTGTAGAGACTTCATCGCTTGATTTGGACGTTGAGCTGCCAGTGCTTATTGGGGATATCAATAATCGCACCGACTCAGCACTGCGGCGGCACGGAAAGCGTGAGTTTCACCCTTTCGTGCGAATCGAGTCACCTACCAATTCAGACAGCCATGTCAAATATAAGGCTGCAATTGTTCGGACGATTCAGCAGCTCCAAAATCTCAATATCAAATCCGCGATGAATTCGGGCACGGATGTGTTGGGGAAGTTCTACGAAGTATTCCTTCGATACGGAAATGGCGCAAAGGAAATAGGGATTGTACTTACTCCGAGGCACGTAACTCGATTTGCTGTTGACACAATTGGCGTGTCGGCGAATGACATTGTTTTTGATCCGGCATGTGGGACTGGCGGATTTCTGGTGGCGGCCTTTGACCATGTGCGTGAGCGTACCAAAGGCGCCAGACTGGATAAATTCAAACGTTTTGGCCTGTTCGGAATCGAGCAAGAGTCCGCTATAGCCGCGCTCGCGATTGTCAATATGATCTTTCGCGGAGACGGGAAGAACAACATTGTTGAAGCTAATAGCTTTAGCAAATTTTTAGCCCGCGACACGGTCGAGGGACACGCCACAGCGCGGTATGTAAAGGAGCCAGTAAGGTCGGGGGACGAGCCGGTTACTCGCGTATTCATGAATCCGCCTTTTGCGTTGAAGAAGTCTGACGAGCATGAGTGGAAATTCGTGGAAGCTGCCCTCAAGTCGATGGCTGATGGAGGCTTATTACTGGCGATCGTCCCAATGTCAGTCGTTTCAGAAGGTGGCAGCGCAGGTGCTTGGCGACGACCATTGCTGGCAAGCCATACTGTAGTGTCGGTGGTAAGCCTGCCGGAAGAATTGTTTTATCCTGTGTCCGTCCAGAGCGTTGCGATTGTCCTTCGAAAGGGCATCCCACATGATTTACAGGTGCCTGTGATGTGGGCCAGAGTTACCAACGATGGTTACCGGAAATCGAAGGGTAAGCGCTATCCGATTCCCGGCACCAACGACTTAGACATACTGCAGCCAAAACTTCGTGCGTTTATTTCTGACCCACGCTTGGCAGTGCCGAGCGAACCCGAACGCCTTAAAGTCGCGCCAATTGACTTTTCAGATCCAATTCTTGAACTGTCGCCGGAGGCGTACTTAGATAGTTCAATTCCATCGAATGCAGAGCTCAAGCTTCGCCTTGATCGGCAGGTGCGTGACAATATTGCGGCTTTCGTTGCTCTAGATCTTCGCAGTGACAGCATAGGCGAAAAGGCAATCATTAGCCGTGCAACTGCCTCAACTACTGCCTCTTTCACATTTCCAACCTCTCGCGCCAAGTTTAGAGAGTTCGCTCTCGGCGACCTCTTTAATCTTTATGCCGGCACGTATCACAATTTGAATGAGCTAGACGAGGGGACTGTTCCGGTAGCTTCGTGTGCAGATGGGAATAATGGGATTGCCGGCAACTTCGACGTGCAGGCCTCGAACAAGTATTCGCACGCGATGACCATCGCATTTAACGGTAGCCCTCTTACTGCAAAGCTGCATCCTTATGAATTTGGTGCAAAGGACGATGTCGCTGTCGCTGTGCCAAATAATGTAGAGGACACTCCGCTTCCTCCGGAAGCCTTGATCTTCATACAGGCGCAGATCAATTCCGAACGCTGGCGATTTTCCTACTACCGCAAGTGCTTTCGAGCGAAGCTTGGACGAACTACCGTAGAGCTACCGTGTTTAAAAAATGGCAGCTTGGATGTCGCATACATGGTTAATGCCGTGCGCGCCCAACCTTTCTGGTGGTTTTTGGGCCCAAGACTGACCCCTTGGGCGACGATGATCCCTGCGCCTGAAGTCGCTAGGACCGCCTCTGTTGGCGAAGAGGCTGAGATCGATTGACGGCGTTTCCCTGAAGGGGTGGCTTGGAATACGTACACCAGTTTGGTACACTATGCGCGTTCGATTTCAGAAAAAACCTAATCAAATCAACGGGCTAGCAAGGCTGTGAGCGTGTCGGTGGTTCGATTCCGCCCCAGGCCACCAAATCAAAAGCCCTTGATCCTTCCCGGATCAAGGGCTTTTTCGCTTCTGGGACGGCTTTGCTGTCCACCGGGCTGCCCGGACAGGTGCGCCGTCGCCCCTCGCTTCATGGACCCGCCGGCCGTTCGGCGGCTCGTCGCCGGCTTCCCCATGGCTCAGCCATTCCAATCGACAACGGACATCTATCCGTGGCGCCGCACGGTGCCAGCTGCGTTGCGCACCGCACTGAGCCGTGAGCACAAGAGATCGCTCAAGACGTGTGATTCATCCGAAGCAAAGGTGAGATCTGCCAAGCAGTGGACGGACATCGAACGATGCCGTTGCGCTTGCTCGGACTGAGCCCCAGAAGCTCGAAGCGCCAGGAGACTGCGTTCAAGGGGCACGCGAAGCCCAGGCACGGGTCGATGGATGAAGGGAGATCAATACGTCGTACGCAAGCGGCCAAGGACCCTTCACAGGCGTTGGATGAGGGCATCGCGAGGAGCAGAGGTGGCGCTGTTCTGCATGCGCATCAGAACGTGGTCACGCGGGCGCATTGTGAAGCGCCACGACACGGCCTCACAGCCCCCGCAGGGCTCGCGCAGCTGTGGCCGAGCACCATGCCCACAAGGGCAACGTCACCACGCGTACGGCCCTGCAGTGCTCACTGATGCTCTACCAACAGCACACACGGCGCACCTTGTGCCGATGACGATGCAGGCCGTCCAAGTCCTGCAAGACATCCCTCCACTGATCGAGCCTGCGAGCAGATCTTCCGCCGCATGGCGAAGCGCCAAGAGAAGACGCGCTGCATGCGCGGCAACACGCTCAAAAGGGCGTTGCACACGCTCGACCAAGACGTGAAGGACGAAGCTCCAGAGATGGCTTCCGAGTCACCGCACACACGTCTGTTCGAGACATCACACAAACACAAGAAACGTGTGAAGGATATGGCCTCTCTCTCTCCCATGTGCCACCCATCCCGCGACCGGATTCCAAGCCCATTCACTCGCCCAAAGAGACATCGCGAAGCGCCCGTCACCCCAACCTCACCCCGCACTTCTTATCTACTTATTTCTCTTATTAAAGATAGTAGTAGTAGATAAGGGTAAACCCGCGCTGTGGATAGCGTCGTTTTTTCCTTACGGGACAACGACTTGTCGTGCCTCTGCTGCTGTGCGTACCTGCGCTTTTCGACTGCTCCCGAAAATGGAACAACATTCACGAAGTTGTTTCCTCTGTGGACAACATCACACTTGTGCCGAAACTGTCCCCAGAGTTGTCGACTGTGTGGACAAGTTCGACCAAGCCGAACGCCCTCCGAGTGCCTCGGCGCGTTCGGGTAAAGTCGGGGCTCCCCTTCGCCGCGTTTCCGCAGCAGGCGGGACCCTAGATTCGTCGGTACTCTTGTCGGTACTGTTCCGCGTTGAACTTGCAAGAGCTCGACATCCATGCGGCCCGTGACCGGTATTTGCATTCCTGGCGACGCACCACATACCAAACCGGAACCTCTCGAAGGCTTCCGGTTTTTTTCCTTTGCCCACCCATGACGGAGTTGACTGATCTGGACGAGGCCAGCCTCGCAGCGCATGCCGCCGAATGGCGTCGCCGAGCCTTGCGCGGCGAGAAGCAGGCGCGCGGGATTGCGCATGCCCTCGAAACCGAAATGCGGCGGCGCACCGGGGACTCGATCCTCCCCACGCAGGGCGCCGACCTCGACACCCGCCCCCTGGCGTTGCGCCAGGTCAAGCGCCCCTGGTGGAAGTTCTGGTGAGCAGCAGCAGCAGGCTCGCGGCCTGCCGCGCGCGGTTCTACGACATTGCGAAATGCGAGGGCGGCCGCCCCAGCGTCTTGCGGAACATCGTCGAGAACGCCCCCGGGCTGTCGTAGCCCAGGTCCAGCGCGACGACGGTCACGGTCTGCCCCTCGGCGAGCCGCGACAGCGCGATCAGCACGCAGGCGCGTTGCCGCCACTTGCCGAAGGCCATGCCCACCTCGAGGCTGAAGCGGCGGCTGAAGGTGCGCTCGCTGACGTTCAGCCGCGCGGCCCACATCGCCGGCGTCACATGGATGTCGGGTTGCCGAAGAAACGCCACGCAAAGTGCCGCAAGATCCGGCGCGCGGGGCAGGGGCACATGCAGCGGCAGTGCCTGCGCGCGCGCCACTTCGTGCAGCACGAGGCGCATCAGCGCACCGTCGCGTCCCTGGCGCTCGTAGACGGCCGGCAACTCGATCGCTTCCATCAGTAACTGGCGCAGCAGCGGCGACACGTTCAGCACCTCGCACTGATCGCCTTTGCGCGGTGCGGCACGCGGCTCGATGTACAGGCTGCGCGTGCTCACGCCCAGCATGCGCACGCGATGCGGCTTGCCGGCCGGAATCCACACGCCGCGTTGCGGCGGCACCACCCAGGCGCCGTCGTCGGTGCCCACCTCCATCACGCCCGTCGCGCCATAGAGCAGTTGCGCGCGCCGGTGGCTGTGCGTGTGCAGCAGCGTGTCCGACGGATAGTCGGTGCCGATGGCCAGCACCGGCCGGTCGACGGCATCCACGGAATCGAGCGAAATGTTGCGCATGATGGGCCGAAGTCGATTGGCTGAAATGAAAACATTATTGGCCTGCATGCGCAAGCAAGCCAATCGATGCAAATCTATCGTTGCAGCTTCTTCAATGCCTTCAGGAGGCGCTTCGTGTCGCTCTATTTCGTGCTCGCCGGCTTCGGTTGCCTGGCGGGCGTCACCACCGTGCTGTTCGGCTTCGGCGGCGGGTTCGTGGTGGTTCCCTTGCTCTACCGGGCGTTGATCGCGGCACATGGCGCCGACAGCGCCGTGGGCCAGTCCGCCATGCACATCGCCGTCGCCACCTCGACCTGCGTGATGATCGTCGGCGCGCTGCTCGCCACGCGGCGGCATCAGCGCGCGGGCACATTGGACTGGGCGCAGATCCGTCCGCTGCTCGGCTTCATCGGCATCGGTGCCATCGTGGGCGCCGCGGCAGCCGTCGCGGCCGACGGTGAATGGGTTCGCTGGGCATTCGTCGCATACCTCGGCGCGACGATCCTCGACTGCCTGCTTCGTCCCGGCTTCCTGACGCGTGCCGCACCGGCCATGGTGCGCCCGTCGTCTCGCGCTGCCACCGCATCCGGCAGCCTTGCCATCGGCTTCATCGCGGCGTTCCTGGGCGTGGGCGGCAGCGTCATGACGGTGCCGTTGATGCGCCGCCGCGGCATCGACATGACGCGCGCGACGGCCATGGCCAACCCGCTGTCGCTGCCCGTGGCGCTCGCCGGCACCGCGACCTACATGGCGCTGGCCTGGCGCTCCACGGCTTCGCTGGAAGGGTGGCACATCGGCTATGTGGACGTGCCCGCGTTCGGCGCGCTGGTCGTGGGTTCGCTGGTCGGCATTCGCGCCGCCGCGCCGCTCATCGGCCGTCTTCCGGACCGCGTGCACACCTGGGTCTACCTGGCGTTGCTGCTCGCCGTGCTGGCCGGCATGGCGCTGCGCTGATCGGCTCAAGCCGAAGATGTCAGGTTGGTAACAATATGCACGCCTTCGTTAATCATTGCCGACAAAGGGCCTGTCGTGTGTATAAGCAGCGCTAGCCCTCTAACGACAATGACTCAAGCATGACAAAGACTTACCTCCAGGTACAAAAGCAGATCGCCCAACTCCAGAAAGAAGCGGACACGCTGAGAAAGAAGGAAGCGGCCGGCGTGCTGGCCCGTATCAAGGAAGCGATTGCGGTGTACGGCTTCACGGCCGAGGAATTGGGAGTGGGCGTGCGCAAGACCAGGGCTGCGGCAGCTCCGGCCGCCAAGCGCAAGGGTGCGAAGAAGGCGGGCGCGAAGGCCGCGTCGGCGCCCCGCTTCAAGGATGACCAGGGCAACGTGTGGGGTGGCCGTGGTCCGCGCCCGGCGTGGTTCAAGGCCGCGCTCGAAAGCGGCAAGACGCCCGCGGACCTCGCCGCGTAGTCGAAAGCCGACGCTTCGGCCAGATCGGTTGCGGGGCCTCGCGGGTCCTGCCACCATGGCCGAATGCTTTCCTACCAGCTCCATTACTGGCCCACCATCCAGGGCCGCGGTGAATTCGTGCGCCTCGCGCTCGAGGCGGCCGGCGCCGACTATGTCGATGTCGCGCGCCTGCCCGCGTCCAGCGGCGGCGGCGAATCGGCACTGGGCCGCCGGCTCGACGACCCCAACAACGCGCGCCCCGCCTTCGCGCCGCCGTTCCTCGTCGATGGCGACATCGTGGTGGGGCAGACCGCCGCCATCCTGCTGTACCTCGGGCCGCGGCTCGGCCTGTCGGGTGTTGGAGAGTCCGACGGGCTGTGGACCCATCAGCTGCAGCTGACCATTGCCGACGTGGTGGCCGAAGCGCACGACACGCACCATCCCATCTCGACCGGCGCCTACTACGAAGACCAGCGCGACGCGGCCATGCAGCGCGCGCGGGCCTTCCGTGAAGAGCGCATACCGAAGTTCCTGAACTGGTTCGAGCAGGTGCTGCAGCGCAACCCCGCGGGCGACCTGCACCTGGTCGGCGACACGCTCACGTATGCCGATCTTTCTCTGTTCCAGCTGGTGGACGGCCTGCACTACGCATTCCCCAAGGCCACGGCACGGGCACTGGCCGCGACGCCGGCGGTCGGGAAGTTGCACGCCAACGTCAGGCGCCGCCAGCGCGTGCACGACTACCTGCAGAGCCCGCGCCGCATCGCGTTCAACGAAGACGGGATCTTCCGGCGCTATGCAGAGCTGGATGGCTAGCACTTCGGGCGCCGTTCAGTTGACCAGCGCCGCCGCGTCCTTCCAGGCTGGCAGCAGCACCAGTCCAGCCTCCGTCACCGGCTTGCGCTGCGGGCCGAACAGGTAGCGGTTCGGCACGATGCCTTTCAGATGGCCCAGCACATCGCTGCGGTCGTCGATGAAGTGCGTGATGCCCAACTCGCGGCAATGGTCGGCCTTCTGCGGGCGTTGCAGGCAGAAGCGCAGGTTGGCGGGCGCCATGCCCGTGCGTTCGAAGAAGCGGTGGTGCAGCAGCCATGCACGGCTCTTGGCCTGCACGCTCGGGCCGCACTTCGAGACCAGCCAGACACGGCCTTCGAACCTGTCGACCAGCGGCGCGACGGCATCGAACATGCCTTCGTAGGGCGGCGTGTCGAGCGCATCGGCCATCGAGCCCCCGATGAATGCAGTGTCCCCGCCGTTGGCGCCTTCGGCCGCGATCAGCACGCGGCCGATGTCGATGCCGAGCCGGGGAATGTTTTTGGTGTTTTCCATTTCTTGCTCCTTGTTTGTGTGTTCAAGCAGGCGAATCGTAGAAACGAAGCTCATCACCAGGAACTACTGATATTGGATGTGCTATCCATAAAATGGATAGATGAACATTCCCCGCACCAACCTCGACGCGCTGCAGTCGTTTGCCGTGTTCGCCGACACGCTGAACTTCAGCGAGTCGGCGCGCCTGCTGCACATCAGCCAGCCGGCGCTGCATGCAAAGGTGCGCAAGCTCTCCGAGCAACTCGATGCCAAGCTCTATCTGCGGGTCGGCAGCGCGCTGGAGCTCACCCGCACGGGCGAGCAGGTGGCACGGCACGCGCGCGAACTGCTCGCGCTGAACCGCAACTTCGTCAAGGGCATGGAGGCGGGCAGCGACAGGCCAGCGGTCACGCTGGCGGCGGGCGAGGGCGCGTATCTGTACCTGCTGGGCAAGGCGCTGTCGCAGTTCTCCGGCTCCGGTGCCTCGCCGCACCTGCAGTTGCTCACGCGCAACCGCGACGAGTCGATCCAGGCGGTGCGGGCCGGCCAGGCGCAGCTGGGCATCGCGCCGCTCGGCGCGGTGCCATCAGATCTGCATGCCGTGCGTCTGACGACGGTGGGGCAGGTGCTGGTCGTGCCGCGGGCGCATGCGTTGGCTTCGCGCAAGTCGGTGCGGCTGCGAGACCTGAAAGGCGCGCAACTGATCGTGCCGCCGGCTGGCAAACCGCATCGCGAACTGTTGGGCCGGCTGCTGCAGGCCGAGTCGGTGCCGTGGCAGCCGTCGCTCGAAGCCAATGGCTGGGAGCTGATGCTGCGCTTCGCCCAGCTGGGTTTTGGCCTTGCCGTGGTCAACGCGTGCTGCCGCATGCCCAAAGGGCTGGTGGCGGTTCCGTTGCAGGGCTATCCACCGCTCGAATACCACGTGTTCCGTTCGGCCGACAGGCCGCCGGCGGCCCATGTGCAGCGGCTGATGGACGCCCTGCTCGCGGAGGGCGATCACTGGCAGGCCGCCCTGCGGCCGGCTGGAAGGAAGGCACCATGAACCCCGAAGACGCGAGCAAGTTCATCGCCTACGTGCTGCGGCATGCGCCCGAATCCATCGGCCTGGCACTTGATGCGGAGGGCTGGGCCGACATCGATGCGCTGGTGGCGGGCGCCGTCGCCAGCGGCCGCGGCCTGACCCGCCCGGACGTCGTGCACGCGACGGTGTCGGGCGCGAAGAAGCGCTACGAGCTGTCGGGCGATGGGCAACGCATTCGCGCGCTGCAGGGTCATTCCACGCCGCAGGTTCAACGCAGCTTCGAGCCGGTGGTGCCTCCCGTGCGGCTCTTTCATGGCACGGCAACGCGCTTTCTCGAAGCCATCCGCTCGCAAGGCCTGTTGCCCGGCACGCGGCAGCACGTGCACCTGTCGGCCGACGAGGCCACTGCCGTGCAGGTGGGGCAACGCCATGGCAAGGCGCATGTGCTGTGGGTGGATGCGGGCCGCATGCATGCGATGGGCCACGCGTTCCATCGCGCGGAGAACGGTGTCTGGCTGACGCAGGCCGTGCCGCCGGAGTTCCTGTCCGAGCCCGGCGGGGCGGCGTAGCGCCGGGTTACTCGCCGTCGGTGTCCGGCGTGTCGTTGCGGATGCGCAAGGCCGTTTCGTAGAGGGCGTTGCGCGGCGATCCGCTGATCTCCGCCGCGAGCCGCACCGCCGTCTTCACGGGCAACTCGGCCAGCAGCAGGCGCAGCACGCGTTCGCCTTCCGCGCCGCCATCGCCGGCCACCGCCACGGGATGCAGCACGAGCGCGAATTCGCCGCGCGTGCGGTCGCGGTCGGCCGCGAACCAGTCGGGCAGGGCGCTGGCGGCCACGGTCGCAATCTCTTCGAACTGCTTGGTGAGCTCGCGGCCCACGGTGATGCGGCGTTCGCCCAGCGCCGCGAGTGCGCGTGCCAGGCTTTCGATGCGGTGCGGTGCCTCCAGCAGCACCACGGCGCGCGGCTCCTGCAGCAGCGCCTGCACGGCCGTGTCGCGCTCGCCGGCCTTGCTCGGCAGGAAGCCCGCGAAGACGAAGGCGCTGCTGGCGTTGCCGTCGCCGCCATCGGCCACCAGCCCGGCGGCGCCGATCAGCGTGGTGACGCTGCTGGCGCCCGGCAGCGGCAGCACGCGCTGGCCCGCCGCGCGCACGGCGGCCACCAGCCGCGCGCCGGGATCGCTCACGCCGGGCGTGCCGGCGTCGCTGACGTAGGCAATGCGCTCGCCTTGCGACAGCCGCGCCACCACGGACTGCGCGGCTTCGGCCTCGTTGTGCTGGTGCACCGCCAGCAGCCGGGCGCCCGGTCGGTCGATGCCGTAGGCGCGCAGCAGGCTCTGCGTGTGGCGCGTGTCTTCGCAGGCGATCACGTCCACCAGCTGCAGCACGTGCAGCGCGCGCAGCGTGATGTCGGCCAGGTTGCCGATGGGCGTGGCCACCACGTACAGCGTGGCCTGCGGATAATGCTGCGCACCCGCGGCGTCATGCGCGGCCGCGAGGGCGGCGCCGAAAGAAGCGGGTGCGAGTGAAGCCAATGGGTTTCTCCGAAAAAACAGACAACAAGAAGACGGCAGGGAGCATGAAGACCACCACAACGAAGCATCGTGGCGATGCGGCGGAAGACGCCGCGCTCGACCATCTGAGCCACGCCGGCCTGGTGCTGGTCGCGCGCAATTATCGAACGCCGGGCCGCGGGGGCGGCGAGATCGACCTGATCATGCGCGATCCGCGTGGCCCTGATGGCGGCACGCTGGTGTTCGTCGAGGTGCGCCAGCGCAGCACCGGCACGCACGGCGGCGCGGGCGGCAGCATCACCGGGCTGAAGCAGCGGCGCATCGTGTTCGCCGCGCGGCACTACCTGGGCCGGCTGCGCACCGAGCCGCCCTGCCGTTTCGACGTGGTGCTGGTCGAGGAGAAAATCACCTGGTTGCAAGCTGCCTTCGACGCCGGCTGACCCGCTGCATGCGGGAACTGAAGCGTTGCTGAAGGCTCCACAACTCACACGTCTTGTTTCACAACCCCCAGTTATCATCCCGCCACATGCTCGAGCAACGTATTCAGCAGCACTTCATCGACAGTGCCGACCTCAAATACCAGACCGGACCGGTCCTCAGCAAACCCATCTCCCAAGCAATGCAGGCCATCCTGGCCTGCGTGACCAGCGGTGGCAAGGTGTTGGCCTGCGGCGCCGGTGTGTCGGGTCTGCTGGCGGCGCAGTTCGCCGCGCAGTTCGTCGGCCGCTTCGAACGCGAGCGGCCCGAGCTGGGCGCCATCGCGCTGCCCGGCGACACCACCGACCCGAATGCCGACAGCGCGGGCGCCATCGATGCCGACCGCTTTGCCCGCCAGGTGCGCGCGCTGGGCCAGGCCGGCGACGTGCTGCTCGCGCTGAGCGCCAGCGGCCAGTCGGCGGCGGTGCTGGCGGCCGTGATGGCCGCGCATGAGCGCGACATGACCGTGGTCGCATTGCTCGGCAACGCCGTCTCGGGGCCGCCTTCGGCACCGGGCGCGGGCAGCAGCGGCACCGGCGGCGTCATCGGCCGCGCGCTGCGCGAAACCGATGTCCAGATCAGCGTCCCGCACGAGCGTGCGGCGCGCATTCACGAAGTCCACCTGCTCGCGCTGCATTGCCTGTGCGACGGTGTGGACGCCCAGCTACTCGGAGAACAGGAAATTTCCTCATGACCATGACGACGACACCGATCCAGCGTTTCGCCATTGCACTCACCATGGGTGCCGCACTGGTCGCCGGGCTTTCCGCCTGCGTGCCGCTCGTGGTGGGCGGTGCCGCGGTGGGCGTGGGCCTGCTGGCCACCGACCGCCGCAGCTCGGGCGCCCAGCTCGACGACCAGGGCATCGAACTGCGTGCCGCCGCCCGCGTGCGCGACATGGCCAACGACCAGATGTACGTCAGCGTGACCAGCTACAACCGCCAGGTGCTGCTGACCGGCGCCGTGGGCAGCGACGCCGACCGCCGCCGTGTCGAAGAAACCGTGCTGCGCGTGGACAACGTGCGCTCGGTGGTCAACGAACTCACCATCGGCACGCCCAGCACCTTCCAGGACCGCTCGAACGACCTCTACATCACCGGCAAGGTCAAGGCCTCGCTGCTCGATGCCAAGGACATCTTCGCCAACTCCTTCAAGGTCGTGACCGAGCGCGGCGTGGTCTACATCATGGGCATCGCCACCCGCCGCGAGACCGACCGCGCCAGCGAAATCACGCGCAGCGTGGGCGGTGTCCAGAAGGTCGTGCGCGTGGTGGAGATCGTCAGCGAATCCGACCTCGCCAGCCAGGCCCAGCCCGGCGGCAACAGCGCCCCCGTGACCTCCTCCGCCCCCGCCACTCCGGCCCCGCCGCAAACCATTCCGGCATCGTCGTCGCGCGTCCCGCTTCCGCCGATGGCGCCCCTGCCATCTGGCGGCGCCCCGACCCAGCCTGCCGGCAGCGCAACGACAACCCCCGTCCGTTAATCGATAGCGGACCACGAATCACGGCCGGCGCAGCCCGGCCCCTTCGTGAAACACCGCGGAACCGGCTCTGCCGGGCCGCGGGTGTTGCCCCGGTAGGGGGTTGGCGTAGCGACACGAAGTGCGCAAAGCCTGGGGGCGAGCCCTACTTCGCTGGGGGCGAGCCTTACTTCAGTCTGGTGATGAGGCTGGAGGTATCCCAGCGCTGGCCACCGGCCTGCTGCACGTCGGCATAGAACTGGTCGACCAGCGCCGTCACAGGCACTCGTGCGCCATTGCGCTTGGCCTCGTCGAGCACCAGGCCCAGGTCCTTGCGCATCCAGTCGACCGCAAAGCCGTAGTCGAACTTGCCTTCGATCATGGTCTTGCCGCGGTTTTCCATCTGCCAGCTCTGGGCCGCGCCCTTGCTGATGACGCCCAGCACCGCATTCATGTCGAGGCCCGCGCGCTGGCCGAAGGCAATGGCCTCAGACAGGCCCTGCACCAGGCCCGCGATCGCGATCTGGTTCACCATCTTCGCGAGTTGGCCGGCGCCGCTCTCGCCCAGCAGGGTGACGGCACGTGCAAACGCGGCCGCCACCGGCTGGATGCGCTCGAACACCGCCGCCTCGCCGCCGCACATCACCGTCAGCGCGCCGTTCTGCGCGCCAGCCTGGCCACCGGACACCGGCGCGTCGATGAAGTGCAGGCCCTGCGCCCGCGCTGCCTTCGACAGTTCGCGCGCCACGTCGGCCGAGGCGGTCGTGTGGTCGACCAGCACTGCGTCCTTCTGCATGCCGGCGAAGGCGCCGTCGTCGCCCAGCACCACCGAGCGCAGGTCGTCGTCGTTGCCGACGCAGCAGAACACGATGGTGGCGCCCGCCGCCGCTTCGCGCGGGGTGGCGGCGTGGCGGCCCGGCGGGCCGAACTCGGCGGCCCAGGCCTGCGCCTTGGCCGGGGTGCGGTTGTAGACCGTCACGCGGTGGCCGGCCTTGGCCAGGTGGCCGGCCATGGGCCCGCCCATGACGCCGAGGCCGAGAAAGGCCACCGTCTGCGCGGGGATGGATTCGTAGGTTCGGGTGTTGATGCTGCTCATGGAGCAAGAGCTTAAAGCCATTCGGCGACAGGCGGCTACAGGTGCGATGGCCCAAACCTGTACGTGAACGTACAGGTTTGGGTAGAATGGCTTCGTCATGACCGAAACCAGCCCCGCAAAAACCATCACCGTGCGCGATGCCGCCGCGCGGCTCAAGGTCACGCCGCGCACGCTCAAGTACTACGAAGAACTGGGCATCGTGGTGCCGGTGCGCAGCGAAGGCGGCTACCGCCTGTACGAGCCGGCCGACCTGGCCAGGCTGGGCCGCGTGCTGCGCATGCGCTCGCTGGGTTTCTCGCTCGCGGCCATCACCGCGATGCTGCAGCAGCCCATGGAAGTGCCGGCCGAAGGCGGGCGCCCGAGGCTGTCCAACGCTTCGCTGAAGTCGCTGCGCGACACGCTCGGCGAACAGCTCGCCGCGCTCGACGAGCGCGTGGCCCAGGTCCGCCGCGAACTCAAAGAGGCCGCCGCGCTGCAGGCGCAGTTGCGCCGCGACCTCGACTACGTCGAGCGCCGCCTGGCTGGCGAGCCGGTGGAAGAGGCGCTCGAGCAACGCCGCCGGGAGCGGCCGGCAGCATGAGCGCCGCCCGGCCGCCCTTAGGCGCTCGCGCCGCAGTGCGCAGCACGGAGGCTGCCGAATGACCTCGCCGGCCCTGGGCTGGCGTCCGCGCGGCATTGCCGCGGCGGCGCTGCTGCCCTGGGCTATCGGCCTCGTCACGGCCATCGACTATTTCGACAACGCCCTGTTCGCCTTCTTCGCGAGCTACATCGCCGGTGGTGTCAGTGCCTCGCCCGACGAACTGGTATGGGCCTCGAGCGCCTATGCGCTGGGCGCCGTGCTCGGCATCCTGCACCAGCATGCGTGGGTCGAGCGGCTGGGCTACCGGCGCTACCTGGCGATCTGCATGTTCGCCTTCGCGGCCGGCGGCGTGGGCGCGGCGCTGTGCGACAGCTCGACGCAGCTCACGCTTGCGCGCGCGGTGCAGGGCTACTTCGTCGGCCCGATGCTCGGCGCCTGCCGCATCCTGATCCAGATCGGCATTCCGCCGGCACGGCGTGCCAAGGCGCTGAAGGCCTTCATGGTGCTGATCGTCTTCAGTGGCGCCATGGCGCCGATCGCGGGCGCCTTTGTCGTCACCCACTTCGATTGGCGCTGGCTGTTCGCGAGCACCGCGCCGGCCGCTGCGCTGATCGGCCTGCTGGTGCTCTGGACCCTGCCCGACATCGGCGACGTCGAGCCGCACGAGCGCACCGAGCCGCACTACCTGGCCTTCCTCGTGTTCGCGCTGGCGCAGGCAGCGCTGCAGGTGGTGCTGACGCGCTCGCACTTCGAGCTGTTCGGCGGCTCGCCGGCCTTGATCGGCCTGACGATCGCGGGCATGGCGGGGCTCGCATGGTTCGGCTGGCAGCAATGGCAACACCCGGCGCCGCTGGTGCGGCTGCACGCGCTGCGCAGTGCCTCGTTTCGCGTGGGGCTGGCGCTGTACGTCGTCTACTACTACCTGTCGACGGGCTTCAGCTACCTGCTGCCGCGGCTGATGGAAGGCGGGCTCGGCTTCACCGTCGGCAACACCGGCTACTTCACCGGCGCGATGTCGCTGGCGACCGGCCTGCTGGTGTTCGCCTACTTGCGCTACTCGGGGCGGCTCACGCGCAAGAAGTGGCTCATCGTCATGGGCTTCGGCATTGCGGCGTTGGCGGCGTGGCTGCTGTCGCGGCTCACGCCGCAGGCGGGGCGCGAAGCCCTGCTGCTGCCGCTGTTGCTGCGCGGGCTGCTGATGCTGTTCGTCGTGCTGCCGGTGGCCAACCTCACCTTCAAGCCCTTCGCGGCCGAAGAGTTCGCGCACGGCTACCGGCTCAAGAACCTGGTGCGGCAACTCGCTATTTCATTCGCAACGTCGAGCGTGATCGCGCTGCAGCAGCACCGGTTGGCGCTGCACGAAGTGCGGCTGAGCGAGTCGGCCAACCCCGCCAACACCAGCTTCATGCAGGCGCTGGAGTCGCTCACCCACGGCTTCGCGGCAGCCGGGCATTCGGCGGGCGAGGCGCATGCCATGGCGCTCGGCACGCTGTGGCGCACGCTGGAGCAGCAGGCCACGTTCATGGCCTCGCTCGACGGGTTCACCGCAATGGCGGTGATTGCGCTGGCCGCCGGCGTCTTCGCTGCGTGGCAGCGAAAGATCGACTAGGGCGGACCAGCCGGCGCGGTCCGTTCAGACGATCGCGAAGTGCTCGGTGCCCGCCGCCAGATCGGTGCTGCGCGCACGCTGGCTGTTGAGCTTGATCTGCAGGCGCAGGTCGTTGGCCGAGTCGGCGTTGCGGATCGCGTCGTCGAAGCTGATCGAGTGGCTCTCGAACAAATCGAACAGCGCCTGGTCGAAGGTCTGCATGCCCAGGTTGCGGCTCTTGCGCATGATCTCCTTGATCTCGCCCACTTCGCCCTTGAAGATCAGGTCGGCAATCAGCGGCGTGTTCAGCAGCACCTCGACCGCGGCCACGCGGCCCTGGCCGTCTTCGGTGGGCACCAGCCGCTGCGACACCAGCGAGCGCAGGTTCAGCGACAGGTCCATCAGCAGTTGCGCGCGGCGCTCTTCGGGGAAGAAGTTGATGATGCGGTCGAGCGCCTGGTTGGCGCTGTTGGCGTGCAGCGTGGCCATGCACAGGTGGCCGGTCTCGGCGAAGGCCACCGCGTGCTCCATGGTTTCGCGGTCGCGAATTTCGCCCATCAAAATCACGTCGGGCGCCTGGCGCAGCGTGTTCTTGAGCGCGGCTTCCCAGCTGTCGGTGTCGATGCCCACTTCGCGCTGCGTCACCACGCAGTTCTTGTGCGGGTGCACGAACTCGACCGGGTCTTCCACCGTCACGATGTGGCCGTAGGAGTTTTCATTGCGCCAGTCGATCATGGCGGCCAGCGTGGTCGACTTGCCCGAGCCCGTGGCGCCCACCAAAATGGTCAGGCCGCGCTTGGTCATCGACACGTCTTTCAGCACCTGCGGCATGCCCAGGCCGTCGATGGTCGGCAGCTTGGCGGGAATGGTCCGCAGCACCATGCCGACCTTGCCCTGCTGCACGAAGGCGTTGACCCGGAAGCGCCCCACGCCGGTCGGCGAGATTGCGAAGTTGCATTCCTTGGTGCGCTCGAACTCGGCCGTCTGGCGGTCGTTCATGACCGAGCGCGTCAGCGCCAGCGTGTGCTGCGCGCCCAGCGCCTGCTGCGACACCTTGGTGACCTTGCCATCGACCTTGATGGCCGGCGGAAAGTCGGCGGTGATGAACAGGTCGCTGCCGTTGCGGCTCACCATGAGCTTGAGCAGGTCGTTGATGAACTGGCTGGCTTGATCGCGTTCCATGATGTCGTTGCTCCGAAGGGCTGTAGTGGATCAGCCAGGGAAATTCTCGGGGATCTTGGCCTTGCCGCGGGCCTCTGCAGCAGAGATGGTATTGCGGCGCACCAGGTCCGTCAGGTTCTGGTCGAGCGTCTGCATGCCCGAGCCCTGGCCGGTCTGGATGGTGGAGTACATCTGCGCCACCTTGGCCTCGCGGATCAGGTTGCGGATGGCCGGCGTGCCCAGCATGATCTCGTGCGCCGCCACGCGGCCCTGGCCGTCCTTGGTCTTGCACAGCGTCTGCGAGATCACCGCCTGCAGCGACTCCGACAGCATCGCGCGGATCATTTCCTTTTCTTCGCCCGGGAACACGTCGATGATCCGGTCGATGGTCTTGGCGGCCGATGAGGTGTGCAGCGTGCCGAACACCAGGTGGCCCGTTTCGGCCGCGGTCATGGCCAGCCGGATGGTTTCAAGGTCGCGCAACTCGCCCACCAGAATGGCGTCCGGGTCTTCGCGCAGGGCGGAGCGCAGCGCGTTCGAGAACGACAGCGTCATGGGGCCCACTTCGCGCTGGTTGATCAGGCACTTCTTCGACTCGTGCACGAACTCGATCGGGTCTTCCACCGTGAGGATGTGGCCGTACTCGTTTTCGTTGAGGTAGTTGACCATCGCGGCCAGCGTGGTCGACTTGCCCGAGCCCGTGGGGCCGGTCACCAGCACCAGGCCGCGCGGCTTGAGCGCCAGTTCGCCGAAAATCTTCGGTGCGTTCAGTTGCTCCAGCGTGAGGATCTTCGAAGGAATGGTCCGGAACACCGCGGCCGCGCCACGGGCCTGGTTGAAGGCGTTCACGCGGAAGCGCGCGAGGCCGTCGATCTCGAACGAGAAGTCGACCTCAAGAAACTCTTCGTAGTGCTTGCGGTGCGTGTCGCTCATGATGTCGTACACCATCGCGTGCACGCCCTTGTGGTCGAGCGCATCGACGTTGATGCGGCGCACGTCGCCGTTCACGCGGATCATGGGGGGCAGGCCGGCCGACAGGTGCAGGTCGGAGGCTTTGTTCTTGACGCTGAACGCCAGCAATTGGGTAATGTCCACGGGGCTCCTCGGCTCGAGTTCGGTGACGTTTTGATACGATTTTTGGACGATTATGACGATGATTGGCGACGATCTCCAGCAAGTAAGGAACCGGATTGCGCAGGCGTGTGTAACGGCCGGGCGCGACGCGGCCGGGGTCCGGCTGCTGGCGGTGTCCAAGACCTTCGGCGCCGACGCGGTGCGCGAAGCGCATGCGGCGGGGCAGTCGGCCTTCGGCGAGAACTATGTGCAGGAAGGGCTCGACAAGATCGAGGTCCTTGCCGACCTGCGCGCCACCCTCGAGTGGCACTGCATCGGCCCTCTGCAGAGCAACAAGACGCGGCCCGTGGCGGAACACTTCGACTGGGTGCACAGCATCGACCGGCTGAAGATCGCCGAGCGCCTGTCGGCCCAGCGCCCGGCCAACCTGCCGCCGCTGAATGTATGCCTTCAGGTTAATGTGGACGGCGGCGCCAACAAGTCCGGCGTGACGCCCGACGAGGCCCTGGCATTGGCGCAGGCTGTGGCTGCCTTGCCACAGCTGCGGCTGCGCGGGCTCATGGCGATCCCCGAGCCGGCGCCCGATTTCGCGGCGCAGCGCGAATTGTTCCTGCGGGCGCATGCGCTCTTCGAGTCGATCCGCAAGGCCGGCATCGAGCTCGACACCTTGTCGCTGGGCATGAGCGCCGACCTTGAAGCGGCGATCAGCGCGGGCAGCACGATGGTGCGGGTGGGCACGGCCATCTTCGGCGGGCGGGCGCGCAAGCCGGCCTGAGTCCCCCGCGCTTCAGCGCAGGAAGAACAGCCCGCTCATCGTCAGGCCGGTGGCCACGATGCCGCGCCGCAGCCAAGCCACGGGCAGGCGCCGCGCAATGCGTGCCCCCGCATAGCCGCCAAGCAGCGCGGCGCCCATCATGACCGAGGCCTCGCGCCATGCGATGAGGCCGCCCCAGGCATAGAGCGACACCGCGATCAGCGTGAGCAGCGCCGACACCTGGTTCTTCAGCCCGTTCATCGCGTGCAGGTTCTTCTGGCCCAGCAGGCCGAACAGGGCCAGCAGCAGGATGCCCAGGCCGCCGTTGAAGTAGCCGCCGTAGGCCGTGACCGCGAACACGCCAAGCATGGCCGGCACGGGGCGCGCGGCCTCCGGCTTCTTCGGCATGGCCAGGCGCGGCCCGGCCATGAACAGGAAGGTCGCCAGCAGCAACAGCCACGGCACCACGCGGCGGAAGGTGGCATCGGGTGTCAGCAACAGCAGCACGGCGCCGGTGCTGCCGCCCAGCAGGCACAGCAGGCCGAGCGTCAGGGCCGACAGGCCGGGCGGCGGCGCGGTGTCGGCGCGAAAACCCCAGGCGCCCGCGATGTAGCCGGGCAGCAGCGCCAGCGTGCCGGTGGCATTGGCGCTGACCGCCGGGATGCCGGTGAGCACCAGTGCCGGCAAGGTCAGGAAGCTGCCGCCGCCGGCCACCGCGTTCAGCGCACCGGCGACGAAGGCCGCGACGACCAGCAGCGTCGTGTCGAAAAGCATGGCGCGGACCTCAGGCGAAACCGCAGGCTTCGTCGAACGACAGGCGCGAGTGGCGCCCGAACAGCATGGCCGGGTCGCCGTGGCCCAGGTTGCACAGGAAGTTGGTCTGCACCGTGGTGCCGGCCCAGAAGGCCTTGTCGAGCGCCTGTGCATCGAAGCCCGACATCGGCCCGCAGTCGAGCCCGATCGCGCGCGCCGCAAGGATGAAGTAGCCGGCCTGCAGGCTCGCGTTGCGGAATGCGGTGAGTGCCGCATGGGCTTCCTTGCCGGGCCCGGAGAAGTTGTCCTGCATGGCCGGGTTGTGCGGAAACAGGCGCGGCAGCTCGCGGTGGAAAGCCGTATCGAAGCCGATGATGGCCGTGACGGGCGCCGTCATCGTCTTCTCGACATTGCCGGGCGACAGCAGCGGGCGCAGCCGCTCGCGGCCCTCGTCGGTGCGCACGAACAGCACGCGCATCGGCGAGCAGTTGGCCGAGGTCGGGCCCCACTTCACCAGCTCGTAGACCTGGCGCAGCTGCGCCTCGCTCACGGGGCGCGGCAGCCAGCCGTTGTGGGACCGGGCCTGCCGGAAAAGGATGTCGAGGGCGCTGTCGGAAATCATGAAAAAGAAGAAGCGGAGGTGGTCGTGTCGAAGGACTGCATCAGGCGCAGCGCGGCCACGGCGATGGCGCCATCGGGCCGGGTCAGTGCGTCCAGGATCGTGAAGTGGTCGAGGCCGGGGCAGGCGACGTGGCCCGCATGAACGGAGCGCCAGCTTTCGCGGATGGCGTCGAACTGCGCGTGAAAGCCCGGGTTCTCGTCGCCGCCGAGTGCGGTGTGCAGCGGTGCCGCGGTGAGCGGCTTCAGCAACGCGGGGCTCAGTGCCGGCACGCTGCGCGGCGTGAAGCCCGTGGCCTCCACCACCGAAGGCACCTGCAGCAAAGGGCGCAGGTCGTACAGCGCGCTCACGCACACCGCGGCGGCAACGCAGGGCTCGGTGGCCAGCAGCATCGCCGCCAGGTGGCCTCCGGCCGAATGTCCACATGCGAACAGCCGGTCGGCGGGCGCGTCCCACTCTGCGTGATGCACGGCAAGCCATGCCGCCGCGCGGCGCACTTGCGCGACGATGGTTTCCACGTCCACCGCGGGGCACAGCGCGTAGTTGACCACCGCCACCGCATAGCCGGCCGCGGTGAACGGCGGCGCGACGTGGGAGGCATCGGACTTGTCGAGCGAGCGCCAGTAGCCGCCGTGGATGTACATCAGCGTGCCGCGCGGGCGCCCGGCGGGCAGGAACAGGTCGAGCCTTTCCATCGCATGCGGGCCGTAGGCAATGTCGAGCCGGCAGGGCGCGCTGTTGCGTACCGCGGCCGACGCGCGCGCCCAGCCATCGAAGATGCGCTGGTAGTGCGGAATGGCAAGGCGCGCGTTGTACAGCCGCTCGCCTTCCGGCAGCGGCGTGGCGTCGGTGGCCATGTATTGGCTACACGGTGGCCGCGATGCGCGTCACCACGGCCGCGAGGTCGGCGCGTGCCTTTTCGGGCAGGGCCGCGACGGGCGGGCGCGTCGGCCCTGCACTGCGGCCCGCGAGTGCCATGGCCTCCTTGATGACCACCGGGAACGAGCCCCAGGCCCATGCCGCGCGCAGCGGCGCGAACACGTTCGACAGGCGCAGCGCCTCGTCGTGGTTGCCGGCGCGCAATGCGTCGTACATGCGCACCATGAGCTCGGGAAACACGTTGGCGGCCGGCGAGATGGTGCCTTGCGCACCGTGGAACATCATCGACAGCGCGATGGTGTCGCGGCCCGAGAAGAGCAGCGCGGGGCGCGGCGCGGTCAGCAGGTATTCGATCGACTGCGTGAGGTCGCCGCCCGAGTCCTTCATGCCCACGATGTTGTCGGCCGCCCGCATGCAGCGCGCGAGCGTGGCCGGCAACACGTTGACGCTGGTGCGCGGCGGGTTGTTGTAGAGCATCACCGGCAGCTTCGTGGCCTTGGCCACTGCGGTGTAGTGCGCCACCAGCTCGTCCTGCGAGGGCTGCACGAAGTAGGGCGTGATCACCAGCGCCAGGTCGGCGCCCATGGCCTCGGCTGCCTGCGTGAGCGCAATGGCCTGGCGCGTGGTGGCCCCGCCGGTGCCCGCATAGAGCGGCACGCGGCCATCGATGGCGCGCATCGACAGTTCCAGCAGGCGGATGTGCTCCTCGGTGTCGAGCGCGAAGAACTCGCCCTGGCTGCCGGCCACCGAGATGCCGTGCACGCCGGCCTGGATGTAGCTTTCGATCAGCTCGCCCACCCGGGCTTCGTCGAGCCGGTGGTCCGCGGTGAAGGGGGTGGCCATGGCCGGCACGACCCCGTGGAATTTCGATGTGTTCAAGAAAATGGCTCCGGAAAATTGAAGTCGTCGGGCGTGTCAGTCCACGCCCATCAGGTGGCCCAGTTGCACCACGTAGTGGCCGAAGGCGGCCGCTTCCTTGGTGGTGCGCGGATCGCGCGGGCGCGGCAGGTCGATGCGGATGTCCTCGATCACGCGGCCCGGCCTTTCGGACATCACCAGCACGCGGTCCGACAGGAATACGGCCTCCGAAATGCTGTGCGTGATGAGGATCACCGTCTGCCGCATCTCCTGCCACAGGCGCAGCAGCTCCACGTTGAGCTGGTCCCGCGTGAGCGCATCGAGCGCGCCGAAGGGCTCGTCCAGCAGCAGCACCTTGGGGCGCATCACCAGGATCTGCCCGAGCGCAGCGCGCTGCCGCATGCCGCCCGAGAGCTCGTGCGGATAGTTGCGGCGGAACTTCTCCAGCTTCAGGATCGGCAGCAGTGCCTCGACGCGCTCGTCGATGTCTTTCCTGGGCAGCTTGCGCACTTCGGCGGCCAGGCGGATGTTGGCCTCCACGGTTTCCCAGGGCAGCATGTTGTGCGTCTGGAAGACCACGCCCACGTCGTCGGACATGCGCGTCTGCGAATGGTCGAGCACGCGCACGTCGCCGCCCGCATCGGGCTGGATCAGCCCGGCCACGATGCGCAGCAGGGTGCTCTTGCCGCAGCCGCTCGGGCCGAGGATCGAGACGAACTCGCCGCGCGGCACGCTGAAGTCCACCTGCTCCAGCGCACGCACGCCCTGGCGCGTGTCGAAGGTCTTGGCAACCTTGCTGACGCTGATGGCCGCGACGCCGGCCTGCACCGCGGCCTCGCCGGTTGCAACGGCGCCAGGTTTCACTTCTTCGCTCCGACCCATCCGCCTTCGGAGATGTCGAACACCACGCCGTCGAGGTCGCGAAACTTCATCTCGTAGTAGAGGCTCTTCTTGTCGTGCGGCAGGTCCATGAAGAAGGTGCCGCCGTTGTCCTCGATGGCCTTGCGCTGCGCGTCGAGGTCGTCGCACCAGAAGCCGAAGTGGTGCGTGCCGATCCAGTCCTTGCCGCGTTCGAGGCCGGCTGCTTCGTCGGTCTTGTAGTTCAGCAGGGCCAGGCAGATGGTGCCGTCCGAGAGGTACACGCCATCGGCGATGGGCGAGTGCGTGGGCTCGACGATGGTGAGCCCGAAGACTTCGCTGTAGAACTTGGCGGCCTTGTGCGGATCGGGAACCGCGACGGCGATGTGACGTAGTTTGGCCATGGGAATGTCTCCTGGAGTTGAAATAAGAAAAGAGAAAAAAGGGCGCACGGCGGGGAAGGCTCAGAGCCCGCGCCACCAGATGCGCTTGGCGGCCAGCTCGACCAGCACGTAAAGCAGGCCGGCGACCACCGAGATCACCACCAGCGCCGCGAACAGGTAGTCGGTGCGCGCATTGGCGTTGGCTTCGAGGATCAGGTGGCCGAGCCCGCGCTCGGAGCCGACGAACTCGCCCACGATGGCGCCAATGACGGCCAGCGGCATCGCCGACTTGCAGCCGTCCATGATCGACGGCAGCGCCGAGGGCACGTACAGGCGGCGGAAGGTGGTCCAGGCCGGCGCGCGTATCGCGCGGAAGTGCTCCACCAGGTGCGCCGGCGTGCCGGCCAGTCCGCCCATGGTGGCAATCACCACGGGGAAGAAGGCGAACAGAAAAGCCATCAGGATCTTCGAGGTGTCGCCGTAGCCGAACCAGATCACCATGAGCGGCGCCAGTGCGATCTTGGGCAGGCCCTGGAACACGACGATCAGCGGATACAGCATGCGCCGCACCAGCGGCACCGCGTGGATGGCCAGCCCCAGCAGCACGCCGCCGAACGCGGCCAGCGCAAAGCCGGCCAGCACTTCCTGCGTGGTGACCCACGACTGCGCGAGCAGCGCCATGCGGTTGGTCCACAGGCTGTCGAGCACCTGCGACAGCGGCGGCAGCAGGTAGCGCTTGATGCCGAACAGGTCGACCGATTTTTCCCACAGGACGGCCAGCACGATGAAGAGCAGCGCGGGGTCGGTGAAGCGCCGCCAGGCTTCGGAACGCGGCAGGGGTTGGTTCATTTGTCTTGTCTCCGGATCTCTGTCTTTTTTGTCTTCTCTGTCTTCTGGTCTTTTGCGGGGCCCGGTGCGCCGTGCTCAGCGCCTGGGGCCCCATTCGGGCGGCGGCACCACGAACTTGTCGAAGTGCCACTGGTCGAAGGCCGCAAGGTCGTTCTTCCACACGCGCGGCGTGTAGGGCTGCGCGGGCGTGACTTGCACCATGTCCGCATAGAACTCGCAGTAGTTGCCGTCGGGGTCCTTGAACACCAGGAACAGGTTCTCGCCGGGGCCGTGCTTGCCGATGCCGCGCACGATGTCCACGCCTTTCTCCTGCAGGTAGCGCGCGGCCTCCTCGATCTCGGCGAGCGAGCCGAGCTGGTAGGAGAAATGTTCCAGCCCCGGGCGGCCGGGCACGTAGGTGGCGCCGTGCTGCGGATCGCCCGGCGGGATCTGCGCGAGCGCCAGGTCGTGGTGGTCCTGGCCGCAGCGCAGGAAGGCCATCTGGTCCTCGATGTGGTCGGACACCTCGAGGCCGACGATCTCCGTATAGAAGCGCACCGAGGCCTGCAGGTCTCGCACGTTGAGCACGACGTGTCCCAGGCGTTGGGGGCGGGGGCGGTTGGGCATCGACGGTTCCTTCATGGCGTGAGCAGTTCGTTGGTGTAGGTGTCCTGCGGCTTCACCTTGCCGTTCAGGCCGAAGGCCTTGTCGACGAACTGCACGGTGGCGCGCATGCGGTCTTCGCGCAGGTAGCCCAGGCCGTTGGCCTTGGCCTGCGGGTCGACCAGCAGGTCGCCCATGTCCTTGATCTGCGCGAGTGCCACGGCACGGTCGGTGGTGGGGAAGGCCTTGACCATGAGGTCGGCCGCCTTCTCGGGGTTGGCCAGCGCATAGGCGTAGCCGCGGTACGAGGCACGCAGGAACTTCTTCACCACCTCGGGCCGCTTCCTGATGACGTCCTCGCTGGCCGCGAAGCCGCTGCCGTAGGCATCGAGCCCGAAGTCGCTGTACTCGATCCAGCCGAGCGTCACGCCGGCGGCGTTGGCCTGCTTCTGCGTGACGGCGCGGTTGCTCGCGCGCCAGCACTCGGCCAGGTCGATGCGGCCTTCGATGAGCGATGCATCGACCACTGCCGGGTCCATGCGCAGCAGCCGCACGCTGTCCTTGGGCTGGCCGTTCTGCTCCAGCCACGCGGGCACCACGTTGTGCACCGGCGAAGCCGAGCCGCCGCCGAGCACCAGGCCCTTCATGTCGGCCGGCGTCTTCGGCTGGTGCCGCTTGGTGTCGAAGCAGATGCCGGCCGGCCAGCGCGTGTTGAGCGCGCCGATCATGCGGATCTTGCCGCCGTTGGCGCGGTTGAGCACCAGGCTGATCGGGTCGACATAGCCAAACTCGAACTGGCCCTGGTCGAGTTCGTTGGCCGTGCGGTTGCCGCCGTAGCCACGCACGATGGTGGCGTCGAGCCCGAGTTCGCGGAAGAAGCCCTGCTCCTTCGCGACGATCACGCCGACGGAACTGCCCTGCGGCAGCCAGGCCATGTTGTAGGTGATCTTTTCCTGCGCGACGGTGGGGCTCGCGGCAACGAGCAGCGACGCCGCGGCAATGCCCGTCAGCGCGCGCGCCAGGGCGGCGGCGAATCCTCTGCGAGGTGAGTGCATGTTCTTGTCTCCATACGTTGTTGTCGTTCTCTGAAAGAAAAGGGGCCGGGCGGCCCCCGGTGCCGGCGCTTAGACGCGCTCTGCTTGCACCTGGTTGGACAGCCGTCCGATGCCTTCGATGCTCGCGACCAGCTTGTCGCCCGCATTCAGGTAGACGCCGCGGCCCATGCCCACGCCGGTCGGCGTGCCGGTGGCGATCACGTCGCCGGGCTCCAGCGTGACGATGGTCGACAGGTAGGCGATCTGCTCGCGCACGGTCCAGATCATGTTGGCCGTGCTGTCCTGCTGCATCGGCTCGCCGTTGACGTCGAGCCGCATGTTCACAGCCTGCGGATCGGGGATCTGCCAGGCCGGCACCAGCCATGGGCCGATGGGCGCGAAGGTGTCGTGGCACTTGCCCTGGAACCAGTCGTGCTTGAACGGATAGTCGCCACGGATGTTGAGGTCGCGCGCCGAGATGTCGTTGACGATGGTGTAGCAGGCCACCGCGTCGAGCGCGTCTTCGACGGACACGCGGCGGCAGCGCTTGCCGATGACGGCCGCCAGTTCCACTTCCCAGTCGAGCTTGCTGGTCTCGGGCGGCATCTGGATGGTCTCGCCGTCGCCGATGACGGTGTTCGACAGCTTCAGGAACATGTACGGCTTGCTCTGCGACTTGGCTGCCAGCACCGTGCCCATTTCGTTGGCGTGCGACGCGTAGTTGGAGGCCGCGCAGAAGATGCGGTTGGGAACGTAGGGCGCGGCCACGGCCGAAGCGCCGCCTTCCACGGGACGGATCGCACCCGATGCCACGAGCGATGCGGCCACCGGCGTGGCGTTGCGCAGCCAGGCCTGCGCCGTGGCCCAGTCCCGAAGCATGGCCTCGACGCCTCCCGAAAGCCAGTCCGGCGAGGCGGAGGGCAGGCCTGCGGCCAGCGCGGCTTCAAGGTCGTAGAGGCGGTTGTCGATCACCAGGGCGGGGGCGAGCCGGTCGGCGCGGCGGTAGGTGGCAAGAGCGATCCAGGACATTCGAGGTCTCCATTTATTGATTGAACGAAATCCGCAAACTGAATTTTGCACTCAGTATCTGCAAATTGTGTGCAATTTTATGTTCTGGTGTTCAGGGGCGTCAAGAATTTGTCGTTCAAGCCGAAAGCCGGGCGTGCAAGGGCCCGCGCGAACGCGCTCCCGGGAGGCCCGGTGGATGGGAGGCGAAACAGGGGAGGGCGCAGGCGTGCGCGAAGAGCGCCCGTGGGACGCCATGCGCTGGAGTGCGGGGTGCCGGGCATGCGCCGGCGGGTGTCAGGCGGCTGCGCCGGAGGACGTGCTTCTGGCGTCGTTGCCGAAGTGCTGCAGCACGTTCATGGCCGAGTTCGCGGCGTGGCTGTGCATGGCCGCGGCGGCGGCGTCGCCGTCGTGGGCGAGCAGCGCCGTGACCAGCGCCTCGTGCTCGACATGGGAATGCTGCAGGCGGTTCTCCGCCACGAAGAAGCCGCGCGAGCGGAATGGTGCCAGGCGTTGCCGCAGGCCGAGGGCCAGGTCTTGCAGGGTCTTGTTGCGGGCGCCGGCGTAGATGAGGGCGTGGAATTCCTCGTTGAGCTCGGCATAGGCCTTGGCGTCGCCCTCGGCGGCCGCCTTGGCGGCTTGCTGGTGCACGAACTCGATCCGCTTGCGCTCCGAGGGCGCCGCCCGCAGCGCGCACAGCTTGGCGCACAGCGCCTCGATCTCGCCCGAGGCCTCGAACAGGCCGTCCAGGTCGGCCGGCGCCATGGCCGCAACCGAGAAGCCGCGCCGCGGCAGGTGCTCGACCAGGCGGGTCGACGCCAGCTGGCGCAGTGCGTCCCGCACGGGGCTGCGCGAAACGCCGAAGCGGGTGGCAATCGATTGTTCGTCCAGGCGTTCGCCGGGCTGGAAGCGGCGAAGCACGATTTCTTCGGCAAGCCGGTCCGAAATCGTCTGGGAGAGCGTTTTTCCGGGCTCGTTTTCCATGGGGAATGCTTCTTGGGCGCGACAGCCATCGTCGCAACGGCCGTCAAATTGTCGACAATATTTTATTGTCGCATACAACTTTCGCCGAAAGTCACAGCCCCAGCGGCAGCCTCGCGCTGTTCTTCACTTCTTCCATCACCGCGTAGGTCCGCGTTTCGCGCACCCCCGGCAACTGCCACAACACGGTGCCGGCGAACTCGCGGTAGGCGGCCATGTCGGCCATTCGGGTCTTGAGCAGGTAGTCGAAGCCGCCGGCCACCATGTGGCATTCCATGATCTCGTCGCGCACGTGCACCGCGGCCTTGAACTGGTCGAACACATTGGGGGTGGTGCGGTCCAGCAGCACCTCGACGAACACCGTGAAGCCGCGGCCCAGCTTGTGCGGATCGAGCCGCGCCTCGTAGCCCTGGATGAAGCCGTCGCGCGTCAGGCGCTGCACGCGCGCCAGCACGGCGGTGGGCGAGAGCGCCACCGCCTCGGCCAGCTTGAGGTTGGTGATGCGCCCGTCCTCCTGAAGAATCTTCAGCAGGCGGAGATCGATGCGGTCCAGGTCGAGCATTGGAGGATTATCCGGCTCGCCCATCGATTCATTGCAGAAGATGCGGCCTATGGACTCAGGCCATAGGAAATAGAACCAAGGAAGTGCCGCAGGCTTACCCTTTGCGTGCCTGTCGGCTCTTTCCTTGCACTTTCAGCGTCAGCTTCCAGCGGCCGGTCTCAGCGAACCGTGGTCTGCGACGGGGCCGCGGCCTGCTGGCTCTTCAGCTGGTCGACCAGCGCGCCGTACGCGGGGCTGGCAAGCAGCCGCGAATATTCGGCAGCCGCCTGGCGGTAGCCCGGCTGCGACATGTCGGCACCGGCTTCGCCGTTCTGCTTGGCCGCAAGGCCCGACTGGATCCACAGTCGCGTGTCGGCCGCCACGGCGGCGCGGGTGTTCGCCGACACCACGGCGGCCTGCTGCGAGATGCCGTCGGTGTAGCCCTGCGTGGGCGAAGTCTTCAGCCACTGCTGCGCGTCGGACGTCACGGCGGCGCGGGTGGTCGACGAGGTCATCGGCACGGGGCGCGGATCGCCTTCGGCATAGTTGCCCGCAAAGCTCGGTGCCGCGAACACGCCCAGCAGGGCTGCAACGGTGGCGGTGGTCAGGAGGCGGGTGGTGGTGGACGACTGCTTCATTCTTGAATCCTTGGTAGTTGGTTGATGAGTGAGTGATCGGTGATTGGTTGGTGAGCTCACTTTAAAAAACGGACCTGTGCGATCGATAACCCGTTGATGACAGTTTTGTTATCTGCGGGATGCCCGGCGAATGGGGCTCGACGGACATCCCTTGCCTGCCCTTTTCGCCCTCAGCCCGTGCCTAGCGTTCGCCCGACGGGATCGTTCCCGCGCGCATCGCCTTGATGGCCTCGGCCTCCACCGCCTCGCGCGTGGTGGGCTGCCCGGCGCGCGAGGCCGGCCACGGCGCGCCGCGGCTCACGGAATTCCAGGCGGGTTGCTTTTGCGCCGTTTCGAGTTCGGCGACCACCTTGTCGCGCGACGGTTCCTGCCGCAGGTGATCGGGGTAGCGCGTCACGCCCGCCTCGGTCGGGGCGAAGTGGAATTCGCCGGCGGCCGAAGCGGCCAGCGGCGCCAGCGCGGCGGTGAAGGCGGCCGCGGCAACGAGCGGCATGAAGAGTTTGCGGTGCAGCATGTTCTGGATCTCCTTGGGTTGTTCGCCGGCACCACATGGCACCGGCCATGCCGGCTCGGGCCGGCATGCCTGGTCAATCTAGGAACCCGGAGCGTCGGCAACCGGACGCCGCGATTACATCGGCGCAATGCAGTGGCAACGCGGCTTCAATGCGAGCGCGCGGCAGCGCCGCATTGCGCCAACCAACGCGTCTTGCATAACCGCCAGCGCGGCGCGCATAAGCCATGGCGCGACGGGCGGTAGAGGTCTATCGTTACGGCCACCCGTTCAACCAAGGGATCTCTCATGAGCGAAAAACTTTCCTTCGTCAATCCGACCGCGAACAGCCCGTGGGGCACCTACCTGTCGCAGGTCGATCGCGTCGTGCCGTACCTCGGCCCGCTGGCCCGCTGGGTCGAAACCCTCAAGCGCCCCAAGCGCGCGCTGATCGTCGACGTGCCCATCGAAATGGACGACGGCACCATCGCCCACTTCGAGGGCTACCGCGTACAGCACAACATGAGCCGCGGCCCGGGCAAGGGCGGCGTGCGCTTCCACCCCGACGTCACGCTCGAAGAAGTGATGGCGCTGTCGGCCTGGATGACCATCAAGACGGCCGCAGTCAATTTGCCGTACGGCGGCGCCAAGGGCGGCATCCGCGTCGACCCGAAGAAGCTCTCGCTGCAAGAGCTCGAGAAGGTCACGCGCCGCTACACCAGCGAGATCGGCATCATCATCGGCCCGCACACCGACATCCCCGCGCCCGACGTCAATACCAATGCCCAGATCATGGCGTGGATGATGGACACGTATTCGATGAACGTTGGCGGCACCGCCACCGGCGTCGTCACCGGCAAGCCGCTGCACCTGGGCGGCTCGCTGGGCCGCGTCAAGGCCACCGGCCGCGGCGTGTTCGTCACCGGCCGCGAAGCCGCGCGCCGCCTGGGCATGGACCTGCGCGGTGCGCGCATCGCGGTGCAGGGCTTCGGCAACGTGGGCTCGGTCGCGGCCGAACTGTTTGCCGAAGCGGGCGCCAAGATCGTCGCGGTGCAAGACCACACCGGCACCATCGTCAACACCAACGGCCTCGACCTTTCCAAGCTGATTCCCATCGCCAACAAGGAAGGCGTGGTCGCCTTCAAGGCCGGTGGCGACATCGTGCCGAACGAAGACTTCTGGAACGTTGCCTGCGACATCCTGATCCCGGCCGCACTCGAAGGCCAGATCACCGCCGAGCGCGCGCAGAAGACCACCGCCAAGCTGGTGCTCGAAGGCGCCAACGGCCCCACGGTGCCGACCGCCGACGACATCCTCGCCGAGCGCGGCGTGCTGGTGGTGCCCGACGTGATCTGCAACGCCGGCGGCGTGACGGTGAGCTACTTCGAATGGGTGCAGGACTTCTCGTCCTTCTTCTGGGACGAAGACGAGATCAACGTGCGCCTCGACCGCATCATGATGAACGCGCTCAACCAGATCTGGGACACGGCCGACAAGCACAAGATCACGCTGCGCACAGCGACGTATGCGGTGGCTTGCGAGCGCATCCTGATGGCGCGCCAGGAACGCGGCCTGTACCCCTGAAAGGGGCGCGTTGCGAAAGGGGGGCACCCCGGTCGCAGTATCCTGCGGGCCAATGAACAGCCCGCCGATTTACCTCAATCCCACGTTCGTCGCCTCGCCCGATGCCCTTCTCGAATGGCTCAGGGTCGCAGTGAGGTGGGACGAGCGCATGAAGGCGCGCAAGACGGCAAGCTTTGGCGTGCCGTACAACTACTCGCAGATCAGCTACGAGGCGGTGCCCATGCCTGTCGAGCTGGAAGCCTTGTGCGACCAGATCGACGCCGAACTCGGATTTCGGCCCAACAACTGCCTGTTGAATCACTACGCTGACGGCGCATCGTCGATGGGGTTCCATTCGGACTCCAGCGAAGCGCTGGCTCCCGGCACCGGAGTTGCCATCGTGTCGGTCGGCAGCACCCGGTCGATGGCGTACCGCAGCAAAGCCGACAGCGCCCTCCGGTTCGACTGCCCGCTGGTTCACGGGTCGTTGCTGTACATGTCGGAGGCCGTCCAGCGGGACTGGCTGCATGCGATACCCAAGGCCGAGAGTGTGGGCGAGCGCATCAGCCTGACATTTCGTTCGATCCTGAAATGAAGTCGACGCGGCGCCTTGTGCGCTATCGTCGGCGAGGTGTCTGCATCTTTCGTCGGTGCCGAAGAGATCTCTTCGGACTGGCGAGTCCACCGCGAAATCCTGCCTGAGTGGCATCTTCCATCGAGATCATTTCCATGAACACTGTTGGCGCGGCGGAGAACGCTCGTATTCAAAACCTGCTCGCAGACGGGCGACGCAAGCTGCTGGGCCTGGTGGGCGCGCCGGGCGCTGGCAAGTCCACGGTGGCCGAAGCAATCCGGCGATCGCTGGGAGACCGCGCGCAGGTCGTCCCCATGGACGGCTTTCACCTGGCCAACGTCGAGCTGCAACGGCTCGGCCGCGCCGACCGCAAGGGAGCTCCCGACACCTTCGACAGCGCCGGCTACGTGGCGCTGCTGCAGCGGCTGCGCGAGCAGCGCCCCGATGGCAACATCGTCTACGCCCCCGAATTCCGCCGCGAGATCGAAGAGCCGATTGCCGGTGCCATCGCCGTGCTGCCGTCGACCCAGTTGGTCATCACCGAAGGCAACTACCTGCTGCACGACGCCGGCCCCTGGGCCGGTGCGGCGGCCATGCTCGACGAGGTCTGGTACGTCGACATCGACGATGCCGTGCGCGAGCAGCGCCTGGTGCAGCGCCACCAGCAGTTCGGCCGCAGCGCCGAAGCGGCGCGCGACTGGGTGGCCAGCACCGACGCGCCCAATGCGCGGCTGATCGCGGCAACGCGGGCGCGTGCCCACCACGTGCTGGCCTGGTCCTGAGAATTTCCGACGGGCGGCAGGGAACGCCGGCGCGCGGCCGCGCTCGAAGCCTTGCCGGCACAGGTCGCCGGTTAGCATTCGCCGCGCCATGCCGACCACGCCACACACCTTCCGCACTTCTTCTTCCGTTCTTCGTTTTCGCACGCCCGTCCTGGTGCTGGGGCTGGTGTCCGCCCTGGTGCTCGCCGGCTGCGGCAGCAGCGCGCGCCGCGTGACTTACGAGCCGGAAGACTTCGACTCCACCACGACCCACACGCGCAATTACGCGGCCAGCGAGGCCCAGACCTGCGAGGCCGCGCGCCGCGCCCTGTTGAGCCAGGGCTACATGGTCACCGCGGCCAATGCCGACCTGGTGACGGGGCGCAAGAGCTTCCAGCCCGCGGCCGAGGTGCATGTGGAGGTCGAGTTCCGCGTGGTCTGCGCGCGCGAAGGCAACGGCAAGAAAGGCAGGCAGAGCACCGTGGCATTTGCCACGGCGCTGCAGGACCGCTACGGCATCAAGAAGGTCAACAACTCGGCCAGCCTGGGCGTGGGCGCGATCGGCTCGCTGTCGCTGCCTTTTGCCGGCAGCGACGATGCGATGGTCAAGGTGGCCAGCGAGACCCTGACCGACGAGCGCTTCTACGACCGCTTCTTCACGCTGCTCGACCGCTTTCTCGAAGGCGGCGGGGCTGATGCTCCGCCCGACATGCCGGCGGCTGAAGCACCTCTCACGCCTCTCACGCCCCCCGTGCCCGCCACCACCTTCCCGGTCGCGCCGTCGCCGAACCGGGGCTGATCGGCCTCTTGCGCCGGGACTGCTTGCTCAGCGCACCAGCGTCGATTTGCCGAACAGGCTCTCGATCAGTTCCACCGCCACCTCGGCCGTCTGGTTGCGCACGTCCAGCGCCGGGTTGAGCTCGACCACGTCGAGCGAGCAGAGCCGCCCGGTGTCGGAGATCATTTCCATGCACAGCTGCATCTCGCGGTAGGTGGGGCCGCCGCGCACGCCGGTGCCCACGCCGGGCGCGATGCCGGGGTCGAGGCAGTCGAGGTCGAAGCTCACGTGCAGGTGCGTGTCTTCGTCCACGTCCTGCAGCGCCTCGATCATGGTGGTGCGCATGCCGTGCTCGTCGATGTGGCGCATGTCGAACACGCTCAGGCCGAGCGTGCGAATGGCTTCCTTCTCGTCGTTGTCGACGCTGCGGATGCCGATGAAGCGAATGGCGTCGTGCGCCAGCGCCGCGCGCTCGCCGCTCCAGCCCGTGAGCACCGCCGGCCCATGGCCCAGCAGGCACGACACCGGCATGCCGTGCAGGTTGCCGCTGGGGCTGGTGGTTTCGGTGTTGACGTCGGAGTGCGCATCGAGCCACAGCACGCGCAGCTTCTTGCCGCGCTTGCGCGCATGCCAGGCCACCGCGCTGATGGAGCCGATGGCCAGGCAGTGGTCGCCGCCCATCATCAGCGGCACGTTGCCGGCGCCCAGCGCGGCATCGACGGCCGCATAGACCGAGCGGTTCCAGACGATCACTTCGTCCAGGTGGCGCAGCCCGTTCGCCGGCGGCGCCCAGGGCGTGGCCGGGCCCGCGAGGTTGCCGCGATCGACGATGCCGTAGCCCTGCCGCGCCAGCGCTTCGGGCAGGCCCGCCACGCGCAGCGCGTCGGGCCCCATGCCGGCGCCGCGCACGCTGGCGCCGATGTCGGTCGGTGCGCCGATCATCTCGAGGGTGACGAGGGTGTTGCTCATGTCCGATCCCCTAGGTGAGGTGGTGCCACAGGTACGCATAGCCCAGCGCATCCATGAAGGCCGATTCCTTGTTGTCCGTCGCCGCGCTGTGGCCGCCTTCCATGTTCTCGTAGAAGCTGCTGTCGTGGCCCAGCGCGAGCATCTTCGCGTGCATCTTGCGCGCATGCACCGGGCCCACGCGGTCGTCGCGCGTGGAGGTGGTGAACAGCGCGGGGGGACAGGCCAGCTCCGGCTTGGCGTTCTCGTAGGGCGAAAAGGTCTGCAGCCAGGCCCATTCCTCTGGCTGGTCCGGGTCGCCGTATTCCGCAATCCACGAGGCACCGGCCGACAGGTGCGTGTAGCGCTTCATGTCGAGCAGCGCCACTTCGCTCACGATGGCGCCGTACAGCCGCGGGTACAGCGTGAGCATGTTGCCCATCAGCAGGCCGCCGTTGCTGCCGCCCATTGCGCCCAGGTGCGCGGGCGAGGTGATGTTGCGCGCGAACAGGTCTTCGGACACGGCCGCGAAGTCTTCGCAGGTGCGCAGCCGGTTTTCTTGCAGCGCCGCCTGGTGCCAGCGTGGGCCGTACTCGCCGCCGCCGCGGATGTTGGCAATGACGTACACGCCGCCCTGGTCGAGCCAGGCGCGGCCGATGCTGCCGCTGTAGCTGGGCTGCAGCGAGATCTCGAAGCCGCCGTAGGCGTACTGCAGCGTGGGGTTCCTGCCGTTGGCGACCAAGTCCTTGGCGGCAATCTCGAAGTAGGGCACGCGCGTGCCGTCCTTCGAGGTCGCGAAATGCTGGCTCACGCTGTAGCGCGAGGCGTCGAAGAAGCCGGGGCTGTCTTTCAGCACCTCGGGCTCGCCCTGGCCGATGGTGCCTATGTAGAGCGTGGTCGGCTGCAGGAAGCCGCTCACCGTCAGGAAGTAGTCGTCGTTTTCGTCCTCGTCGATGCCGCCGGCGTCGATGGTCGAGAGCGCGGGCGCGCCGCCCAGTCCCTTGCGTTCCCACGGGCCGATGCCGTCGGCGGGCGGCGTGAGCACTTCGAGCCGGTTCACCACGTCGTGCATCACGTTGACGATCAGGTGGTGGCGCGTCCACGAATGGCTGTCCAGCGCGGTGGTGTCGTCGGGCTCGAACAGCACGGTGATCTCGCGCTTGCCCGCCATGAAGTCGTCGAAGCGGGTGGCCAGCAGCGAACCCGAGGCATAGGTGGTGCTGCCCACGGTCCAGTCTTCGCGCGGCTCTATGAGCATCCACTCGCGCGTGATCTCCATGTTGGAGTCGTCGGGCACGTCGATCTTGGTGAGCTTGCCGTCGCTGCCGCGCAGCCAGGTTTCGCTTTCGTAGAAGTCGATCTGGCGCGAGACGAAATCGCGCTCGAAGCCCGGCGTGTTGTCGCGGTACGCACTGACCGACATGTCGTCGTGCGCGCCTTCGTACACGGTGACGGCGCTGGCCAGCGGCGTGCCGCGCTGCCATTGCTTCACGATGCGCGGGTAGCTGGAGCTGGTCATCGAGCCGGGGCCGAAGTCGGTGGCCACGTAGAGGTGGTCGATGTCTTTCCAGCCCACGTGGTTCTTGGCCTCGGGCAGCGTGAAGCCGCCTTCGACGAACTGCTTGCGCTCCAGGTCGAACTCGCGCACCACGTCGGCATCGGCACCGCCGCGCGACAGCGAGACCAGGCAGCGCTTGTAGTCGGGGTCGAGGCAGTCGGCGCCGTGCCACACCCAGTTCTCGCCGTCGGCCGCGGCCAGCGCGTCGAGGTCGAGCACGGTTTCCCAGGCGGGCTGCGGCTTGCGGTACTCGGCCAGCGTGGTGCGGCGCCAGAGGCCCTTCGGATGCGCCTTGTCGCGCCAGAAGTTGTAGTAGCCGGGGCCGATCTTGCGCACCATCGGAATGCGCTCCTCCGAGTCGAGCACCTCGAGAATGCCCTGCTCGAGCGCCTTGAATGCGGGCGACTGCGCGTAGGCCTGCACGGTTCGGGCGTTTTCCTGCCGGGCCCATGCCAGCGGCGCGTCGCCGTCGATGTCTTCGAGCCAGAGGTGCGGATCGTCTTGCGAAGGGAGGCTTTGTGTCATGGCCTCAGTGTACGAAGCCCATGTGAAAGAAGCGCCCGCGCACTTTGGCACTACTTGGGGCAAACCCCTGTCGCGCCAGTGCCTTCCCTCGGTGGAAACACTGAAGAAGGCGAGGCCCCCGAACGCGATGCGCACGGTATCCTGCCAATCGGCGCATGCCCCACCAAGGAGACACAACACATGAAACACCTGAGCGGACTTGATGCCACCTTCCTGCACCTGGAAACGCCCGAGATGCCGATGCACGTGGGCTCGCTCAACGTGCTCGACCTGCCCAAAGGCTACAAGGGCGACTTCTACGAAGATGCCAAGAAGTTCATGGCCAGCCGCATCCACCTGGCCGATGTGTTCACGCGCAAGCTGGCGCTGATGCCCTTCGACATGTCCAACCCGGTGTGGGTGGACGACGACGACATCGACCTCGACTACCACGTGCGCCACATCACGCTGCCCAAGCCCGGAACCAACCGGCAGTTGCAACAGTACGTGGCGCGCCTGCATTCGACGCTGATCGACCGCAGCCGGCCCATGTGGGAGTTCTTCATCATCGACGGCCTTCAGAGCGGCCAGGTGGCGCTGTACACCAAGGTGCACCATGCGGGCATCGACGGGCAGGCCGGCGTCGAAGTGGGCAAGGCCATCTTCGACCTGGAGGCCACGGGCCGCGTGGTGAAGCCGCCGCGCTCGCGCCCGCGCAGCAGCGGCTACCAGCTGGGCATGGCCGAGCTCGCCACCGCCGCGCTGCGCAACACGGCGCAGCAGTACGTGAAGCTCTTCAAGATGGCGCCGGCCATTGCGCGCGCCATCGGCGGCCTGGCCAAGCCTGACGAGAAGGCGGCCGAGAAAGACGCCGCCGCCGCACCGAAGAAGTTCAACCTCTTCGCGCCGCGCACCTCGCTCAACGTGTCGATCACCAACCAGCGCACCTTTGCCGGGCGCACCATTTCGCTGGCCGAGACCAAGTTCATCGCCAAGCATTTCGGCGTGTCGCTCAACGACGTGGTCATGGCCACCGTGGCCGGTGCGCTGCGCCACTACCTGGCCGACAACAACGAGCTGCCGGCCAAGCCGCTGGTGGCCGGCGTGCCGGTGAGCCTGCGCGAAGCGGGGGACAACACGGCCAACAACCAGGCCAGCATGATCCTGGTGAGCCTGGCGACCGACATTACCGACCCCATCCAGCGGCTGAAGGCGATCAACGCGTCGTCGAACAGCTCCAAGTCGACGATGAACCGCTTCAAGGCGGTGATCCTCGACGACTTCCCGACCTTCGCCGCACCCTGGCTGGTGTCGGGCATCGCCTCGATGGTGGGCCGCTCGGGCCTGGTCAACCTGCTGCCGCCAGCTGCCAACGTGGCGATCTCGAACGTGGCGGGGGCGCCGTTCCCCATGTACTTCGCGGGCGCGCTCGTCACCTGCTACTACCCGGTGTCGATCGCCAGCCACGGCACGGCCCTGAACGTGACGGTGCAGAGCTACAACGGCCGCATGGACTACGGCCTGATCGCCTGCCGCCGCGCCGTGCCCGACATCACCGAGATCGGCGACTACATGCTGGCCGAGCACAAGCTGCTGATGGACCTGACGCAGAAGCACCCGGCCGCCGCGGGGGCCGTGGCTGCGCCTGCGAAGGCGGCAGCGGCAATGGCAACTGCTGCACCTGCAGCAGAGCCTGCTCCCGCTGCCGCCAAGGCCGCACCAGCCGCCAGGAAGGCTCCGGCGCGCAAGAAGGCGCCAGCCAGTGCGGGTGCGAGCCGCAAGACGGCCGCACCGGTGAAGGCCGCGGCGAAGAAGGCGCCCGCCAAGACCGCTGCAAAGACCGCCATCAAGACCGTGGCCAGGAAGGCCGCGCCGAAGCCCGTGGCCCGCAAGGCTGCCGCGCCGGCCAAGCGCGGCGGGGCTCCCCGGGCCGCCGCGGCATGATCGGCGGGCCGGCCTGCAGAAAATTGGGGCAGTTGGACTAGTTTTCCGACGGTTCTAGTTTTCCAGGCCTAGGCCCTGCGGAAGAAGATAGGCCCATCGCGATTCCCCGCGAGCCCATCAACTTCAAGGAAATCACCATGTCCACCACGCAAACCACCATCGCTTCCGCCGCCATCCACGTCGTCGGCCAGTACAACGACGCAGGCAAGACCCTGGTCGGCGCCTACCGCACCGGCGTGCATCGCCTGCTGGGCGGCGCCGCTTCGCGCTACAGCAACTTCCTGGGCAGCCGCCAGATTCCGCTGGTGAGCGAGCAGGTCAAGGCCAACCTGATCGGCGCGCAAGAAAAGATCAACGGCTTCCTGGCCAACCGCCTGGACATCGACACCAGCCGCATCGTGAACGTGATGGACCGTGTTGCCGCCGGCACCACCAGCGGCATCGAAACCGTCGCCGGCCGCGTGGCCCGCGTCGAATCGCCGGTGGCCACCTCGGTCATCAACGCCCTGAGCGCCGTCAACCAGCCGATCGCCACCGTCTCGGTGCAGATCGCCGACCGCATCGTCGCCGGCACCAAGCAGATCGAAGCCCGCGTGAACGGCGCCGAAGAAGCCAAGCCGGTGCGTACCGTCAAGGCCAAGGCCGCCGTGGCCAAGAAGCCGGTTCGCCGCGCTGCTGCCCGCAAGGCAGCCTGACCCCCGGGGCGCATGGCGCCCCTTTTCCTTTTTCCGGTATCTGGAGCACTGCATGGCGACCCGTCCTGACGAAACTGCAAAGTTGAAGAAGAGGGCGGCGCCTGCAACGAAGGCGCCCGCCGCGAAGAAGAAAGCGGCGCCCCGCAAGGCGGCGCCCGCTGCGGCAAAGAAGGCCGCATCAGCCGCATCAGCCGCCTCCGCTTCGGCTGCACCCGGCAAGGCCGAAGGCCTGCTGCGTGCCGGCCTGAAGGCGCTGGACAACGTGCGCAACGACGTCGCCAAGCGGCAGGCCAACGTGATCGAAGGCCTGCTCGGCATTGGGCAGGGCAAGGTCGATGCGGCGGCTGCCAAGGCGGCGCTCACGCGCGGCTTTCCCAGCCTCGACAGCTTCGGCATCCGCAAGTTCGAAGACGTGTTCGACCAGCGCGTCGCCACGGCCCTGCAGCGCCTGGGCATGCCCGGCGCCGACGAAGTGCAGGCCCTGCGCGACGAGGTGGCGCAACTGCGCGAACGCCTCGCGAAATTCGAGAACCCCGACGCCGGTCTGCGTAGCAACCGCAGCGGCGGCAAACGCTGAGCGGCCCACGGCACACCCCGGTTGTGGCCAGTTCCAACACCACGCGCGATCGCATCCTGCAGGCCAGCCTTGCGCTGTTCAACGCGGAAGGCCTCGCCGCCGTGTCGACCCACAAGATCGCAGCCGAACTGGGCATGAGCCCGGGCAACCTGCACTACCACTTCAAGGCCAAGCAGCTCATCGTCGAGTGGCTGTTTCGGCGCTTCGAGCAGCGCATGGAAGCGCTCAACGGTTCGTCGGCCACCATTGCCGCCATCGACGACCTCTGGCTCGCGCTGCACCTGCGCTTCGAGGCCATCGACGAATACCGCTTCATCTACCGCGACATGGCCTTCCTGGCCAGCGAATACCCGGCGCTCGGGCAGCGCGCGCAGGCCCTCACCGCGCAGAACCTGCTCGCGGCACAGGCGCTGTGCGAAGGGCTGGTGGCCTCGGGCGTGATCGAGACCAGCGCCGAGCAGGCCCGCATCCTGGCGTTGCAGATGGTCTTCACCACCACCTGCTGGTTGTCTTTCGAGCGACTGGTGCCGGGGCGCGATGCGCTGGCGCAGGCCGATCCCGGTTTGGCGGCTTTCTACACGCTCACGCTGGTTTCTCCGTATGTTTCCAGCGAATCGAGGGCTTACCTTGATTACCTGAGGGGCAAATACCTCGGATAAATGACGATGTCGTCCGACGGGAGAGTGCAACCATGGCCCCTCATGCTCGTCCTATAAAACAGAAAACGAAAACCCGAAAGGAAGCCGCCTCCATGACCACCGCCACCCACGACACCATCGCACCTCCTTCGCGCCTGCTGTTGCTGGCCGAAGCCCGTGCCCTCTGGGAAACCGGTGCCGGCATCGCGATGTGGCCGCTGCTGCAGCTCACGCCGCGCGGCGACGGCCACCCCGTGCTCGTGCTGCCCGGCCTGGTGGCCGGCGACGGATCGACGCTGCTGCTGCGCCGCTACCTGTGCAGCCGCGGCTACGACGCCCACGGCTGGGGCCAGGGCCGCAACCTCGGTCCGCGCCAGGGCGTGGAAGACGGCATGGTCGAGCTGCTGAAGTCGCTGTACGAAAAGAGCGGCCAGAAGGTCAGCGTGATCGGCTGGAGCCTCGGCGGCGTTTATGCGCGCCTGCTGGCTTCGTCGTATGGACCCATGATCCGCGACGTCATCACCCTGGGCAGCCCGTTCTCCGGCAGCCCGCGCGCCACCAACGCTTGGCGCGTGTACGAGGGCGTGAGCGGCCAGAGCTCGCACGACCCGCGCCGCATGAAGTTCGTGCAGCCCACGCCGCCCGTGCCGACCACCTCGATCTTCAGCCGCACCGATGGCGTCGTCGCCTGGCGCTGCAGCATCGAGAAGACCGGCCCGCAGTCGGAGAACATCGAAGTCATGGCCAGCCACCTGGGGCTGGGTGCGCATCCGGCGGTGCTGTATGCGGTGGCCGACCGGCTGGCACAGCCCGAGGGCCAGTGGAAGCCCTTCAATCGCGGTCTGCTCGGGCCGCTGGTCTACCCGGACCCCGACCGCGACCTCTGAACCGGGCGACCTGCCCAACCCTCCGCAAGCCGGCAACCGCCGGCTTTTTGCTTTTGGCGACCCATGACTTTCTGCACTTGCCGCCCTGCAGGAGCCATTCGAACAATCCGGTCACCATGAAACCCGACCCGCACCGGATCTATCCGCGCATCGAAGCACTGGGCGGCCATCGGCCGGCGCAGGCACCCGTCGCCTTTCCCTTTGCCGGGAATGCGGGCCTTCTCGTCACTTACGTCACCTACGCCATCGACGAGCCGGCGCACTTCGTCTCGCTGACGCAGGCGCACATGGACGCGCTGGGCCTGGACGCGCACCAGCTCCACGCGCTGGCGATGCGGAACCTGGTGCGCAAGGCGCTGCCGAGCGTGGGCGCGCAAGACCTCGTCATGTACCAGGCTCTGGTGGCGGGCAACGGCTTCGAGGCCAGCATGCTGTTGCTGCCAAGCCTCTGGGAAGTGCTGTCGGAGGGCTTCGAGGGCGAACTGCTGGCGGTCGTGCCCAGCAGCAACACGGTGTATTTCATGGACAGCCGGGGCAAGTGCGAGCTCGCGGGGCAGCAGCTCACCGCCCGCACACGGCTCGGCCTGATGTGCGCGACGGCGGCCGATATCAAGGTGCAGGCCCGGGCGCACGGCCTGTCGGACAAGGTGATGGCGCTGACCCCGGGCGGCTGGCAGATTCGCGGTTCGCTCGACGATCACGCCCTGGTGCTGGGCCACCCGGGCCGCGAGATGCAGCTGCAGTAAGTCACGAAACCGCTGCAAAGCCGGCAGCACCGGCTTTTTTCAAGGAGCTTCATGACTTTCGCACTGGCCGGGCAGAGGGCCCGCCAGAACAATGCGCGGCGTCATGAACTGCCTTCCGCCTTGCATCTATCCCCGCATCACGCGCCCCGATTTCCTCGAGAACGCCGCACCCAGGCCCGGCATTGCGCCAGCACCGGGCGGCCAATACAAGGCACAAACCCCCATTGCCCGCGCTGTCGCCGGAGACATCGACCTTCGTGTGACCTATGCCATCGACTTCCCGACCCAGCGCACCACGCTGACCCACGGGTGCATGAAGCAACTTGGCCTCGATGCGCAAGGGGTGCATGCGCAAGCGGTCGAAAACCTGCATCGCAAGACCAGCCAGAAGGTCGCCACGCAAGACCTGGTCGCCTACAAGGCCCTTGTGACCGGCGACGACCTCGAGGCCTGCATGCTGCTGCTGCCCGACCTCTGGGCAGGGCTCTCGAAAGGCTTCAAGGGGGAGCTGATCGCGGTGGTGCCCAGCAAGAACGCGCTCTATTTCATGGACAGCCGGGCAACGCTGACCATTGCCGGGCAGCCCGTCTCGACCACGACCCGGCTGGCCCTCATGTGCTCGGCCGCGACCCGGGTCAGGGCAGAGGCCGGCGCGCAGGGCCTGTCGGACCAGGTGATCGCGCTGACCCCCGAAGGCTGGAAAGTGCGCGGCACCTTCGGGGCCCACGAGGCGGTGCTGCCTGCCTAGCGTCCGGGTCCGTGGGCACCGCTGGGCGCTGGTTTCAGCTACCGGCCCACACGTCCAGCACGTAGCGCTGGTCGGCAATCATCTTGTCCATCCACGCCGTGCTGTCGTGCCCATGCTCGCGTGCCAGGTCGCTCAGCGTGCGCCGCACATCGGGCTCCATGCGCGAACCGTCGCCGCACACGTAGATCACCGCGCCCGCCTCCAGCAGCTTCCACACGGCCGCGCCCTGCTCGCGGATCAGGTCCTGCACATACACCTTGCGCTCGCCCGAGCGCGAGAACGCCGTGTGCAGCTTCATCAGGCCGCGGTGCGACCAGTCCTTCAGTTCCTCGGCATAGATGAAGTCCTGCGCCGGATGGCGGCAGCCGAAGAACAGCATGGCGTCGCCCAGCGCCTCGCCACGCTCGACCCGCGCGGCGCGCTCCTGCAGGAAACCGCGGAACGGTGCCAGGCCGGTGCCGGGGCCGATCATGATGAGCGGGCGATTCGCGTCTTCGGGCAGGCGGAAGCCCTCGGCGGTGGTTTCGCGAATGACGCCATGCACCGTGTCGCCCGCCTCGGCGCGCGCCAGGTAGTTGGAGCACACGCCCTCGAAGTTGCCGTTGCCCGACAGCGCCGGCGCGCTCACCACGCCGACGGTCACGCTGCAGCGGCCCGGCGTCATGCTCGGCGATGAAGAGATCGAGTAGTAGCGCGGCGACAGCGGCGACAGCATTTCAAGAAACACCGCGAACGGCACCTGGCAGGCGCGGTGTTCTTCCAGCAGCTCCAGCAGCGACTTGCGCTTGTGCAGCACCTCGGCCTTGTACGCGGCCTGCGAAGCCTCGTCGCTGCCCGACAGTGCCAGCAGCTTCGGCTTGGTGAAGGGGCACTCGGTGTAGGCCGCAAGCGTGGCGATCTGCTTGCGCGTGGCCACGTCCTGCAGCTCGACGTAGTCGCCCAGCAGGCGGTCGACCGCAATCACCTGGTCGACCGGCAGCGCCGCCTTGCGGCCCGGCACGGCCGAAAGGCGCACGTGCGCCGAGCGGTCGAAGCCGAAGCGCGCCATGGCCCGCTCGACCTGCGCCGGGCTGTTGCGCGGCACCACGCTCAAGTGGTCGCCGGGCACGTAGTTCACGCCCTCGGGCAGCGTCAGTTCGACGTGGCGCGTGGAGCGGCTGCTTTCGGCATCGCCGCCGGGGCTTTGCAGTTCGCGGTTCTCGAGCACGCGCAACGCCACGGCACCGAGCGCATCGACCAGCGCGTTCTTTTGCGGCGGCGGCAGTTCTTCGAGCGTGTAGAGCGGCTCGGCCTCGGCCGGCGTGTCGGCACCGGCCTTGATGTCGAAGGCCTTTACCAGTTCGGGCCAGAGCGCGTCGCTCCAGTCCTGGAAGGCGCCGTCCATGTCCTCGCGCGCGTCGCCTTCGCCGCGCGGATGCACGCGCGTGGCGCCCAGTGCTTCGAGCCGTTCGTCGATGCGCCGCGGCACGGCCTGGTAGGTGGCGGCCCAGTCGGTGTTGCCGCAGCCGAACACGCTGAAGCGCACGCCGTTGAGCGCGTCGTCGGCCTTGTCGAGCCAGCGGTGGAACTCGGCCGCGTTGTCCGGCGCCACGCCGTTGTACGAGGCGCAGACGATGGCCACCGCGCCGTTGGCCGGCAGCCGCTCGGCATAGTCGTCGAGTGACGCCAGTTGCGTCGAGAAGCCGCGCAGCTCGCCCGCTTCGGCGAGCTGGCGCGCCAGGTCTTCGGCCGTGCCCAGGTTGGAGCCCTGCAGCACCAGCAGCGAGGTGCCGTGGCGTGCCGCCTGCGGCTTGCGCGCCGCCGGCTTGGCCGACGCCGCGAGGGTGGCGGGCGTCGCGCCCGCTTCGCCGTTGCCGCGCGGGCGCGTGGCCGGGTCGCGCAGCAGCGCCTTGATCTTGAAGCCCTCGGGCTTGATGGTCAGCGCTTCCTTGATCTTGAGCTTGTAGTCCGTGTGGTCGACCAGGTTGAAACGCTGCAGGATCATGCCCAGCGTGAGCACCGCCTCCTGCAGCGCGAACTGCCGCCCGATGCACGCGCGCTGCCCGTTGCCAAAGGGCTTGAAGGCATTCACCGGCCGCTCTCGCTCGGCTTCGCGGCTGAAGTGGTCGGGGTTGAATTCGTCGGCGTCTTCACCCCACACGCCCTTGTCACGGTGCAGCGCCAGCGCATGCATGATGACCATGTTCTTCTTCTTGATCGTGTACTGGCCGCCGATGGTCGTGTCTTCCTTGGCGCGCATGGCAATGGCCGGCGCCGTCGGGTACAGCCGCAGCGCCTCCTTCAGCACCTGCATCACGTACTGCAGGCGATTGACCTGCGCATAGGTGGGCTTCTGCGTGGTGTCGGGCCCGAACACGCTGTCGACCTCGGCCTGCGCCTTGGCCAGCGCCTCGGGGCTCTTCAGCAGGAAGTAGGTGGCAAACGACAGCAGGCCGCTGGTGGTTTCGTGTCCCGCGATGAGAAATTCGATGCACTCGTCGCGGATCATCTTGTCGGTGAGCTGCTCGCCGCTTTTCTTGTCCACGCCCGCGATCATGTAGCTCAGCAGGTCGGGCTTGGTGGCAATGTCGGCACCGCTCGCGCGCCGCTCCTCGATGATGTCTTCCACCATCTTGTGCATGAAGCGGATGTCTTTTCGCTGCTGCGCCAGTTCCTTCTTCAGCATCAGCTCTTCGAGCGGCAGGCCGCGGCGGTTCTGCACCGTCTCGAGCGTGCGCACCATCGCATCGACAAAAGGATGAAAGCCTTCGCGGTAGAACGAGTTGAAGCGGTAGCCGAAGCCGCACAGGCCGATGGTGTCGAGCGTGAGCGCGGTCATGTCGCGCACCACGTCCACCTCTTCGTCGAAGTTCAGCCGCTCCCACTTGGTGACCAGCTGGCTCGCGATGTCCAGCATCATCGGGTGATAGGCCTGCATGGCGCGCTGGCTGAAGTTGGCCAGCAGGATGTTGTGCGGCTTGGACCAGGTCTCTTCGTGCGTGTCGGACGTGAAGAGCCCGTGCGAAGCCGCGCGCAACCGTCGCAACGCGCCGCGCGTGCTCTTGTCGAAGCGCGCTTCTTCGCAAAGCTCGTCGACCAGCGCGGGCGACGAGACGACGATCACCGGCATGCCCGGCATGTCGAGCCAGTAGATGCCACCAAGGTCTTGCGCGATCTTCCACATGTCGAGCACGGGAGAGTCGGAGCCGATCGAGAGCAGGTTCCCGACGAAGGGTTTCTTCGCCGGATGCGGGATCGGGTGGAGCGAGTTTTTGCCTGCCATGGGTTGTTGTGCCTTTGGAATGGACCCGCTTCGGATGTCCGGGGTGTAACAACCGGAGTATCCCGACGGCACGGGGGGCAGGCAGGACGGGGTTTCCCTTAGGGGCTTCTGTGGCTGTTGCTTGTGCTTGTGCTGATGCGGTCGTTCAGTTTCATTCGGGGCGACGCCCACGCCGACGGTGTGCTCTGCTCCGCGAATGTCCCCCGCTTCGCTCCTCCTTTATTTCGCTGCGCAGAGCACACCATCCGCGTGAGCGTCATCAGAGTGGTCGTTGATCAGCGGTACACCA
>NZ_QAJK01000074.1:36615-51170 GCF_003852515.1 Variovorax sp. KBW07 | reverse complement strand
GTCGCACGCGCCCCGAACGCATCGCACCCGCTTCACGTACCGAAGATCGCGCGACAACGCACGCACAGTCGAGCCCGAACAGCAGATGAAGAAGCGACTGCCCCTCACAGTCATCGGAGGCTTTCTGGGCGCCGGAAAGACGACGCTGCTCAACCGCTGGCTGCGCGACGCCAAAGGGCTGCGCATGGCTGTGCTGGTCAACGACTTCGGCGCGCTCAATATCGACGCCGACCTCATCGCCGCCACGCATGGCGATACGGTGGCGCTGACCAATGGGTGCGTCTGCTGCCAGATCGGCGACGACCTCGGGCGCGCGCTCGTGCAGGTCATCGAGGTAGCCACGCCCTTCGACGCCGTCGTCATCGAGGCGAGCGGCGTTTCCGATCCCTGGCGCATTGCGCAGATCGGCATGGCTGCGCCCGAGCTGAGCCTGGAAGGGGTGATCGTGCTGGTCGATGCGAGCGCCGTGGGGCCGCAGTCGCGCGACCCGCTGCTGGCCGACACGCTGGCGCGGCAGGTCAGGTCGGCCGACCTGGTGGTGGTCAACAAGATCGACCTGGCCTCTGGCGAGGCGCTGTCGGCGGCTCGGGCGTGGGTCGAGGCCACGGCACCGGGCACGCCATGCATACAGACCGCGCAGTCGACGGTGCCGCTGGCGCTGTTGTCGGGTTTGCCCTTGCCTGCCGCGGTTCAGGGGGCGGGCCATGCCTGCGGGCACGAGTGCCGTGACCCGCACCACGGCCATGGTCACGATCACAGCCATGACCACGACCCGGACCACGGCGCGCTGTTCCAGACCTGGAGCGCACAGCCCGAGGCGGTCATTCCCGCCGCTGCCATTTGCGCATGGCTGCGCGACGTGCCGCCGGGTGTGCTGCGGCTCAAGGGCCTGCTGCGCACGGGACGTGGCGCGCAGGGCGAGGACGAATGGTCGGAGGTCCAGTTCGCCGGGCGGCACGGCACGCTGCGCAAGGCGGCGGGGCCCACGGACGGTGCGCGCGCGGGCGTGGTCGCCATCGGGTTGCGGCACCAGTTGCCTGAACAAGCGCTGAAGGATTTCTTCGCGGGCTGAGCCAAGTCATGTTGCAATCGCACGGTTTTTCAACACGTGCAGACAGCAGACGCATGACTTCCCCTCTCCTGATTCGCCCCCCGACACCTGAAGACTACGCAGCCTGGAAACCCCTCTGGGACGGCTACAACGCCTTCTACGGACGGGAAGGCCCGACCGCGCTACCCGAGGCCATCACGCAGGCCACCTGGCAGCGCTTCTTCGATGCCTACGAGCCGGTGCACGCACTGGTGGCCGAGCGCGACGGCCAGCTGGTGGGCCTGACGCACTACCTGTTTCACCGCAGCACCACGCGCATCGAGCCGACCTGCTACCTGCAGGACCTGTTCACGCTGCAGTCAGAACGTGGTCAGGGCGTTGGGCGGAAACTGATCGAGGGTGTGTACGCGCACGTGCAGCGCGTGGGCGGGCACCGCGTGTACTGGCAAACCCACGTGACCAATACGGCCGGACGGACGCTCTACGACAAGGTTGCGGAGCATTCCGGGTTCATCATCTACGCCACCACCGTCTGACACGCCTCCAAGGACAACAGGAGCCCGACCATGCAACGCTTCACCATTTCGCTGGACGACGGGCTTGCGCTGGAATTCGACCAGCTCATTGCCGACAAGGGCTACATCAACCGCTCGGAGGCCGTGCGCGATCTTCTGCGCTCGGCACTGGGCAGCGCCACGCTCGACACCGCCCCCCGCAAGGGCAAGGCGGCGTGGTGCGTGGCGAACGTGAGCTACGTGTACGACCACCACGAACGCACGGTGACCTCGCGCGTGCTCGACCTGCAGCATGACCACCACGACCTGGTGATCACCACGCTGCACACGCACCTGGACCATGACCATTGCCTGGAGACCGTGGTGCTGCGCGGCCCCACGGCGGCCGTGCAGGCTTGCGCCGAACAGCTGGTGGCGCTGCGCGGGGTGCGCCACGGCAACGTGCACATGGTGCCGCTCGACGCCACGGGTGAACGGCATGCGCACGGCACGGCCGGCGCGCACACGCACCACAAGCCACGCAACTGACCAGCAGATGGCCGATGGCTGGGGCCCAGGCCGTCAGTACTTGATGGTCACGCCGGCCTTCACGCCGTTGTTGGTTTTTCCATCCGACTGCACGCCGCCATTGAGCGACACGTTGCCTCCGGTGCTCGCGCCCAGCGAATACGTGGGGCGTGGCCTGGACGTGTCGGTGCCCATGTAGGCGCCGCTGCCGTCGGGCCGCTCCACGCCCACCGTCGCACCCGTGGTGTAGGCCGAGTTCTCGGTGGAGTTGACGTTGGGCGCAACGTAGACGGTGCCCTTCTCGCCGCTGTCGACGGGCACCTTCACAGGTTCGGCGGTCGCGGTGGCCATGGCGTACCACGCGGCCACGCTCACGCATGCAAGGATCAGTTTGCTCATGCGCGGAATGCTCGGGGCAACACCGCATCGCGTTTGTAGGACGGGACGAAACACCCCGGCCAGACCAGACAGCAGGGTCCGGTGTTCGTTCAGGCCCACGCGTGGTTGAACAGGAAGAACGCCGCCATCACCCACAGCAGCAACGCAAGGTGCGTGTGCTGCAGGCTCTCTTGCCGTATCCAGTAGCCGAACCACAGGCCACCCAGGTGCATCGCGAACAGGAAAGCCGCGAAGGCGCTCAGGCCCAGGTTGAACCACGGGCGTGCAGCCGCCATGCCGCCGCTGATGAAGAGCGCGTAGCTGCCAATCCAGAAAGCGAGCGCGCCCGCAGTCTGCAATGCCAGCACCAACAGCAGCGCCGCGCGGTGCAGCACCGGCGAACGCAACCTGCGCGACAGCAAGGGCGTGTCGATGGCGGGCTCGGCCAGCAGCGGCGCCATCGACATCGTGCCGCCCACCGCGCCTGCCGAGCCCGCGAATCCGCGCAGGTTGTTGAGCACCGCAATCGAAAGCCACAGCGTCATGCCGAGTGCGTGAAGGGACTGGAACAGCCAGACGGAAGCGGGGAGATTCATCGGGGAGCCTGTGGCGCCAAATATCAAAGAGTATGCTTTGATAATAAACACGAAGCAGGCGCGGGAGGCGAAGCCCCCGTGCCCTTGAAGGCCGCATGCCATGAACTCACCAAAGACACCGACGAACGCTTCCGCCGTGCCCGGCCCCTCCCCCGAGGCGCTCGAACGCATGCTCGCCGCAGGCCGCGACGGTGCGCTGCTGCGCATGAGCCTTGCGCTGGCCTACCACCGGCGGGAAGACGCGGCCACCGCGCTGATGCATCTCGAAAAAGCCGTGGCCCTCGATGCGGACTTCACCGCGGCGCATCGCCTGCAAGGACTGATCGCGCTCGGACTTGGCGACAACACGAAGGCCGAAGCGGCGTTTGCAACCGCGCTCGAAGTGGCACAGCGCCGCGGCGAGCTTCAGTTGGTGAAGGAGTTGACGGTGCGCTTGCGGCGGCTGCGCGCGCCGTCGCCGCCACGCACGGACAACTGAGCCCGCGTGGCAGACTTCAGCGCACAACCGTCTTCTCTTCTTGCCGCAAATTCTTCAGGAGCCCATGCAAATTCGCCGACTCGATTCAGCCGACGCCCCGGCCTATCAGGCCCTTCGGCTGCACGCGCTTCAGGAAAGCCCCACGGCGTTCGGCTCGAGCTACGAAGAAGAACGCGACACCCCGATCGGCATGATCGAAACCCGCCTTGCCCCAAACCCGGACCGGCATGTCTTCGGCGCCTTCGTGGAAGCGCAACTCGTCGGCATGGCCGGCCTGGTACGCGAAAGCGGGCTCAAGGCAAGGCACCGGGGCTTCATTCGAGCCATGTATGTCGCGCCCTCGCACCGGGGCAAGGGCATCGCAAGGCATCTGCTGACCGAAGCGCTGGCGCTTGCCCAGCGCATGCCCGGCCTTCTGCAGGTGACGCTCTCCGTCACGGCCGGCAATGAATCGGCCACTGCGCTCTATCGGTCGTTCGGATTCGAGACATATGGCGTTGCGCCCGGCGCGCTGCGTGTCGATGGCGTGCTTTACGACGAAGTGCAGATGGTGCGTCAGCTGGCCGCGAACTGAGCCAGCCCCTAGCGCGCCGACTGCGCAAGCCGCGCCACATGGTCGAAGTCCAGCCGCTCGAGTGCCTCGCGCAGCAGTGCGGCCAGCGTGGCGTGCCGCTCGTCGGCGGCGAGGCGCTCGATGCGGTCGTGCAGGTCCGACCAGCGGCCGTCGCGCGCGAATTCCGTGAGCTCGTCGCGCACGGCTGCGGCAAGAGGCTCCAGGCGTTGGCCTCCCGCTTCCGTGGCCCCTGATTGCTCCGCTGCCGGCGCCGCGCCCTGCTCGCCGCGCGTGCGCGACGACGCGGCGGAATGCATCCGCGGCACGACCTCATCGATGGATGCCGCATCGACCTGCAACGCGAATTTCAGTTGCGTGCCCAGGTGCGCCCTGCTGCGAAGCTCCAGCTTGCCGCCCATGCTTTCGACGATGCGCCTCGCAATGAACAGGCCCAGCCCATGCCCGTCGAACCGCACGTCGGCGCGCTCGAACATCTCGAAGATGCGTGCCTGGTCGGCCTCGTCGATGCCGATGCCGGTGTCGGCCACTTCCACCTCGAGCGACCAGCCTGCGTCGCGCGGCGTTGCCGCGACGATCAGCTCGATGCCGCCATCGCGCGTGAACTTGGCTGCGTTCGACAGCAGGTTCAGCACCAGCTGCTGAAAGCGCTTGCTGTCCAGTTGCACGGCGGCGGGCAGCGTGCCGTTGCAGCGCAGCGTGAAGCGGTTGTTCTGGCGCAGGGCCAGCGTGGCGGCGTACTGGGCGATGTCGTCGATCAGCGCGGGCAGGTCCACCGGCTGCGGCGCGGGCACGATCGGCTGCAGTTCGCCCTTGGCATAGTCGAGCAGGTCGTCGATGAGCGACAGCTGGTAGCCGGCATTGCGTTCGATGGCCTGGAGCAGCGTCGGCGAACCGGCGTTCGCCTCGGTGCGCAGCAGCCGCACATGCCCCAGGATGGTGGCGAGCGGCGCGCGCAGGTCGTGGCCCACGATGGCCATCAACCGCGTCTGGTCGTGCATCTGCGCTTCGGACTGCAGCAGCGCCGAGTTGAGCGCGCGGGTCTTGCGCTGCACTTCGTCCTGCAGCTTTCTCTGCGACTGCGCCTGCCACTGCAGCAGCATGTCGCGCGACTCCTCATGCTGCCGCGCGAGCCGGTGCCCCCACCATGACAGCGTGACAAGGCCCATGAGCATCCCGGGAAATCCGAGCGCATAGGGATCGAAGCTGGCGGCAAAGCGCTGCTGGAATGCAATCTCGGCCAGCCGCAAACTGATGGCGGCGGCAATGAGGAGCGTGATGCCGAACACCAGCTTGCCGCGCACGCCGCCCCGGCGCATGTAGATGAAGCCGCTGACGTTCAGCGCCAGCACCAGGGCCAGCACGCTCACCAACGCAGCCTGCGCAAAGAACCCGTAGGGCCCGATCAACCCCCCGGCCACGACGAAGGCCTGCAACGCGGTCAGGCCGGCGATCACTTTCATTCCCGGCGGGCGGATGCCCGAATTCCGGACGATGGCGTGCAGCTGGAGCACCAGCACGATCGCGCACAAGGGGCCGAGCGAGCCGGCCGCGCGGTAGCTCCACAGCGGCGAGTCGGGCCAGAGAAAGATGCGCGCATAGCCGCGGTACGAGGCCTCGTACAGCGCCACCATGACGAAGCCCAGGCCCTGCCACCCCATGGCCGGCGCGCGCGACAGCGCCCATGTCGTGAGGGAGTAGACGCCCAGCACCAGCAGCCCGCCGATCAGCAGTCCGTCGAACACCGCATGCCACTGCTCGGACGCGAGCAGCTTTTCAGTGGTGTACAGCGTAGGCGCGAAGCGCAGGTTGGAGGCCGTCTGGGCGCGCACCAGCACCCGTGCCCGCTCGCCCGGCTCCAGGTCGATGGCCACGAAAGGCTGGCGCCCCGGTGCATACGGTTGGGCCACGCCCTTCTTGCGGACGGTCCATCGCATGCCTTGCGGGCTGTCTTTTCCCAGGTGGAAATCGGCGTGCTGCAGCCAGGTGCTGTTGAGCATCAGCTGCAGCGATTGGCGCGCGCCGCTGTCGTTGGCCAGGTCCAGGCGCAACCAGAATGCGGCGTCGGTGAAGCCGGGGCGCATGCCGGTGGGCGTGCCGGGGCGAAAGCCTTCGGGCGCGTTGTCGGGAATGGCGAGCACGTCGTCGCGCGTGAGGGCGCCCGTGGCGTCTTTCAGCACCTGGACCTCGCGGTCCAGCGACAACGGCCATTGCTCGTTGCCTGTGAGATGAAGCGTCGCGGCCTGCGCCGGGAACTGCAGGCAGAACGCGACGAACAGCATCCACAGCGCGCGCACCGGCCACCTCATGGCTTCGGCGCTTCACTCAAGGCTTCCGCGGCCGCACCCGAGCGCCGGAAGGCACTGGGCGTTGTGCCAAAGCGCTGGCGAAAGGCGGTGGCAAGGTTCGCGCCGCTGGAGAAGCCGGTCTCCGCGGCAATGTCTTCCATGCCCAGCAGCGACTGCCCCAGCAGCCGGCGTGCCTTCACGAGCCGTGCCTCGCGCAGGAAGCCGAACACCGTCTCGCCCCTTTGCTCCCGGAAAACACGCGACAGGCGTTTCTCGTGGGTGCCCAGGCGCGCTGCGATGGTCGCCAGGGTGGCAGGGCTTGCCAGGTCGGACATCAGCAGATCGATGGCCGCTTGCAGCAGCACCTGGTCGGCGCGTTGCGCGGGCGCGCCGGCGTCGTCGACAGGCGTGCCCGGCGGCGGTGGCTTCTTGTCGACGGACCGGCCGGCCGTCAACGCCAGGTGGATCGCCACGCGCGCCAACACTTCGGGCGGATCGAAGGGCTTGGTGACGTAGTCGACCGCACCACCGCGCAGGCCCGTCAGGCGCTCGTCGAGCGAGGCGGCGGCGGTCACGAAGATCACGGGAATGTCCGCGGTGGCGGCATCGGCCTTGAGCAACCGGCAGAGCGCGTAGCCGTCCATGCTGTTCATCTGCACGTCCAGCAGGATGAGGTCGGGTTGCAGCGCGGCGGCGCGCCGCAGGCCCTGCATCGGATCGAAGGCGATGCTCAGGCGATGGCCCGCATCGCGCAAGGCACTGACCAGCAGTCGGAGTTCGTCGACGTTGTCGTCGATCAGGAGAAGGTGCGCGTGCGCGTCGGGAGTCGGCAGTAGCGGCATGCCAGCAGCGAGGAGAAAGGCGGGCTCGGCATGCGGCCGGCGGGTCTCGAAATTATTGTTTCTGATTGTGTGAAGACTTTAACACCCGGTCCTGCGTGGCAAAGGTCTTGTCCCGGCCTGCAAAGGTGCTTGCGCCCCGGCATTCAAACAATCCGGCCTCGCCCGGTGTGCGCCGTCTTGGACGCGCACCCGCCCAGTTGAAGTTGAAGCACGATGGAGGTCGGATGAAGAATTCATCAGGTGGATTGCTTGCGCGCGTTGCGATCGAACGGCTCCCGGCCTACGAGCCGCGCGTCATGCAGCGACGCGGCATTTCCGTCGAGGAAGCCATGAAAGCGCGCGACGTGCAGCTTCAGGAGGCGCTCGACGCGGTTCGCTGCGCGGCCGACGATGCATCGGCCGCCGTGGGCGCGCTGCTGCACATGGTCAAGCCCAACGTCCGGCTCCAGACTGCGCTGCAGGTGGTGGAAGAGCAGCCCCGGAAGATGGGGTTCGTCACGCTGGCCCAGGAGCTGCGGGAGGTCGCGTTTCAGCTGCGCATTCTGGAAGCGTCGGTGAAAGGCGTGTCGGGGTTGTCCCGGGCGGGCGTCGTGTAAGGCGCCCCGCCATTCATCCGCGCCCGTTCTTTTTTCGCTTCAATGCTTCCAGCCGTTCGATGAGCTCCTTCGGCAACCGCCGGGCGCGCGCGATGTCCACGGCATCGCGATCGCTGAAATCCGCGATGGAAGGGTCGGCGCCCGCATCGATCAACTGGCTCAGTGTCTTCAGCCGCTGGAGCCTGGCGGCGTAGAAGATGGGCGTTTCGCCGTGGGCGCGCAGGCCGAGCCGGGGCCTGGCCTCGAGCAGCGCGCCGCACATCTGGTCGTCGTCGCGCCATACCGCCGCCCACAGCGAATAGCTGGCGTCGGCGCCGCGTTTCAGCAGGGCCGCGACCAGCGGCATGTTCTCGCCGCGCGCCACGGCGTACCAGAGGGGCGTCGCGCGGAAGTCGCCTTCGTCTTCGTCCATGGGCACCTCGCCTTCGAGCGGGGCACCGGCGTCGAGCAAGGCGGCCACGGTCTTCAGGCCGTGCGGCTCCATGAGCTGCGGGCTGCTGCCGGGCTTGACGCTGCAGGCCAGGTGCAGCGCGGCGCGGCCCCGCGGGTCGGTGGCCGTGGCCAGTTCAGGCGCCTGCGCCAGGGCGGCGGCCACCGAGGCTGCGTCCCACGCCTTGGCGGCGGCGAAGAGCGATGTTCTTGACGGTGCGCGCATTCAGAGCTTCTCCCAGACCTGGACCAATCCCAGCAGGTGGACCAGACCGAAGACAAGACAGATGGCCGAACTCCAGACCCAGAAGGCGGTAAGACGGCTACGGGCAAACAGGAGCATGCCCAGCGCGGCGAGCCCGCGCACCAGGTAGACCGCGGTGATGGCGGGCAGCACGAACGCCAGCAACGGCAGCGGCTGCAACACGCCGGCGCCCGACAGCGCATACGCGGCCCAGATGCCCAGCACGCACGCGATCAGCCAGGTGACGATGGGCGGATACCAGTGGCCGGCCGCCGCGCCCGATGCCATGCGCTCCCCGGCGCCGAAGAAGCGATACCAGGCGGGGCCGCCGAAGATGATGCAGACGTGCAGCAGCGCGGCCACGGCGCTGAGGCACGCCGCGAGGATCAGGGGAAGGTTGTAGGTCGCAGGCACAAGAAAAGGCTTTCAGGAAAATTCGTCGGGGCGCATCGCGCGCACCGTCTCGCGTGTCGGGCCGAACGCGCCGTGGCGCACCGGCAGGCCGCTCAGGGCTTCGACGCGTTCGATCCACGCATGCGGCGTGGCGATGGCGCCGGGTTCGTAGACCGGCTGCGCGCTTTGCAGCAAATGGGTCAACGCCTGTTGATGATCGAGGTCGTGCGCGGCCTTGCCGCGCGGCAGCGACGCAAGGCTGGCGCCGTCCGCCAGGCGATAGCCGCCGCACCAGCGCAGGCCCGTGCCCTCGATGGCGTCGAGGTGGCTCGCCACCAACCCGTCGAGCGGCCCGACGGCATCGAGCGCATGGCGCAGCAGCACCGCATCGGGGTGACCGCGGCGGAACACGCCCTGCCAGCCTTCGTCGGCGTTGTGCGGCTCGGCCAGGCGTGCATCCAGCCCCTGGTCGTGCGTGGGCAACGGACCCGTGCCGTGGCGCGTGAGGTAGCTGCGCAGCACGCCCAGGTGCTGCACGGGTGCCGCGATGCCCGCATCGCGCAGCACACTCTCCACGGCCGCGGTGGAAATGGTGCTCCAGGTGGTGTGCGGATGAAAGCCACGCCATTCGTCGAGCAGCACGCCCTGCGCGCCCTCGAACAGCACCGTGCCCGAAAGCGCGAGCCGCTGGCCGATGGCGTCCACGCTGGCGGGCGGTGACTGCCGCAGGCACGGTGCCACGGCCGCCAGCCAGCGCGCGGCGAGCGACTCGTCTTCGAGCATGGCCAGTTCCCGCGCCGCCTCCGCATGCAACGGCAGCACCCCGGTTTCCGCGAACTCGCGGCGCAGCGAGACGCGCGAGGCCTGCAATTTTTCAAGCGCGCGCGCGGGGTTCGCCAGGTCGCCGTAGTGCAAGGCATCGGCCGGCGCGGCCAGCGCCTGCCGCACCGTCTCGCCCACGCCGACACCGCAACTGCCATGCGCCCGCGCGCCGCGCGCCCATTCGCGCAAGCGGCCGGCGGCCTGGTGAAACGGTGTCGTCACGCGGCAGCGCGCATCGACCCACAGCCGCGAAAACGCATCGTGAACACCCACGCGCCGCAGCGCCTCTTCTTCGATGCGCAACGCGGTCGGGTGCACCACCACCGGGCTCGCGAGCACCGTCGCCACGCCCGCATGAAAACTGCCGGCGCCGAACTGCGAGAAGGTGTGGTGCCGGCCATCGGACAGCACCACGTTGTGGCCGGCCTGCGCGCCGCCGTTGAAGCGCACCACGGTGTGGGCCCGCCACGCGCCGCACAGGTGGTCGGTGTACAGGCCCTTGCCGCAATCCCCGAAACCGAGGCCGAGCAACGAAACGTAGCGCGTGGCCGCAGGGGTCGTCACACAGCGGCGTCGGTCAACCGAAGAGCCGCTTCCACCACGAAGAGCGCGCACCCGAGGCAGCGGCGGTGGCCACGGCCGGCGGCGCACGGCGCGGTGCCGTGGGGTCGAGCAGCGCGGCATAGCCGTCGAGCGCGTGCAGCACGCCGCCCACGCGCTCCTTCGCCATGCCCGTAGCGCGCATCACGCCGGCCAGGCCGTCGAGGTTGGGCACGGCCTTCTCGGTCAGCGCGACGATGCCGGCCGCCACGGCACAGGCGTCGTCGGGCGAATCCATGCAGATGACGTGATCACCCAGCAGCTCGCGCCAGCGCGGCTCGCAGCGGCGGCGGCGTTGCGCGTCGGGAATCAGGAAGAACAGGTTCGTGGTTTCGGCCGCCGCGGCAATGACTTCCTCGATGGGAATGTCTTCGTCGAGCTTCTCGCCGATGAGGCCTTCGATCTGGTGGCGCGACACGGCCGGGTACGGCAGCTCGTCGCCGGTCACGAACAGGTAGCCGCGCTTCTTGCGCTTGACCCAGCAGTCCATGTCGGTGTGCTGCGCCATGACGTAGAAGGCCAGCTCGTAGCTTTCTTCGCCGCTGCCTCCGCCACCGCCTTCGAGGTAGCTCCAGGTAAGCCACTGGTCCATGAGGTTGGCAGTCGACTCGAACTGGCCGACCTGCAACGGCGCGCGGTCGGAGGTGGCGTCGCCGATGGCCATGAACATGAGCTGCGGGTCCGCCACGCCGCAGTCGGTCAGCAGCTTCATGAAGGTGGGCAGCTCGCGGCGCGCCAGGGTCTGCGGAATGTCGCCCATGGAGCCGGTGACGTCGAGCGCGAACACGATGCCCAGCGAATTGGGGTGGTCGGCGTTGTCGCGCGATTCGCGCACCTTGAGCCCCTTGGGGTCCATCAGTGCATGCGTGGCGCTCTGCGTGAACACCTCGGAGCCGGGCTTGGCGGCTCGGTCGGCAATCAGCGCCGTGTGAGCGGCATGCGAGTAGTTTCCGTAGCCCATGGGTTGCTCCCTTGAAAAAAGTCAGGCGCCGCCGATGCGCGGCGCGGGATCGAAATGAACGAACTGCGGTGCACCGAAAGCTTCGCGCGACGCGGCGGAAAGCGATTGCTCGATGCCCTGCGCGCCCAGGCGCTGGCAGGCTGCGGCGTCTTCGCTGCACTGGCGCAGCAAGGCGGCCAGCGGTGCGGGTGTGTGCGCGCCCAGGCCCGGCTCGCCGGCCACGTCGCCACCGCTGCCGTGCAGCAGCGCGCGCACGGTCCAGGCGCTTTGCATGAGGTCGCGCGCCGCGTCGGCCGCATGCGCCGATCCGCTGCCGGCCTGCCGTGCGCGCGACCAGCCGATGACCAGCACGCCGTGGTCGCGCGGATGCACCAGCGCATGCGCGGGCGACAGGTCGCGGTGCGCCCAGCCGGCGCCGTGCACGAAGGCCAGCACCTCGAGCATGCGGCGCCAGATCCAGACGGCATGGCGCGCATCGATACCTTGCGGGTTGGCCTGCTGCACGTCTTGCAGGCTGCCCCAGAAGCCAGTGGGGTGGCGCAGCACCAGCGCCTGGCGCGCGCCATCGCCAAGGCCTTCGGCCACGCCGGTGCCCAGCGGCTGCGGCAGCCGGCGCGTGAAATAGGCCGCGCCTGACACCGACAGCGCCTGCAGGGCCTGCAGCACGGCGGCTTCGCGCGCCAGCACGTCGTTGGCGGCCGAATCGCGCGCCAGCTTGATGGTGACGCGCTCGGGCAGCGCGCCGAGCCGCTCGGCCAGCAGCACTTCGCTGTGCTCGCCGGTGGCCAACGGGGCCAGCACGCGGTAGCGCGCTTCGCGCCACGTGAGGACGCGGCCACCCGCGACGGCCGCATTGGCCCGGCGCAGCGCGGCGCGAAAGCTCTCGCGCTCGACGGTTTCCTCGCCGCGCGTGATGGTGGCGCCGCAGTAGCTGCAATTGACGGTGCGCCAGCGCGCGGCGCGCGGCAGCGGCGCGGAGCATTGGGGGCAGCTCAGTGCGAGCAGCGACAGCATGCGTGGCCCTGCCTAGTCGCCTTCGCGCACCGCCGGGTCGGGCGAGGCCAGCACGCGATCGATGCGGCGGCCCTCGAGCGCGACAATTTCGAAGCACCAGCCCGCGCAGTCGATGTGCTCGCCCACCTCGGGCAGGTGGCCCGAGACCGACATCAGCAGGCCGGCCACCGTGTTGTAGCGCCCACGCTCTTCGTCGGGCAGCTCGCGGATGCCGAGCCGCGCGCGCAGCTCCGACACCGGCATCAGGCCGTCGAGCTCCCACACGCCGTCGGGCCGCTGGCGCGCCCAGGCATCGGTCTGCATGCCGGGCTGCAGCTCGCCGGTAATGGCTTCGAGCAGGTCGCGCGGGGTCATGAGGCCCTGCACCACGCCGTATTCGTCGACCACGAACACCAGCCGGCCGGCGCGGGCGCGGAACTGCTCGAGCAGCTCCATGCCGGTGAGCGTTTCAGGTACGAACACGGCGGGCGTGGCTTCCTGGCCCAGCACGCCGGCGTGCGCGGAACCCAGGCGCAGCAGGTGCGCCACGCTGATCACGCCGACCACGTCGTCCAGCGAATTGCGGCACACGGGGTACCACGAATGCACGAGGTTGAGCGCGGCCGCGTCGGCCACCTTCTGCAGCGCCTGCGCCACGGTGTTGGAGGCGTCGAGCCATTCGATGTCGGCGCGCGGAATCATCAAGGACGACAGGCGCCTGTCATCAAGGTGAAACACATTGCGCACCATCTGGTGCTCGTGCTGCTCGATGACGCCGGCGTCCACGCCTTCTTCGAGGCTGGCCGAGATTTCTTCCTCGGTGACCGAGCGGGCGGCGTTGGCATCGATGCGCAGCAGCTTCAGCGTGGTGGCGGTGGCGCCCGCCAGCAGCCAGACGAAGGGCTTGGCCGCCTTGGCCAGCCCGCGCATGGGGCGCGACACGAAGCGCGCCACCGGCTCGGGGTACAGCTGGCCGATGCGCTTGGGCACCAGCTCGCCGAAGATGATGGTGAAGAAGGTGATGCAGGTCACCACCACCGCGGTCGACACGATGCTGGCGGTGCCGGCACCCATGCCGACGCTTTCCATCCACACGGCGAGCGGCGCGGCGAAGGCGGCTTCGCCGACGATGCCGCTCAGCATGCCGATGGAGGTGATGCCGATCTGCACCGTCGAGAGGAATTGCGTGGGCGATTCCATCAACTTCAGCGCGGCTTCGGCGCCGGTGTCCCCCGTTTCGGCCAGGGCCGCGAGGCGCGCGCGCCGACTGGTGGAAAGGGCCATTTCGGACATTGCGAACGCCGCATTGAGCGTGGTCAGCAAGGCCAGCAGGAAAACATCCATGAACGGGGGGAGAGAATGAGGGAATGTCACTTTACTTGATCGGCGACGTCCAGGGCTGCGACCCTGCCCTGCAGCGGCTGCTCGAAGAGATCGATTTCTCTCCCAGCCGCGACACCATCGTGCTGCTGGGCGACCTCGTGAACCGGGGCCCGGACTCGGCCGCAGTGCTGCGCCGCGTGAAGGGTTACGGCGCCTCGGCGCGCAGCCTGCTGGGCAACCACGACCTGCACCTGCTGGGGGTGGCGCACGGCGCGCGCAAGGCGGGCCGCAAAGACACGCTGGCCGACCTGCTGGCCGCGCCGGACGGCGAGGCGATGCTCGAATGGCTGCGCCGGCAGCACATGGCGCTGCACATGCGGATCGGCCAGGGCAAGCAGTCCGGCGACCTGCTGATGGTGCATGCGGGGGTGTTGCCGCAGTGGACGGTGGGCGACACGCTGGTGCTGGCGGCGGAGGTCGAATCGGTATTGAGCGGGCCGCAGCTGGGCGACTTTTTGCTCACGATGTACGGCAACGAACCTGCGGAGTGGCGCGACACGCTGACGGGCAACGCCCGGCTGCGCGCGATCGTGAACGCGCTGACGCGGCTGCGTTTCTGCACGCCCACGGGGACGATGGAGTTCGAGGCCAAGGACAGTGCGGCGACGGCACCGGAGGGCTTCATGCCGTGGTTCGACGTGCCGGGGCGCAAGACGGCGCAAGCGACTGTCGCGTTCGGCCACTGGTCGACGCTGGGCTGGATTTCGCGGCCTGACCTGTTGTCTACCGATACGGGCTGCGTGTGGGGCGGGTGCCTGAGCGCCGTTCGGATTGGCGCGACGCTGGACCAGCGCGAGCTGATCCAGGTGAAATGCGAGCAGGCGCAGAGGCCGGGGGGCTGACTTTCTAAGGCTGCTGTTTGGGTGCGGGGTCATTCGGGGCGCGTACGAATGCCACCGGGTGCTCCC
>NZ_QAJK01000074.1:0-36512 GCF_003852515.1 Variovorax sp. KBW07 | reverse complement strand
GCAGAGCACACCGTCGGCGTGAGCATCGCCCTGAATGAACCGAACGACAGCGCCCAGTACGACAGCCCCAGCCCTAAGGCGTCATCTCATTCCGCGACAGCAGAGGGTAAACGGAACTTGTCCAACGCCATGCGCTGACGTCCCTGTGCATCGAAGTTGGCCGGAGACAGCCAGCGCTCGAAGGCCGTGCGCAGCACCGGCCATTCGCCATCGATGACCGAGAACCACGACGCGTCGCGGGTGCGTCCCTTGTACATGCTGTATTGCCGGAACACGCCCTCCGCCTGGAAACCCAGACGTGCCGCCGCGCGCTTCGACGGCTCGTTGAAGCTGTCGCACTTCCATTCGTAGCGCCGGTAGCCCAGCGTGTCGAAGGCCAGCTTCATCAACAGGTACTGCGCTTCCGTCGACATCGGCGTGTGCTTCAGCAACGGCGAGAAGTTGACGTGGCCTACCTCGACCACCCCGTTGGTGGCGTCGATCCGCATCAACGACAGCGTGCCGATGGCCCGGCCGCTCTGCCCGTCGATCACCGCGAAGTGCAGCGGGTCGGTGCTCTGCGACAGGCGCTCGATGTGGGCACGCGTGGCGTTCAGGTCGGCGGGGCGCTCGACGCCCAGGTAGGTCCAGTCGCGGCCGTCGGGGGCCTGCGCGTAGGCGGCGTGCAGGTCGTCGGCGTGCCTGGCGGCGTTGACGGGTTCGAGCGTGCAGTAGCGGCCTTCGATGGTCTGGCGCGGCGGCAGCGGGCGCGGGCGCCATTCGGGCACGGGGGCGCCGATGGACTGGCCGTATTCGTTGTGGCGGACTGGCATGGGACAACTTTCGATAGGGAAAAAAGACGGCATCGCCGGAGACCGATAAAGTACGCCCAACGTGGCGCCACAGGAAGTGCCACGGTTAATACTTTTCATGGTGCCACGTGCCCCTGCCGTTTCCTCTCTCCCGATGACCGATTCGCCCGACCTCGCCACCGCCACGCTGCTCGAAGCCGCCCTCGTGAAAGACCGCGACGCGGGCTCGATGCAGCGCCAGCTGCACGACCGCTTGAAGCGCGCGATTCTCGATGGCAGCCTGGCGCCGGGCAGCCGGCTGCCGGGCTCGCGCGCGCTGGCCGAGGCGCTCTCCATCTCGCGCAACACCGTCACCGCGACCTACGAGCACCTGGCGGCCGAAGGCTATGTGCAGCCCGACCGCCAGGGCACGCGCGTGACCGAGCTGTCGTCGCCCGCACTGCTGGCACCGACGGCACTCACGGCTCTTTCAACGCGTTCCGCGCGCGCCGGCAAGCCGGCGACCGCCACGCCGCCCACCGCGCTGCGCCTCGCCCGCATCCAGTCCAGCGCCCCGCGTGCCGAGATGGACGCCGCCCTGCGCCCCGGCATGCCCTCGCTGTCGCACTTTCCTGCCGCCGCATGGCGGCGCGCGCTCGACCGTGCCATTCGCAATGCCAGCCCGGCCACGCTCGGCTACGGCGATCCGCTGGGCGAGCTGCCGTTGCGCGCGGCCATCGCGCGGCACCTGGCGATTGCGCGCGGCGTGCGCTGCGAGCCGCACCAGGTGGTCATTGCCGAAGGCGCGCAAGAGGCCATTTCGCTGTGCGTGCGGCTGCTGTCCAACCCCGGCGACACCGGCTGGGTCGAAGACCCGGGCTACCGCGGCGCAAAGGCCGCCATGCATGCGGGCGACCTGCGCATCGTGCCGCTGCGGGTCGATGCCGAAGGGCTGTGCGTGAGCGAGCACGACTGGCACAAGCACCCGCCCCGGTTGATCTACACCACGCCGTCGCACCAGTACCCGGCCGGCTCGGTGTTGAGCATCGCGCGCCGGCTGGCGCTGATTGCGCAGGCGCGCCACCACGGCGCGTGGATCATCGAGGACGACTACGACAGCGAGTTCCGCCACAACGGCGAGCCCATCGGCGCCATGCAGGGGCTGGTGGCGCAGTCGCCGGTGCTGTATGTCGGTACCTTCAGCAAGACGATGTTTCCGTCGTTGCGGCTCGGCTTCGTGGTGCTGCCCGAACAGCTCATGGCCGCCGTGCGGGTCCCGCTCGAAGAAATGCTGCGGGGCGGGCACCGCCACGAGCAGTTGGCCATGGCCGACTTCATCGAGAGCGGCCAGTTCAGCCGGCACCTGGGCCGCATGCGGCGGCTGTACCGCGACCGGCAACAGGCGCTGCGGCTGGCACTGGGCAAGCACCTCAAGGTGCCGCACGAGATCGACGGTGGCCACTGCGGACTGCACCTGACGGTGCGGCTGCCCCAGCGTTTCGATGACCGGCGGATTGCCGCCGAGGCGCTGCGCCACCGCATCGCGCCGTCGGCGCTGTCGGGCTTCGCGATGCAGCCCACGGCGTCGGACAACGGGTTGGTGCTGGGCTACGGCAACACGCCGGCCGAGCTGTTCGAGCCACTGGTGAAGCGGCTGTCGCAACTGGCGCGCGCGGCGGAACGCGCCTAGGGCAGGCTGCCCTGCCCGTTCGGCCCGATCACTTCGCGGCGCGGCGTCGCGGCGATGCCGGCCGCGTCCCGTTGGCCACGCCGATCACCGGAGGTTCCGGGGGCGAGCCGGTGCCATCGGCACGCAGCCAGAGAATTTTCGCGTCGACGAACCGGCGCATTGCGGCAAGCTCTTCCGCCCGCTGGCTCAGCTTGTCGCGTTGCTCGAGCATGGCCTGGAGCATGCCGCTCTTGCCGCCGGCACGGCGCTCGTTCATCAGCAGCTTGATCTCGGCAAGCGACATGCCCATCGCCTGCCCCGCACGGATGGCGGCCACCACGCGCAGGTCTCTTTGCGAGAAGTCCAGGTAAGGGCGCGTGCCACCCGCATGCCCCGTCCTGGGCTGCAGCAGCCCTTCCCGCACATAGAACCGGACCGTGGCCACCCCAAGGCCGGCTGCTTCAGAAAACTCCGCGATCCACATGAAGGTCCTCCGCACTGCTTGACTGTGTACTGAACTTCACACTTATAACAAGCGGTCGACACGCCACAAACCACGGACCACCACGGCCCTTCTGAAGGAATTCGAAATGACGAACCAGACACCGCTGCTGCTCTTGCCCGGCCTCATGAACGACGAGCGGGTATGGGACCCGGTCCGCAAGGCCTTGCCCACCGGGCGCGATGTCGTCGTGTCCTCGACGCACACGGCCGACACCATTCCGGCGCTGGCAGCCTCCGCGCTCGCCGCCATGCCGTCGGGAAAGTTCGCGGTCGCGGGTTTTTCCCTCGGCGGCTACGTGGCGCTCGAAGTGTGCCGGCAGGCCGGCCAGCGCGTCGCCGGCGTTGCGCTTCTCGACACCGGGGCCCGCGCCGATTCTGAAGAAGCCATGCAGAACCGCCGGCGCATGGTGGCGGCGCTGGAAACAGGCAACGCCAGCTTTGCGCAGGTCCGCGACACGGGTGCTGCATGCATCGCATGCGGAAGACCCGCAACTGCTCGCGCTGCTTGGCAGCATGGCGCAAAGCGTGGGAACCGATGGGTTCAAGCGCCAGCAGGCGGCCGCGATGAACCGGCAGGATGCCCGCGACGTGCTGCCGACGCTGCATTGCCCCGCCCTGGTCTTGTGTGGGCGCGAAGACCAGATCACGCCGCCGGCACTGAGCGAGGAAATGGCGGGCCTGTTGCCCGGAGACGTCGAGCTGGCCGTGGTGCCGCAATCGGGCCACATGTCGACGCTGGAACAGCCCGCCACGGTCGTCGCGGCTTTCATGCGGTGGCTCGGGCGCGTCGATGCGGCAGCGTCTCCGCTCGCCGGCCGGTGACGTGCCGCACCTCGTCGAGCCGCCTGCCAGGGCCCATCAACCCGCCACGCCGAAGCCCGTGTCGAAGGTGCCCTTCACGTCGAGCGGCTGCTTGATGAGCCCGACCTGCCGGTAGAAGTCGGCCGTGCCCTGCTGGTCGGCAATGACCTGCGCATCGATGGCCACCCACTTCTGCTGGCGGCGTTCGAACTGCAACTTCGCCGCCTCGGGCGGGATACCGATGATGCGGGCCAGCGCGGCCGAATAGGCATCGACGTTGCGGTACGACCAGAGCTGCGCCTTCACCACGCGCTGCAGAAAGTCCTGCAGCACCGGCCGCTTGGCGGCGATGGCCGAATCGGTGGCCGCGAGATAGCTCAGGCCCGGCAGCAGCCCGCGCCCGCTGACCAGCACGCGCGCGTGGTGGCTGACCTCGGCCAGCGCGGTGTAGGGCTCCCACGTGGCCCAGGCATCGACCGAGCCCTGCGTGAGCGCGAGCTTGGCATCGGCCGGCGCAAGGAAGCGGATGTTCACGTCCTCCGGCTTGAGGCCGGCCGCGGTGATGGCCTTCAGCGTGACGTAGTGGCCGATGGAGCCGCGGTTGGTGGCGATGCTCTTGCCCTTCAGGTCGGCCGCATTCTTCAGTGGCGAGTCGGGCCGCACCAGCACCGCGGTGCCGTACGAGTCGGACCGGTTCGCGCCGATGGCCTTGACGCGCGTGCCGGCGGCCAGCGCGAAGATCAGCGGCGCATCGCCGATGGGGCCGGAGTCGACCGCCGCCGCGTTCAGCGCTTCGGCCAGCGGCGCGGCCGCGGGAAATTCGGACCACTGGATGTCGTAGCCCAGGCCTTCGAGTCCGTTGGCCGCTTCGAGCAATGCACGCAGGCCGCCCTTCTGGTCACCGGCCTTGAGCACGGGTCGCGCCTGTGCGCGGGCTTGCAACGAAAAGGCGGGCAACGCGACAGCGGTGGCGGCTGCGAGGCCGTGGGCGAGCAGCTTGCGGCGCGAGGAATCTGGATGCGGGGTCATGGGTTCGGTGCTGCTCATGCCAGCGGGTCGTAGGAAACGTGCTCGGCAAATTTCACCGGGTCGGTGGTCTTCTTGAGCACGCCGACGCTGCGGAAATCGCGCGCATAGAACTCCACCTCGTCGCGCAGGTTCTTGCCCAGCGGATGGTGGTTGTGCGTGAGCGTGCCCAGCAGCGCGCGCAGGTCTTCGACCGGCACCTTGGGCGAATACTTGGCGAACAGCTTGGCCGATTCGTTCGGGTTCTCGGCCACGTAGTCCGAGGCCTGGGCAATGGCGCGCACCAGCGAAGCCACGGTGGCCTTGTCCTTGCGCACCAGCTCGCCGCGCGCGCCGACGATGCAGCAGACCTTGTCCTTGTATTCGCCCGACAGGTTGCTGGCCACCTCGACGTACACGCCCTTGTTGCGCTTCTCGATCAGGTAGATATTGGGGTCGCCGTCGGCAATGGCGTGGATCTCGCCCTTCTGCACCGCGATGTCGAGCAGGTCGGCCGGGTACTGGCGCCAGGTGACGTCCTTGTCCGCATCGATGCCGTTCTTGGCCAGCAGGATCGAGAAGAAATTCTTGCCCGGGCTCGTGATGTCCGACACGCCGATGGTCTTGCCCTTGAGGCTGGCCAGGTTGCTCACGCCCGCGGCCTTGGCGCCCACCAGCCGCACGCAACCGCCGTGCGAGCTGCCGACGATCTTCACGTCGAAGCCCGACTCCAGCGGCTTGAGCCAGCGGTGGATCATGCCCACCGCGGCATCGGCCTTGGCGGTGGCCAGCGACTCCAGCAGCTGGTCGGTGGAGCCGGTGTAGTTGATCAGGTCGACCTGCAGGCCGTTGCGCTCGAAGTAGCCGCGCTCCTGCGCCACCACCACGGGCGAGAGGCAGAAGGCCGTGGCGTTCCACGCGAAGGTGAGCTTGCGCGCCTGCTGCGAAAACGCCTGCGAGGCGATCAGGCCGCCCGAGGCGACCACGGCGGCGGCGCCGCCTGCGCGCAGCACGCCGCGGCGGGAAAGGGATACGGTCATCGGCAACTCCGGAAGTCTTGTTGTGTCTTGTTCGTGGCTGGCTTGTGCCTCGGCCTACAAAAGCAGCTCGGGCTCGGCTTCGACCAGGCCTTCGTAGAGGCTGTCGAAGGAATGAATGGCGCCCTCGGGGCCGCCGATCTGCGCGTGCGTGTGGCACGCGGTGTCCTCGTCGATGGGCTGCGGCTTGCCGGCGGCTTCGGCCAGCAATTGCGTGTGGCAGGCGTTGTCGAGCGCGATGTACCACCACGCGGCGGCCTCCACCGTGGGGCCGGCGGTCAGGATGCCGTGGTTCTTGAGAATCGCGCCCTTCCTGTCGCCCAGCGCCTGTGCGATGCGGTCGCCCTCGCTGGTGTCGACCACCATGCCGGTGAAGTCGTCGAACAGCGCCACGTCGTCGTGGAACACGCAGCTGTCCTGCGTGAGCGTGTCGAGCTTGCGGCCCAGCGTGGACCAGGCCTTGCCGTAGGTCGAATGCGTGTGGGCGGCGGCAACGATCTTCGGGTTGTGCTCGTGGATCGCGGCGTGAATGGCGAAGGCAGCCTTGTTGAGCGGCTTGTCGCCGATGACGGTCTCGCCCTTCGAATTGACGAGCAGCAGGTCGGACACCTTGATGCGCGAGAAATGAATGCCGAGCGGGTTGACCCAGAAGTGGTCGGTGAGCTCGGGGTCGCGCGCGGTAATGTGGCCGGCCAGGCCTTGCGCAAAGCCGAAGCGCGCGAACAGCCGGAAGGCACCGGCCAGGCGCTCCTGCCGGTGACGGCGCTCGGCCTGCACGCTGGTGCGCGCGGGGATGGGATCGAACCAGTATTTCTGCTGCGGGTTCGGGTTGAGCTTGAGCGACTGCGGGGCGTTGCGGTCGATCGAAAGAACGGCACTCATGGGATTTCCTCGTGTTCGGTTTCTTGGCTCTTGGCTCTAGGGTCTTGGGTCTTGCTCATTCCCCTCCCGGGGGAAGGTTGGGATGGGGGCACGACGGCCTTCAACGCTGCGCGGCGTTGAATGCCGCTTGCCCCCACCCCTGCCCCCCCCCGGAAGGGGAGGGGGAAAGAAAAGACGGACTCAGGCAGCCTTGCGAACCGAGGCTGCGCGCTGCGCAACCAGCTCGCGCGTGCGCGGGATCAGCTCGCGCCCGTAGTCCGTCGCGTCCTCCAGCGGATCGAATCCGCGAATCAGGAAGGTGGTCACGCCCAGGTCGTAGTAGTCGAGCAGCGCATCGGCCACCTGCTCCGGCGTGCCCACCAGCGCGGTGCTGTTCGAGCGGCCACCGATCTCCTGCGCCACCGCGGTCCACAGGCGCTTGTCGACACGCGGCCCCTTGTCGGCGGCGGCCAGCAGGCGCTTGGCGCCTTCGCTCTGCTGCGGGCCGCCGCGGTTGTAGCCCTGCACCACTCGCAGCCGCTTGGTCTCGGCCAGGATGTTCTCGGCACGGGCCCATGCGGCGTCTTCGGTCTCGGCCAGGATCGGGCGGAACGACACCGAGAAGCGCACGCTGCGTCCGTGCTTCGCGGCCTCGGCACGCACGCGCGTGGTCAGCTCGCGCGCCTGCTCCAGCGATTCGCCCCACAGCGCATACACGTCGGCGTATTTGCCGGCGACCGGAATCGCGGCCTCCGACGCACCGCCGAAGTACACCGGCACATGCGGCTTGCCGTTGCGCGTCTGTAGCGGCTTCACCTCGGAGAAAGCGTTCTGGTAGCGGTAGTGCGCGCCTTCGTGGTCGAAGGGCTTGTCGGCGGTCCACACCTTGTGCAGCACCTCCAGGTATTCGTCGGTGCGGGCATAGCGCTGGTCGTGGTCGAGCCAGTCGCCGTCGCGGCGCTGCTCTTCGTCGGAGCCGCCCGAGATGTAGTGCACGCCGAGCCGGCCGCCGCTGAACTGGTCGAGCGAAGCGAACTGCCGCGCCGCCAGCGTGGGCGCCACGAAGCCGGGCCGGTGCGCCAGCATGAAGTGGATGCGCTCGGTTACCGAGGCCGCATAGGCCACGGTGAGCGTGGCGTCGGGGCCGGTCGAATGGTGCGGCACCAGCACGCGGTCGAAGCCGGCGTTTTCGTGCGCCTGCGCGAAGGCGCGCACGTAGTCGCGGTCGATGGCCGGGCCCTTGGCGGCGTGGATCTCCGAGACCTTCTGGCCCTGGATCATGCCGATGAATTCAACGTCGTTCTGGCTCATGGTGTCCTCGTTTTTCGGAGTGCTGCTGGGTGTGTGAGGGAGGGAATCAGGCGGCGGCAGGCGCGCGCAGCACGCTCTCGAAGCTGCGGTCCCACAGGGGCTTCACGTCGGCCGGGCCGTCGAGCACGCCGATCTTCAGGAAGGTGTCGGCCACGTCCTGGTGGCTGCGCACCACGGCGTCGCTCACCGGGCCCAGGCTGTAGTCGCCGCTGCGGCCGTTGAACAGCTCGACGATGTCGCCGATGGGCACGCGCGTCTCGGCCGACTGCGCGCGCGCATAGGCCAGGAAGTTGCCGTTGATCCCTGCAAAGGAACGCTGCAGGCGCTGCAGCAGGTCGCTCAGTGCGGCCCGGCGCAGCGCATCGTCGAGCGCGCGCGGGTTGGCATAGATGGGGAAGTTGCCCGAGAGATAGCCCACGCCGGTCTTGATGACGCGCGCGCCGTACTGGGTGCGTGCAATCTGGCCGTTGTAGCCATAGATGGCCCAGGCATCGAGGTCGCCGCGCGCAAAGGCCGAGAGGCCGTCCGATGGCGTCAGGCTCACGGCCTGAATGTCGCTGAACGAAAGCCCCGCTTCCGCCAGTTGCTTGGCCAGGTAGTAGTGCGAGGTGGTGGCGCGCACATAGCCCACGCGCTTGCCCTTGAAGTCGGCAATGCTGCGAATGAGCGAATCCTTGCGCGCCAGCGTGGCCTGGTTGTTCAGGTCTTCGTGCGTCACGGCCACCAACCGCACGCTGGACTTCTGGCGCGCCGCGAACACCGGCGGAATTTCGCTGCCCGAGCCCAGGTCGAGCGCGTCGCCGTTGATGGCCTCGATGTGCAGCACGCCGTTGTTGAGCTCGCGCCAGTCGATCTTGTAGGGCGTGTCGGCCTGCCCAGAGGCCTGCAGCAGCGGCCGCCAGAGCCCCTTGTAGGTGCCCACGCGCAGCGTCACGCCCGACAGGTCACGGTCACGAGGTGATGGCGTGGCCGCGCCGGCCCACCCGGCCGTGGCGGCGGCGCCCCATGCGGCGGCAGCTTGCAGCAGGCTGCGTCGGTCCAGGGGGAAATCGGGGGTCATGCGTCGAGGTCTTTCTTTGTTGCTCCCCGCTTCGGGAGTCACGAGACCGTAACGAGACGGCCCCTGAAAGCGAACGCAGAAAAACGAGTTTGGATATGCGGGATGCGTCGTTCTACGGGCTCGGGCAGCCCGCTACCGTGCGGGAACCATGAGTGCACTCCCCTTGCGCCGCACGCCGGCCACGCCTGAAGAACAACCCACGCACCGGCCCACCACCGTCGACCCCGCGGTGCTGGGCCAGCTGTCAGCCCAGTTCGCCGCCACCGCGGCCGACCACGACCGCAGCGGCGCGTTCCCGCACGACAACTTCGCGGCGCTGCAGGCGCACGGGCTGGTCGGGCTGGTGGCGCCGGCCGCGCACGGCGGCGGTGGCGCCACGCTCGACACGGCACGGCGCGTGATTGCCGCCGTGGCGCGCGGCGAGCCGGCGACGGCGCTGATCCTCACGATGACCTATCTGCAGCACCACGGCCTGTCGCGCACCGACAGCCGCTGGCCACAACCGTTGCGCGAACGCGTGACGCGCGACGCGGTGGAACGCGGCGCGCTCATCAATGCGCTGCGCGTGGAGCCCGCGCTCGGCTCGCCGGCCCGCGGCGGCCTGCCCGGCACCGTGGCACGGCGCGAGGGCAGCGGCTGGAAGATCGACGGCCACAAGCTCTACACCACCGGCATCGAAGGCCTGGCGTGGCTCGCCGTGTGGGCCCGTACGCACGAGGCCGGCGAGGCCTCGCCCCGCACCGGCGTGTTCCTGGTGCCGCGCCACGCGCCCGGCGTGCGCGTCATCGCAAGCTGGGACCACCTGGGCCTGCGCGCCTCGGGCAGCCATGAGGTGGTGTTCGAGAACGTCGCCATCGACCTCGACCATGCGGTCGACCTGCGCGCGCCGGCCGACTGGGCGCCCGATGCCGGCAGCCAGACCGACATCGACGCCCACGCCACGCAACAGGCCTGGATGGTGGTGCTGCTGGGCAGCCTCTACGACGCGGTGGCGCGGGCCGCCCGCGACTGGCTGGTGGGCTTCCTGAACGGCCGCGCACCCGGCAGCCTGGGCGCGCCGCTGGCCAGCCTGCCGCGCGTGCAGGAGCACGTGGGCGAAATCGAGGCGCTGCTGCGCACCAACCGCGTGCTGCTCGACGACGCGGCCAGCGCCGTCGACCACGGCCACGCGCACCCGGCCGCCGACAGCGGCCTGCTGAAGTACACCGTGACGGGCAACGCCATTCGCGTGGTCGAGCTTGCGCTGCAGCTGAGCGGCAACCACGGCCTGACGCGGCAGAACCCGCTGGAGCGCCACTACCGCGACGTGCTGTGCAGCCGCATTCACACGCCGCAGAACGATGCCATCCTGATTGCAGCGGGCAAGCGCGCGCTGCTGCCGACTGAGAGAATTGCCGCATGACCGACCTGCTGTTGTCCAACGCCTCCCGCCGCGGCTGGCTGAAGCAAGGCGCCGCGCTATCGCTGGCCGCCACCGGCTCGCTGCGCGCCTTCGCCCAGCAGCCGCAGGCCACGCTGGTGCTCGGCGACCAGGCCGGCGGCCTGCGCTCGCTGTTCGAAGCCTCGAAGGCACTCGATGGCGCGCCCTTCGCCTATCGCTGGGCCAACTTCCAGGGTGCGGCGCCGCTGTTCGAGGCGCAACGCAGCGCGGCCGTCGATACCGCGATGGCCGGCGACCTGCCGGTGCTGGCCGCGGCCGTCGGCAAGACCCCGCTGAAGATCGTGGCCACGCGCGTCGGCAAAGCCGATTCGCTGGGCATCGTGGTGCAGCCCGACTCGCCGCTGCGCAGCGTGGCCGAGTTGCGCGGCAAGACCGTGGTCGTCTCGTCGGCGCGCGGCAGCATCTCGCAGTACCAGCTCTATGGCGCGCTCGAAGAAGCCGGCGTGCGGCGCGACGAGGTGACGGTGAAGTTCGTGCTGCCCACCGACGCGGCCGCCGCCTTTGCGTCGAAGCAGATCGACGCCTGGGCCATCTTCGATCCGTACTACACGATCGCGCTGCAGCAGGGCGGGCGCATCCTGCGCGACGGGCGCGGCATCAACACCGCGCTGGGCTTCATCACGGCGAGCGAGCATTCGCTGGCCGACCCGGCCCGGCGCGCGGCCATCGTGCAGTTTCTCGACCGGCTGGGCCGCGCGGGCGACTGGGCACTGGCCAACCCCGAGGCCTATGCGCAGGCCTACAGCCAACTCACGCGGCTGCCCATCGAGTCGTCGCGCATCATCACCGCGCGGGCCTCGGTGGCGGGCCGCCCGGTGAGCGAAGCCGACATCGTCGCGCTGCAGGCCGTGGCCGACCGCTCGCTGCGCGACGGCATCCTGCCGGTGCGCGTGGACGTGCGCGCGATCACCGACACGCAGGTCTGGAAGCGCGCGGCATGAGCACAGCGTTGCCCATCGCACCGCCGTCCATCGCGCCGCTGCGCGAATTCGTCGGCGCCTTCGGCCGGCTGCTCGACAGCGCACCCGACGAGCCGCGCATCCTTGCCGAAGGCGGCGCGCTGTTGCGCACGCTGGTGGCGCGCGACGACTGGCTGCCCGATGCATTCGCCCAGCCCGACCCAGCGCGCTACCAGCAGTTCCTGCTGCATGCGGACAGCACCGAGCGCTTTTCGGTCGTGAGCTTCGTGTGGGGGCCGGGGCAGGCCACGCCGGTGCACGACCACACGGTGTGGGGGCTGATCGGCATGCTGCGCGGCGCGGAGTACAGCCAGGGCCATGTCTTCGGCAGCGACGGCATTGCACGGCCGCAAGGCGAGGTGGTGCGGCTCGATGTGGGCGACGTGGAAGCCGTGTCGCCCACCGTCGGCGACCTGCACCGCGTGCACAACGCGCATGCCGACCGCGTGTCGATCAGCATCCACGTGTACGGCGCGAACATCGGTGCCGTGCGACGGCATACTTACCCGACAGAGGGCGGCCGCAAGCCCTTCGTCTCCGGATACTCCAACGCGCTGCTGCCCAACCTGTGGGACCGCTCCGCCGAACTCAGATCGACAACGCCTGAATGACGACGACCGCCACCTTTCCCCTGCTCTCTTTTGCCGCCGTGCGCGAGCGCCTGCTGGCCCGCGAAGAAACCGCCCTGCTCGACGTGCGCGAGGAAGATCCGTTTGCGCAGGAACATCCGCTGTGGGCCGCGAACCTGGCGCTGTCGCGCATCGAGATCGAAGCCTGGCGGCGCATTCCCCGGCGCGACACGCTGATCGTTTTGTATGGCGCGCACGACGGCATCGATCTTGCGCCGCTGGCGGCCCAAACGCTGGCCTCGCTCGGCTACACCAACGTGCACCTGCTCGACGGTGGCCTCGAAGGCTGGCGCGCGGCGGGCGGCGAGCTGTTCCGCGACGTCAATGTGCCGAGCAAGTCGTTCGGCGAGCTGGTCGAGCACGAGCGGCACACGCCCTCGCTCTCGGCGCCCGAGGTGAAGGCGCTGGTGGAAGGCAAGGCGAATGTGGTGGTGCTCGATGCGCGCCGCTTCGACGAATACCAGACGATGAGCATTCCCTCGGCCACCAGCGTGCCCGGCGCGGAGCTGGTGCTGCGGGTGCGCGAGCTGGCACCCGATCCGGCCACGCAGGTCATCGTCAATTGCGCGGGCCGCACGCGCAGCATCATCGGCACGCAGTCGCTGGTGAACGCGGGCATTCCGAACCCGGTGGCTGCGCTGCGCAACGGCACCATCGGCTGGAAGCTGGCGGGGCAGGTGCTCGACCACGGGGCCGACAGGCAAGCACCGGCTGCCGTGTCCGCTGCGCACCGCGAGCAGGCGCAAGCCGATGCAGGTCGCGTCGCCGATGCGGCCGGCGTGCGGCGCATTGCGCTCGATGCGCTGCAGGCGCTCGAAACGCCGGGCCGCACGGTGTATCGCTTCGACGTGCGCACGCCGGAAGAATATGCGGCGGGCCACCTGCCCGGCTTTGCGAGCGCACCCGGCGGGCAACTGGTGCAGGAAACCGATCACCAGGTGCCGGTGCGCGGCGCGCGCATCGTGCTGGCCGACGACGATGGCGTGCGGGCGTCGATGAGCGCCTCGTGGCTCGCGCAGATGGGGTGGGAGGTGTATGTGCCGGACACGGTGCCAAGTGCTTCGGCGTTGACCGAAACGGCAGCGCCGGCATCAGCGCATCCGCCGGTGGCCGTTGCCGTGAGCGAGATCGCACCCGCCGCGCTGTCGGCCTTGCTGAAGCAACCCGGCACGGTCGTGCTCGACGTGACGACCAGCGCCAACTACGTGAAGCGCCACATCCCCGGCGCCTGGTACGTGATTCGCGCGCAGCTTGCGCAGGCGCTCGATGGCCCCATTCCCTCCGCGCAGCGCTACGTGCTGACCTGCGGCAGCAGCCTGCTCGCACGCTACGCGGCGGCGGACCTGCGCACGCTGCTCGATGCGCGCGGCAAGGCCGATGCCGAAGTGCTGGTGCTGACGGGTGGCAATGCGGCGTGGTTTGCCGCGGGCCTCGAAGCCGAAACGGGCGAAACCCGCCTGGCCACGCCACGCACCGACCGCTACCGCCGCCCCTACGAAGGCACCGATGCGCCGGCCGAGGCGATGCAGGCGTACCTCGACTGGGAGTTCGGCCTGGTCGCGCAACTGGGGCGCGACGGCACCCATCATTTCCGAGTGATCTGAGGCTGCGGAACCGTCACAGGACGAAAGCGATTTGAAAGGGACGCAACGCGCCGGTCACACTGTTTCGCAGGGGTAAAGGGGCGTCGCGGGCGTCATCCGCCACGGGTTCGGGGCGTTGGTTAGGGCATACCGACAACAACTCGTCCCAGGAGCATCGCCATGAGATACCGCGCCGTTCTCGCCTTGTCCGCCGCCGCCCTGGCGGCCAGTTTCACCCTCGCCGGCTGCGTGGTCGCGCCGGCCCAACCCGTCTACGCAGCGCCTCCGGGCGTGGCCTACGTGGGGCCGACCTATGTGTCGCCGGGGGTGGGTTTCGTGTGGGCGTATCACCCGCGCTATGGCTGGGGATGGCACCACCCGCGGTACGGCTGGCACCGCGGTTGGCGCTGAATGAAATACGGCGCCTGTTGGCGCCGTAATTCTTTTGCTAGTCAGCCAGCTTGATCAGCTCGGCTCCGCGCTCTTGAAAAGAGCCGCAACCTTGCGCTTGGTCTTGATGTTGCTGGAGATGCCGCGTGCGGGCGTTGCCTTGGCGGCGGCTTCCCAGGCGGGGGTGGCGTCGGGCGCGCCCGGTTCGTAGGGCTTGTCGAAGAACGGATCGCGCGGTGCCGACGGGCGGTGCGGGCGTCCGCCACCGCTGCCGCCGCCACGGCGTGCATCGCCGCCGCTCAGGCTGCTGTTGCTGCTGCGTTCGCGCGGCTGGTCGAGCACATCGCGTGCGTCGCCGGCTTCGCCTTCTTCGCGCCAATGACGGCGTCCGTCGTTGATGCGGCCACGCGGTGCGTCTTCTTCGAACTCGACGGGCTCGAGCTCGATCTTCTTCTTGATGAGCTTCTCGATGTCGGCCACCAGGCGGACGTCGTTGCCGCCGCTGGCAAAGCTCACGGCCAGGCCGGAAGCGCCGGCGCGGCCGGTGCGGCCGATGCGGTGCACGTAGTCTTCGGCGTTGAACGGAATGTCGAAGTTGAAGACTGCCGGCACGTCCTTGATGTCGAGGCCGCGGGCCGCGACGTCGGTGCACACCAGCAGGTCGACTTCACCGGCCTTGAACGATGCGAGCGCCTTCAGGCGTTCGTCCTGGCTCTTGTCGCCGTGCAGTGCGGTGGTACGCAGACCATCGCGCTCCAGCGAGCGTGCGAGGCGCGCGCAGCCGAGCTTGCTGTTGACGAACACGAAGGCCTGCGTAATGCCGCGCTGCTTCACGATCTGCTTGAGCGCGCGGCGCTTGTCGTCGTCGCTCACGCTGTAGAAATGCTGCTCGACGGTGGACGCCGTTTCGTTCGGCCGCGCCACTTCGATGGTGACGGGGTTCTGCAGGTAGCTGCCTGCAAGCCGCTTGATTTCGGGCGAGAACGTGGCCGAGAACAGCAGCGTGGTGCGCTGCTTGGGCAGGTAGCTCAGGATGCGCTGCAGGTCGGGCAGGAAGCCGATGTCGAGCATGCGGTCGGCTTCGTCGAGCACCACGTACTCGACCTGGTTGAGCACCGCGTTCTTGGCCTCGATGTGATCGAGCAGCCGGCCCGGCGTGGCGACCAGCACCTCGACGCCCTTCTTCAACTCGAGCGTCTGCGGCTTCATGTCGATGCCGCCGAACACGACCGTGCTGCGCAGGTTGGTGTACTTGGCGTACAGCTTGACCTGTTGCGCGACCTGGTCGGCCAGTTCACGCGTGGGCAGCAGCACCAGCGCGCGCACCGGATGCCGCGCGGGTGAGGTCGATGCGTTTTCGTGCTTGAGCATGCGCTGCAGCAACGGGAGCGAAAACGCTGCCGTCTTGCCGGTGCCGGTCTGGGCGGCGCCCATCACATCCTGCCCGGAAAGCACGACCGGAATGGCCTGCTCCTGGATGGGTGTCATGGTCTCGTAGCCCATTTCGGCCACGGCGCGCGCCAGCGGTTCTGCCAGCGAAAGATTGGAGAAGGAACTTGTCATTGAGCCCGCTATTGTCGCACTGCCGCAAAAAACGGCAGTGACGGCGGCGTGACAACGCCCGTGCCGGCGGAATTGCTATTTATTCAATAGCAACAAACCCAGCACCGACAAGCCCTTCAAGCCCTCGAAGCTCAGAGGCTGCGTGCGTTGAAGGTGTCGCAGGACTTCATGTCGCCGCTTTGATAACCCGCGCCGAACCAGCGTTGGCGTTGCGCGCTGGAGCCGTGGGTGAAGCTGTCGGGCACCACCGCACGGCCCGCGGAACGCTGCAATGCGTCGTCGCCGATCTTCTGCGCGGCGTTCATGGCAGCCTCGATGTCGCCCGGATCGAGCCACTTCTTCGACTCCTGCGAATGGTGCGCCCACACGCCTGCAAAACAGTCGGCCTGCAGCTCGACACGCACGCTCATGGCGTTGTTCTGCGTCTGGCTCAGTCGTTTGCGCATGCCGTCGACCTTGGCGGTAATGCCGAGCTCGTCCTGCACATGGTGGCCGACCTCGTGCGCGATGACGTAGGCCTGTGCAAATTCGCCCGGTGCGCCGAGCTGGTTCTTCAGCGTGTCGTAGAAGCCCAGGTCGATGTAGACCTTCTTGTCGCCGGGGCAGTAGAACGGGCCCATGGCCGATTGCCCGGTGCCGCACGCCGTGGGCGTGACGCCACGGAACAGCACCAGCTTGGGCGCCTGGTAGCTACCGCCGTTCTTGCGGAAGATGTCGGTCCACACCACTTCGGTGTTCTTGAGCACGGTCGAGACGAAGGCCGCCTCGCGGTCGCTCGATGGAGGCTTGGGCGCCGGGCCCTGCTGTTGCTGCACCTGGGCCGGCCCGCCGCCACCGCTGAGCAGGCTCAGCACGGTGAGCGGGTTGATGCCGAAGATCCAGCCACCGATCAGCGCGACCACGATGGTGCCGATGCCGATGCCGCGGCCGCCGATGAAGCCGCCACCACCACCGCCGCCGCCCTCGCCGCGGCGGTCTTCGACGTTATCGGATTGTTCGTTGCCTTCCCATCTCATCGCAGTCTCCTTACCGGCTTTGCAGAAGTTATTGCCAGTCGTCGCAGGATGGTACTTGCCCCGGCGCCCGGTGGCGTAACCGGCGGTCAGGACGCGCGGTGAATCAGGTCTTGGGCAGCGTGACGCCGCGCTGGCCCTGGTACTTGCCGCCGCGGTCCTTGTAGCTGGTTTCGCAGACTTCGTCGCTCTCGAAGAACAGCACCTGCGCGCAGCCTTCGCCCGCGTAGATCTTGGCGGGCAGCGGCGTGGTGTTGCTGAATTCCAGCGTCACATAGCCTTCCCATTCGGGCTCGAACGGCGTCACGTTGACGATGATGCCGCAGCGCGCATAGGTGCTCTTGCCCAGGCAGATGGTCAGCACGTTGCGCGGGATGCGGAAGTACTCGACGGTGCGCGCCAGCGCGAAGCTGTTGGGCGGAATGATGCAGTAGTCGCCGTGCATGTCGACGAAGCTCTTCTCGTCGAAATTCTTCGGGTCGACCACGGTGCTGTGGATGTTGGTGAAGACCTTGAATTCAGGCGCGCACCGGATGTCGTAGCCGTAGCTCGAGGTGCCGTAGCTGATGATCTTGTGGCCCGAGGATTCGCGCACCTGGCCCGGTTCGAAGGGGTCGATCATTCCTTCGTTTTCGGCCATGCGCCGGATCCATTTGTCGCTCTTGATGCTCATATGCGCTCGCTGCTGCTGCGGGGGAATCGGGGCCGAATTGTGGCATGGGCGCCCCGCCTCCCCTCCCCGGCGCGGTTCAGCCCGCCTGCGAAATCACCGTGCGCTCGATCAGCCGGTCGTCGCCCAGCACGATCATCGCGAACAGCATTTCCTCCAGGTTGTTCGCCAGCGAGGTCTTGCGCGCCAGCAGTGGCGTGGCCGCCGGGTTCAGCACCAGGAAATCGGCCTCGCAGCCGGGCTGCAGGTTGCCGACCACGCCATCGAGCCCCAGCGAACGCGCGGCGCCGCCGGTGTGGTGCCACCACAGCCGCGAGGGCGGAATGCTCAGCCCGGTCTTGGTCTGCCCTTCTCGGCCCACGTAGTAGGCCGCCAGCATGGTGTGGAAGGGGCTGAAGCTGGTGCCGCCGCCCACGTCGCTCGCCAGGCCATAGGGCGACGCGATGCGGTCGGCCGCGCCGAAGTCGAAGAAGCCGCTGCCCAGGAACAGGTTGCTGGTCGGGCTGACGGCGGCGGCGGTTTTCGTTTCGCGCATCAGGCGGCGGTCTTCGTCGTCGATGTAGATGCAGTGCGCGTACACGGCCCGCTCGCGCATCAGGCCGAAGCCGGCGTACACGTCCAGGTACGAGCGCGACTTGGGGTACAGCTCGCGTGCCCACTTCACTTCGTCCCTGTTTTCGGCCACGTGCGACTGGATCCAGGTGTCGGGGTACTTTGCCGCCAGTTCGCCGGCACCACGCAGCTGCGCATCGGTGCTGGTGGGCGCGAAGCGTGGCGTGATGGCGTAGCCCAGGCGATCGACGTTGTGCCACTTGCGGATCAGCGATTCGGTGTCGGCCAGGCTCTGCTCGGTCTGGTCGCGAACGCCGTCCGGCGAGTTGCGGTCCTGCAGCACCTTGCCGGTGATCATGCGCAGCTTGCGGCGCTGCGCGCTCTCGAAGAAGGCATCGACCGAGGCCACGTGCGAGGTCGCGAAGGCCAGCGAAGTCGTCACGCCGTTGCGCAGCAGTTCGTCGAAGAACACGTCGGCCACTTCGCGCGAATGCGCGGGGTCGACGAACCTGGCCTCCGCGGGAAAGGTGTAGTTCTCGAGCCAGGGCAACAGCCCCGGCGAAGGTGCGCCGATGATGTCGGTCTGCGGAAAGTGGATGTGCATGTCCACGAAACCCGGCGCCAGGATGCGGCCCGGCAGATGAGTGACATCGGCATCAAGGTGGCGCGGCGACACGGCCGCATGGCTGCCGGCGTAGAGCACGCGCTGGCGGCCGGTGCTGTCGGGGGCGACGACCAGCAGGCCGTCTTCATCGAAAACGGGCAGGCCAGCGTCGTCGAATCGCAGGAGGGAGGCGCGGTAGGCTTTTTTCATCGTGGCTGCGGAGGGTAATCCAGCCCCGCGCCGCCGCAATTTCCATGCGCATATGAGTGCTATACGCGGAATGCACTCACTGAAGCGGCGGCAGCGCGTGCGACTGGATGTCGAAGGGCACGCCGGTGGGCACGGGCGGGTCGCCGTCCTTGCGCCGGGTCAGCAGCGAATACTTCGATTCGATGAAGTACACGCGGTCGCCCAGCACGGCACCGGACGACGGATCGTTGAGCCCCGCCACCACGGTCCGCAGGCCCAGCTTCGTGCCTTCGATGCGCGCCACGGTGACCTGACCGCCATACGGCCCTCCGCCGAAGGCATTGCTCTCGAACAGCACCAGCCGGCCGGGCTTCCAGGCGCGGATCGCGTCCACGTTCTTCATCGTGCGCGGCGCCTCGATGCGCGTGACCTCGCCGGCCTGGCCATCGGCGCCGAGGCCGATGCGCAGCAGGTAGGGCGCCGCGGCCACAAGGCTCACGTAGACGTCGCGCCCGCCATCGATGGCGATGCCGTTCAGGCCCTTGTATGGCCCTTCTCCGGCCAGCGCCGGGCCTTCCTTCCACACCGTGAGCGCGGCGGCACCGGGCGCAAGCCGCAGCACGCGCGGATGGTAGGAATCGGTGATGTAGAGATTCCCCCGCGCGTCCTGCGCCATGTCGTTGCAATAGCCGTTGCCGGGCATCGCGTAGCTTGCGCGCGGCGCACCCGTTGCCAGGTCGTAGCGCTTGAGCGCGCTCGGTGTCTGCGGCACGGTGGTGAAGCCGCTGTTGCCCGAGCAGACCCACAGGGCCTGGTGCCTGGCATCGACCAGCACGCCTTGCCCGTTCGCCAGGCCATTGGCGCCGGGCTTCACCAGCACTTCGGCCTTGGGCGCCACGCCGGGCTTCAGTCGCGCGACCGCGCCCTGTCGCCAGCTGCCGACGTAGAACGATCCGTCGGGCCCGATGGCCACGCTCTCGGGGTACCAGTCCTCGGGCAGTGCCTGCAATGCGGGTGGCGCGGCAACGCCAGCGGCCGCGATGGTGGCCAGCGCAAGCAATGCACCAGTGGGCTTCATGTGCCCGCTCATTGCCACACGCGAAACACGCGCCCCGTCAGCGGTCCTTCGATGCTGCGGACATAGGCCAGCGCCGCGCGCGCGGCCGGTACGGTTTCGACGCCGGGAAAAAGCGCGCCGTACGCGGCCGACGATTCGGTCAGCAGCGTCGGGCTCACCGCATTGATGCGCAGGCCGCGCGGCAATTCGATCGCCGCGCCCCGCACGAAACCCTCGACCGCCGCATTCACCGCGGCCGCGTTGCTTCCCCCGCGAACCGGGTCTTCGGCGGCGACGCCCGTGGTCAAGGTGATCGAGCCGCCGTCATGCAACACGCGCTGGCCCAGCAGCGCGAGCCGCACCTGGCCGAGCAGCTTGTCCTGCAGGCCGACGTTGAAGTTTGCCGGCGTCATCTCGGTGACCGGTCCGAAGAACAGGCCACCCGCCGCCGACACGATGGCATCGACACGCCCCACCGCCGCATACAGCGCCTCGACGCTCGCATCGCTCGTGATGTCGACCTTCAGGTCGCCGCGCGTGCGGCCCGCGCGCACCACCTCGTGACCGCGTTCGGCCAGCACCTGTGCCACTGCGCTGCCCACCGCGCCCGTAGCGCCCACAACAAGAACCTTCATGGAAAACCTCGCCAGATGAATGAAAGAAGGCCCATTGTTTTGCGAATCGATTGTTTGATAAATTGCCTTTCGGTTCGGCAATTCGAAACTTTGGGTTTTCAATCGATATGGACAAGCTGCGCGCCATGGAAGTCTTCGTCGCCACGGTGGACGCGCGCAGCTTCGCGGCGGCGGCCGATGCGCTCGACCTCTCCGCCGTGATGGTCGGCAAGCACATCCGCGCCCTCGAAGAACAGCTGGGCGCGCGCCTGCTCGAACGCACCACGCGGCGCCACGCGCTCACGGAGATCGGCGCCGCCTACCTGGAGCGCTGCCGCGACGTGCTGGCCAGCGTCCACACTGCCGACGGCGTGGCCGAGTCGCTGCGCGCCATGCCGCAAGGCGTGCTGCGCGTGACGGCGCCCGTGGCCTATGGCGCGCACCGGCTCACCCCGGTCATCGGCGAGTACATCGCCGCCCATCCGCAGGTGAAGGTCGACCTGGTGTTGAACGACCGCGTGGTCGACCTGGCCGAAGAGGGATTCGACTGCGGCATCCGCTCGGGCGCGGCGGTCGACGAACGCCTCATCGCACGGCCGCTCGCGCTGTCGCGCATGTTCGTGGTCGCAAGCCCGGCCTGGGTCGCGCAGCACGGACAGCCGAAGCATCCATCGGACCTCGAAGCCTTTCCGCTGCTGGGCTTTGCCACCTGGGGGCCGAACCATTCATGGCGCTTCACGCGCGACGGCCAGACCGTTCACGTGCCGGTGCGCGGCCCGCTCACCACCAACAACGGACAGGCCTTGCTGGCGGCCGCAATGGCAGGCATGGGCGTGATCGTGCAGGCCGATGCCTTGCTCGGCCCCGCCCTGGCCTCGGGCCAGGTGGTTCAGCTGCTGCCCGAATGGGAATTGCCGACGCGCCAGGTGCACATCGTGCGGCTGCCCGAGGCGCGGCCCAGCGCCAAGCTGCGCACCTTCGTCGACTTCGTGGTCGAGCGGCTGGGTTAGAGGCGGCTAGCGCGTCACGCGCCCCTGCACGCCTTCGGCCAGCCAGTTCATCTTCAGGATCTGCTCGTCGTTCAGTTGCGCGCCCTTCGCGATGACGACGTGGCCTTCGTTGTCGCGCACGTCGCCCGCCACCGCGCGGAACGGCTGCAGCTTGCCGGCCGCGATGTCCTGCTGGCGCGCCAGCACTTCCTGCTGCACGGCCTTGGGCACCTTGGTGCCGAAGTCGCCGACGCGGATCATTCCTTCCTTCACGCCGCCCCAGAGGTTGCCGCTTTTCCAGCTGCCGTCGAGCACCGCGCGGGCGCGCTGCGTGTAGTAGCCGCCCCACTGGTGCGTGACCGCGACGATCTGCGCGTCGGGCGCCATCTTGCGCATGTCGGAGTGGTAGGCCACGGCCATCTTGCCGCGCTCCTGCGCCGCCGACATCACGGCGGTCGAGCCGGTGTGGAAGGCCACCACATCGGCGTTCTGGTTGAACAGCGCCATGGCCGCGTCGCGTTCCTTCGGCGGGTCGAACCACTCGTTGAGCCACACCACCACGACCTTCGCATTCGGGTTCACCGAGCGCATGCCGAGCGTGAAGGCGTTGATGCCCTGCAGCACTTCGGGAATGGGAAAGCCCGCCACATAGCCCGCCACGTTCGTCTTCGTCATGCGGCCCGCCGCAATGCCCGCCAGGTAGCGGCCTTCGTAGTAGCGCGCGTTGGCGGTCGCCACGTTGGGCGCGAGCTTGTAGCCGGTGACCGATTCGAACTTCGCGTCGGGGAAGTCCTTCGCCACCTTCAGCGTGGGCTCCATGTAGCCGAAGCTCGGCGTGAAGATGAGCTTGTTGCCCTGCTGCGCAAGGTCGCGGATCACGCGCTCGGCGTCGGCCCCTTCGGCCACGTTCTCGACGAAGGTGGTCTTCACACGGGCGCCCAGTGCGGCTTCGACGGCCTTGCGGCCCTCTTCATGCTGGCGCACCCAGCCGGCATCGGTGACCGGCGTGACGTAGACGAAGCCGATCTTCAGCGGCTCCTTCGGCGCCTGCGGCTGCGAAAAAACGGGGGATGAAAAGCTGGTGAAAAAGCAGGCGGTTGCCCACGCCAGAACGGCGCGGCCCGCGAGGTTTTTGTACATGGTGGTCCTCTACATGGCCCCGGAAATGCAAAACCCGCAGCCGGCCGGGACGCCCGGCTGCGGATGCGGATTTTAGTGCCGGGCCTTGCCAGGCCCTGTCTGCCCATTGCGTCCGGCCATTGCATCAGGCCGGCACGGCAGCCCCTGTGCGCGGGCCCGCCACGCCATAGCGCGGCGCGGGCACCGCGCTCGAAAGCCGGCCCGAAATGGCACGGCGCGCCGCCTCGAAAGCATCCCATTCGGCCTGGCTCGGCAGCGACGGAATGGTGACCTGCTCGCCCTGGTCGAGCCCCGCCAGCGCCGCGTCGACCATGTCTTCGGCGGTCATGACGATCTCGCTCGGCAGGTGCTGCACCGGCAGGCCCGCAATGCCCCAGAACTCGGTGGCGGTGGCGCCCGGCAGCACGGCCTGCACGCGCACGCCCTTGTCGCCCAGTTCATGCTGCAACGACTGGCTGAACGCAAGCACGAATGCCTTGCTGCCGCCATACACGCCGTTGAGCGTTTCGGGCGACACCGCCACGATGGACGCGATGTTGATGAGCGTCCCCGCACCCCGCGCCACGAAGCCCGGCACGGCCGCGTAGGTCAGGCGCGTGAGCGCATTCACGTTGATGGCAATCATCTCTTCCATCTTGTCGATGTCCGAGGCGAGCAGCGGCGCGGTGGCGCCCACGCCGGCGTTGTTCACCAGCAGCGTGAGCTCGCGGTTGGTGCGAATGGCGGCATCGACCCGCGCGATGTCTTTCTTGTTCGTGAGGTCGGCGGCAATCGTCTCGACCTTGCGGCCCGTCTCCGCAGCAAGCCTGGCGGCCAGTGCCTGCAGGCGCTCCTGGTTTCGCGCGACCAGCACGAGGTCGAAGCCGCGGCGGGCCAGCCGGTCGGCATAGATGGCGCCGATGCCTGAAGAAGCGCCGGTGATGAGGGCGGTGCCCTTGGATGTCGCAGTCATTGGAGGTTCCTTTTGAAGCCGCGTCGTTGCGGCGTGAAGGGAAGTTTCCTCCGTCAGACCAATGGCGTAAATGTCATATAAACCTCGTTTTATGCCATCTCCGTGACTTGCCTCGCCACCCGTCGAACGGCCTGCGGTGGCTGGCCCAGCGTGCGCAGGAAAGCACGCCGCATGCGCTCGGGATCGCCAAAGCCCGTTTCATCGGCCACCACGCCGAGCGCCAGCCCGCCTGCATCGATCAGTGCCTTCGCCGCTTCCACGCGCAGGTGCTCCACGGCCTGCGCGGGCGACTGGCCGGTTTCCGACTTGAAGGCGCGGCTGAACTGGCGCGGGCTCAGGTGCGCCACCTCGGCAAGCTCTTCCACCGACAGCGCGTCGCGCAGGTTGGCGCGTGCATGCACCAGCGCCTGCTGGATACGGTCGGACTTCGGTTCGAGCTCCAGCAGCGCCGAGTATTGAGACTGCCCGCCCGCCCTGCGGTGATACACGACCAGGTTCTTCGCCACCATGCGCGCGGCCTCGACGCCCAGGTCGGCCTCCACCAGCGCCAGCATCAGGTCGATGCCCGCCGTCATGCCGGCCGAAGTCCAGAGCGTGCCGTCGTTGATGAAGATGCGGTCGGGCTGCACCATGGCGAGCGGGTGGCGCTTCTGCAGTTCCTGCGCGAAGGCCCAGTGCGTGGTCACGCGCCGGCCATCGAGCAGGCCGGCGTCGGCCAGTCCGAAGGCGCCGGTGCAGATGCTCGCCAGCCGGCGCGAGCTGCGCGCGCCCGCGCGCAGCATCCTGCACAGCGTGTCCGACGTGGGCTCGATGGTGAGCGCGCCGGTCATCATCAGCGTATCGAACTTCGAGGCGGTGAACCGTTTCGTCTCGACGCCGATACCGGACGAACTGGGCGTCGGCCCGCCGGTTTCGGAAAGCAGCTCGACCCTGTAGAACGGCTGGCCCACGTGCTTGTTCGCCAGCTCGAACGCGGCAACGGCCGCCAGGTCAAGGATCTGGAAACCCGGAAAAACGACGACGGCGATGCGCTTCATCACGATGTCCTGAAAAGAGGGTTCTCAAATATTCAGGACAACAGGCTACGTGACATCCCGATCCCGGTCAAACGGCCGCCATGCGCCGCACGCGATGGGTGGCGCCGCGAATCGGCAAGCGCCAGGCCGGCCGTGCCGCCACACAATGGGTTCGCTCCATGACGAACCCGACAACAAGCGCCGCGCGCCGCGAACCCGCGCCAACCCCCACCACGAGCGATGCCAACGAACACTGGCAGCGCAACCTTGCCGTCTGCATGTTCGGCGCCTTCACCACCATCGTGGCGATGACGCTGCTGCTGCCCTTCCTGCCGCTCTACGTCGAGCAACTGGGCGTGAAGGACCACGCCGCCATCGTGCAGTGGTCGGGCGTGGCCTACGGCGCGACCTTCTTCACCGCCGCGCTGGTGGCGCCGCTGTGGGGCTGGCTGGCCGACCGCTACGGCCGCAAGCCGATGCTGATTCGCGCCAGCCTCGGCATGGCGGTGGCGATGGCGCTGATCGGCATGGCCACCAACGTGTGGCAGTTGGTGGGCCTGCGGCTGCTCGCGGGCCTGCTGGGTGGCTACGCCTCGGGCTCGATGGTGCTGGTCGCCACGCAGACGCCCAAGGCGCGCACCGGCTGGGCGCTGGGCACCATGTCGTCGGCCATCATGGCGGGCAACCTCGTGGGGCCGCTGGTCGGTGGCGTGCTGCCGCCGCTGATCGGCATTCGCGCCACCTTCTTCGCGGCGGGCGCGATGATCTTCGTGGCCTTCCTGGCCACCGCCTTCCTGATTCGCGAAAAGAAGAAAGCACCTGCTGCTGCCAAGCAACGCGGTGAGCCTGGCGGCAGCGGCTGGGCCGCGATTCCCGACAAGCGCCCGCTGGTCGCGATGCTCTTCACCGGCATGCTGCTGATGCTGGCCAACATGTCGATCGAGCCGATCATCACGGTCTATGTCGCGACGCTGGTGGAAGACCCCCAACGCGTGACGCTGATGGCCGGCCTGGTGATGTCGGCGGCCGCGCTCGGCAGCATTCTGTCGGCCTCGCGGCTGGGCAAGCTGGCCGACCGCGTGGGGCACTGGAACGTGATCGTCGGCTGCCTCGCGGTGTCGGCGCTGCTGCTGGTTCCGCAGGCCTTCGTCACCTCGGGCTGGCAGCTGGTGGTGCTGCGCTTCCTGATGGGGCTGTCGCTCGGCGGGCTGCTGCCGTGCATTGCGAGCGTGATCCGCCACAACGTGCCGGAGAACGTGGCGGGCAACATGCTGGGCTACTCGACCTCGGCGCAGTACACCGGCCAGGTCGCGGGCCCGCTGCTCGGCGGCTTGGTGGGCGGGCACATCGGCATGCGCGCCGTGTTCCTCGGCACCTGCGTGCTGATGGCCGCGGGTGCCGGATGGAACTGGCTGGCGAAGCGGCGGCAGCCTTGAGCCGCCACCGCCTCGCCACGCTGCGACGTTGCAGCCTTACTCGCTGATGACCGCGCTGCTGTAGGCCGCGTCGGCCTTGATCTCCGACTCCGAGAACGGCACCTTCAGCCACTGCCCGCCGCTGTAGGCACGGGTGTAGTCGCCGTTGTGCGCCGACGCGGGATCGTCCGACAGCGAGAAGGTCAGGAAGGTGTGCGCCTCCACGCCGCCTTCGGGGAAGCGCACGATCTGCATGTAGCTGTTGCCGTTCGGGTTTCCGTCCATGCTGTAGCCGCCCTTGTCGAGGCGGTTCTCGGAGCACGCGATGGTGAAGTAGCCCGGCCCGCCGCAGCCGCCGTACAGCGGGATCTTCTTGCCGCCGCGCGTGGCGAAGAGGTAGTCGCCGCGCGGCGCATCGAACGCGTAGCCGCTGGCTTCGATGCGGGCGATGGCGGCACCGAAGGCAGGCTCCAGCAGCGCCTTCGCACTGGCATTCAGTTCGCGCGGCGTGTTGACCGGATCGTTCGCGTCGAAAGGCTTGTCGTAGGCGGTCGACGGCAGCTTCACGCGGTTCCAGAACTCATCCCACACATGCGCGCCCCGTGCGCCGGTCACGCCGGTGTTGTCCCAGGCCTGCAGTGCGGCGCAAGCCGCTGCGGTGTTGACCGTGCGGCCGACAACCGTCGCGTCCAGCGGGTCGTTGGCGAAGGTGGCCGTCGGCGAAGCGCACAGCATCGCCACCGCCTGGTCCTTGAACAGTTCCGCTGTCAGCACGCGGCTGTTGAGCACCATGCGCTTCACGGTGTCGACCGTCGCGCCCTTGGTGCCGTAGCTGTCGGCGCCGTCGATGCGGCCCTGCGCCAGCACGTTGCCCAGGCGGGTGCGGAAGCTGACCTCGGCGCTGGTCGGGCCCATGATGGCCGGGTAGCCGGTCAACGGCTGCTTCGGATTCGCCAGCCAGTAGCTGTCGTTCATGTTGGCCACGTAGTCGTCGCGCATCAGGCTGGGCATGCGCGACGCGCCGATGGCGCCCTTCTGTGCAGAGTCGGCATCGGTCTGCCAGTCGCAGGCGCTGCGCGAGCCGTCGAAGATCGGCACGACCGCCATGCTCGGCACCTTGGTCTTCAACACGGTGCCCACCGGCGTGGTGCAGCTCGCCACCTGGTCCGGCGACACGTTGGGCACGGCGCCGATGTCGGCATACCAGGCCTTGGCGCTGCCACGGCCCACGGCCACGGTGTTGACCCACGGAATGGCCGCTTCCTCGCGCTGGATGGCGGTGAACTCGTCGAGCGACTTCGCCTGGTTCCAGCGCAGCCAGTTGCGGAAGGTGCGGTAGTTCTCGCCGTTGATGTCGCGGATGGCGAAAGCCATGGTCTGGTTCCAGGCCAGCGTCGAGTCCAGCGCGCCGAGATTGACCATCGGCCCGTACTCCGACTTGTAGAGCGTGCGCGTCACGGGCGCCACGCTGCCGTCGCCCTGCTTCACCTTCACCGTGATCTGCGTCGCCTGCATCTTCACCGCGCTGCCATCACGCATGTAGCTGGTCGGGTCGCCCGAGGCGAGCTTGAGCTCGTAGAAACCGAAACGCTTTGCCGTCGACACCGTATGGCTCCACGCGATGTTGTCGTTGAAGCCGATGAGCATCACCGGAATGCCCAGGAACGACGTGCCGCTGATGTTGAGCTTGCCCGGAATCGTGAGCTGCACCTGGTAGAAGCGGTCGGGCCCGCGCCAGTACCAGTGCGGGTTGCCGAACAGCAGCGGGCTCGCGTCGCCGGTGGCGGCGGTGCCGAAGCCGATCATGTTGCTGCCCACGCCCTCCTTGCCGCCGACCTGCAGCTCGGGCATGGCGATGTCGCGCGCGGCGAGTTGCAGCGCGTGGTGGTGCGGGTGCTGCTTCTTGCCGCTGCTGCCGGCACCGCGTGCCGCCACCTTCGCCGGCCCCACCGCGGCGGGCGCGATGGCATTGGCGATGTTCGGCAGGAAGTTGCTGTAGCCGCCCGCGAGATTGGCCGCATACATGCGGCGGAAGATGTCGTCGGTGGTGATGGGCTGCACCCAGGCCTCGGTGCGGCACGCGGCATGCGCGTTGCCGCCGGCCTTCGCGTCGCGCACGTAGCGGTTGTAGCCCGCCGCAAAACCTTCGACCAGCTTCTTCAGCTCGTCGGGTTGGGCATCGATCATTTTCTTCAGCACGTCGGCCGAGATCACGTGCCGGTGAAAGAAGTCGGAGTCGATGTTCTTCGGCCGCGAGATGGTGCTGCTGGCCACCAGTTGCGCGTCACCTCCGAGGTACTGCGAGCGCTCGCCGCGGTAGGTGAGGAACGAGTCGGCCATGGTGCACAGGTTGTCTTGCGCCTGTGCGTAGCCATAGCCGTAGCCCGCGCCGGCCCAGGTGTCGGCCTTGATGTGCGGCACGCCCATGGCGGTGCGGCGGATCTCGGCCTTGTAGGTGGCCTCGGCCGGCGGGCTCGGTGGCAACGGCAGGAACGAAAAGCCGTTGCCTCCGCCACCGCCGCAAGCGGTCAGGGTGGCGGCCGCGGCGAGCGCGAGCAGGGACAGCGGCATGGCGCCGCGACGGATGATTTTTCTCATGATGTCTCCAGGTGGTGCTCTCTTGGCGGAGCACTCCGGAGCTTAGGCACGGCCCTTGGCAGCCGCTTGAACGCAGCCGCTGTGCTGCCTAGGGTTTGGCCCTAGTGGCCCTGGGCAGCTAGGCAGGCGCGCCGTTGCGCCCCCACGCGTGCGAGGCCTGCTCGTCCGCCGTCACGCGCACCTGGTTCGCCAGGAACGAAGGCGCCAGGCCGAAGTAGCGCTGGAAGGTGCGGCTCATGTGCGCCGCATCGGTGAAGCCGCTGACCAGTGCCACGTCGGTCAGTGGCCGGTGCCCGGTGAACTGCTGCACCGTGCGGCGCACCTTGGTCCACAGCGCATAGCGCTTGACCGACACGCCCACCTGCTCGGCGAACAGGTGCGTCAGGCGGTCGGGCGACAGGCAGGCCACCACCGACAGCTCGCGCAGCTGGATCTGGCCGGCATTCGCGCGGATGGCCTCCAGCACGCGTTCGATGCGCTTGTCGATGGGCGCTTCAATCTCGGGGTGCTCGGTGATGGCCTCGACCATTTGCGCGCTCAGCGCCTGCAGCCTGCGGTCGGACAGCAGGCCGCGCTGCGCCGGTTCGAAGTCGTCGCGCAGCCGGCCGAAGCGCCGCGCGTCGATGGGCTGGATGCCATGCCCACCCATGTGCCTGGCGAGCATGCGGTAGGCGCTGGAGGCGGGGTCGAGGTTGAGCGACAGCAGGCCCGAGCCATCGACGTCGAGCCGGCGCGACACATGCGGCGCCACCAGTGCGGCGGTGCAGCGCACCCGCGTGCCATCGACCGCTTCGAGCGTGAACGGATGGCCACTGACCGACGCCAGCAGCGTGGCCGACGAACGCGCCGTCAGGCCCGAGTGGATCGCCGGTGTGATGTAGAGAAACCTGTCATCCCAAAGGTGCAGAAAGTTCTGTTGCGTGGCCATGCCGTGTCACTTTTGTTTTTGTCTCCAGCGGCGGATTCTCATGCATTGGGCTGAAGGGAATGCAAGAGATTGCATTCCCTTCAGCATTCAGTGCAGCGCCGGCGCTTCGGCCTGCACGTGCTGGCGCACGGCCTCCAGCAGCAGCGTGGCGAGGCGGCTCACGGGCGCCTCGGCGGTGGCCTGCGCGCGGTACAGCGCCAGCGACATCTGCGGCAGCGCCGGCAAGCCGACCGCGCCGCGGTCGATGCCGCGCACGTGCGAAGGCAGCCCGAACGGCGTGCGCACGGTCAGGCCCAGGCCGGCCGACGCGGCGGCCCACAGCGCCGCCAGGCTGGCACTGGTGAACGCGTGGCGCCAAGGCACGCCGGCGCGGTCGAGCGCGGCGGTCACGATGTCGCGCAGCGGGCACGGCGCATCGAGCAGCACCAGCGGCAACGGCTCCTTGCTCTTGCTCTTGCTGTTACGCGCACCGCTGCCGCGGCGCTCGCGTTCGGTCCACCAGGCAGCGTCGAGCATGTCGGGCGAGCGCGGGCCGATCCATTGCAGCGGCAGCCGCGCCACGCGCTCGGCATGCGGCGACATCGGCTGGTCGCCTGCGTCCCAGGCCAGCGCGAGGTCGAGCTGGCGCAGCTCGAGCCGTTCGCGCAGCTCGGCGCTGCGCGCCACGCAGGCCTCGATGCGCACCTTGGGGTGCGCGCGCGCAAAGCGGCCGAGCACCGCGGGCAGCAGCGTCTCGCCGAAGTCTTCCTGCAGGCCGAGCCGCACCCAGCCCTGCAGGTCGGCACCGCGCATGGCGGCGCCCGCCTCTTCGTTGAGCTCGAGCATGCGGTGGGCGTAGGCCAGCAGGGTTTCGCCGGCGTCAGTCAGCTCCAGCCCGCGGCCGGCCTTGCGGAACAGCACCGTGCCGGCCTGCGCCTCCAGCTTCTTGAGCTGGGCGCTCACGGCCGACGTGGAGCGCCCCAGCCGGTCGGCCGCGCGGGCATAGCTGCCGAGCGCGATGCCGGTGGAAAAGCTGCGCAGCACATCGAGATCGAACATCACCTGGGACATGGTTTCTTCCTTTTCCAATCGTCCTGTTTTTTGGAACGATCCGCTCATTATTTTCTGATTTTCAAAACCTTTGCAACGGCGGACACTGCACCGCAACATGACCCATTCATCGCACTCCCCTTCGTTTTCGCCCCGCCACCGCTGGAAGGTGCTGGCCGCGGGCGTGGCCGCCAACGCGGCGTTCTCGGTGGCCTTCAGCGGCATTCCGATGACCGCGGTGCTCATGCGCACCGGCTACCAGCTCGACAACGCCACGCTCGGCCTGGTGCTCGGCCTCATGGGCCTGGGCATTGCCGTGAGCGAGCTGCCCTGGGGCCTGCTGACCGACCGCTGGGGCGACCGACCCGTGCTGCTGCTCGGGCTGGGCAGCACCGCCATCGCGCTGCTGGCGATGGCGCTGTGGGCCGCCCCGGGCGCGCAGCACATTCCCGGCCTGGGCTGGCTCGCGGCCGGCCTGCTGCTGGTCGGCCTGCTGGGCGGCAGCGTCAACGGCGCCAGCGGCCGCGCGGTCATGACCTGGTTCGACGCCGGCGAACGCGGGCTCGCCATGAGCATCCGCCAGACGGCCGTGCCACTGGGTGGTGGCATCGGCGCGCTGGTGCTGCCCTTCGTGGCGCTGCACTTCGGCTTTGCCGCGCTCTACGGCCTGCTGGCGCTGCTGTGCGCGCTGAGCGCGGCCATGAGCTGGGCCTGGGTGCACGAGCCGCCCATCGTGCGACACGCCAAGGGCGCGGCTGAAACAGTCGCCGCGCCGAAGAGCGGCCCGCTGCGCGACGCCCGCGTCTGGCGCATCGTGCTGGGCATCGGCATCCTGTGCGCGCCGCAGTTCGCGGTGCTGTCTTTCGGCACCGTGTTCCTGCACGACTTCGGTCATGCGAGCTTTGCGACCATCACCGCCACCATGGTCTTCACGCAGGTCGGCGCGATGGTCATGCGCGTGTGGAGCGGACGCTGGACCGATCGCCGCCGCAACCGCCCGGCCTACCTGCGCGCCTGCAGCGCGCTCAGCGTGGCGCTGTTCGCGGGGCTGGCGGTGCTGGTGATGGCGGCCGGCACACACGTTGCCGACTCATCGGCGCTGCGCATCGCACTGGTCGTGCTGCTGGCTGTGAGCGGCGTCTGCGTGTCGGCCTGGCACGGCGTGGCCTACACCGAGCTCGCCACGCTGGCCGGCGCGGCCCGTGCGGGCACCGCCCTCGGCATGGCGAACACCAGCGTCTTCCTGGTGTGCTTCGTCACGCCCTTCTCGATTCCGCACCTGCTGGCGCTGCAAGGATGGCCGCTGGTGTGGCTGGCCGCCAGCGCCTGTGCGCTGGTGGCAATGCCGCTGCTGGTGCCGCGTGCCGCCGTTGTAGCGGCACCGGCCGATCAGAAGCTTGCGAAGACGGCGTTGAGCCGGTCCACGTAAGCGCGCTTGGCGGCTGCGTCGATGAAGCTGCCTTCGAAGCTGTTCGCCGCGAGCTGCCAGGCCTGCTGCACATTCAGCCCGGTGGCCGCGAAGGTCTGCGTGAAGTTCTCGTTCATGTAGCCGCCGAAGTAGGCCGGGTCGTCCGAGTTCACGGTGGCGACCAGGCCCGCGTCGAGCAGCGCGCCCAGGTTGTGCTTCGACAGGTCGGGGAACACGCAGAGCTTGAGGTTCGACAGCGGGCACACCGTCAGCGGAATGCGGTCTTGCGCCAGCCGCTTCATCAGCGCCGGGTCTTTGGCGCTCTGCACGCCGTGGTCGACACGCTCCACCTTCAGCACGTCGAGCGCGCTCCACACGTATTCCGGCGGGCCCTCTTCGCCCGCATGCGCCACCAGATGAAAGCCCAGCTCGCGGCAGCGCGCGAACACCCGCGTGAACTTTTCCGGCGGATGGCCGAGCTCGCTCGAATCGAGGCCCACGCCGATGAACAGGTCGCGAAACGGCAGCGCCTGTTCCAGCGTTTCGAAGGCGTCTTCTTCGCTCAGGTGGCGCAGGAAGCACAGGATGAGCGTGGCGCTCACGCCCAGCCTGGGCTGCGCATCGACGCACGCGCGGTGCAGGCCCCTGACCACCGTTTCCATCGACACGCCGCGCGCCGTGTGCGTCTGCGGGTCGAAGAACATCTCGGTGTGCACCACGTTGTCGGCCGCGGCGCGCTCCAGGTAGGCCCAGGCCATGTCGTAGAAATCCTGTTCCTTCAGCAGCACGCTGGCGCCGGCGTAGTAGATGTCCAGGAAGCTCTGCAGGTTGGTGAAGGCGTAGGCGCGGCGCAGGTCTTCGACGCTGGCATACGGAATGGCCACGCCGTTGCGCTGCGCGAGCGCGAAGATCAGCTCGGGCTCGAGCGAGCCTTCGATGTGCATGTGCAGCTCGGCCTTGGGCATGGCGCGCAACAGCTCTGGCAGGCGCTCGGCGGGGATCTTGCTGGCAAGGGTCTTGTCGAAGACGGGGCGAAGAAAGTCGGTCATGGTGGGGAAATCGGCGTTGTGATCCCGCACAGCATAAGCGCAGCCGTCGCGCAGGCGATCATTGGAAACATATAGCTTCGATAGACTGCCCTTCCCTGTGCTTTCCCCGAATTTTCACTGAACTTTCACTGCAGCTAGAGGAGACAAACGCATGCCCATCGACACCCTCGCCACCTGGCACCGGCTCGTCAAGGAACGCGACGCGGCCGGCCTGGACGCCCTGCTCGACGAAGAAGCCGTTTTTCATTCGCCGGTGGTGCACAAGCCCCAGGTCGGCAAGAGCATCACGAAGAAGTACCTGTCGGCGGCCTTCCAGGTGTTCTTCACCGAGAACTTCCGCTACGTGCGCGAACTCAAGGGCGAACGCGATGCCGTGCTGGAATTCGAGCTCGAGCTTGATGGCATCGTCATCAACGGCGTCGACATGATGAAGTGGAACGACGCCGGGAAGATCACCGAATTCAAGGTGATGCTGCGGCCCTTGAAGGCGGTGAACCTGATCCATCAGAAGATGGGGGCGATGCTGCAGGCGGGGCAGTAGAAAAGAAGAGCGCCGCCGCGCCTGCTGACCCTCAATAGAACGGCTTCAGGCTTTCCGGGCTGCAGGTCGGCTCGACGGCATAGTCGAAATGCATGTAGAGGTGGGCCTGCGGTTTCCCGTTGCTCGACTGCAGAAGGTGCGCGCCCTCGCTGCTGGTGCAGACCTCGGGGAACGCCTTGTTGCCAGTGGCGCCGGCCAGGAACGCCTGCTCGCCGAGAAACGAAGGCTCCCCGCCTGCCTTGAGCACCAACGCCGCACCAATGAACGGCAGCGGATCGGGCGTCGCGACCGCCGGCAAGGCGTAGGCCCTGACACGCCGCTCCCGCAGTTCGTCGGACACGTCGGTTCGCCGCAAAGGGCCACCAACGATCCGCAGCGGCACACAGCACCTTGCCTTGCCCTGCGCATCGGCGTATTGCGCAATGAGCCGGTCATGGCGGCTCAATCGTTGTGTCGTGAACACCGTTCGTTGCCCGTCCGGCCTGACTTCGATCAGTGCCGCGGGCGGCTGGGCGGCCGACGCAATGGCGGCGGTTGCCGACAGTGCCATCACGAGAAGAAGTCGCCGTTTTTCAACGACCATTGCCATCGAGCCTGGGTCCGGGCGAAGGCCCGCCCTGAAGCGCTGTCGCCATGTCGTTTTCTCCCTGAATGTCTTGTAGATGAAATGCGAAATCATCGTAGCGACACGGCCCTTCCGAAACGACAACGGGCCACGCCTTTTCAGGAGTGGCCCGTGAACTAATCAGCCCGCTTGGGCTTTTGCTCTATTACTTCTTGTCGCCGCCCGGCACCTTGCCTTCCACGCCCTTGACGTAGAAGTTGATGCCCGTCAGGAACTTGTCGTCGGCCACGGCGTCCTTGGCGACCACTTCCTTGCCGTCCTGGCCGAGGATGGGGCCCTTCCAGATCACGAAGCTGCCGTCTTTCAGGCCCTTCTTCACTTCCTCGACCTTGGCCTTGGCTTCGGCCGGCACGTCTTCGGCGATCGACACGAGGTCGATGGCGCCTTCCTTCACGCCCCACCAGCTCTGGCCGGTGGCCCACTTGCCGTCGAGCGCGTCCTGCGTGGCCTTGATGTAGTACGGCGCCCAGTTGATGGTGGCCGAGCCCAGGTGGGCCTTGGGACCGTAGGCGGTCATGTCGGAATCCCAGCCGAAGGCGCGCTTGCCCTTCTCTTGTGCGGTCTTCAGCACGGCGGGCGAGTCGGTGTTCTGGAACAGCACGTCGGCGCCGCCGTTGATGAGGGCGGTGGCCGCTTCGGTTTCCTTCGGCGGGCTGAACCATTCGTTGACCCACACGACCTTGGTGGTGATCTTCGGGTTGACCGACTGCGCACCCAGCGTGAAGCTGTTGATGTTGCGCAGCACTTCGGGAATGGGCACCGAGCCGACCACGCCGAGGGTGTTGCTCTTGGTCATGGCACCGGCAATGACGCCGGCCATGTACGCGCCTTCATACGTGCGGCTGTCGTAGGTGCGCATGTTCTCGGCGGTCTTGTAGCCGGTGGCGTGCTCGAACTTCACGTCCTTGCTGTCGGCCGCGACCTTGAGCATGGGCTCCATGTAGCCGAAGGTGGTGCCGAAGATCAGCTTGTTGCCCTGGCCGACCATGTCGCGGAACACGCGCTCGGCGTCGGCGCCTTCGGGCACGCTCTCCACGAAGGTGGTCTTGATCTTGTCGCCGAATTCTTTTTCGAGCGCCTTGCGGCCGTTGTCGTGCGCGAAGGTCCAGCCGCCGTCGCCGACCGGTCCGATGTATGCGAATGCGATGTTGAGCGGCGCCGCCGGAGCCGGTGCCGCAGCAGCGGGTGCTGGAGCCGGCGCGGGGGCCGCGGCCGGAGCTGCCGCTTCTTCTTTCTTGCCGCAGCCGATCAGGGCCGCCGAAGCGACCGCCGTGAGGGCGGCCAGCTTGAGCAGGGAGCGCTTGTTCAGATCATTCATTGTCGGAAATCCTCAAAAAGGACAGGTTGGCGGGAAAACGAAAAACGCGATTATGAGCCGGGGTAGAACGGTTTCCCAATGGAAGCCGGCATGTTGATACGGATGAAGGCGGGGTTACGCGAGATCAGCGCCAGCACCACGATGGGCGCGATGTACTGGAGCATGCTGAGGAACTGGGGCGGCACGTCGACACCGCTGCTCTGCAGGTGAAAGCCCAGCATCGTGACGCCGCCGAAGAGGTAGGCGCCCAGCAGCACGCGAATGGGCCGCCAGGTGGCAAAGGTGGTGAGCGCCAGCGCGATCCAGCCGCGCCCCGCGACCATGCCTTCGACCCACAGGGGCGTGTAGACGGTCGACAGGTAGGCCCCCGCCAGGCCGCAAAGTGCGCCGCCGGCAATGACGGCCATGAAGCGGATGCGCCGCACGGGGTAGCCGAGCGCATGGGCCGACTCGGGCGATTCGCCGACCGAGCGCAGCACGAGGCCGGCGCGGGTGCGGTACAGGAACCAGATGAGCCCGACGGTGAGCAGCACGGCGAAGTACACCATCGGGTGGTGTCGGAAGAGCGCAGGGCCGACGAGCGGAATGTCGGCCAGCACGGGTATCGCGTACGGCACGCTCTCGGGCAGCTTGGCCTGCACGAAGTTGATGCCGGCGAAGGCCGAGAAGCCGACGCCGAACAAGCTGAGTGCGAGTCCGGTGGCGTACTGGTTGGTGTTGAGCCAGATGACGAGCACGCCGAAGAAGGCCGCGAGCAAAGCGCCCGCCGCCATGCCCGCCAGGAAGCCGAGCCAGGGGTTGTGGGTGATGACCACCGTCGCGAAACCCGCGATGGCGGCGCAGAGCATCATGCCCTCGGCGCCGAGGTTGACGATGCCGGCTTTCTCGTTGATGAGCAGGCCGAGTGCCGCGATGGCGAGCACGGTGCCTGCGCTCAGTGTCGAGCCGAGCAGGAGTGCGTAGCTGTCCATTTTTCAGTTGCTCCAGCGCGGGTTGTGTTGCGGGCGTTTGTGTTCTGCGGGCTCTTGTTCTTGGCGCATTTGTCGGGGGCGCGTGCGACTGACACCGGGTACTCCCCTCCGCGAATGTCCCCCGCTTCGCTCCTCCTTTATTTCGCTGCGGGGAGCACCCGATGCAATTCGCACATGGACACGCTCTGCGCTTGCGGCCGATCAACAAGTGCTCTGATGTCGCTCACGCTGGCGGTGTGCTCTGCGCAGCG
>NZ_QAJK01000073.1 GCF_003852515.1 Variovorax sp. KBW07 | reverse complement strand
GGCGCGCCCTGAACGACGCACTTCAAACACAACGCGACGAACAAAAGAAGAACAGGATTTCATCCTATGCCCCCGCTTTCTCGGCAGCCTTGAGCGCCCGCTTCAGGTCGTCGATCAGGTCGGCCGGATCTTCGAGCCCGATCGACAGCCGAATCGTTCCCTGCGAAATGCCCGCACCCGCCAGCGCCTCGTCCGTCATGCGGAAGTGCGTCGTGCTCGCCGGGTGAATCACCAGGCTCCGGCAATCGCCCACATTCGCCAGGTGGCTGAACAGCTTCAGCGCCTCGATGAACGCCTTGCCCTGCGCGCGGCTGCCCTTGATGTCGAAGCTGAACACCGCGCCGGCACCCCGTGCGCCATGGCGCAGCAACTTCTGTGCGAGCGCATGGCTCGGGTGCGACTCGATCAGCGGATGTCCCACGCGCGACACGAACGGATGCGTGGCCAGGAACTCGACCACCTTCTGCGTGTTGTCGATGTGGCGCTCCATGCGCAGCGGCAGCGTCTCGATGCCTTGCAGGATCAGCCACGCCGTGTGCGGGCTCATCGACGCGCCGAAATCGCGCAGGCCTTCGCGGCGCGCGCGCAGCAGGAACGCGCCGACCGTGCTTTCCTCGCTGAACACCATGTTGTGGAAGCCGTCGTAGGCCCGCGTCAGTTCGGCGAACTTGCCGGACTTTTCCCAGTCGAAACTGCCGCCGTCGACCACCACCCCGCCGATCACCGTGCCGTGGCCCGACAGGAACTTGGTCGCCGAGTGATAGACCAGGTCGGCGCCCCAGTCGAAGGGCTTGATCAGGTAGGGCGAGGTCAGCGTGGAGTCGACCAGCAGTGGCACGCCCGCTTCGTGCGCGATGTCGCTCACGGCGGGGATGTCGAGCACGTCCAGGCCCGGGTTGCCCACGGTCTCGCCGAAGAACAGCTTGGTTTCAGGCCGGACGGCCGCGCGCCAGCCGTCCAGGTCGCCGGGCTTCACGAAGGTGGTCTCGATGCCGAAGCGCCGCATCGTGTAGTGCAGCAGGTTCTGCGAACCGCCGTACAGCGCCGTGCTGGCCACGATGTGCGAGCCCGCGCCCATCAGCGTGGCAACCGACAGGTGCAGCGCCGCCTGGCCGCTGGCGGTGGCGATGGCGCCGATGCCGCCTTCGAGCGCCGACACGCGCTGCTCCAGCACCGCGTTGGTCGGGTTGCTGATGCGCGAATACACGTGGCCCGCGCGCTCCAGGTTGAAGAGCGCAGCCGCGTGGTCGCTGGACTCGAAGACGAAGGAGGTGGTCAGGTGGATCGGCACCGCCCGCGCGCCGGTGGCGGGGTCGGGCGAGGCGCCGGCGTGCAGCGCGAGGGTGTCGAAACCGGGGTCGGAATAACCGGGCATTGGGGCCTTTCTCAGTTGTCTCTTGGATCGCTTCGCAATGCCCCGTTACGCTGGCAAAACATGCGTGCGCGACAGGGGCGTTCAGGTCGGCGTCGATTGTGGGCTATATTCAAAAACGGCACGCCGCCGAGATAGCCGAGATTGAGGTCTCCAGAGGAGCACACGATGAAAGTCAGCGACATCCTTCGCGTCAAGGGCAACACGCTCTTCACCATCACACCCGACGACCAGCTGGCAGAAGCCGCCAACACCATGGCGGAGAAAGACATCGGCTCACTGGTGGTCATGGAACACGGCGACCTGGTCGGCATGCTGACCTTCCGGGAGGTGATCGTGGCCATCGTCAACAACGGCGGGCAGGTCGGCACCACGCTGGTCCGCAAGGCCATGGACGATGCTCCCGTCACTTGCACGCTGGAAACCGACCTGGACGAAATCCGCCGCATCATGCTGGAGCGCCATGCGCGCTACATGCCCGTGATGGACAAGCGCATGCTGATGGGCGTGATCAGCTTCTACGACGTGGCCAAGGCCGTGGTCGACAGCCAGAACTTCGAGAACAAGATGCTCAAGGCCTACATCCGCGACTGGCCGGCGGAAGACGACGAAAAAACCGGCTGAGCCGGCGTCCGGCCGGGCCCGTCGCCCGGCCTCCGGTTTCCGGTCCGTCGCGCTGTTCAGTTGTTCAGGGCAGCCGCGCGATCTGGGTGCGCAGCAGCGCGTAGAACCCCTCGGTGTCGGCCTCGCTGATCCACAGCGTGTTGGGCGTGCGGCGGTTGTAGCCCCGAAAATCGACCACCGTCACGCCGGTCGTGAACTCGCCCTTCGTCTCCACATCCACGCTCACCCTGGCGCCCTTGAACAGCTCGGGCTGCAGCAGGTAGGCGATGACGCACGGGTCGTAGATCGGCCCCACCGCCACGCCCCGGCGGCGCAGGCCGTACGCCATCATCGAATCGAAAATGTCGGCCACCACCTTGCCGGCGTTGTTGCCCATGGCGCGGAAGGGAACGATGCGCTCGGGCGTCAGCAGCACGCGGCGCGCCGCGTCGTGCGACATGGCCGTCACCGGCACGCCGCTGCGGAACACGATCGATGCCGCCTCGGGGTCCGCATACACGTTGAAGGTGGCGGCCGGCGTGATGTTGCCGCCCACGCCCCAGGAGCCGTCCATCACCACGATCTCGGCAATGGCCGGCTTGATGTCGGGCGCCGAATTGAGCGCGGCTGCGAAGTTGGTGAGCGGCCCCAGGCCCACGAGCGTGATGCTCTTCGGCGCCGCGGCGCGCAGCGTTTCGATGATGTATTGCACCGCGTGCGTGGGCATCAGCGGGCCGCGCGGCGTGTGCAGCGTGGGGCCTTCCATGCCGGTCTTGCCGTGCACGTCGTCGGCAAAGATGGGTTCGCGCACCAGCGGGCGCGGATAGCCCGCGTACACCGGAATATCGGGCCTGTTGGCCCAGTCGCGCACCATGCGTGCGTTCTTTTCGGTCACGGTGAGCGGCAGGTTGCCCACGCTCACGGTCAGCGCCTTGATATCGAGCCTGTCGGTCGCGGCCATGGCCATCAGTAGCGCAATGGCGTCGTCCTGGCCAGGGTCGGTGTCGATGATCACCTGGCGCTTGCCGGGTGCGGGCGGCAGTTGCGTGGCCGGGGTGCCGGCCAGCGCCTGTGCCAGCGCGGCCGCGGTGGGCGCCGGCGTGGCCTGCGCGAAGGCCATGCCGGCAAGGCTGGCGGCGGCGGACGCGACGAGTGCGCGGCGGGAAAGCCGGGGCAGGGTCTTCGTCATCGTGCTCACTCCTTGATGTTGGCGGTCTGCACGATCTTCTGATTTCGCGCGTACTCGGCCTGCACGAAGCGGCCGAAAGCCTCGGGCGTGCCGCTGCCCGGCAATGCGCCTTGCTCCATCAGCTTGCCGCGCACGCCTTCTTCCTGCAGCACGGCGTTCAGCTCCTGGTTGATGTGCGCCACCACGGCCGGCGGCGTTTTGGCGGGCGCGAAAATGCCCGTCCAGCTCACCATGTCGAAGCCCTTGAGGCCGGGCATCTCGTCGAAGGTGGGCACGTTGGGCAGCGCGGCCAGCCGCTTGCTGCTGGTGATGCCGAGCGCCTTCAGGCGCTTGCCGTTCACGTGCGGGATGGCGCTGGTGCTGACCAGCATCGCCAGGTCGACCTGGTCGCCGATGACGTCGGTGGCAATCTGCGCGCCGCCGCGGTAGGGCACGTGCGTGACGAAGATGCCGCTGCGCTCCTTCAGCAATTCCATCGCCAGTTGCAGCACGGTGCCCACGCCCGAGGTCGCGTAGTTGTACCTGCCGGGCTTGGCCTTGGCGAGCTTCACGAAGTCCGTGAAGGTCTGCGCCTCGAGGCCGGGCCGCGCCACCAGCACCATCGGCGCGGTGTTGAGCAGGCCGACCGGTGCCAGGTCTTTCAGCGGGTCGAAGCGAAAGGCCGTCGGGTTGACCAGCTTGCCGATGGCGATGGCGCTGTCGGGGCCGACCACCAGCGTGTAGCCGTCGGGTGCCGCGTTCACCGCCTTGGCAACACCGATGGCGCCACCCGCGCCGCTCACGTTCTCGATAACGACCGATTGCTTCAGCCGCTCGCCCAGCCGCTGCGCGACCAGGCGCGCATTCACGTCCACGCTGCCGCCCGCCGTGTAGGGAACGATCAGCGTGATGGGCTTGGCGGCCGGCCACGCCTGCGCGAGCGCCGCGGTGGGGAGGGCGGCAAGGAGTGCTGCAGCGAGCAGCAGGCGGCGTGGCGTGTTCATGGCGTGGGCAATCAAAGGTTGGAGGAAGTGGTGGCGGTGGTGGTGGGTTCGGTGTCGAGGCGGGCGCGCAGCGTGTCGAAGGCGTCGCTCCATTGCGTGCGCCATTCGCGGCGCTGCGTGTCGTCGATCCAGGCGCCGTCGAGGCCGTTGTGCATGAAGCCGCGCAGGTCGTCCAGGCCGAAACCGAAGTCGCGCACCATCATCAGCCAGGCCTGCGTGGGCGTGACCTTGTGCAGCGTCGGATCGTCGGTGTTGGGGTGGATGCGCAGGCCCAGGCCGGGCATGCGGCGAATCGGGTGGTCGAGCGCCCAGCGCTCGGGCGGCAACGTGCGCAGGTAGTACGAGTTGGTCGGCACCACCGTGAAGAGCACGCCGCGCTCCGCGCACTCGCGTGCGAAGTCGGGCTGGTCGACCACCGTGTAGCCGTGGTCGATGCGGTCGACCCGCAGCACGTCGAGCGCGGTGCGCACGTTGGTCCAGGGCATGCCGAACTCGCCGGCGTGCGCGGTGGTCTTCAGCCCCGCCTTCCTGGCGGCGGCGTAGGCCTGCGTGAACAGCTCCGGCGGCCGGTCGTTCTCGCGGTAGTCGATGCCGATGCCGATCACTTCGTCGCAGCGGTGCGCCTTGACCCACTCCACCATCTCCACCGCCGCCTCGGCGCTGGCTTCGCGGTCGATGGCCGCGATGAGCCGGCCGGTGATGCCGAACTCCTGCTGCGCGTCGTGGATCGCGCGGACGATCGCGCTCTGTGCCATTGCGTAGGGAATGCCCGAACCGTGCACCGTGCCCGTCGGGTTCCAGAAGAACTCCGCGTAGCGCACGTTGTGCGAGGCCGCGTCCTGCAGGTATTCGAGCGTGAGCTGGTACAGGTCGCCGGCGCCGCGCACCAGCTGTGCGTCGAGCGCGCGCAGCACGCGCAGCACACCCACCGGTTTTTCGCCGCGCGTGTAGAAGCCTTCGATCTCGTCGGCCGCCAGCGGTGCGCCGGCGCGCAGGTTCAGCTGCTTGAAAGTGTCGTGGCGCACGGTGCCGAACAGGTGGCAATGCAGCTCGACCTTGGGAATCGCACGCAGCATCGATTCCAGCGTGAATGGGGGCGAGGTGGGGGCAGCGCTGGTCATGCTGACCAGTCTAGGCAGTGGCACCTCATAAAGAAAATTTTGAATTTCTATAATTTGATTCACTGAATCAATAACCGGAACCAATGGCCGGTACGTCGCCCATGGCCACCTTGCCCCTGCCTTTGCGTGCGCTCACCCTGCGCCAGTTGCAGTTCTTCTCGGTGCTGGTCGAGGAAGGCCAGTTCGGACGCGCCGCGCGGCGGCTGGCCATTACCCAGCCGGCGCTGAGCAATGCCATCAAGCAGATGGAAAAGCTGCTCGGCGCCGAGTTGCTGACCCGCTCCACCCACAGCCTGGAGCTCACGCCCGTGGGGGCCGAGGTACTGGCGCGCACCGACTTCCTGGTCAACACCTTCGAGGTGGCGCTGCGCGACATCGAGAGCACCGTGCAGCGCGGCCGGGCCTTCGTGCGCATCGGCGTGATCCCTTCGGCCAGCGCGCGCGTGGCCGCGGCTGCCAGCGAGTTCCTGGCGAATGGCCAGCGCGAAGTGGAGCTGGCCTGGCGCGACGCGCCGTCGACCGCCTTGCTGGCCGAGCTGCGCAGCGGCCAGCTCGACATGGCGGTCGCCGCCATCACCGAGCCGCCGGGCGGCCTGACCTGCATCGACTTGTTCCGCGACCCGCTGGTGCTGGTGGTGCGGCGCGACCACGCACTGGCCGAGGCGGGCGACGCGAACTGGGAAGCCATCGGCAAGGAGCGGCTGGTGCTGTTCGAAAGCGGCAGCATGCCGGCGCTCGGAAACCCGGCGCGCGCCCAGTTCGCGCAGGGCGCGGAGCCGTACCGCGTGAGTTATTCCGAAACGCTTTATGCGCTGGTGCGCAGCGGGCAGGCGCTGGGGCTGATGCCGCGGCTGTACACCTCGTCGCTGCGCGACCCCGAACTGGTGGTCGTGCCGCTGCTGAAGCCGCGCGTCGAACGGCGCGTGGTGCTGGCGTATATGCCGGGGCCGATGCGCAATGTGGTCGCGCAGGAGCTGATTGCGTTCCTGCGCGACAGGTTGCCGCAGGGTGGAGAGGCGACGGTGCGGCGGATGACGAAGGGCGCCAAGAGCCCGCGCGCTCGGCGATAGGCTGCTTTTGCGCTTCAACGCATCTGCGCCTCCCGCTTGAACCGCTCCAGCGTCCATCCGTTTCCCAGCAGGAGCATGCGCGTGTGAAGCGCACCGAGCGTGGCGTCGTCGATCTCGGGGCCGAGGTAGGTCAAGACCTTTTCCCTCAGGTCGACGAATCCGGCGTCGTAGCGGTTGGCGAGGCTCTGCCAGAGTGCGTTGGCGCCCGGCGACTGCCGCGCGCCGCTCATCAGGCAGATGCCGCTGCCGAGTGCCCACCGGTAGACCGCCGTGGCCAGCCCGCGCCGCTGGTAGGCCGGGTCGTACTGCGAGTGCGGTGCCCTGACGTGCCGGTCGGCCCTGCGCCCGAGCTCGATCAGTCGGTTGAAGACGGTGTAGCCGACGAGGCGTTCGCAGCGAACGTCCTCGACGTACACATAGAGCTCGCCGTCCGCTTCGCGGTAGCGCACGCGCAGGTCAGGGTCGCTCTGGTCCGGCAGGTGCAGGTCCTGCAGGCGGTCGCCCAGCGCGCGCATGCGTTCGTAGACAGGCGTCAGCGGCTCGCTCGGCCGGCCTTTCTTCGGATCGACATCGATGCGCAGTTCAGCAGGGCGCAACGCCCATGCAGTGAATGCGTCGAAGAAGGGGAATGGGCGCAATGCAAATGCCATGTCGCCCTCACTGCTGCTTCAAGGCGGGCGCCAGCGCGCCATGCGCCACAGGCTCGGCCTTGACAGGCGATGCCACGCCGCTGCCGCGCGGCACCACCAGCACGTCGCTGGCGGACCACCGCAGCACGCGCTGCGCCACGCTGCCGAACACGAAGTCGACGATGGCCGAGCGCCCGTGCTTGCCCACCACCAGCAGCTCGGCCTTCGAGTACTGCTGCTGCACCGCCGCCTGCCGCGCCGGGTCGCCCTGGCCGATGGCCGAGACGACGCGGTTGCGCCGCGCGGTCGACGAATCCGACAGCGACAGCATCCGATCGCGCGCATGCAGCGCGCAGGCATGGCGCAGCGACTTGATGGCGTAGTCGGACACGTCGGCGTAGCGCAGCTTGCCTTCGTGCAGCGTGTTGAGCGCATGGAACAGCTCGACCTCGGCGTTGCCGTCGAAGGCCCAGGCCAGCTCGACCAGATGCCGCGATGCATCCGTGAGGTCGACCGCCACCAGGATGCGCCGGTAGCGCTTGGCCGCATCGAGCCGCGCGACCAGCACGGGCTTTCGCACGGCGCGCAGCAGCCGCGCCACGGGCTGCCCGTGAAAGAAGGCGAGGGTGCAGGCGTCGCGCGCGTCGCCGACCACCAGCAGGTCGCACCAGCGCGATTCTTCCGCGATGGCGTCGAGCCGGCCGCTCACGTTGTCGACCTTCTTGACCAGGACGCCGAATCCCTCGGCCATTTCGATGGCCAGGCCGGCGAGGCGGCGCGTGGCATGCGCGGCGGTTTCGGTGGCGCCGACGGCGAATGCCGCGGGCGCATACATGAGCTTCAGCAGCGCGCCGTGTTCCGCGGCAATCGATGCCGCGCGGCGCACCGTGCGATGGCCCCGCGCGGACAGGTCGGTGATCGCGAGGATGGATTGGATGTTGTGCATGCTTCTTTTCCTTCCGCAGGAGAAAGCAGGCCGTGCGGCCACGGCAGCGGATTGGAGTGCTGCAGCAGCGGCGGCGGGCCGGAAGATCGGGTGGGGACGGCGAGAGCGCGACCGTGCGCGAACGCAACCCGTCAGTCCATCAGCCCGTCAGGGGCGGACGGCGGGTGCTACCGCGCGGGGCTGTGGTGGCCCGGCGGTCGATGGATGCGCTGTAAAGGGGGAGGCTGACCGCCGGGCTCAGGGATGTGCGAGGGTCAGCTCTGACCGCGTCGCCACCGCCGCATGCGCGACCGCGCGCGATTCGCTCGAAGCCAGCGACCCATGGTCGACCGGAGAGCGGTTCTTGCTGCGGATGAAGGCCTTGCGTTGCATGGGCCCGAGTGTAGGAAGGCCAGCGCGGAACCGCAATCAAAGGCCCCGCATCTTCTGCCAGATTGAAGAGCCCGCCGCGCGGCGAAGAGGCGGCCGTGGCCTCAGTGCAATTCGGCCGCTGCGTGGATGGTTTCGCGCACGCGCGGATAGATCTGCGCGTTCCATTTGCTGCCGCTGAACACGCCGTAGTGGCCCACGCCGGCCTGCAGGTGGTGCGTCTTGAGGTAAGGCCGGATGCCGGTGCACAGGTCTTGCGCCGCGACCGTCTGGCCGACCGCGCAGATGTCGTCGCGTTCGCCTTCGACCGTCAGCAGCGCGGTGCGGCGGATGGCCGCGGGGTTCACGGTACGGTCGCCCACGGTGAGCACGCCGCGCGGCAGGTCGTAGGTCTGGAACACGCGCTCCACCGTCTCCAGGTAGAACTCGGCCGGCAGGTCGTTCACGGCCAGGTACTCATCGTAGAAGTTGCCGATGGTGCGGGCCTTCTCCAGGTCGCCTTCGACAAGGTGGGTGAACATGTCCTGGAACTGCTTCTTGTGGCGCTCGGGGTTCATGCTCATGAAGGCCGAGAGCTGCAGAAAGCCGGGGTACACGCGCCGCATCACGCCCGCATGCGGCCATGGCACGTGGCTGATGAGGTTGCGCCGGAACCATTCGATGGGCTTGCTGGTGGCCAGCACGTTCACCCCGGTCGGGTTGATGCGGCAATCGACCGGCCCTGCCATCAGCGTGAGGCTGCGCGGCGTGGACGGGTTGTCGTCTTCGGCCATGAGGGCGGTGGCGGCCAGCGCGGCCACGCAGGGCTGGCACACCGCGACCATGTGCACGCCCGGGCCGATGGCCTCGAGGAACTGGATGAGCTGCAGCGTGTAGTCGTCCAGGCTGAAGCCGCCATGCCACAGCGGCACGTCGCGCGCGTTGTGCCAGTCGGTCAGGTACACGTCGTGGTCGCGCAGCAGGGTGCGCACGGTTTCGCGCAGCAAGGTCGCGAAATGGCCCGAGAGTGGTGCAACCAGCAGCACGGGCGGGTGCACGGCCTTGATGTCCTTGCGAAAGTGCAGCAGTGTTCCGAAGGGTGCGGTGAGCGTTTTCTCTTCGTGGACAAGCACTTCGGTGCCGTCGACCGTGACGCTGCCAATGCCGTAGGGCGGGCGCGAATGGGTCAGCCGCATGCGCGAAAACACCTCGAACTGGGCCGCCATGCGCCGCATGATGGTGCGCTCGGTGCCGTCTTGCCAGAGCGCCTTGCCCAGGTACTGCGCCGCCAGCCGCGAGGGCGAAAGAAGGTCGGCTTGGTTCTGATAGGCCCGGTACAGCATGCAACGGGTGCAGGCAAGTTGCGGGCCAGCCGGGTGGCATGGCGCTTGCACGCAGCGTTGCATCGTCAAGGAGCGTCCCGATGGCCAAACCCGTTCTCACCATCAGCAGCAAGAACTACGGTGCGTGGTCGCTGCGCGGCTGGCTGATGTGCAGGCTGGCCGGCCTGGACTTCAGCGAGAAGATCATTCCGCCCGACGATCCGGCCATGAAGGCCGAAATGCTGCTGCTGTCGTCGTCGATGCTGGTGCCGTCGCTGCAGCACGGCAGCGTGAAGGTGTGGGACACGCTGGCCATCGGTGAGTACCTCCACGAGATCAAGCCCAAGGCCGGGCTGCTGCCGGCCGACGTGGCGGCCCGCGCCCATTGCCGCGCCATCTGCGGCGAGATGCACTCGGGCTTCAGCTCGATGCGCGGCGCGCTGCCGATGAACATCAAGGCCCGTTTCAAGAACTTCAAGGTGTGGTCGCGCGCGCAATCGGACATCGACCGCATCGTGGCCATCTGGCGCGAATGCCTCAAGGCCCATGGCGGGCCGTTCCTGTTCGGCAAGCAGCCGGGCATTGCCGATGCGATGTACGCGCCGGTGGTCACGCGCTTCCTGAGCTACGACGTGGCGCTCGACAGCGTGTGCGCCGCGTATTGCAAGCGCGTGATGGAACTGCCGGCCATGCAGGAGTGGGTGGAGGCGGCAAAGCGGGAGCCGGAAGAAATCGACGAGCTCGACGCGGAGTTCTGAGCCGCAGCAGCTGCAGAAACTGCGGCCCCGGGACCGGTCAGTGCCGGAACATCCGCAGGTCGAGCACGCTTTCGTTGCCCAGCCACATGGCATGCGCCGTGTGGTCGGCAAAGTCGTCGCCCGTCACGCCGTGCACGAAGATGTCGAGGCCGTCGCGGTTGGCTTCGAGCCAGGCGATGACCTGGTCGAACTCGGCGGCATCGAAGGCCAGCTGGCAGCTCCAGTGCGGATGCGGCCCCACGAGCCGCTCGTGCACGCGGCCCACGACCACCATCAGCTCGTGGCCCGCCCGCTCGCAGAGCGCGCGCGCCTGCGCCAGCGTGGCGGGAGCAAAGTAGACGTGGGCATGGTACTGGGCGTAGAGGTTTTCGGGGCGGCGCGGCATGGTGTGCTCATTGTGGCCCCAAGCGCGCCAAACGGAAGCGTCCGCTGTAGCGGAACACGTCGCCGAACCAGCGGTGGCGCAGCAGCATCTTCATCGTGAAGTGGTCGGGGTCGGACGGATCGGGCCGTTCCTCGACATGGGCCGTGCCCAGCAGCAGGCCCAGCGGCAGCGGAATGCGCAGGCGGCCGATGCGCCAGATGTAGCCCAGGTCGCGGAACACCAGCGCGCCTTGCTCGGCACTCACCGCCAGCCGCATGCCGATGCCGAAGCGCACGTACTCGATGACTTCGCTGCCCTGGGCGGGCGTGTGCTCCATGTGCGAGCGGAAGTGAAAGTCGGGCCGGCCCTTGAAGTGAAAGACGCGGTCCCAGTACAGGTGAGGGTTGTCGGGGCGGCAGCGGTAGTGCACTTCGATCGGCACGTCGGTCCCGGTGTGCGGCACCAGCGCGCCGAAGAGCCGGCCCAAAGGCATCAGCAGTTCCGCCCAGGGCGCGTGATGCACTTCGCTCATGGTGCCGCGAACGCATACGTAGTCGTCGGAGAACGGCGCCATCGTGTAGTGGCGCCGGATCACGTCGCCGAGCTGGTCCCATGCGGGGCCCAGCGCCAGCTGGAAGACGGGGCGGGTGTTCGCGTTCGTGGTCATCTTGATCGTCGTGGTCGTCGTCATCATCATCGTCCGGCCACCGCCAGGGTGCGCTCGCTGCGTGCCTTGTAGAAGCGCAGGATGTGTTCCGCCCCGTCGCCCAGCAGAAACTGCAGCACCGGTTCCGCATACCAGTTGAAGCGGGTGCTCACGCGCCACGACACGTCGATGCGCAGCTCGGTGCCGCCTTCGCGCGGGGTCAGCGTGTAGGTGGAGTCGCGCAGGTCGAAGTACTGGCCGCCGATCATGACGTGGTCGTCGAGCGCGCCCGCGGGGAACGAGTCTGGCGTGAAGCGGTAGCGCCACTTCAGCAGCCGGCCCGGCTGCCAGTCGGTGATGATTTCGTCGAAGTGCACGTTCTTCTGCCATTGCACCTGGCGCACGCGGCCCTCGGGCGTGTCGACGGTCACGCCCGACACCGGCAGCGGCACGCCGATGCGGTAGGCCCAGGCATCGCCGACTTCGCTGGGGCGGATGTCGCGTGCGTCGTTCAGCGCGTGCCACACGCGCTCGGCCGGCGCGGCAATGAAGAGCGTGCGAGAGGTGTACGAGAACTGGTCGGGGTCGGGCAGTTGCGGCTCGATGGCGCCGAGCACCAGCGGCAGCATCGCAAAGCTGTAGAGCGCGGGTTTGGGCCAGTTGGTAACGCGGCAAACGATGCCCATCGCCAGCCCGCCGACGCTGCCCATGATCGCGAACAGCGGAATGATCACGATGGCGCAGATGAGTCCTTCGATGAACACAGCCAAGGTGCCACTGACAAAGAGCGCCGTCGCGACCCACGGTGCCCAGAGGTAGTAGCCCCAGCTGCGCCGCTCGATGCGCTCGGCCATGTAGACGGTGACGGCACCACACACGGCGGGTGCGAAATACACGAATGCACCGAGCATCGGCGAGAAGCGATGGCCAGGGCCGCCGCTGAACGCAATGCGCAGCAGCAGGGCGACCAGTGCGCCGGCGAGGATGGGCCAGAACCATGCGAAGGGCATGCGGCGGCGGGGCTTGTCGGTTGGCTTTTCGTCGTTGGACGTCGTGGGCGCCAGTTCGGACAGGCGGGTGTCTTCGTGTTCTGTGCTCATGGGCTCCTCTGGTGTTTGCTGTCTGTTCTTGTTGCGTTGTGTTTTGAGCGCTGCTGTTTGGTTCATTCAGGGCGACGCCCACGCCGACGGTGTGCTCTGCTCCGCGAATGTCCCCCGCTTCGCTCCTCCTTTATTTCGCTGCGCAGAGCACNNACCCGGTGTCAGTCGTACGCGCCCTGAACAACAGCGAAAAATCAAGCCCGCCGAGTAGCCGTAACCATCCCGTAGTCGAAGTCGCGCCAGAACATGCCCAGTGCCAGCGCGCAGTAGCTGGCCACGATGTGCTTGCGACGCCACGGACTCAACCGGCCGCGCGCCTTCCAGAGTTCGACCAACGTGAATCGCGTGGCGAGCACCGGGATGTGCAACGCACTGGGTGCCACGCGCCACCGCAGCGACTTGAACTCGATGTCCTCGAACCCGTTGTCGCGCAATGCCGCAGTGAAGTCTTCGCGCGTGGCCAATGTGGGCACCGCCCAGCTGTCGGCCCACAGGCGGTGCAGCCAGCCGGCGACGCGGCCGGGCTTCTTGCGCAGCAGGAACCCGTCGATCACCACCAGCCGCGCGCCCGGCTTCAGCAAGCGGGCCGCCTCGCGCACGAAGTCGGCCTTGGCCGTGCCCTCGGCATAGCAGGCGCTTTCGAGTGCCCAGGCGCCATCGGCTTGCGCGGCGGGCAGGCCGGTGCGCGTGTAGTCGGCTTCCATGTGCGCCACACGGTCGGCCACGCCGGCCTTGGCATCGAGCTTTGCCGCAATGCCGTTCTGTACCGGCACGTTGGTCACGGTGACGGCGTAGAGCGAAGCGTCGTCGCCGACCAGCGTGCGTGCGGTGGCGCCGGCGCCGCAGCCCAGGTCGAGTACGCAGCGGCGTTGTTGTTGCTGTTGCGTGGGGCTTGCTGGCACGTCGAGCTTCAGTGCCCGGCCGACCGCGCGGTTCATCTCGATCAGCATGCCCTCGCGCCGGAACGGATTGAGGCCGACGCGCCAGAAGCCGAAGTGCATGTTGTAGCTCGGGCTCCAGGCGCTGTAGTCGATGGCGACCTCGGTGAAGTAGTCCTGCGTTTCTTCGCGGGTGATCGGCGAGACGGCTGGGGCGGCAACCGCAGGCCTTGCCGTTTCAGGCGTGCCCGGCATGCGGAGGTCAGTCTGGAAGACGGTGGGCATCGAGGTTCCTTCTTTCTTCTTCGGATGGCGGTCTTATCGGAGTTCCCTGGGGGTGTGACAGCGTGATTTGTGTGGTGCTCTTTTTTCAGAGCCGGCATTGATCGTCCGCACAGGTGGCCGGTGCGATGGCACCGCGTCCCACGAGCCGGGTGACCAGCCATCGCGGCAGCCGGTAGCGGTTGCGCGCGAGCCCGGCATAGGCGCGGTCGGCCAGCGCGCCGACGAGCGGCAGGTCGAGCAGGAAGCCGCCGGTCGGCAGGCCCACCGCCGCGCGGCAGGCGCGAATGGCGGGAACACCCGCCATCACGCGGCCGCCGGCATCGACCGCGTGCATGGCCGTCATCAGCGCCCCGCGCGGGGCCGGACCGCCGGCAAAGTCGGCAGGCGAGCAATCGACGAGGTTCAAGCGGCCGGCGGCATCGCGTGCCTTCATGGCGCCCATTTCGGCGACGCAGAGCGGGCAGGTGGCGTCGAAATAGACGGTCAGGGGGTAGGCGGCGAGGGCTGCTTGGGACATGGCGTTCTTTGTTATCGATATTTCAGTCAAAACAGAAATGATCGGGCAAAAAAAGGACCTCAGATCATCGGCAGGCTGGCATGGTGGGCGTCCGGGTCTTCGCCCTTGCCGCCGTCGCCGCCCTTTCCGCCTTTATCGGAGGGCGCTGCATCGCCGCGCACGAACTTCTGCACGCTGGCGCCCAGCGTCAGCACCTTGTCGAGCGTGCCGGGGGACAGCCGCAGCATTTCGTCGGCCCAGGTGGCGAGCTTGTCCATCAGCTCCATGGTCGAGCGGATGCGGTCTTGCGCATCGGCCGGCTCCTTGTGGAAGTCGGGGCTGGACACCAGTTCGCGCAGCACGCGCACGGTGGGGTCGAACTCGCGTTCCTTGCGCTCGCGCACGACGGTGCGGAACAGTTCCCACACATCGACGCTGGTCTCGAAATAGTCGCGCCGGTCGCCCAGGATGTGGGTCACGCGCACCAGGTTCCAGGACTGCAGTTCTTTCAGGCTGTTGCTGACGTTGGAGCGGGCCACGCCCAGCGTGTCGGACAGCTCTTCGGCATGCATCGGCTTGCCGTGGGCAAAGAGCAGGGCGTGGATTTGCGAGACGGTGCGGTTGACGCCCCACATGGACCCCATTTCGCCCCAGTGCAGGACGAACTTGCGTTGAATGTCGGTGAGTTCCATGGCCGCGAGTTTAGGATTTCTTAAATTTCTGTCAATAGAGAAACAAGAGAAATGTAAAAACCGGATGGCGCTTCCGAATCGGTGGAATACTGTATGAATAAACAGTAAATTCCATCCAAAGGATTTGCCATGCCCGCTGCTCAGGTTCCCATCCACATCATCAAGGGCCGAGGTGCGGCCACGCGGCTGGCGCACCGTTTCGCCAAGGACGAGCGCAATGCCTTCGACGACGGCTGGGGCACGCTCGAAGAAGGCGTGGCCGAGGCCGACGAGCTCATGCCGCTCGCAACCGAAGTGCGCTTCGAGGACGTGAAGTCGGTGCTTACCGGAAACGAATCGCCCGACATCTACTTCGACCGTTCGCTCAACCCTTACCGAGGCTGCGAGCACGGTTGCATCTATTGCTTTGCGCGCCCCACGCACAGCTACCTGAACCTCTCGCCGGGCCTGGACTTCGAGACCAAGCTCATCGCCAAGCGCAACATCGTCGAGGTGCTGCGTGCCGAACTCGGGCGCAAGAGCTACCGGCCGAGCCAGATCGCCATTGGCACTGCCACCGACTGCTACCAGCCCATCGAGCGCGAGCTGCGGCTCACGCGCTCGGTCATCGAGCTGCTGAAGGAAACGCGGCACCCCTTCGCGCTGGTCACCAAGTCGAGCGCCATCGAGCGCGACCTCGACCTGATCGCGCCAATGGCCGCCGAGCACCTTGTGGCGGTCTACGTGACCGTGACCACGCTCGACGGCGAACTGGCGCGCAAGCTGGAGCCGCGCGCGGCCGCGCCGCACCGGCGGCTGCGCACCATCCGTACGCTGGCCGAGGCCGGGGTGCCGGTGGGCGTGAGCGTGGCACCGCAGATTCCCTTCGTCACCGAAGACATGGAGCACGTGCTCGAAGCGGCATGGGAGGCCGGCGCGCGCAGCGCCTTCTACACGGTGGTGCGGCTGCCGTGGGAGGTGGCGCCGCTTTTCAAGGAATGGCTGGCGCTGCACTACCCGCAGCGCGCCGACCGCATCATGGCGCGCATCCACGAGATGCGCGGCGGCAAGGACTACGACGCCGACTTCACCACGCGCATGAAGGGCAGCGGCCTGTGGGCCGACCTGATCCACCAGCGCTTCCAGAAGGCGACGATGCGGCTGGGCTTCAACCGCGAGCGCATTCCGCTCGACATCACCGCGTTCCGGCCGCCCGGTGCGGTGGGGCAGGCCAGCCTGTTCTAGCGGGCACCTGCGCAGCGAACACCAGCGCGCGGCGTCGTCGTCCGTGCGTCGTTCAGCTCTGTTCGAGCACGCGGCCGTTCAGCGGCTGGACCGGGCGCGCATTCATCCGGTAAAGCTTGCGAAAGGCCGCAAGCTGGCCTTTTGAAATTTCCACCGGCTGCCGCAGCACCTGCCAGCTGACGTCTTCGCTGCAGGGCGGCGTGGTCAGCGAACCGGTGAAGTGGTAGTAGTCGTGCTTGGCCGGCAACAGGTCCGACGGGTTCAGCGCGATCTTCAACGGCTCGGCTTGTCCGGGCTGGCCCGGAAGGGCGTCGAACACCGGTTTCAGCGCCGCGTTTTCCTTGCCTTCCTTCAGCAGCACGGCGACCACGGCGAGCTGGCCCGCGTCGTTCTTGTGCACCATGTGGACGACCATCGGGTAGGCTTTGCCGTCGATCCTTTCCTCGCTCGGTGTGTGGAAGTGAAACTGCACGAGCTTGAATTCGCCTTCGGCCAGCCCGATGCCGCCACCCTCCGCGAGGTTGACTTGAACGGTATGGCCGGTATTGACTGCCTCGCCCGCGCTGCCCGTGTAGTCGAAGCGGATGGGCTCCAAGGCCGCCTTCTTTGCCTGGCTCACCTTGATGTTGACCGGCGACTGGTGCTTGCCGAGCTTGCAGGTCGCGAAACCCGGCTCTAGGTCGCCCCAGGCCTTGGTGCCGAGCTTGCCCCGGTAGTCCCAGTGCGCATGTGCCGGCGCGTGCCCTTCCTGGGCCATTGCGCCTATGGCCGCCGAGGCGATCAGCCCGCCGACGGCGAGCTTGAGGATCGAGAGATGTGATGTCATTGTTTGTTTTTTCCCTGATGGTTGAAGAGCGGAGAGCGGCATTGCGCCAGCCGGCGCCCGCTTTCCGCAGCGTCTTCTACCACTCCAGGACAAGCCCGCAACGCGGGCGCACAAACCTCGACATCACCGCGTTCCGGCTACCGGGTGCGGCGGGGTGGGGCGGGCCAGCCTGTTCCCGCTAGTTCTTTCGCAGGAAGTCGCCCACCAATTGCGTGGTGGCCTTCGGGTTCTCTTCCATGATCCAGTGGCCCGAGTCGGGCACGATGCCCTCGGTCACGTCGCTGGCCGCGAAGCGCATCACCGTTGCCATGGTCGAGCCGAACGACTTTTCTCCGCCCAGTGCCAGCACCGGCATCTCCAGCTTGCCCTGCGCCATGAAGGCCTTGTTGTCGATGGCGTCCTGGTCGAAGGCCGCGAACTGCGAAAAGCCCCCGTGCATGTTGCCCGGGCGCGCGTACAGGCGGGCGTAGTGCTGCCGCGCGGCTTCGCTGAAGCGCGCCGGCGTGGCTGAGAACTCGTTCCAGAAGCGGTCGAGATAGATGCGCTCGCGCCCGGCCACCAGCCGCTCCATGTCGGGGCCACCGAAGCGGAAGTGCCACAGCAGCGGATTCTTCAGAATTTCTTCCCACGGTCCCACGCCGGGCACGGGCGCGTCGATGAGCACGAAGCGCGTCACGCGGTCGCGGTTCTGCGCCGCGAAGGCATAGCCGACCATGTTGCCGATGTCGTGCGTGACCAGCTGTGTCTTCGCAACGCCGAGCTTGTCGAGCAGTTGCGCGATGTCCTGCCCCTGCGTCTTCTTGTCGAAGCCCGCGGTGGCGCGCGCCGACAGGCCCATGCCGCGCAGGTCGGGCACGACCACGGTGTGGTCGCGTGCGAACTCGTTCGCCATCGGGGCCCACATGTCGCCGGTCTCGCCGTAGCCGTGCAGCAGCGTGACGGCGGGGCCGGTGCCGCCCACGCGCACATGCAGCGTGGTGCCGTTGACGGCAATTTCGCGCGTCTTGAACGCGGGCGAGAAGGTGGGAAAGTTCTTCGTCTGCGCCAGCGCCGTGGTCGCGAGCAGGGCGAAGGCGAGAAGTCCAAAGATTCTCTTGCGCATGAATCGCTTCCGTGGAGTGCTGGGGGCGCGATCCTACGAGCTTCCCGTGAAACCCGCCATCCCTCGTTCCCGGCAAGCGGTGGAAACCGGCGTTGGCGAAAGGGCCCGCTCAGCGGGTGCCGGCCACCTGGCGCGGCGTGTTGGCGCAGCCGGCGCCTGTGGTGCCGTCTTTGCCATCGGTGCCGCACCAGTCGCCGCCCAGCGCCTTCACCAGGAACACCGAGGTCAGCAGCCGCTGCCCCTGCAACTGCGCGGCTTGCCGTTCCACCGTCAGCAGCGACTGCTGCGCGGTGATCACGTCCAGGTAGGTCGAGGCACCGCCTTCGTAGCGGCTGGTTGCCATGTCGAGCACGCGGCGCGCCGCGGCCACGGCGGCCTGGGCCTGCGTGTTGGCGCTGTCGAGCGCTGAAAGGCCGGTGATGCCGTCTTCGACTTCCTGCATGGCGGTCAGCACGGTGCGGCGGTAGTTGCCGACGGTGGCGTCGTAGCCGGCTTTGGCAAAGTCGACGTTGGCGCGCACCCGGCCGCCGTCGAACAGCACCTGCGTGGCCGACACGCCGACCGACCACAGCAGGCTGGGGCCGTTGAACAGGCTTTCGATCAGCCGGCTGTCCACGCCCACGGTCGGCGAAATGATGAAGCTCGGATAGAAGGCCGCGGTGGCCACGCCGATCTGTGCATTGGCAGCCGCCATTGCGCGTTCGGCCGAGGCCACGTCGGGCCGGCGCTGCAAGATTTCCGAAGGCACGCCCAGCGGCACCGCCGGCGGGCGAATCTCGCGCAGGTCGACCGCCAGCGCGAAGCCGGGCGCGGGCGTGCCGGTGAGCGTGGCCAGCGCATGCTCGTACTGCGCACGCTGCTTCTTCAGCACGTCGACCTGCGTCAGCGTGGTTTCGAGCAGCGCCTGCTGCTGCGCCACGTCGAGGCCCGACACGGCGCCCAGGTCGTGGCGCGCCGTCACCAGTTCCAGCGCACGGCGCTGCAGGCCGATGGAGCGCGAGAGCACGTCCAGTTCGGTGTCGCTCGAGCGCAGGTTGAAGTAATTGCTGGCCACGTCGGCGCTGAGCAGCAGGCGTGTGTTGGCCAAGTCGGCGGCCGATTGCTCGGCGGAGGCGGTGGCGCCCTCGACGGTGCGCTGCACACGGCCCGCCAGGTCGAGTTCGTAGCTGGCGTTGAGCGACACCGCGAAGTCGTTCTGCAACGTCGAGAAATTGGCGCTGTTGTAGTTGGTCAGCGGCCGGTTGGCTGAAATCCTGAGCCGCGAGGCGCGCGTGCCCAGGCCGAGTTGCGGATAGCGGCCGGCATCGCTGGCGGCCAGCGTGGCGCGCGCCTGGGCCAGCCGCGCGTTGGCGATCACCAGCGTGGGGCTGCCGGCCAGCGCCTGGTCTTGCAGCGCGTCGAGCTGCGCGTCGCCGAAGCGCTTCCACCAGGGGCCCTTGTCGGCGCTGTCGTTGGGCGCGCTCACGCGCCAGGGTTCCTCGAGCTTCCAGCTGACGGGCAGCGGGGTGTCCGGCGCCTTGTAGTCGGGGCCGACCGCGCAGCCTGCCGCGAGCAGGGCTGCAGCGAGCGCCGTGGCAAGCAGGCGCGGCGTCGTCATCACGCGGGGGCCTTGGGCGTGGGCGCCTTCGTGCCCGGGGCGGCCGGAGCCTGCGGTGCGCCCGTCGCTCCGGGTGCAGCCGGAGCGGGGGCCTCGGGTGCCACGGCCACCACATCGCCTTCGGCCAGCGAGTCGGAGGGGTTCAGCACCATGCGGTCCTTGCCGTCGAGCCCGTCGATCACCTCGACGTTCTCGCCGTAGTTGCGGCCCAGCGTCACGGCACGCAGCGCGATGCGGCCTTGCGCATCGACCACCGCGATGCGCGTGCCCTCGGCGCGGAACAGCAGCGCATTCGACGGCACGGTCAGCGTGCGGCTTGCGGCCAGGGGCAGCGACACCTGCACATAAGCGCCCGGCAGCAGCGCGCCGTCGCTGTTGGGCAGCGAGACCTCGACCTGCATCATCCGCGTGGTGGTGTCGATCGATCCCGCGGTGCGCGCCACCTGGCCCTTGAAGCTCTGGCCACGCAGCTCGGCCTGCGTCACGACCACCGGCTGGCCCGCCTTGACGAGCTGCGCGTAAGCCTGCGGCACGTTGATGTACACGCGCAGCGGATCGGTCTGCGCCAGCAGGAACAGAGCGCGCCCGGCGCCGCCGCCCGCGCCCGCGTCGATGAGGTCGCCCACGTCGACGTTGCGCCGGGTAATGACGCCCGCGAACGGTGCCACCACGCGCTTGAAGCCTTCGGTCTGCTTGAGCCGCTGCACGTTGGCATCGGCCGCCGCCACGTTCGATGTGGCCTGCGCGACGGCGCTGCGGCGCTCGTCGAGGTCTTGCTGCGAAACCACGTCTTTCTTGCGCAGCGCTTCCCAGCGCTCGGCCGTGCTTTGCGCCAGCGCCAGGCCCGATGCGGCCTGGGCCCGCGCGGCAATGGCCTGCGAGAGCTGCTGGTCGATTTCGGGCGTTTCGATCTCGGCCAGCAGTTCGCCCTTTTCGACGCGGCTGCCGATGTCCTTGGTCCAGCGCTTGAGGTAGCCGCTGGCGCGCGCCGCAATCGGCGACTGCACGAAGCCCTGCAGCGTGCCCGGCAGCGCCAGCGTCTGGCCGGTGGCGGGCACGCGGGGCAGGGCGGTCTGCACGTACTGTTTGGCGCGCTCGGCGGTGCCGGCCTCGAGCGCGCGGGCGTTGGCCATGCGCACGAACACCGTGCGCGCCGCGCCCAGCGCCAGCAGCACCAGGACGATCAGCACCAGCCAGCGCGTGCGCCGCACGATCTGCCGGCGGCGCATCAGTTCGCCTTCGCCTTCTTCTACGGCGATGGGGTGGATGGCCAATGCCGAATGGCGTTGCTCCGTCATGACCAGCTCGGCGCCGGGCCGCTCCCAAGGCGAGCTGCGGCCCCCTCGGGGGGCAGCGAATACACGAAGTGAATGAGCGTGGGGGTCACGTACTAATTCTCCTGGGGCGCTGCGCCCGCTGGCGGTTGTTGCTCTTGCTGCTGCTGTGTGGCTTCACGGGCCGCCTTGCGGTGCGCCAGCCTACTGTGCACCCCCGCGTACACGGCGGGCACGAAAAACAACGTCGACACCGTGGCGAAGATCAGCCCGCCGATGACGGCGCGGCCCAGCGGCGCGTTCTGCTCCGCGCCTTCGCCGATGCCGAGCGCCATCGGGATCATGCCGATGATCATGGCCAGCGCCGTCATCAGCACCGGTCGGATGCGGGTGGCGCCGGCTTCGAGCGCGGCCGACAGCGGGGGAATGCCCGCCTGCAGCCGCTCGCGCGCGAACGACACCAGCAAGATCGAATTGGCCGTGGCCACGCCCATGGTCATGATCGCGCCCGTGAGCGCGGGCACGCTCAGCGTGGTGCCGGTAATGAACAGCATCCACGCGATGCCCGCCAGAGCGGCCGGCAGCGCGGTGATGATGATGGCCGCGTCGAGCCACGACTGGAAGGTGACCACGATCAGCAGGTACACCAGCACGATGGCCATCGCCAGACCCACGCCCAGCCCGATGAACGACGACTGCATTGTTTGCACCTGCCCGCGAATCGTGACCTGGCTGCCGCGCGACAGCTTGGGCCGCATCTCGTCGACCAGCTTCTGCACCTTCGATGCCACGCTGGCCAGGTCGGTGCCCTGCACGCTCACGTAGACGTCGATCACCGGCGCGATGTTGTAGCGCGACATCACGGCCGGCTGGCGCGCGGCCTGCGCGTCGACCAGGTTGCCGAGCAACTGCTGCGAGGCGCCCGTGCCGCCACCGCCGCCTGCCGTCGCGGCACCCGAGCCCACCGGAATATTGAGCAGCGCATCGAGCGAATCGACGGTGTATTGCGGCGTCTGCACCGCGATGCTGTAGACCACGCCGTTCTGCGGATTCAGCCAGAAGGCCGGCGCCGTCTGCGAGCTGCCCGACAGCGCAATCAGCACGTTCTGCCCCACGTTGGAGGCGGTCAGGCCGTACTGCTGCAGCCGCGAGCGGTCCATCTGCAGGCTCAGCGCGGGGCCGTCCAGGCGCTGGTGCACGTGGGCATCGACCGCACCGGGAATCTGGCGAATCGCTTTGGTGAGCTCTGCTGCGCGTGCCGCGTTGCCCGCCATGTCGGCGCCGCTGAACTGCACGTCGATGGCGGCCGGCAGGCCGAAGTTCAGGATCTGCGTGACGATGTCCGCCGGCTGGAAAAAGAACTCGATGCCCGGAAAGCGCTTGGGCAATTCGGCGCGCAGCACCGACACGTGTTCCTCCGTTGGCTTGTGGCCTTCCTTCAGCGACAGCAGCAGTTCGCCGTCGAAGGTGCCGATGGTGCCGGCGTTGCTGTACGACAGGTTGATGCCGCTGTTGGGCACGCCCAGGTTGTCAAGAATGGTTTCGAGCTGGTCCGGCGGCACCAGCTCGCGGATCGCGGCTTCGACCTTGTCGGTGAGGCGCGCGGTTTCCTCGATGCGCGTGCCGGTGGGCGCGCGCAGGTGCAGGCGGATCTGGCCCGCATCGACGGTCGGAAAGAAGTCACGGCCCAGTGCCGGGTACAGCAGGCACGACAGCAGGCAGAAGCCGAGGAACAGGCCGATGAAGCCCGCGCGCTTCGAAAGCACCGCCGACAGCACCAGCGTGTACGCACGGCGCACGCGCTCGAAGCGGCGGTCGAAGCTGCGGTACAGGCGCTGCAGCAGGCTCTGCTTGCGGCCTGCTGCAGCGGCGGCGGCCGGCTGGTGCTCGCCGTGCGATCCGCTCATGAGCAGCATCACCAGCGTCGGCACCAGCGTGCGCGAGAGAAGGTAAGAGGCCAGCATGGCGAACACCACCGCTTCGGCCAGCGGCACGAACAGGAAGCGCGCCACGCCCGAGAGAAAGAACATCGGCACGAACACGATGCAGATGCACAGCGTGGACACGAAAGCCGCCGAGCCGATCTCGCCCGCGCCGACCTCGATGGCTTCCTTGAGCGGCGTTCCCATGTGCAGGTGCCGCTCGATGTTCTCGATGGTCACGATCGCCTGGTCGACCAGGATGCCGACCGACAGCGCGAGCCCGCCCAGGGTCATGAGGTTGAGCGTTTCGCCCAGCGAATACAGCACCAGGATCGACGCCAGGATCGACAGCGGAATCGTCAGGCCGATGATGAGCGTGCTGCGCCAGTTGCCCAGGAACAGCAGCACCATCGCGGCCGTGAGCGCGGCGGCCAGGATGGCCTCGAACACCACGCCCTTCACCGCTGCCTTGACGAACACCGACTGGTCGAACAGCGGCGTGATCCTGATGTCTTCCGGCATCGTCTGGGCGGCGATGGGCAGCATGGCGCGGATGTTCGACACGATGTCCAGCGTGGACGCACCGCCGTTCTTCAGCACCGAGAGCAGCACGCCGCGCACGCCGTCCTGGCGTACCACGTTGGTCTGCGGCGAGAAGCCGTCGCGCACGTAGGCCACATCGCGCAGGTAGGTGGTGGCGCCGTTCACGGTGCGCACCGGCAGGTCGTTCAGGCCCGCGATGGCATCGGGCGAGCCGTTCATCTTCACGTTGTATTCGGTGCTGCCGAACTTGGCCGTGCCCGAGGGAAGAATCAGGTTCTGCGCGTTGACCGCGTTCACCACGTCGGCCGGCGACAGGCCGCGCGCCTGCAGCGCCTGGGTGTCGAGGTCGACCGAAATCAGCCGGTTCTTGCCACCGTACGGAAACGGAATGGCCGCGCCCGGCACCGTGATGAGCTGCGGGCGCAGCTGATTGACGGTGGCGTCGAACAGCGAGTTTTCAGAGCGCGTGGGGCTGGACAGCGCCAGCTGGATCACCGGCACACTGGAGGCCGAGTACTTGATGACCAGCGGCGGCGTGATGCCCGGCGGCAGCTGCCGGACCTGCGCCTGCATGGAGGCCACCACCTGCGAGATGGCCATCTCGATGTTGGCGGTGGGCTGGAAGAACACCTTGATGATCGACACGCCCGCCAGCGACTGCGACTCGATGTGCTCGATGTCGCTCACCGTGGTGGTGAGCCCGCGCTCGACCTGGCCCGAGATGCGCTGGCCCATTTCCTGGGCCGGCAGACCGGTGTAGTTCCAGATGACGCTGACCACCGGAATGTTGATTTCCGGGAAGATGTCGGTGGCCATGCGCGCCAGGACAAACGGCGTGGCCAGCACGATCAGCATCGCCATGACGATGAAGGTGTACGGACGACGCAATGCGAGCTGGACCATGGACAGGGCTCTCTGCTTCCGGCGGAAAAAGGTTTCGCATCATAAGGAAGTAGATTTAAGTTTGCTGGCGCCGTTTTTTCGGGTGTGGTGCTTTACCAAAAGGGTGCATATGGACAGGGTTTGGCTGGTAGTGATGGGCGTGTCGGGGTGCGGCAAATCGAGCCTGGGCGCGGCGTTGGCGACCACGCTGGGCCTGCCGCTGATCGAGGGCGACGACCACCATCCAGCGGCCAACGTGGAAAAAATGAGCCGCGGCGTGGCGCTGACGGACGAAGACCGTGCGGGCTGGCTGGCAACGCTGGGCCGGGCCTTGGCCGATGCGCCGCAGGGGGCGGTGCTGACCTGTTCGGCGTTGAAGCGCATCTACCGCGAGCAGTTGCGGGCAGCCGCGCCGGGGCTGCGTTTCGTGTTCATGGCCATCGAGCGCGCCGAGTCCGAGCGCCGTGTGGCTGCGCGTGCGGGGGCGGGCGAGCACATGTTTCCGGCGAGCCTGGTGGCGAACCAGTTCGCGACGTTGGAGTCGCCGGTCGGTGAGGCGGGTGTGCTGGCGGTCGATGCGACAGCGCCACTGGGGGCGCTTGTTACCCAGGTTCGGGCCTGGCTACCGGCTGGGTAGTTTGTTCGTTGCGGGTGCGGGGTCATTCTTTGACGTGTGCGACTGACACCGGGT
>NZ_QAJK01000072.1 GCF_003852515.1 Variovorax sp. KBW07 | reverse complement strand
TGGTGTACCGCTGATCAACGACCACTCTGATGACGCTCACGCGGATGGTGTGCTCTGCGCAGCGAAATAAAGGAGGAGCGAAGCGGGGGACATTCGCGGAGCAGAGCACACCGTCGGCGTGAGCGGCGCCCTGAACAGCACACGCCAAACACAACGCAGCAACAACAGACCGCCACGAAGGCGTATCAATCCTCCGCGGGAGTTTTCTTCTTCGACGCGCCGCCAGTGATGCGGTCCTTCAGCGTCAGCACACGTGTCACGGTTGCGCCCATTCCCATGAGCTTCATGACGGTTTCGGGCGACAGGCGCTGCACGTCGTCGAACCACTTCATCAGCCGGTCGATCAGCTCGTGCATCTCGCGCATGCGCTCCTGCGCGTGACGCTCGGCATCGCTCGTGGGTGATTCGAGCAGCGCACTGCGCAGCATCGACAACGTCGGTTCGATCTCGCGTCGGCGACGTTCTTCGGCCAGCACGCGAAAGATTTCCCACACGTCCGAGGGCGCCTCGAAATACTCGCGCCGGTCGCCCGGGTGATGCCGCAGGTGTACCAGCCGCCAGGCCTGCAACTCCTTCAGGCCCATGCTCACGTTCGAACGCGAGAACTCGAGCAGTTCGGCAATTTCGTCGGCGTTCAGTGCGCGCTCGGACAGAAAGATCAGCGCGTAGATCTGGCCGACGGTGCGGTTGATGCCCCATTTGCTGCCCATTTCGCCGAAGTGCGCGACGAACTGGCGGTTGAGAGAGGGGAGGTCGGAGGAGTTGGGCATGCGCCGGATTGTCGCGCCGGATTGCTGGAAGTACGGAAGTTTCCGAAAACTCCAGAAGAAAGAAAAACCGGACGAATACCCTGTTCTGGGGATGTTGCTGAAACACTTAGTTAACAAAAATCAACATTTCCTGACTGCTTGCGCCGTTTCGGTGCGCGACAGGCGCTCGCGGCGAGCGCGTCAGGGGGCAAAACATGGCACGTTGCCGGCGAATCAGCCATGCGGCATTCGGCTTTTGCCATTGCCCTGATTTTGGGGCGCAGAGAAAAACGACGGGGGAGATCAGATGAACAAGAATTTCCGCAGCATGTGGAATGCATCCATCGGCGCATGGGTGGCCGTTTCGGAAACCACCAGGGCGCGAGGCAAGCGCAGCGGCTCGAGCGCAACCACGAGGGTCGGCGCGTCCGGCCTGCTGCTGGCGGCAGCACTGTTCGGGTCGGCCGCTCCTGCATTCGCCAACTGCACACTGAGCGGCGGCATCAATGTGTGCACCGGCGCCTCCCCCAGCAGCATCCTTGTCACGACCGGCACCGAACTGCGCAACCAAGGCACCATCGGCCTCTTGGGGGAGAGTGGGTACGGAGCCTATTCAACCGAGTCGAACGTGACGGTCACCAACACCGCCACCGGCACCATTCAAAGCGATGCAATCGTTTCCCTGACCGGCGCCAACAGCAAGTTCCAGAATTTCGGCGGCTATGCATACGGCTTCAACGGCGGTGTTGTCCTCGCCAACACGGGAAGCTCCGTCATCAACCAGCAGGGCGGCACGATCGGCAGCAAGGGGAGCTACGGCATCTTGCTGCAAAACGGCGGGGAGATCCTGAACACAGGAAGCAGCAAGATCATGGGAGGCGCCTTGAGCGCCATCATGTCGACAGGCGGCCCCACCAAGATCACCAATGAGAGCGGGTCGCTGATTTCTGCCCCCAACACCGCCATCGGCACGAGCGGCTCCACGACCCTGATCAATTCGAGCCAGATCAGCGGCAACGTGCTCCTCGGCGCCAACGGCGCCAACGACGTCCGCCTGGCCGCCGGGGGGCAGATCGCGGGTCACCTCAACATCGCGGGGGCCGACTCGCTGCTCACGCTCGACGGCGCGAGCGGTACCACCGGGGTGTACTCCAATGCGGTGACTGGAGACACGACGTTCACCGGCAATCTCGTGAAAGTCGGCGCCGGCCGCTGGGAACTGGATCGCACGACCACACCGGGCAGTTCGTCGTTCGCACCGGGCAACGTGTCGGTTGCGCAGGGAACGCTCAGCGTCGGGGCCGCGGTCAGCCTTGGCGCCACTGCAGCCGTTCAGGTCGTTTCGGGGGCCATCCTCGAACTCAAAGGCGCCAAGCTCGCGAACGTGATCAGCGGCGCGGGCTCGCTGGTGGTGAACGGCCTCACCACGAGCAGCCTTTCGGGCAACAACACCGGCTTGGCGGGCGGCGTCACGCTGGCTTCCAGCGAGCTCCTGCTCGGCCATGAAGCCGCACTCGGCAGCGGTGCGCTGACAGTTTCGGGCGCCAGCGGCCTCGACTGGACTTCGGCCGTGAATTCCCTGAACAACAACGTGAGCATTGCCGCCGGCGGGAATCTGGCGCTGCAAGGCAAGAGTTCGCTGGCGATGCTCGGCGCGTTGTCGGGGGACGGCTCGCTGACGAAGAACGGCAGCGGCACGCTGGTGCTGGCGGGCGCCAACACCTACAGCGGCGGCACGACCGTCGGCGCGGGCACGCTGCAGGTCGGCAACGGCACCACCACCGGCAGCATCGTCGGCGATGTGTTGAACAACGGCGCGCTGGCCTTCAATCGGTCGGACGACATCAGTTTCACTGGCGTCGTCAGCGGCACAGGCCGTGTGACGCAGTCGGGCGCGGGCACGCTGACGCTTTCGGGCACCCACACCTACGGCGGCGGCACGACCGTCAGCGCGGGCACGCTGCAGCTCGGCAATGGCGGCACCACCGGCAGCATCGTCGGCAACGTGCTGAACAACGGCACGCTGGCCTTCAATCGGTCGGACGACACCAGTTTCACAGGCGTCGTCAGCGGCACAGGCCGTGTGGCGAAATCTGGCGCGGGCGCGTTGACGCTCTCGGGTGCCAACACCTACGAAGGCGGCACATCGGTCAACGCCGGCACGGTGAACGCCGAGGTCAGCGGCGCGCTGGGCACCGGCGCGGTGGCCGTGAGCTCGGGCGCCAAGCTGAACTTCAACGGTACCGCGGACGCGCGCAACCTGCAGATCACCCTGGCAGCGCCCGTCGGTCCTGTCATCGACATCAGCAACGTTGCGTTCAACAACAACAGTTCGGCGGGCAACGCCACCTTCGTCGCGAACCCCTTTTCCAGCGTGACTTTCAATCACGGCTCGACCGCGGGCAACGCCGTCTTCGAGAACCGCGGTGGTGACACCACGTTCTTGTTCAGCGCCACCGCCGGCAACGCGCGCATCACCAATTTCGCGGGCGGCGCAACCTACTTCTGGGACACCTCTTCGGCCGGCCAGGCCACGATCACCAACGAGGCCGGCGGCCGGATCGGCTTCAACTACAGCGCCACGGCCGATCAGGCCACCATAGTGAACAAGGCGGGCGGCGAGGTTCACATCAGCAGCCTGAGCGCAGCAGCCGGCACGGCGATCGGTTCGCTCGAAGGCGCCGGCGATGTGCTCCTCGGCACGAAGGCACTGACCACGGGCGGGCTGAACACCAACACCGAAGTCTCCGGCGTCATCTCCGGCGTGGACGGCTCCCTCGTCAAGGCCGGCTCCGGCACGCTGACGCTCTCGGGCGCCAACACCTATACCGGCGGCACACAAGTGAACGCCGGCAAGCTGAGCGTGAACAACACCACCGGCAGCGCCACCGGCACCGGCAACGTGCAGGTTGCAAGCGGCGCCACGCTGGCCGGCAGCGGCATCGTCACGGGTGCGGTCACCATCGCCGACGGCGCATCGCTCGCCCCCGGCAACAGCCCGGGCACCCTGACCACCGGCAACCTGACCCTGAACAGCGGCTCGTTCCTGGTCTACGAGCTGGGTGCCACAGGCGAAAGCCTGCTGAGCGACCTGGTCAAGGTCAACGGCAACCTGGTGCTGGACGGCACGCTCAACGTGACACCGTCGGCCGGTGGCAGCTTCGGCCCCGGCCTGTACCGTCTCTTCAAGTACACCGGCACGCTGACGGACAACGTCCTGAACCTCGGCACCACGCCGGCCCTGCCGGGCGACCTGTACGTGCAGACCTCGATCGCCAAGGAGGTGAACCTGATCAACAGCACGGGCATGAGCCTCACCTTCTGGGACGGCAGCGACCCAAGCAAGTACAACGACAGCACCGCCGGCGGCGGCAGCGGCACCTGGCGCCTCGGCGCGCCCAACGACGGCTGGGCCGATGCCGACGGCAAGCTCAACGTCGCCTGGAAGCAGAACGGCTTCGCCATGTTCGGCGGCACGGCCGGCACCGTCACGGTGGACAACGGCGGCGGCGACGTCGTCATCGGCGGCGCGCAGTTCTTCACCGACGGCTACGTGGTGACCGGGGACGCGCTCACGCTCGGCAACGCCAGCACCATCGTCAAGGTCGGCGACGGCACCGCATCCGGTGCGAGCATGAAGGCCACCATCAACTCCGTGCTCACCGGCGCGGGCGGCCTCACCAAGGACGACTACGGCACGCTGGTGCTCACCGGCGCCAACAACTACACCGGCGGCACGCAGGTGAAGGCCGGCGTGCTGCAGGGCAATACCACCAGCCTGCAGGGCGACATCGTCAACAACGCCAACGTCACCTTCGACCAGTCGGCCAGCGGCACCTTCGGCGGCACGATGAGCGGCACGGGGAGCCTGCGCAAGATCGGTGCTGGCGAGCTGTTGCTGGCATCCGTCAACAGCTACAGCGGCGGCACGAAGATCGATGGCGGCAGCGTGAGCGCGAGCGTGACCGGCGCGCTGGGCACCGGTCCGGTGGATGTCAACAGCAGCGGCTACCTGGCGTTCACCGGCAATGCCGGCGCGGGCGACCTGCACTTCACCACCGCCGCTGCCAGCCCCGGAGTCAACGGTGGCAGCATCGACTTCAGGGACAGCACCTCCGCCGAACACGCGAGCTTCATCAACTTCAAGGGCGGCAACGTCACCTTTGCGGGCAACTCCACGGCGGGCGACGCCGTGTTCGACAACCGCGGCGGCAGCGTCACGGTGTGGAACAACGCCACCGCGGGCAATGCGCGTATCGTCAACTCGGCGGGTGGTTCGACCAACATCTGGGACGACGGTTCGGCCGGCCAGGCCGTCATCACCAACGAGGCGGGTGGCTCGCTCGACATGCAGGACAACGGCATGGCCACGCAGGCCACGGTCGTCAACAAGACGGGCGGCTTTATCAGCATTCGCAGGCTGACGTCGGCCGGCACCACCATCGGCTCGCTCTCGGGCGGCGGCGAGGTGCGGTTGGGCGCCAAGGCGCTGACCACCGGCAACCTCAACACCAGCACCGAAGTCTCGGGCGTGATCTCGGGCGCCGGTGGTTCGCTGGTCAAGGTCGGCACGGGTGCGTTGACGCTCTCGGGCGCCAACACCTACACCGGCGGCACCGCGTTGCGCCAAGGTCGCCTGAACGTCGGCCACAGCCAGGCACTGGGCACCGGCACGCTGACGATGGACGACGACACCACGCTGGGCTTCAGTGCCAATGGCGTGACGATCGCCAACGCGATCAAGCTCACGGGCCAGCAGGACCCGATCATCGACACGGGCGCGTTCGACGGCGGGCTGAGCGGCGGCATCAGCGGCGGCGGCTTCATCACCAAGCAGGGCACGGGCACGCTGACGCTGTCGGGTTCCAACACGTACACCGGCGCCACCAACGTGGCGCAAGGCACGCTGAAGGCAGGTGCGGTGAACACATTGAGCGCAGTCTCCGCGCACAGCGTGGCAGCCGGTGCGACGCTCGACCTCGCGGGCTTCAACCAGAGCATCGCTTCGCTGGCCAACAGCGGCACCGTGTCGCTGGCCGGCGCAACGCCGGGCACGACGCTCACGGTCAATGGCCCGTATGTCGGCAACAACGGCGTGCTGAAGCTGGGCACCGCGTTGAACGGCACGGGCCCATCGGACCGCCTTGTGCTCAACGGCGCGACGGCGGTTGCCAGCGGCAAGACCACCGTGCAGATCACCAACATCGGTGGCCTGGGCGCATTGACCAGCGGCAACGGCATCGAGGTGATCACCGCGCAGAACGGTGCCAAGACCACCGCGCAGACCACCAAGGACGCGTTCTCGCTGGCCGGTGGCCATGTCGATGCGGGCGCCTACGAATACCGCCTGAACGCAGCCGATGCCAAGGGCGCGGGCGAGAACTGGTACTTGCGCTCCACCATGAATGCGGTGTCTCCGGGCAACCCGGCGGGCTTGCCGGTCATCACGTACCGCCGTGAAGCGGCGCTCTACGCCGCACTGCCGAACCAGCTGCGCCAGGGCAACCTGGCGATGCTCGGCGACCTGCGCAAGCGCGTGGGCGACGACGATGTGAAGGGCACGGCCACCGCACCCACGGGTTCGGACCGCCGTGCGTGGGCACGCGTTCTGTCCACCGACATCGACATCCAGCAGGGCGGCGCCGTCTCGCCCACGAGCAAGGGCCGCCTGACCGGCTTCCAGGCCGGCACCGACTTGCTCGCCACGTCGAACTGGCGCGCAGGCATCTACGTCGGCCAGCTCGATGGCGATGCACGCGTCAACGGTTTTGCCAGCGGCATCCGCAACCTGGGCGTGGGCCGCAACGACCTGCGCAGCCAGTACGTCGGCGTGTACGGCACCTACACCAGCGACAGCGGCTTCTACGCCGATGCGGTGGTGCAGTCGGGCCGCCATCGCTACACGGTCGAGCCGAGCCTGGGCGCTGGGGTAGGCGGCAAGGGCAACAGCCTGCTGGGCTCCATCGAAGTGGGCCAATCGTTCGCGATCGGGAACAGCGGCTGGAGCGTGGAACCGCAACTGCAGTTGATCCACCAGCACCTGGACCTTGGCAACTCGCTGATCTCCGGCGCCGTGGTGCAGCCGCAGGCGGACAACGGCTGGCTCGTGCGCGCAGGCGTTCGGGTGAAGGGGCAGGTCGATACCGGTGTCGGCACGCTGCAGCCGTACGGCCGCCTCAATGTCTACAAGACTTCGAGCGGCATGGACGTCGCACGCTTCACGACCGGCACGACCACCACCGACATTGGCGCACCCACCGGTGGCACGAGCACCGAGCTGGCAGGCGGCTTCACGCTGGCACTGAGCCAGACGACCAGCCTCTATGGCGAAGTCGGCAAGCTCTGGTCTTCGGGCGGCGACGCCAAGGTCAAGAGCGGAATCAACGGTTCGCTGGGCGTTCGCGTGAAGTGGTGAGCGGTTGAGCGGGCTCCTCGCCGGAGCCTGCTGAACCCGCCGTGCCTGATGCGCCTGATGCCCCAGGCAGGCCAGGTTCGTGGCGCCGCCGGTACGAACCCGGCGCGCCACCGGTCCAGGTCTTGAAGGCGCGCTGGAAAGCCGCGCTGTCGGCAAAGCCCAGCTCGTCTGCCAGCGCCGCGAGCGGCACGGTGCTGGTGTTGAGCCGCACGATGGCAAGGTCGCGCCGCAACTGGTCTTTCAACGACTGGAACGATGTGCCTTCCGTCGCCAGATGGCGCTGCAGCGTGCTCACGGACAGGTTGAGGCTCTTGGCGGTGGTCGCGAGGTCGGCCCAGGCGGGCCGGTTCTGTTGCAGCACCGCGCGCACGCGTGCGCTCACCACCTGTTCCGCCAGCCGGGGCAGGATCACGTTGGCCGGCGCCTCCGCAAGGAACAGGTTCATCGCATGCATGTCGCGGTGCATCGGCGTGGCGAGCGCGCTGCTCTCGAACCACACGGCCGAGCAGGGCTGGCCAAATTTCAGCGGCCCGGGAAAAACCTTCGCGTAGCCCTCCGCATAGGGCGGCAGCGCAAAGCCGAAATCGAAGCGCCGCGCCGCCAGCCGGCCGCCGTGCAGCCACGCGGAGAGCCGCCAGTACACGCGCAGCATCAGCTCGTGCAGGAAGTTCATGTGCGTGGCGGCCGGGTCGTTCACTTGCAGCCCGAAGCCCGCGAGCGAGCCGTCGCGCAGCAGCACCAGCGTCAGGTCGTCCTGCAGCAGGCTGAAGGTGTGGGCCACGCGGCGCAGTGCCACCTCGAAGGTGGGCGCGCCCAGCGTGGCGCGCGTCATCAGCGCAAAGCTGCCGCGCCGCATGCGGCGCGAGAGGAAGCACAGGCCCTCGTCGTCCAGCCGGTCCATCAACAGCGCGAACAGGGCGACGTACTGTTCGGCGGTAACGCGCGATCCCATTTCTTCGAGCAGTGCCGGCGCAATGCCGGCGTCTTCCAGCGCGGCATTGGCGTCGATGGGCGCGGCATCGCCCCGGGCGCGGATGCCGGAAAGCATGCCCTGGACGAAGGCGATGGGAATGGTGACGGGTGGTTGCAGCATGGCGCAGCGATCAGACCCGAAGCATGCCACCGTGTCGATTGATGTTTTCGGCAATGCGAACGATGCGAAACGCCATCGCAGGGGCGGAGCAGGGCTCGTACCATTTCGCCATCAAAAAAAGACGAGACAACCGACATGAACAACCACAGCGAAGGCATTGCCTGGAGCCTGCAGGACGACATCGGCCGCATCGTGCTGAAGCGGCCCGAGCGCGCGAATGTGCTCGCATCGACAAACTCCCCTTCGTTGGTGAGGGCCATCGACGAGCTGCTGGAGCGCAAGCCGCGCGCCATTCTCCTGACCGCCGAGGGGCGGGTGTTCTGCGCGGGCGGCGACATCGACGAGTTCGTGGCGGCTGGCGAGAAGCTGCCGGAGCTGGTGGACACCATCCTCGACAGCCTGCATCCGGCATTGCTGCGCCTGGCGGCCAGTCCGGCGCCGCTGGTCGTGGCCGTGAACGGGCCCGCAGGCGGCGCGGGCGTGGGGCTGGCGCTGTGCGGCGACTTCGTGCTGGCGGCGGAGTCGATGAAGCTACGCACGGGCTATGCGGCCATCGGGCTGTCGCCGGACGCGGGGGCTTCCTACTTCCTGGCGCGGCGCGCGGGGCCGGTGCGGGCGCAACAGCTGCTGATGCTCAGCGATGCCGTCGACAGCAAGCGTTGTCTCGAATGGGGCATCGTCGATGCGGTCTACCCGGACGCCGAGCTTGCCGCCGCGGCCGAAGCGCTGGTGATGCGGCTGGCAAGCGGTGCCAGCGCATCGTTCGCGGGCATCAAGGCGCTGTGCGCCGGTGTGCCGGGCCGGTCCTTCGAGGCGCACCTGGCAATGGAGCATGAGCTGCTGCGCAAACGTGCGGGCAGCGCAGATGCTCGCGAAGGCGTGGCGGCGTTCGTTGCCAAGCGGGCGCCACGCTTCACCGGCCGCTGAAGCGCTGCTTCAGGCTGTCGGAGGCTTCGGCGGTTCGCTGGCGTTGCCAGTGCCACCGGTGCCGCTGGTGCTGCCACCAGTGCTTGTGCCGTTGAAGTCGCCCGCCACCGGTGCCGTCGCCACGACCGCCGGCTCCTTCTTCTTGAACACCTTCGCGATGCCCCAGAGCGCGGCGCCGACCGCCACGACGGCGAGCTTTGCGAACTTGGCGAAGAAGGCCAGCACCAGCGCGAACAGGCCCAGCTTCTTCACCGCCACGCCGGCCACCAGCGCGGCCAGGCCGTAGGCGGCCACCTTGTCGGTGGACGCGTTGAAGTCCGCGTACTTCTTGCCGTCGTCGTACTGCAGCGCGGCGAGCAGCTTGGCGGCGTCGGGCTTGTACTTGTCCAGGTCGTTGGCGTTGGTGATGAGGTTCAGGCTCAGGTAGCCATCGCGGCCCAGCGCGTAGGTGTTGTAGTTGACGCCCTGGTTGCCATCGGTGCCGCCCTTCCTTTTCGACAGGGCCGACCACACCAGGCGGTGTGACTCTGCCTCGTACAGCGGCTTCTGTGCCCAGCCCGTGACCTCGATGCCCGGAATGCCGCGCTTGGCGCGCTCTTCGTTGGCGGCCTCGGTCCCTTCCTTCAGGCTCTTGAGCAGGTCGTCGGCGTTCCAGTCTTTCGCGTCGTCGTCCTTGATGTAGCCCTCTTTCACGAACTTCACGACGGCCATCCAGTCGGCGTCGTCAGCGGGAAAGATCGCGCCGATGAATGTGTCGTCGGTGCGGTTGCCCATGCTGCGCATCAGTTGCGCGGCGGCGGGCGTCGGCACCCAGACGTAGCCGGCCGGCAGGTGCAGGTGGGCCTGGTCGCGCAATGCAATTTCGGCGGGCCCGATTTTTTGAACGGCCTTCGCGGCCTTGAAGGCGGCTTCCTGTTCGGCCTCCAGTGTGCTGGCGGCGGAAGTGGATGCAGTGGCGCCGGTGGTGTCGGACGATGACGCCGCATGGCCTGCAGGAGCCACGAAAGCGGCGCACGCGAGCAGCAGGCCGGCCGTCAGGCGGGCAGTGTGAATACGCAAGTTCTCTCTCCTCGGTTGTTATCGATTTTTCGAGCCGGGAGAGTTTATCTAGCTCAGGTGTCGCTCCACTTGCGAAGCAGGTTGTGGTACGTCCCGACAAGGGTACGGCGCGCCGATTCGTCGGCGCCGCTCTGATTGAGCCGCTGGATCGCGTTGTCCATGTCGAACAGCAATGCACGGTCGCCGGCATCGCGCACCAGGCTCTGCACCCAGAAGAAGCAGGCCACGCGCACGCCGCGCGTGATGGGCGTCACCTGGTGCAGGCTGGTGGCCGGGTACAGCACCATGTCGCCGGCCGCAAGCTTCACGGTCTGCATGCCGTGCGTGTCTTCCATCTGCAGCTCGCCGCCGTCGTAGCTGTCGGCATCCGACAGGAACAGCGTGGCCGACAGGTCGGTGCGCAGCTTGCGTCCGCTGCGCGGGTCGATGCGCACGCCGCCGTCCACGTGCAGGCCGAAGCGCATGCCTTCGCTGTAGCGGTTGAACATCGGCGGGTACAGCAGGTTCGGCAGCGCGGCGCTGATGAAGGTCGGGTGGCGTTCGAGCGCGCTGGCCACGATGGCCTGGCATTCGTGCGCCACCGCCGATCCTTCGTCGATCTGCTGGTTGAACTTGACCGGCGCGCCCTGGTGGCCGGCGGTCACACGGCCATCGACCCAGGCATCGCCCGCCGCATCGAGGCGCGCGCGAACCGCCGCGAGCGCTTCGCGATCCAGGACACCGGGAATGCACACCAGCATGGCGAATCGGTCTTTCGGCCCGTAGGCTCGATCAAAGGTGATAGGTGAACGACACCGTGGCGGCGCGGCCCGAGCCCGGCACCGCACGGCCGCCATCCGATGGAATCAGCGCGTCGTAGTAATGGCGGTTGGCCAGGTTGAACACGTTCAGGCGGATGTCGTACTTGGGCTGATGGTAAGCCACCATCGCGTCCAGCCGTGCGTAGCCGCCCACCTGAACCAGGTCGGTGTTGTTGGCGAAACGCTTCGCGCTGTAGGTGGTGCCGCCACCGATTTCCCATTCGGGCGTGATGGCGTAGGTGGCCCAGAGGCTGGCCGCGTCCTTCGGCGTGTTGGCGGGCGTCTTGCCGAGCGTGCCGGGCGCGATGCCTTGCGTGATGGTGGCGTCCAGGTGCGTGTAGGCACCAAACAACTGCAGCTTGTCCGTCACGCGGCCCGCCACGCCGGCGCGCACGCCGTTGACGCGCACGGTGCCGGTGGCGCTGTAGGTGCCGTCGCTGTTCTGCGAGCGCGCGTTGGTCTGCGTGATCTGGAACGCGGCCGCCGTCAGCGAGAGGTTGCCGTCGTTCATGTCCCACTTGCCGCCGGCCTCGTAGGCCTTGTTCTTCTGCGGCGGCAGCGGCTGCGTGCTGCCGGTGGTGGCCACCAGCTGTTCGAGCGAAGGGTTGAACGACGTGCTGTACGACACGTAGTACGACTGCTCGGGCGTCGGTTGCCAGATCGCACCGGCGCGCACGCTGGTGAAGTCGACGGTCTGGTTTTCTGCCGCGAGCGTGGTGGCGCTGGTGACCGTGTTGCGGATGTTCGCGCGGTAGTGGTCTTGCCGCACGCCGCCCACCAGCTTCCACTGCGGGTTCAGCTCGATGGTGTCGTTCACGTAGCCCGCCACCGTGGTGGCGCTGGCCGTGGCCAGGTTGCCGGGCAGCGACGGCGCGGTGACCGGCGTGTTGCCCTGGTAGGGCGCGAGCAGCGGCGAGCAGGTGGCATAGCCGCTCGTGCCGCCGGCGGGGTTCAGCGCCACGCCGGCGCAACTGCCGTTGCGGTAGTAGGCCTGGTTGTCGTAGGTGTCGTGGCCCAGTTCAAAGCCCGCGAGCAGCGTGTGCTTGATGGAACCCGTCTGGAACTTCGTGTTGAGCTCGGTCAGGTTGAACAGCGACTTGTCGTGGATCGTGCGGTCATGGCTTTGCTGGCGCACCCACAGGCTTTCGAGCGGCAGCGTGGTGAAAGCGGCGGCCGGCACGGCGGTGGTACCGGTGGAAAACGGCGTGAACACACCCTTGGCCGACAGCGTGCCGATGCTCTGCGGCGCCGTCTCTCGCGCGTCGGTGGTCACGTCGTTGTACTGGGTCTGGTTGCGGATCGACGTGTCGGCCGTGAGCTTGTGCTGCACCACCGCGCTGAACGCCCGAATGTCGGAAATCGTGCGGTCGTCGCTGAAGCCGTAGGCCAGGTTGCGGTCGACCTTCACCGGATGGCCGTTGAGCGGCGGCACGCCGTAGTCGGGCTGGTCGCGGTTGTGCTGCACCAGCGCGGACAGCGTGACCTGCGTGGGGGTGTTGATGCCGAACTTCAGCGACGCATCGAGGCCGAAGTCTTTCAGCTTGGTCTGCTCGCGCGTGCTCGCGTCGCCTTGCTGGCCCATGGCCGCGATGCGGAAGGCCGAGGTGTCCGACAGCGGCCGGTTGATGTCGATGGTCGAGCGCACCAGGCCCGTGGTGCTGGCCGACAGCGAGACCTCGCCCGCGGGCGTGAGCGACGGTTTCTTGGTGACCTGGTTGATCACGCCGCCGGTGGAGCCGCGGCCGAACAGCATCGACGAGGGGCCCATCAGCACTTCGACCGATTCGAGCGCGAAGGTGTCGCGGTAGTACTGCGCGCGGTCGCGTGCGCCGTCAAGAAAGATGTCGGTGCGCGCCGAGAAGCCGTTCAGGTTGATGTTGGTGCCGATCTGCCCGCCCTCGGCGCCACCGATGGTGAGGCCCGGCACGTTGCGCAGCGCGCTCGCCAGCGAGGTCGCGCCTTGCGATTGCATCACCGCCTGATTGATCACGGTGACCGACTGCGGTGCGTCGCGCAGGTCGGCCGGCAGGCGATTGAGCGACGACGGGTTGGCGCCGAAGCCGGTCTTGTCTTGCGCGCCTTGCACCTGCACTTCGCGCAGCGTGCCCGGCACCGAGGTACCCGCGGCGGACGAGGGCGACGACGACGATGCGGCACTCGGGGCCGTGGGCTGGGACGCCTGCTGCGCGAAGGCGGCGGGCAGCGAGGCGAAGAGGCCGAGCAGGGCCACGGCGACGGGCGTGCGGCGGCGCATCAGGCGCATCGGGCGTACCAGGTGAAGAGGGCGGGTCATCGAAGAGGCTTTCCAGAAGATGTGCGGGCGACGGTGCGGTTGCAATGCAGTGCATGCAAACGAAAGCACCACTGGCCGCAAATTCTGGCTGCGAATAGCTCTTATTTGAAGTTTTAACTGGCCCGGTGTTTGGCCGGAGAGACAGCGCCCCGTCTTTACCTGGCAGGTCAGGTGGAAGACAGATTCGCCATCTGGGTACCCCGTCGCGCGAGTGCGAAAAACTTGGCGTGCGCTCGGTCAGAATCGCCGTTCGCCCGCCATTTGTCTCTTTTTGAAACAACGCTGCGGCACACTGGCCGCCCGTTGATATCCGCAAACCGCGATTTCCGATGACCACCACTTCTCTCCAGGCCTGTGCGGACAACGTGCGCCGTGCCATCCGCTCCGCCACCACCGGCCTTGTCGGCCGCGAGCAACTGGCCGAGCTCATCGTGCTGGCCGCCGTGGCGCAAGAGCACCTGCTGGTGGTCGGCCCGCCCGGCACTGCCAAGAGCGCGGTGGTGCGGCGCGTGGCGCAGAGCCTGGGCGGGCGCTACTTCGAATACCTGCTCGGTCGGTTTACCGAGCCTTCCGAGCTGTTCGGCCCGGTGGACCTGAACAAGCTGCGTGCCGGCACGGTCGAAACCGATGTGAGCGGCATGCTGCCCGAGGCCGACGTGGCCTTTCTCGACGAAGTGTTCCTGGGCTCCACCGCCATCCTGAACACGCTGCTCGGCGTGCTCAACGAGCGCCGCTTCCGGCGTGGTCACACGCAGCTGCATTGCCCGCTGCGCGTGTGCGTGGGCGCGGCCAATGCGCTGCCCGACGACGAAGGGCTCGCGGCTTTCGCCGATCGTTTTCTGCTGCACGTGTTCATCGAGCCGCTGCCCGACCACCAGCTGGAAGCCATGCTCAGCGGCGGCTGGCGTTCCGACCACGCACCGGTGGGCACGGGCACCGCGCTGGCCGACCTCGACACGCTGTGCCAGCAGCTCGGGCAGGTCGACCTGAGTGGTGTGCAGCCGGCGCTGGCCAATGCCATCCGCAAGCTGCGCCAGTCCGGCGTGCAACTGTCGGACCGGCGCATCGTGAAGTCGCAGCGCCTTCTGGCCGCGGCTGCCGTGCTGGCGGGCCGGCTCGAAACCACCGAGGCCGACCTGTGGCCGCTGCTGTACGTGCTGCCCACGCAAGAGGCCCAGCAAAGCGCGCGCGACGTGCTGCGCGACGCCTTCGCCAATGCCCACCATCCACACCTGCTGAGTGCGGTGGAAGAAGCCACGCTGCAGCCGCTGTCGCGCGCCGCGCGGCTGGCCGAAACCGCGCGTGCCTGCCTCGAGGCCGAACCCGCCTCGGCACGCGCGCAGGCCGAGAGCGTGCTGCGCGAGATCGATGCCAACTTCAACAGCGAGCAATTGCCCGAGCCCCTGACCGGTTTGCGCGGCCAGCTCGTCGAACGTCTGGCCGCCGCGGCTGCATGAGCCTGGCGACAACGTTCGAATGGCGCTGGCGGCCCCGCGCCGAAGCACCGCCCGCGCAGGCGGCCGTGGCCTGGGGCACGGCGGCGCGCGCGCTCCATGCGCGGTTGCGTCTTCTCGAACCCGAACAGCAAGCCGGTCTTTCGGCCACGGCCAGCCGCGAGTTGCTGGTCGTGGTGGGCGAGGGCGGTGCCTTGCCCTGGGTCGACGGCATCGCCTATGCAGCGCCTTGCGCCGAAGCGCCCGGCCTCTGGCTGCCGACGCTCGAAGCGCCCGACCTGCCCGCGGACCTGATCGCGCGCAGCCTGCAGCGCCATCACCCGGGGCGCCAGCCCTTGCTGCTGTGGGCCAGGCCCGAAGCCGTGCTGCCGCTGGACCGGCTGATGCCGCTGTCGCCCGCGCTGCTTGCACGCATCGAGGCGCACTGGGCGGGAGGCGCCGCATGAGCACGACGACCGCAACGGCCACCGAACTGCCCGAGGCGCTCAAGCCATGGCATCCCTGGCTCGAATGGTTCGGTCTGGAGATCGCAGCCGAACTTGGCGCGCTCATCCAGCGCATGCAGCCGCTGCTGGGGCGCTTCCAGGGTCAGACGCGCGGCGGACAGCCCGAGCCCGATGGGCTGGACGACCTGCGCCGACGCGGCCGCTACGAACGCCTGCTGTCCACCGAGTGGCTGCTGGCCGATGAGCTGCCCGACGAGTTCCTGCGCCGCGCGGCTTCCAGCGAACATCTTTTCCTGGCGCCGCGTCCGCGTTCGCGCGAGGCCGAAAAAGGCATCGTCGCGATCTTCGACGCAGGGCCGCTGCAACTCGGCGCGTCGCGCCTGGGGCAACTTGCGCTGTGGATCCTGCTCGCGCGCCGGGCCGCGCTGAGCGGCGGCGCGCTCCGCTGGGGCGTGTTGCAGTTGCCGGGCCAGTTGCACGACGCGCACGACGCGCGCCAGCTCAAGGCGTTGATGAAGAGCCGCAACTTCGTGGTGGGCGATGCCGGGCAGGGCGAGGCCTGGCGGGAGGCGCTGGCCGAACTGCCGCATCCACCTGGCGAAAGCTGGCTGATCGGCGCCGCGCCGGTGGAGCCGCCCATGGCCGAGCGCTGGACCAGCCACCGCATCCGCCTGTGCCGCGCGGTGCAGGGCGATGTGCTCGAGGTCTCCCTGAGCGGACGCGATGCGCTGCGCCACGCGCAGTTGCCGTTGCCATCGGTGAAGGCTGCCGTGCCGCTGTTGAAGGGCGAGTTCGCCCAGGCGGCACCCGCCACCGTGCACCAGCGCCATCGTGGCCGCATCTCGCTGCAGCGGCCGCCGTTGATCTCTTCACAGGGCACGCACGTGGCGGTGCAGTTGCTCGACGAGCCCGGCGTGGTGGTGTTCCCCGTTGCGAGCCTTGCGCAGCGCAAGGCCGGCAAGCCGAGGTATCAACGCTGGGGCGACCGGCTGGAGCCGCTGACGGCCATGTTCGCGGGCAAGCGCCTTGGCGCCTTGCTGGGCTTCGAGCGCTCGATGTATTTCTGGCAGGTCCAGGGGCTGGGCAATTTCGTCGCGCCCGAACCCGAGGTGTTCCGCGCACCGCCCGGGCTCGGCGTGTGGCTGCCCTCGGTCTGGCTGCACAGCGCGCAGAAGCAGTGCGTGTGTGTGATCGATCGGGACGGCCGGTTGGTGGCCTGGGAGGCTTTGAGGAACAGCACGCCGTCTCTCGAGCCTGGCCCTCCGAAGCTGGTCGACCAGCGCGTGGTGGGCATGCTCCAGTGGGCCGATGGCGGCCTGGTCTACGCGACCATCCGGTCGAAGCAACTGGTGCTGTGCTACCTGGGCGTCGAAGTGTCGCCCTCGACCGTGCTCACGGTCTGCGCGGGCGCGGACGACACCGTGGTTCTCTTCGGCGGCGGCACGCAGTGGCGGCGCGGCATCGGCAGTTGCGCGGTGCGCACCTACAGCACCACCAGCGGCAACGAAACCTGGCGGGTGTACGAGCCCACGCCGCTTGCCACCACTGCCGGCATGCGGCACGTCGAGGCTTCGAGGGCCTGGACGAGCTTCGAGCTGAACATTCACCGCGGCGTCGCGCTGGTACACGACACGAAGAAGGCGCGCTTCGTCATGTTGAGCCTGTCGCCGGAGCGGACCGCGCTGGTGCTGCATGCGAAAGACGCGTCCCCTGAAGTCATCTACGTCGCGCCCGAGCGCATCGAGAAGATCAGCGTCTGCCCGAACACCGGGCTGGCCGTCATGCTGACCGTGCACAAGAAGGTCATCTTCTATGTGGTGCCCGAGCGCTCGTTGCGCGCGGTGCTGCATGGCGAAGGAGCGTCCGATGCGAATGCCTGAACCCGGGCAACGCATGCCGGCCGCGCAGGTTCACCGCCCCGTGCTCAAGGGCCGGCAGTCGGTGGCGGGGCTGTGGTTCTCGTCGGAGTGGCTCCCTGAGCCGCTGCGCGCGCGGCGCATCGTCGAGGCATGGCGCGTGGGGGCGCAGCTGTTCCGTTTCGCGGAGGGCGACCTGCTGCGCTTTGCGGCTCCGGTGTCGCTCGATTGCGACCGGCTCGCCGGCTGGCCGCTGCGGCGCGAAGGCGCCGCGCTGTGTTCGGCCGAGCTCGACCGAAACGAGCGCGCCGCATTGCCCATGGCCGACATCTGGCTCGTGCAGGGCGGCGAGGTGCTGGCGTTGCAACTCTCGCAGGCCACGCCATTCGACGTTTCGATGTGGCTCGATGCCGGCCCGGCGTTGCTCGACACCTTCGATTGCCGGGAGGCCTTGCCCCAACCGGTGGTACTCGATGCCGAAGGGCGCTCGGTGCGCGACGTGCTGGGTGACGCGATTCCGCCGGCCAGCGACGAGCAACTGGAATTCCTCAAGTCCATGGCCGAGCGCGCGCGCGACATGGAGGCCCGCCGCGGCGTCATGAAAACCGGTGCGCCCGCACGGCGGGCCAGCGGCCCCACGGGCTGGGCGGGCTCGGGCAATGTCCACAAATGGTGGGGCTGGGCGCTGGTCGCGCTGGCCCTGCTGGCGTTCTTTCTTTCCGGCGGAAAGCAGGCGCCTTCGTCGGTGGACCTGACAAAGCCGAGCGCCTCGCGCCACGAGCCCTCCATGCAGCTCGACGCGTCGTCGATCGGGGTTGCGATCGCCACGCTGCTGATCGTGGCCCTGGTGATCTGGGCGATGACCCGTGTCGAAGCGCGGCGGGCGCGCCAATCGAAGGGCGGCAGGCCCGCGAGCAAGCCTGCTACATCCGCGCGGCCCGCTCCGTCGCCTTCATCGCCTTCGCCCTCACTGAAGCCTCGCGGCAATGCAACGCCGTTGCGCTCGCGCTGGCGCGACTGGATGGCGCGCATGGCCATCGCTTCGCAGCTCTCGAAGCTGCTGGGCCGGCAGCAGGCTGCGTACATGCGGCGCATGCTCAAGATGTTCGACGACGGCGATCTCATGGAGGCCTTGCGCCACGCGATTCCGCTGGGCGGCGAGGGCCACGACGTCGGGCAGGCCTTCGGCACACCGGGCCGGCGCGACAGCCTGTCGCTCAACGGATCGAACGGGCCGCGTTCGGGCATCTACGTCGACGACAACTTCCAGGAGCACCTGCGGCAGCTCTATCGCAAGAGCTTCGAGAAGCTCGACCGCGACGGCCGCATCGACGAGGCCGTGTTCGTGCTGGCCGAGTTGCTGCAGGTACGGCAGGAAGCGCTCGACTACCTGGAGAAGCACCAACGCCATGCGCAGGCCGCCGAGCTTGCGCTGGGCTGGGACCGCCCGTCCGAAGTCATCGTGCGCCTGCTGTGCCTGGCCGGCGACTGGCGCCGGGCCATTGCGGTGGCGCGGCGCGACAACGCCTTTGCCAACGCCGTGTTGCAACTGCAGGCCAAGTGGCCCGAGATGGCCAACCGGCTGCGTGAAGAATGGGGCGAGGCGCTGGCGCAGCGCGGCGAATGGCTGAAGGCCGTGGACGCTGTCTGGCCCGTGCCCGCCGCGCGCGAAAAGGCCGTGGCCTGGCTGCTCGCCGCGGAGGCTGCCGATGGCCGGTTGGCGGCCCGGGCGCTGGTGCAGCGCGCGCTGCTGTTGCCCGACACGCTCGATGCCTGCGCGGAGCGCCTGCGGGCCCTGCGCGACGATCCGCTGCTGCATCGCGAGCGCGCCGCCCTTGCCAGCGAGCTGCTTGCCGTGGCCAGCCACACCGCCACCTCGCGCGGCCTGATGGCCGTGCTGATGCCCGCGCTGCTCGCCGACCACGCGGGCGGGCACGGCCGCCTCGACAAAAAGGCCTTCCAGGCACTGCTGCGCCTCAATGCCGACCCTCTGTTGCAGGCCGACATGCCGGGCGGAGAGATGCCCGGTTTTCAAGCCAGGCCACTCGTCAAGCAGCCAAGGCCCCTGGTGCTCGATGCGCCCGCGGCCGGCGCCCACGCGGTGCACGATGCGGCGCTGCTCGACGATGGCCGCTACCTGCTGGCGCTCGGTGAAGCGGGCGCCGTCATGACCGACACCACGGGCCACGTGCTGGCCCGTTTCGCGGCGCCGGCCTACCGGCTGGTTCCCGCCTACAGCGGGCAGGTCGCATTGGCGCTCGCACAGCGCGATGGCCTGTGGCGCGTGAGCCGGCTCGACCTGGTGCAGCGCCAGATCGACGACCTGGGGTTCGCCGCCATCGACCATTTCGTGACCGAGTTCGACGGCATCGGCTGGACCGTGGCGCGCGGCAACCGCATCCAGGTGCTCGACACCGGGCGTTCACTGCAGGACGTGCTGTGGCAGGTGGCCGACCTGCCAGGCGAGGTGGTCGAGCTCACCGCGACGCGCCACCTCGAGCAGTTCGTGGTTCACGACGACGTGCTGGGCCCGAGCCTGTGGCGCTACCAGTGCGAACTGCGGCGTCTGCTGAGTCGCGAGCGCATGGACTTCTCGGCGATCCCGATGTCCAAGCACATGCTGCATCCACAGCTCGGTGCGTTTCGCCTGCTCGGCGAGACCGAGGAGGGCGGAACCCTGTGCCTGCGGTGGCGGGTTGTCGCCGGCATCGAAGGCGTGGTTCGCGTGCCCGACCATGCGGACGCGCCGGAGGGCACGGCGCTGGGTTTCTGGGTCGACGGCGATTGGCTGGTGATGCTGCGGTCGGCATCCGGCAATTGCACCCTGCAATGGCTGGTCCTTGGCGGCGGCCGTGCAGCCGCCACGCTGGCGTGGCCCGACGGCGAGCCGGGCATGCGCGCTGTCGCCAACGGCTGGCTGGTGTTCGACGGCCAGGGCCGCGTGCTGCACCTGGACACCGAGCGCAGCGTGGCGACCGGCTTCGCGATCCGCTGACCTGTTACTTCCAGGGCGTCGGCGGCGGAATCTCGCACACCGGCTCGACGTCGATGCTCTTGAAGTCCGCGGGCGACACGATCTCCAGGTACTCCATGTCCGGCGAGTAGTCGAACAGAAAGTGCCGGATGCCCGGCCGCTGGTGCACCACGTCGCCGGCCTCGACCAGCGTTTCCTTGTCTTCGTACATGAAGCGCGCCCAGCCCTTTACCATGATCACGATCTGGAAGTCCGCCTCGTGCCGGTGCCAGCCGGTGCCCGTTTCCGGTGCCATGTTGGCCTTGACCAGATGCGCGATGACCTTGCCGTTGGTGGCCTCCGCAATGCCGAGGTCGCGATAGAGAAAGAAGTCGCGCAGGCCGCCTGACACGAACTCGGTGTCGCCGGGCTTCACATGAGAAAACTGGGTGACAGTACGGTCCAGCATGGAGCACTCCTTGGCAAGTGGTTGTTGTGCTGCGCTGCAGCACGCATAAAGCGTTCCCGGCCCAAAAAAGGGAGGCTGCGGCACAAGCGGCACAAACCCCACGGCAAGCGCCCGGATGCGCCGTACCGCGTACCGGGCGCTCTCCAAAACAGTCAAGGCCGGTGAACCAGCGCCCCTCCAAAGCAAAGGGAAGACAGCTTGACGCCGGCGCCAGAGAAATTTTCTTGACGCCGTCCGCGCCCTTTTTGTCGATTTCGGCCATCGCCGTTCGACCAAGGGTGTTCCCATTCCATCTTCAAGGAGATCCCGCATGAAATACCTCTGCCTCGTTCATTGCGACGAAGCGGTGTTCCGCACGATTCCGCCCGACGAACTCAGGGCGCTGAACGAAGAATCCATGGCCTACGACCGCGAGCTTGAAAGGAGCGGCCACTTCATTGCCGCCGAGGCCCTGGCGTCGGTGAAGTCGGCCAAGGTCGTTCAGGTGCGCAACGGCAAGCGCTCGCACGTCGACGGCCCCTACGCGGAGGCGCGCGAGCAGCTCGGCGGCTTCATCCTCGTCGAGGCCCGCGACCTGAACGCCGCGATCCAGATCGCCGGCCGCATTCCGATGGCGCGCTACGGCGCCATCGAGGTCCGGCCCATCGAGAACATGGAAATCATGGAAAACCCGGAGGGGAATGCCGCATGAGATACCTTTGCCTCATCTACGGAACCGAAGAACAGACGAGCCACTTCTCGTCGCACGACATGGACATGTACATCAACGAACACATCGACTACGACGCGCGGTTGCACGCCCGCGGCAAGCTCGTGGCCGCCGAGGCGCTGCAGCCCGCCGAAACCGCGGCCACCGTGCGCATGCGCCACAACAAGCTGTCGGTCACCGACGGCCCGTTCGCCGAAACCAGCGAGCAGCTGGGCGGCTTCTACCTTGTCGAGGCCGACAGCGAAGAAGAAGCGCTCGAGCTCGCGGCCGGCATTCCGTCGGCGCGCTTCAGCAGCATCGAGGTGCGGCCGGTCAAGTCGATTGCTGCCAGCCAAGGCGGGCAGCCCGGCCACGGCAACGAGGGAGGTCGATGAGCGTCGCCGCCCCCGCATCGCCTCCCGCCCGCGCCACGGCGCGTGAATGGACCGGCCTGGCCGTCATCGCGCTGCCGTGCATGCTCTATTCGATGGACCTCACGGTGCTGAACCTGGCGATTCCGTCGATCAGCGAAGAGCTCAAGCCCACGGCTTCGCAGCTCCTGTGGATCGTCGATATCTACGGCTTCTTCGTGGCCGGCCTGCTGGTCACCATGGGCACGCTGGGCGACCGCATCGGCCGGCGGCGCCTGCTGCTGATCGGCGCGGCCGCGTTCGGCGTGGCCTCGGTGCTGGCGGCGTTCTCCACCACGGCCAACATGCTCATCGCCACGCGCGCGCTGCTCGGCGTGGCGGGGGCCACGCTGGCGCCGTCCACGCTCTCGCTGATCCGCAACATGTTTCTCGACCCGGCGCAGCGCACCGTGGCCATCGGCGTGTGGATTTCCAGCTACTCGGCGGGCGCCGTCATCGGCCCGGTGCTGGGCGGCGTGCTGCTGCAGTTCTTCCCCTGGGGCTCGGTGTTTTTGATCGGGGTGCCGGTGATGGTGCTGCTGCTGGTGCTCGGGCCGATGCTGCTGCCGGAATACAAGGACCCCGACGCCGCGCGGCTCGACCTGCTCAGCGTGGCGCTGTCGCTGGGCGCGGTGCTGGCCGTCATTTACGGCATCAAGCAGGTGGCGGAGCACGGGCCCGACGCGGTGTCGCTGCTGTCGATTGCCGTGGGCGCGGTGCTCGGCTGGGTGTTCGCGCGCCGGCAGGGGCGGCTGCCCAATCCGATGATCGACCTGCGGCTGTTCAGCCTGCCGGCCTTCAGCGTTTCGCTGGGCGCCTACATGCTCGCGTGCTTCGTGATGTTCGGCATCTTTCTCTACAACGCCCAGTACCTGCAGCTGGTGCTCGGCCTCTCGCCGCTGCATGCCGGCCTGTGGAGCATGCCCAGCGCGGGCGCCTTCATCGTCGGTTCCATGGTGGTGCCGGCGCTGGCGCGGCGCATGCGGCCGGCCTTCGTGATGGGCGGCGGCCTGGCCGTGGCGGCGCTGGGCTTCGGCATGCTCGTCGTGCTGCCCGCGCAAGACGGCCTGGCTTGGATGGTGAGCAGCGCCATCATTTCTTCGCTCGGACTGGCGCCGGTGTTCACGCTGGCCACCGACCTCGTGGTGGGCAGCGCGCCCCCGGAGCGCGCGGGCGTGGCTTCGGCCATTTCCGAAACCAGCTCGGAGTTCGGCGGTGCGCTGGGCATCGCGATTCTCGGCAGCATCGGTGCGGCCATCTACCGCGGCACCATGGCCGACGCCGTGCCGGCAGGCCTGGCGGGCCCGGCCGAAGTGGAGGCGGCACGCAGCACGCTCGGCGGCGCGGTCGCGCTGGCGGGGCAACTCGCCGGGAGCACGGGCGCCGAGCTGCTGGACGCGGGCCGCGACGCCTTGCTGCACGGCATGCGCCTGACGGCCGGCATCTGCGCGGCGGTGCTGCTGCTGGTGGGCGGGTTGGTGGCGGTGCGGCTGCGCACCGTCGGGACCGGTGGGGCCAGCAGTGCCGGCGTGGAGGACGCATCGCCGCCCGCCACACCGGGTGCCGCCGCATTGCCGGAGCGCTGACGAAACCCCATACTGCAGCTTCCACGACGCAATGACCGGAGCCTTCCATGAGCAACGAACTGCGCAAGAAGCTGCATGACCTGGCGGAACTGTCCGACAACACCACCGACCCGCAGACCAAGGCCATCGTCGAGGCGATCCGGCTGCAGACGGCCGTGCTGAACGAGCGGCTGTTTTCCATCGAGCTGCAGCTGGGTACGCTCACCCGGCGCATGGAAAACACGCCCGAAAGCACGACCAACTGAGGGGGACGCCCCTTTGTGGGGATAATCCCCACCATGAGCGGCAACACCTTCGGAACACTCTTCGCGGTCACCAATTTCGGCGAGTCGCACGGCCCGGCCATCGGCTGCGTCATCGACGGCTGCCCCCCGGGCATGGCCCTGAGCGAGGCCGACATCCAGGGCGACCTGGACCGCCGGCGCCCCGGCACCAGCCGCCACGTCACGCAGCGCCAGGAACCCGATGCGGTGCAAATTCTTTCTGGCGTGTACGAGGGCAAGACCACCGGCACGCCCATCGCGCTGCTGATCCAGAACACCGACCAGCGCAGCAAGGACTACGGGCAGATTGCCCAGCAGTTCCGCCCCGGCCACGCCGACTTCACCTACTGGAAGAAATACGGCATTCGCGATCCGCGCGGTGGCGGGCGCTCTTCGGCCCGGCTCACGGCGCCCATGGTGGCGGCCGGCGCGATCGCCAAGAAGTGGCTGGCCGAAAAGTACGGCATGGTGTTCCGCGGCTGCATGACGCAGATCGGCGAAATCGCCATTCCCTTCGAGAGCTGGGACCACGTGCCCAACAACCCCTTCTTTGCCCCCATGGCCGACGTGAGCGCGCTGGAGGACTACATGGACTGCCTGCGCAAGGCCGGCGATTCGTGCGGCGCGCGCATCCGCGTTACCGCCACGAAGGTGCCGGTGGGCCTGGGCGAGCCGCTGTTCGACAAGCTCGACGCCGAAATCGCCTACGCCATGATGGGCATCAACGCCGTGAAGGCGGTTGAAATCGGCGCCGGTTTCGACAGCGTCACGCAGCGCGGCACCACGCATGGCGACTCGATCACGCCGACCGGCTTCGTCACCAACAACGCCGGCGGCATTCTGGGCGGCATCAGCTCGGGGCAAGACCTCGAGGTGTCCATCGCGATCAAGCCCACCAGCTCGATCATCAGCCCGCGCCAGTCCATCGACATCCACAACAACCCGGTCGAGGTGGTCACCAAGGGCCGCCACGACCCGTGCGTCGGCATCCGCGCCACGCCCATTGCCGAAGCCATGCTGGCGCTGGTGGTCATGGAGCACGTGATGCGCAACCGCGCGCAGTGCGGCGACGCGCAGGCCGACGCGCAAAAGACCGAAGCCTCGTCGCCCCAGGCGTCTTTCCTCTAGTGTCCGCCCCGCCACCAGTGGCCGCCGGACGCGGCCACCTGCTGGCATTCGCTGGTCTGTCGGCCAGCTATTTCGCGCACATCGGTTTTTTCAACCCCTACCTGCCGCTGTGGCTCAAGGACCTGGGGCTGCCGATTTTCACCATCAGCCTGCTGGCCTCGGTGCAGTCGATCACGCGGGTGTTCGCGCCCTATGCCTGGGGCGCGCTCAGCGACCACACCGGGCAGCGCGTCAAGCTGCTGCGCTTCAGCGCGGCGGTGGCGCTGGCCAGCTCCTTCGGCCTGTGGTGGCACGGCGGCGCGTGGTGGCTGGCGCTGGTGCTGCTCGTGATGTTCACCCACACCAGCTCGATGATGTCGCTCACCGAAGCGGCCATGGCGCAACTGGTGGCCGGCGACTGGGGCCGTTACGGGCGCATCCGGCTGTGCGGTTCGGCCGGGTTCCTGGTCACGGTGTTCGTGGCGGGCGAATGGTTCGAGCGCTTCGGCATGAAGCACTTTCCGTTCTGGGCCGCCGGCACGCTGGCGGTGGTGCTGGTCGCGACCATGAAGCTGCCCGACCTGCGCGAGCCGCCGGCCGCGCATGACGCCGTCAAGGTGCCCATCGGCCCGGTGCTGCGCAACCCGGCGGTGCAGTGGTTCTTCGCGGCGCTGTTCTTCCAGGTGATGTCGCACTTCTCGGTGTACGCCTTCTTCTCGCTCTACCTGGATTCCATCGGCTACGGCAAGAGCACCATCGGCCTGCTGTGGGCGCTGTCGGTGGTGGCCGAGATCGTCTGGTTCTTCCTGCAGGGCCGGCTCATCGGCCTGCTGCCCATGCCGCGCTGGATGCTGTTGTGCGGCATTGCCGCGGTGGCGCGGCTCGGCCTCACGGCGGGGCTTGGCGGTTTCATCGCGGCGCTGATCGTGGCGCAGTGGCTGCATGCGCTGAGCTTCGCGGCGCACCACACCACCTGCATCGCCGTGGTGTCGCGCCGCTTCCCCGGCCAGCTGCGTGGTCGAGGGCAGGCGCTGTTCACGGTCATCGGCTATGGCTTCGGCGGCGTACTCGGCGTGCTGCTCGGCGGGGCCGTGGCGCAGGAGTTCGGCTACCGCACGATGTTCGCGCTGGCGGCCATGCTGGCGGTGGTGGGCAGCCTGTGCGCGTGGCAGGTGGTGAGGCTGGACAAGCAGGAGCGCATGGCCGCGGCCTGACGGATATTCAGAGGGCCCATCGCGAGGGTCTGTCGAGGGTGTGCATCGGCGCGCATGGGGCGCGTGCCGAAAGTGTCATGGGTCTTACACGCCTGCGTCACCGCATGTTTTTACGCTGCGCGCTTCGCAACGTTTCCCTTGACCATGTCTGTTTCCGACGACCCCCGCGGCGCACGCGCGCCGCTCGCTCCTTCCCCGGCCGAATCGAATTCCGAGTCGACGTCTTCTCCCCGCCGCCAGATGCTCAAGCTCGGCGCATCGCTGCTGACCGTCGGCGGCAGCAGCGCCTTGCTCGCTGCCTGCGGCGGTGGTGGCGGCGGTGCCTCGGGCTTTCCGCTGCTGCCCGGCGGCGTGCCGCCTGCACCGCCGCCACCGGCCGACACAAAGATCTCCAGCTTCGCCATCGCCGTGATGCCCGACACGCAGTTCTATGCGCGCTATGCCACCACCGACGAAAGCAGCCAGTACGACAAGCGCTTCGGCAGCGAGCCCTTCGCGGCGCAGACGAAGTGGATCGCGGCCAACGCCAAGGCGCTGAACATCCCCTTCACCATTCACCTGGGCGACGTGGTCGACCAGGTCGGCAAGCCCGACCAGTGGAAGGTGGCCGACGCCGCCATGAAGTTCCTCGAAGACGCGAAGCAGCCCTACAGCATCCTCGCCGGCAACCACGACGTGCTGAACGACGTCGACTACGGCGTCGACCCGGTGGGCGGCACCGATGCCACGCGCACGCTCGCCGCCGAGCCCTACCTGAAGTGGTTCGGCACCGAGCGCGCCAAGCGCCAGGCCACCTTCGGCGCGCGCGATGCCAGCGGCTTTCACGAGTACCACGTGTTCGAGGCGCAGGGCCAGAAGTTCATGGTGCTGTCGCTGTCGTGGCGTGTGTCCGATGCCGGCATTGCATGGGCCCGCCAGGTGATCGCGAAGAACCCGACGCTGCCCGTGATCCTGGTCAACCACCAGTTGCTCAACATCGCCCCCGACGCCGTGAGCCCGCTGGAGACCGACTACGGCAAGATGCTGTGGGAGAAGCTGGTCCGCGACAACGACCAGATCTTCATGACGCTGAACGGCCACCACCACGGCGCCGCGCACCTCACGAAGACCAACGACTTCGGCCACAAGGTCGAGGAAATGGTGGTCGACTACCAGATGGCCTACCAGGGCGGCAACGGCCTGATGCGCCTGTACGAATTCGACCTGACGCACAAGCAGATCAAGGTGCTGTCGTTCTCGCCCTGGGTGCCGCAGAAGCCGGCCGCCACGCTGAACACCTTCGACCAGGCCGTGCTGACCACGCCCAACGAAGCCTTCACCATCGAGATGGATTTCGCGCAGCGCTTCGCGGGCTTCAACAAGAGCTTCGGCACGGGCAGCGCCACCGTCGCCAGTTCGCTGGTCGATCAGGCCCGCGCGATGATCCTTGCCAACTACAAGGAGCCCGCGGTGACCGAGCAGCGGCCCGCCGCGAATTCGGAGGACTACCCGAAGGTTGCCAACACGCTGGCGCACTGGCGCTTCTTCGGTGGCACGGTCAACCAGCCGGTGCTGCCGGGCACCGTGATCGCGGACGTCACGGGAACCAACCCGCTGCATCGCGATGCGCTGAACCAGGGAGGCATCGTGGGCGCTGTCGATGGCGACGTGGTGTGGACCGACGACCGCCACTACCTGTCGGCTGCGCCGGGCTCGGTGCGCTTTCTCAACACCATCCGGGACAAGAACGGCAATCCGGCGCGGATGAGCTACTTTCTCACCGACGCGGCTGCGCCGATCAATGCGCAGACGCTGGACAACGGCTACACGGTCGAGGTCTTCATGAAGATCGACAAGAGCTGGACCAGCGACAACCAGAAATGGATGAACATCATGACGCGCGACGGCCGGCGCGGCGACCTGTCGGGCTACACGGGGGGCGACGGCGAAGCACCGCCGATGCTGTTCGCCATCTCCAGCCTGCGCGAAGTGCAGTGGGAAGTGGTGCCCAGCCCGGCCGGAACCACCGACCCGGTGACCAACTGGTCGGGCGAAGTGATTGCCGACCGCTGGGTGCACATCGCGATCGTCAACGATCCGGTGTCGCACGACACCACGATGTACGTGGAAGGCGCGCCGGTGTTGCGCAACGTGGCGGGCGCGAAGGGCCTGGCCACGCTGGGGGCCACCTCGCCGTGGGTGGTAGGCGGCGGTTCGTGGGATGGCAACCGCGCCGATGGCTTCTTCGGCAACATCGGCGAGGTGCGCGTGGTCGCCGCGGCGCTGGCGTCGTCGCAGTGGCTCACGGCTCGCAAGGCGAGCTGACGAGCCACCACGGGGCAGGGCGGGGAGCTACTTCTTCTTCCCGCCCTTGGCAGATTTGCTCTTCGCAGGTGCCGCGCTGCCCTTGGCCGCGCGCCCACCCCCGCTCTCTTTTTCGAACAACGCAAAGTATTCCGACGCCAGCTTGCGCAGCGAGCGCCCGATGTTCGCGTAGTCGTACTCGTTGAGGTTGGCCAGCGACACGCGGCCCGAAGCGTGCTTGCCGCCGAAGCCGCGGCCGGGCAGCAGCACGATGCTCGTCTCTTCGGCAATGCGGAAGAGCGCCTCGTTCGGCTGCAGCTTGGTCACGATCCATTGGCCGAAGCGTTCGCCGTGCATCTGCGTGGCAATGGACTGCAGGTCGAGCAGGTGGTAGTAGCTCACCGAGTTCGGGTCGGCTTCCAGCGGAATGCCCAGCTCGCGGTACAGCGCCTCCTTGCGGCGCAGCACGATGTGCTTCATCGACTTCTTGTACGCATCGGGTTCGTCCATCAGGCAGAACAGCGAGAACATCACCATCTGCGCCTGCACCGGCGTCGACAGGCCGGCCGTGTGGTTGAGTGCCACGGTGCGGCTGTCGGCCACCAGCCGGTCGATGAACTTCAGCTTGCGCGGCTCGGTGGTGATGGAGCTGTAGCGCGCGTCGAGTTCCTTCAGCCTGGCTTCGGACAGCGCCGCGATCTGGCGGTCGAGGATGTTGTCTTCGTGCGTGGCCACCACGCCCATGCGCCAGCCGGTGGCGCCGAAGTACTTGGAGAACGAATACACCAGGATGGTGTTGCGCGGGCAGATCGCGAACAGCGAGAGAAAGTTGTCGGCGAAGGTGCCGTACACGTCATCGGTCAGGATGATGAGGTCGGGCCGCTGCTTCACGATGTCGGCGATGTAGCCCAGCACTTCGTCGCTGATCTTCACCGACGGCGGGTTGCTCGGGTTGCACAGGAAGAATGCCTTGACCTTCGGGTCGAGCAGCTTCTGCAGCTCCTTCTTGGTGAACTGCCAGTTGTTCTCGGGCGGTGCATCGATCAGCGCCTCGATCAGCTGGTAGTCGTTCAGGTGCGGAATCTCGATGTACGGCGTGAAGATCGGCATGCCCAGCGCAATGGTGTCGCCGGGCTGCAGCAGGTGGTTTTCGCGCAGGCTGTTGAACAGGTAGGTCATGGCGGCGGTGCCACCCTCGACCGCGTACATGTCGAACTTGCCCACGAAGGGATGCGTGCCGATCATCTCCTTGTGGATGTACTGGCCCACGATGATTTCACTCAGGCGCAGCATGCGGTCGGGCACCGGGTAGTTGCAACCCAATATGGCCTCGCACATCTCGTAGATGAAGTCGCCGGCCGACAGCCCGAGCTGGTCGCGCACGTACGACACCGCCGCTTCGATGAAGCGCACGCCCGGCTCGCCCGCATGGGCCTTGGCGAAAATCTCGAAGCGCGACTCGATGCCCTCGCGTTGCGGAAAGCCGCCCACGCCTTCCATGTAGATGTACGAGCGCTCGCTCTCGGTCATGGCGAACAGCCCGAACTGGAAGAAGCCGTGCCGTGGCGTGGTCGCCAGGAAATTCGGGTTGCCGCGCCCCGCGTTGAGCATGAGGCGATCGCTCTGCTTGGCGACCTGGATCAGGGCATCCTTCAGTTCGAAGGGGCTCAGCCCGCCGAGTTTTTTCACGTCGCTGAAATCCATTGCAAAAGCTCCTGGTTGAGAGAAAAACGAATCAATGAATGAAGTGGAATGGCGCGCAGGCGCCGCGCTCAGACGAGCGCGACGATCAGCGGGCCGAGCAGGGTAAGGAACACGTTCGCCAGCGCATAGGTGATGGCGAAGGGCACGGTGGGCACGGTGTTCTCGGCCTTGTCGAGCACTTCGCCGAAGGCCGGATTGGCGCTGCGCGATCCGCTCAGCGCGCCCGCGAAGATGGCGGTGTTGCCGTAGCGAAGCACGTAGCGGCCGAACAGCATGGTCAGCAGCATCGGGACAATGGTCACGACCACGCCCACGCCGAAGATGGTCAGGCCCAGCTGCTTGACCGTTTCCACCGCCTGCAGGCCCGAAGACAGCCCCACCACCACCACGAAGCCCGCCAGGCCCAGGTCTTTGAGCAGTTGCACCGCGGGCGGCGGCAGCGCGCCGAATGTCTGGCGCTTGGCGCGGTACCAGCCGAACAGCAGGCCCGCCAGCAGCGCGCCACCGCCGGCGCCCAGCGTCAGCGGGATGTTGCCGATCTTCACGCTCAGCAGGCCCACCAGCAGGCCCACCACGAGGCCGGCGCCCAGGTACACGAAGTCGGTCTTGGCGCTCGGCACGATCACGTCGCCGACAAGGGCGGCCACGCGCTTCACGTCCTGCTCGGCGCCGAAGATCGACACCAGGTCGCCGGCCTGCACCACGGTGTCGGGCTGCATCGGCAGCACCTTGCCCATGCGGCTGAGTCCCGTCACGAAGATGCCGTGGCGCACGCCGCCGGCGGTGGCCTTGCGGATTTCGTCGACGGTCTTGTGGTCGAACTCCTTGTTGGTCAGCACGATCTCGCGCTTGTGCAGCGTGAGCTCCATGCCATCGACCGCGAACACCTCCTTGCCGAGCAGCGGCGCGCTGGCCACCACCGCGTCGCGCCGGCCCACGGCAAGCACCACGTCGCCTTGCCGCAGCACCAGCTCGGGGCTCACCTCGACGAACTTGCCGTCGCGCTTCACGCGCTCGATGGTGATGGTGGTCGCGGGGTTCGCGTTCTCGATGTCGGCCACCGTGTGCTTCGGGTCGCTCGTCAGCTCGTAGATGCGGCCGACCAGCGAGGGCGCGGCTTCTTCCTGGTCGGGGCCGAGCACCTTCACGCCGGCCTGCATGGCCGTCTCGGCCGCGATGGCGTCGTCGCGGATGCTGCGGCCCATGAGCTTGGGCAGGATGTTGACGCACACGATGATGGCGCCGAAGGAGCCGAACACGTAGGTCACCGCATAGCCGATGGCCACGTTGCTCTGCAGCCGCGCCGTTTCGGCCGCCGCGAGCCCGAGCTTGCCGATGGCGTCGCTGGCCGTGCCGATGATGGCCGACTGCGTGAGGCCGCCGGCCGCCACGCCCGCGGCAAGGCCCTTGTCGAGCCCGCACAGCTTGGCCATGACCACCACCGTGGCCAGGCCGGTGGCGGCCATGACCGCGGCCAGGATGATTTCCTTCACCGATTGCCTGCCGAGCGAGCTGAAGAACTGCGGCCCGCTCTCGAAGCCCACCGCGTAGATGAAGAGGGCGAACAGCACCGCCTTCACGCCGGCGTCGATCTGCACGCCCACCTGGCTCACGATCACGGCCACCAGCAGCGAGCCGGCCACGCCGCCGAGCTGGAACTTGCCGAACTTGATCTTGCCTATCCAGTAGCCCACCGCGAGCGAAAGAAAGAGCGCCATCTCCGGCGACTTCTTGAACAGTTCATGCAGCCATTCCATAGGTCAACGTCCTTTCAGGTTTCGGTTCTCATTTCGCCGCATGCACCAACCCTGCCAGCGCCACGATCAGCGGGCCCATCAGCGGCAGCACCACGTTCGAAATGGCATAGGTGATGGTGTAGCCCAGCAGCGGCGTGGCGTTGCCAGCCGCGTTCTGCACGGCGCTGAGCGCGGGCGTGCTGCATTGCTGGCCGGCAATGGCGCCGAGCAGCACCGGCGCTTCGAGCTTGAGCAGCTTGTGGCCGATGAACAGCGAGATGCTGGCCGGCACCACCGCCACGGCCACGCCGACCAGCGGCAGCGCAATGCCGAACTTCTTCACCAGCGCCAGCGCCTGCGGCCCGGAGGCCAGGCCCACGCAGGCGATGAAGGTGGCAAGGCCCAGGTCTTTCATCAGCGCGAGCGCATCGGGCGGCACGCTCAGGCGGTGCGGGTTCCTGGCCTGGTACCAGCCGAAGGCCAGGCCGGTGAGCAGGGCGCCGCCGCCAGTACCGAGCGAAAACGGAATACCGCCGAGCTTGACGCTGAAGGTGCCGATGAACACGCCCAGCAAGATGCCCATGGCCGCGAAGCTGATGTTGCTGCGCGTGGAAACCACCACGCGGTCGCCCACCAGCGCCAGCGCCTCGTTCATGTCGGGCACGGGCGCATAGAGCTTGAGCACGTCGCCGCGCTGCAGCGTCACGTCGTGCAGCAGCGGCATGGCGTTGCCGTCGCGCGCCAGCCCCACGATCTGCACGGCGGGCGGCAGGGCCGCGTCGAGCGCGCGCAGGTCACGGCCGAACCATTCGCGCCGGTTGACCACCACCTCGGTGGTCTCGACCACCGCATCGAAGGCCGTGGTGTCCGCGAACTCGCGGCCCAGCAGCTCGGCCACGTTGACCAGCGCGGCGCGGCGCCCGATGGCCAGCACCTGGTCGAAGGCCTGCAGCCGCAAGGCCGGCTCGACGGCCAGGCTCTGGCCGCGCCGCATCACGCGCTCGATGTGGGCCTGGCCGCCGAAGATGGCCGTCAGCTCGCCGATCGTGCGGCCCCGGCCCACCGTGACCTGGAACACGCGGCCGACCATTTCGGGCGTGGCGCTGGCGGCGTCGGGGTCGTCGCCGCCACCGCCCATCTGCTTCCAGAGCTTGTCGGCTTCGGCGCGCAGGTCGACGCGCAGCAGCAGCGGAAAGACCTGGCTGGTCACCACCACGATGGCGATCAGGCCGAACACGTAGGTGATGGAGTAGGCCGTGACCACGTTGGCCTGCAACTGCTGGATGTCGGCCAGCGGCAAGGCCAGCTTGGAGATGGCGTCGGTTGCAGTGCCCACCACCGCCGATTCGGTCGCGGCCCCGGCCATCAGGCCCGCGGCCGTGCCCTGGTCGAGCGACATGAAGAAGGTGGCGCCCAGCACCAGCGCCAGCACCGCGACGACTTCGACCAGGCACAGCAGCCCGAGCCGCAAGCCCTTGGCATCGAGGTTGGCAAAGAACTGCGGGCCGCCCGCATAGCCGAGCGCAAAGATGAAGAGCATGAAGAACACGTTCTTCACGCTGTCGTCGAGCCGGATGCCGAGCTGGCCCACGACCAGGGCGGCGATCAGCGTGCCGCAGATGCCGCCCAGCTGGATCGGGCCGAAGCGGATCTGGCCCACGGCGTAGCCGATGGCGAGCACCAGGAAGAGCGCTATTTCGGGCTGGTTTTTCAATACCGAAATCAGCTCGCCAACCACTGCCTGGCCCCTATTTTTGCAATTGATTTGGCTTGTTGATGATTCCGCATTGGCTCTTACGATAAATCAACATTTAAAATAATTGTGAAAATGTGCAAGGGGAGGTATCGATGAAACTTATTCTTAAAACAATATATTTAATCAACCAATTTCAATTGATTAATTCGGCTTACGAGCCGGGCGCGGCACCGCGATGAACCGCCGCGTCACCATCCAGACGCCCATGGGCGAGGCGTTGCAATTTCGCAAGCTGGTGGGGCGAGAGGCGCTGAGCCAGCTGTACGCATTCGACATCGACCTGCTGGGCAACAGCAACAGCCTGGACCCGAAGGCGCTGCTGGGCAAGGCGTCCACCGTGTCGGTGGAAACCGAAAGCGGCGGCGTGCGCTACCTGGGCGGCATTGCCACCCGGTTCGGGCTGGAACAGGAAGACGCGCGCCATTCCTTCTATAGCCTGAGGCTGCGCCCATGGCTCTGGCTGGCCACGCGCCGCAGCGATTTCCGCATCTTCCAGGGCAAGACGGTGCCCGAGATATTGATGGAGGTGCTGGGCAGCTACGGCTACCCGATCGAGCAGAAGTTGAGCCGCGGTGATTACCGCCGCTGGGACTACTGCGTGCAGTACCACGAGAGCGATTTCAATTTCGTCTCGCGCCTGTGCGAGCTCGAAGGCATTTATTACTACTTCAGGCACGAGGCCACGCAACACGTGCTGGTGTTTGCCGACGACATCGGCAATGCCCACAGCCCGTTGCCCGGCGGCGAAGAGGTGCGCTACCACCCGCTTGAAAAATCCGGCATGGGCCAACGCGAGCGCATCTATGCGTGGGAAATTGCCGAGGAAGTGCGCCCCGGCCATCACTACAACGACGACTACGACTTCGAGAAGCCCAAGGCCGAGTTGTCCCACCTGCGGCAGATGCCACCGGGCCACGACCACGACAGCTACGAGCAGTACGAGTGGCCGGGCGGCTTCGTGCAGCACGGCGACGGCGAAACCTACGCGCGCATCCGCAACGAAGAGCAACTGAGCCAGCGCAACCGCGCCACCGGACGCGCCAACCTGCGCACGCTGGCCACCGGCCACACGATGCGGCTTGCCGGCCATCCGAAGGCCGACCAGAACCAGCAGTACCTGCTGTTGAGCGTGGCCTATCACCTGCAAGAAAACCTGCAGGCCAGCGAAGGCGCGGACGGCACCGAAGGCTCGGTGCAGCGCTTCGCGTTCGAGGTGCAACCCACCAGCTATGCATGGCGACCACCGCGCAGCACCGACAAGCCGCGCACCCGTGGGCCGCAGACCGCGATGGTGGTGGGCCCGTCGGGCGAAGAAATCTGGACCGACCAGTACGGCCGCATCAAGGTGCAGTTTCACTGGGACCGCATCGGCCAGCACAACGAAAACTCCAGCTGCTGGGTGCGCGTGTCGACGGCATGGGCCGGGTCCACCTTCGGCATGACCTCGGTGCCGCGCATCGGCATGGAGGTAATCGTCGACTTCTTGAATGGCGACCCCGATTACCCGATCGTCACGGGCTGCGTGCACAACGCGGACACCATGCCGGCATGGCAACTGCCCGAGCAGAAGCACCTGTCGGGCATCCGCAGCCGCGAACTGGGTGGCGGGCGCGGCAACCACCTGGTGCTGGACGACAGCAACGGAAAGATCCAGGCGCAACTGCGCAGCGACCACCAGGCCAGCCAGTTGAGCATGGGGCACATCGCGCGCATCGAGGACACGGCGGGCCGCAAGGACATGCGCGGCCAGGGCTTCGAGTTGCGCACCGACGGGCACGGCGTGGTGCGCGCGGCCAAGGGCCTGCTGGTGAGCACCGAGGCCCGCGCCAACGCGCAGGCGCACATCACCGACATGGCCGAGACCGTGGCGCGGCTCACGCAGGGGCGCGACCTGCACGAGAGCCTGGGCGAAGCGGCGCGCACGGCCAAGGCGCACGAGGCCGGCGACCAGGACGAAGTGGCGAAGAGCCTGAAGGAGCAGACCGACGCGATCAAGGGGCAGGGCGGCAACAAGGAGCAGGGCCAGTTCCCCGAGTTCCAGGAGCCGCACCTCACGCTGGCCAGCCCGGCGGGCATCCAGGCCACGGCGCAGGGCTCCACCCACATCGTGAGCGTGGAGCACACCGCCATCACCAGCGGCGCGCACGCCAGCTTTGCGGCGGGCAACAGCTTCCTGGTCAGCGCCAAGGACGCGGTGCGCATGGTGGCCTTCAACAAGGGCATCCGCATGGCGGCCGCGGCGGCCGACATCGACATCACCGCGCTGAAGGACAGCATCAACGTGCTGGCCAAGCTCGACATCAAGATGGAGGCCAACCGCATCACCATCACCGCGAAGGAAGAGATCCTCATCAACGGGGGCTCCAGCTACACGCGATGGAGCGCGGGCGGTGTCGAGAGCGGCACCAACGGCCTGTGGCGCGCGCACGCGGCATCGCACTCGATGGTGGGCCCGAACAGCGACGGCCCGCCGAGGCTGCCGCAGCCGACGCAATTGCCGAAGGGGCAGCTCGACCTGTACCACCAATACGTGAAGGGCGACGGCGCCACGCGGCAGGGCGTGCGGCAAGGCGACTACACCGTGGTCGATTCCGAAGGCGCGACGCACAGCGGCAAGCTCGACGGCAACGGCTTTGCATCGCTGGCCGGGCTGCCTATCGGGCAGGCCAAGGTCACCTTCGGCGAAGACCCGAGCGACCCGTGGGTGAGGGGCAGTTATTTCGGCGAGCCCGACCGCTGGCCCGCCCGGCCGGCGAGTGCGGCGGAGGGCGACGGGGCGGGCGGTGGCGGCATCTCGGGCGCGCTGGCCGGGGGGCTCGGTGGCGCTGCCGCCAGCCTGGTCGGCGGGCGTGGCGGCACGGCAAGCCTGCTCGGCGGCCTTGCCGGCAGTGCGGGCGGTTTGCTGGGGCAGGGCAACGGCCTCATGGGGCAAATCGGCCAGGTTGCAGGCACGGCGCAGCAGGCGGTCGGCACTGCCCAACAGGCGGTCGGTGCGGTGCAGGCCCTGCAGCAGGGCGGCGCCAAGGCCTTGCTCGGCCAGGTCGCCCAGGCTGCGCCGGGCATGGCGTCCAGGCTGCTGCCGAACATGCCGTCCTTGCCGTCCTTGCCGGCCATGCCGGGAATGCCCGCTGTGTCCGCAGTCGCCGGGCTGCCGGATCGCATGCCGGGCAGGACACCAGGCTTCGCAGGCTAGGCCCAGCCCGGGGCCGGATCAACAACAAGACATTCAGGTCAGGGGGAAAACATGGCAGGCGAAACGCCGCAGCAGAATCAACTCGCGGAAGAGGAACGCGAGCCCCAGGTGGCGGTCGCGCCCCTGAACACCATCGACCAGAAAGACATCGGTGCCGGCGCGGCCAAGCTGGACGCCTGGCTGCGAGGCATCAGCGACGACTGGATCACGCTGGAGCGCCTGTCGACCGTTGCGGGCGCCATTCCCGTGGTCGGCAACATCATGGCGCTCGCCGACGCCATCATGGACGTGGTTCGCATGGTCCAGAAGAAGAGCTGGAACCAGTTCCTCGAATGGGTTTCCGTGGCCATCAACGTGATCGGCGTCATTCCGGTTCCGCCGACCATGGCGGCGGCGCGCATGAGCTTGCGGCCCATGCTGGCGTTGATCCGGCAGAACGTCGGGCGCGTCATCAAGGACCAGGCCGGGCGCGCGTTTGCCAACGCAGGCGAAGCCATGGTCACCGTCGCCGTTGGGCACCTGCACGACACCATCGCGGGATCGATCGACAAGTTCGTCGACGAAGCCATCGCCACGCTCGACGGCATGTTGAACGACTGCGCCGACATGGTCGACTCGGTGGTCAACGCCATGGTCGATGTCATGCAGCGCGGGCTCGGCGACAAGCCGCTGCTCACCATCACCGTGCAGATGGAGGCCAAGACCTACGACCCCGACACCCAGACCACCATGGGCGGGTTGCTCGCCACGCTGAGCTCGTGGGGCAGTTCGGTACAAAACTCCGCCAAGGCGGGCGTCAACTACACCGCCGGAAAGCTCTCGGGCCTGATCCCCGATTGGGCGGCGGCCATGGTCCGCGAGACCATGGGGAACCTGCTCGACATCAAGCGGGTGGCCCGCGGCAAGCTGCAGGCGATGGCCAGCGAGGCCGAGCGGAACAGCATCAAGTCGCTGCTCATGGTCCTGAAGAAGGCCTTGCTGCGGCGCAAGAACCGCAAGGGCGGTCTGTTGCATGCCTCCGGTGGCACGCGGGTCGACAGCAGGAATCCGGGCGGTGAATTGGGCCTGTCGTCCGCGCAGGCCGGACCCGGCGGAGACCCCGGCTGCAAGAACTGCCCCGCACCTTCCGCCAGGGGCGCGGCCATCAGCCTTGCCACCGGCTGCGAGAGCTTCACGCATGCCGACTTCGAGCTGGCCGCGCCGTTGCCGATTGCCTGGACGCGCACCTACCGCAGCAACCTGGGGCGCTTCGACCAGGGCGCGCTCGGCGCACGCTGGATCACGCCCTACAGCACGCGCGTGGATGTCGGCACGCCCACCAAGGGTTCCAGGCAAGGGCAGCCCAGCCTGATCTATCACGGGGCCGATGGCCGCAGCCATGCGTACCCGTTGCTGGCGGTGGGGCAGAGCCACCACGACCCCATCGAGGAAGTGACGCTCACCCGCCCGAGCGAGGCCCTGCTGACGCTCGATTTCGGCAAGCCCTTGCCGGCCGGCACGCCCGCCGACTGGCGCGAAACCTACGAGCTTGTCGAGACCGTGGCCGCCAAGGTCGCGACGCATGGCAAGCGGCACTTTCGCCTCGTGGCCCAACACGCCAGCGGCGGCGCCGCCATCGGCCTGCGCTACGACCATGTGATCGCCGCCACCGGCGAGCAGGTGCTCAGCGACATCGTCAGCAAGCTCGGCGACGTCACGCTCGCCCATGCAGGCACGCGCCCGCATGCGCAAAGCGGGCTCATCGAAAGCCTGTGGGAGATCAAGGAAGGCCAGGTCGTGCGCCAGCTGGCCGCCTACGTGCACGATGCCGAAGGCGATCTGGTTTCCGCGCAGGACGAGAACGGCGCGCGCTGGAGCTACAGCTACAGCCATCACTTGGTGACCCGCTACACCGACCGCACCGGGCGCGGCATGAACCTCGAGTACGACGGCACCGGCGTCGATGCCAGGGCCGTGCGCGAGTGGAGCGACGACGGCAGTTTTGCGCTCAAGCTCGAGTGGGACAGGAACATCCGGCTGACCTACCTCACCGACGCCCTTGGCCACGAGACCTGGTACTACTGCGACATCCTGGGCTACACCTACCGCATCGTTCATCCCGACCAGCTGGAGGAATGGTTCTTCCGCGACAGCCACAAGAACATCACCCGCCACATCCACACCGACGGCACCACCGACGACTACGTCTACGACGCCAACGGCAACCTGAAGACCCACACGCGCGCCGACGGCAGCAGCGTTCACTACGAATACGACGCGCGCCACCGCGTGACCGGCATCCTCGATGCCGAGGGCGGCGTCTGGAAGCGCGACCACGACGCCGCGGGCAACCTCGTCGAAGAGATCGATCCGCTCGGCCACAAGACCGAATACGCCTACGACAACGCCGGCCAGCCGGTGCGCATCACCGATGCGAAGGGCGGCGTGAAAACGCTCGCCTACACACCGGCCGGCGAGCTGGCGAGCTACACCGACTGCTCGGGCAAGGTCAGCAGCTGGGCGTACGACAGCCGCGGCCGGCTCGTCAAGGCCACCGACGCAGCCGGCCATGCCACGCGCTACCGCTACACACCGGTGGGCGCGGCCGTTGCGGCGGCGCAAGCGCAGGGCGATGGCAGCGACGACGACAACAACGCCAGCAACCACGCAGGCCAGCTCGAAGCCATCGTGCTGCCCGACGACACCAGCGAGCACTTCGCGCACGACGCCGAAGGCCGCCTGCTCGCGCACACCGATGCGCTGGGCCGCCGCACGCGCTACAGCTACACCCGCGCAGGCCTCGTTGCCGGACGCGTCGATGCCGCCGGCCACGCGCTGCGCTACCAGTGGGACCTGCTGGGCCGGCTGACCGAGCTGCACAACGAGAACGGCAGCCGCTACGACTTCCGCTACGACCCCGTCGGCAGGCTGCTCGAAGAAGTCGGCTTCGACCGCAAGGCCACCCGGTATCGCTATGAAGAAAGCACCGGCGTGCTGGCCGAGGTGGTCGATGCGGGCCACGGCACCACGCTCGAATTCGATCCGCGGGGCCGCCTCGCCGAACGCCAGGCCGCCGGGCAGTCGGAGCGCTTCGCGTACGACGGCAACGGGCGCCTGGTCGAAGCCGTCAATGGCGATGCGCGATTGCAATGGTTCTACGACCGCGCAGGCAACCTGGCGCGCGAGCACCAGCACTACCTGGAGAGCGGACGCACGGCCGTCTGGCGCCACGGGTACGACGAACTCAACCAGCGCGTGAGCACCATCCGCCCCGATGGCCACACCACCCAATGGCTCACCTACGGCTCAGGCCATGTGCACGGATTGCTCGTCGATGGGCGGGACATCCTCGGCTTCGAGCGCGACGACCTGCACCGCGAGATCGCGCGAGAGCAGGGCAACGGGCTGACGCAGAAGCTGCGCTACGACCCGGCCGGCCGGTTGCTCGAGCAGCAGATATCGCAGACCGGGCCCGGGGTGGCCGGGGCTTCGGCCGCGGCTGTTGCGGGCATTCGCCGCAGCTATGCCTACGACAAGGCCGGCCAGCTGGTTGCCATCGGCGACAGCCGGCGCGGCAGCCTCAACTACCGCTATGACCCCGTCGGGCGTCTGCTCGAAGCCAACAGCCGGTTGGGGCGCGAGACCTTTGCGTTCGACCCGGCGGGGAACATCGGCAATCCTTCCGACGAGGCGGGCGCGGACACGCAGGCCGCGGGCCGCATCACCAACCGCGTTGCCGTTCGCCTCGACGGCGATGGCCGCAGCATGGCCGGCAAGCTGATGGACAACCTGCTGAAGGACTATGCGGGAACCCACTACAAGTGGGACGAGCGCGGCAACCTCATCGAGCGGCTGCGCAACGGCGAGAAGACCGTGTTCACGTGGGACGGCTTCAACCGCATGCGAAGTGCCACGACCTACGACCAGACCACGCGCTTCGACTACGACGCGTTGGGGCGGCGCATTGCCAAGCGGTCGCGCGAGGCGGTCACGTCGTTCGGCTGGGATGGAGACACGCTGGCGTTCGAGAGCACGCAGAGCATCGAGGGCCGGCAGGAGCTGGCAGGGCGCGGCGAGAGCGTTCACTACATCCATGAGCCTGGCTCGTTCGTGCCGCTGATGCAGATCAGGCAGGCGCAGGCCGTTGCGTTGCACCAGACCACGGATGTGAAGGCGCTGATGGCCGGCAACAGCGGGCGATACGACATCGAGCGGGACCCGCTGTGGAACGAGGCGCAGCAGCCGGCGCCCGCGGCCTTCGAGCCAAGGGAGATGGCGTTCTACCAGTGCGACCACCTTGGCACGCCGCAGGAACTGACGGACCATGAAGGGCGCATTGCCTGGTCCGCGCAGTACAAGGCGTGGGGCGAGGCCAGGCAGGCGATCAGCGAGGCGGGGCGAAGCGCGGGCATCTCCAGTCCGATTCGGTTTCAGGGTCAATATTTCGACGTCGAAACCGGGTTGCACTACAACCGCCATCGCTTCTACGACCCGAGCAGTGGCCGGTATGCAAGTCGTGATCCCATTGGCCTGGAGGGGGGGAATCATCTCCATCAATACGCGCCGAACCCCAATCAATGGGTAGATCCGCTAGGGCTGAATAAAAAAGGACCAAAGCCATGCCAAAGCAAGAGAAACTCGACTGAGCCAAAGCTGCCGGAAAAGATAATTGCTCAAGATGGCGGGTTGCGGCTGGAGCACTATGTCAGGAGCGGAGATCACGCGCCTGCTCATTTTCATTTGAGAGGCGAGGGTGGTTTGAATATCCAGATAGGGCAGAACGGAAAGCCGATCAACAACTCCGAAGAATTGACCGCTGCTCAACGTGGTTTCATCGAAAACAACAAGGCAAAGTTGAGATCATCCGTCGACAGGATTCAGCGGTGGCATCGATACAGTAATTTACCTGAGGATTGCAAATGAAAGAAATCAAGGAGGTCTGGATTTTCAATGGGGCAAATTCGAAGTTTCCTTCGGCGGTTTTTGAGGCCAAGGAAGATGCTTTTGCCTGGATAGAAAAGCATGGACTAACCGGTGTTTTGACAAAATATCCGGTGGGAATTTCTGTCTACGACTGGGCTGTCGAGAGCGGTAATTTCAAGGTGAAGTCGGAGAGGGATTCAACACCTGAATTCATTGGGAAATTTTCGAGTGCGGCTCAGGAGCATATGCATTTTGAAGACGGAGTTTTCGATTGATTTCTCCCAAAACGGCGTATGACGAGATCGAGAGCCTCGACTGCGACGCGCAAGGGGCGCACTGCCGAACGGCCGCCAGGTGGAATTGATCAGGCGTGATGCATCTGGAAGATAGTCAGAAGCCGCCTTTTTATGTTGCACTGAAGGCATTGATTCGTGGCAGGGATTTCTTGCTGAGCGGCAATGCGTCGCCTCGCGTGCAGCTTGATGCCTGCTTTGAAAGTTGCGTGGCGCTATTGCAAGGTCAAGCCACAAGCTTTGACTTCAAGAAATTCGATAGAAATATCGAAGAATCCATCGTTGACGAGCAGGATGCTGGCTTTGAGCAGGCTCTTGAGAACAAGCTGTACTTTGCTCTTTCCAGTTTCAATTTATTCTTTTTGGAAAACGACGTCGAATCCCTGAATGCGACGACGGAGGATGTTGTTGAGATATATCGGTACAAGGTTGCCCAAGACTATCTTGTTTCTCGCGGCAGTCGCGCGATGATTTTTTCTTCTCGAGACGAGGACGAGATAGAAGGAAGTAAAGAGATAAAAGATGAGATTTCGGCTCAAGCGGAAGATCGAAAGTTTGCTGTGCAAATAAGTGATTGGTCTGCTTGGGGTCTTGCAGTTTCAGGGTGAAGTTGTCATGCCTGCATGACTCGAGGAGTGCGCAATCGACTGTTGGCGGGGATTCCTGCTGCAAAAAATAGAGCTTTCTGATTTTTGGGGCAACTGGACCCCGAACAAGATGAATCAGTACCGGTATTTCGGGATATTTCCCGTCAGTGGAAGCGATTTCATCAACGTTCGAAGCACACTGGCAAGTCCTGAAGAGCTTCAGAAAAAGCCTCTTCAGGAAATCGAGCAATACGAACAGTGTCTCGAATACCTTCGATATCCAGATAACACGAATGGGAGCTGCCAGTGACTTCTCAAATCATCATCCTCGACCACGACCGCTGGCGCAAAGGCGCGGGCGGTGCACCGGCCGGACTCTCGGGGCAGGCCGACAGCTTTGCCTATGTCGGGCTCGACCTGAACCTCGCCCAATTTGCGTCCAGCACCTTCGCCGGCAGCAGCTTTGCCTCCACCACGTTCAAGCAGGCGGGCTGGACCGGTTGCCAGTTCAGCAACTGCACCTTCAGCGCCTGCGATTTCGAGAGCATCGGCATTACCGGTTGCACCTTCGTCGGCTGCACCTTCAGCGATTCGAAGTTCAATGCCGCGCGGCTCAGCGGTTCGACGTTCAGGCAATGCATATGGACCGGGCTCAGCTTCGACAGCGCTTCGTGGTCGCAGGTCGATGTGCTCGACTGCCGTGGCACACGGATCAACGCGAGCAACCTGCGGGGCCAGCGCGTGAACTTCACCGGCAGCCAATTCGAAGACCTCGAGTTCAGCAACGCCGTGATCAACAACTGAGAGATAAACAGAGCGAAGGGGAGAGATGACTTCCAAGGCGCGAAGCACCGGCCCCGCAACCCATGCGGCGGCGGTGGCCATTGCCCAGGCGCGCGCTGTTTCGCTGGGCCTCGACCTCACACGCTATCGCGCCGAAATCACGGAAGAAGAAAACCCGGCGATCTACGTGGTCCAACTGATCGCAAAGGACAAGCCGCAAGGCCATCGAGGCGCCTTGGCGGCGCTGCCCGAGCCTGTATTCAAGATCGACAAATCTTCCGGCGCCATCGTCGAGCAGCACTTCTCGCGCTGAGCCGGAACGATGCCGCGCCTCTGCAGATTCGCGTCTCCCGCCTCCGGGTTTTCGATAACTAAAGCCACTTGATTTAGTCGCTTCGCTGATCGATAGTCCGTCTGCGTTCGGAGGCCGCGCCCTGTCTTGCATGCAGGGCACGCATCCGGTTCAACAGACCGCAGGCGCATGGCCGCCTGCCCACGGAGACAAACCATGTTCAGCTCCCGCACCCTCCTGGCCATGGCGGCCATGTCCCTTGCCGCATCGGGCGCCGCTTTCGCGGCCGACCAGCCGGTCATCGGCCTGGTCACCAAGACCGAGACCAACCCCTTCTTCGTGAAGATGAAAGAGGGCGCGCAGGAAGAGGCCAAGAAGCTGGGCGCCAAGCTGTTGTCGGGCGCGGGCAAGGCCGACGGTGACAACGCGGGCCAGATCACGGCGATGGAAAACATGATTGCCGCCGGTGCCAAGACCATCCTCATCACGCCGAGCGACGCCAAGGCCATCGTGCCGGCGATCAAGAAGGCGCGCGACAAGGGCATCATGGTGATCGCGCTCGACAGCCCGGCCGATCCGCCGGAAGCGACCGACGCGCTGTTCGCCACCAACAACTACACGGCCGGCGTGCTGATCGGCGAATACGCCAAGGCCGCGATGGCCGGCAAGACGCCGAAGATCGTCGCGCTCGACCTGCTGCCGGGCCACCCGGTGGGCGCGCAACGCCACAACGGCTTCATGAAGGGCTTCGGGCTGGCGGCGAACGACGCCAAGTCGAACGAGCTGTCGAAGGCACCTGAAATCGTCTGCATGGCCGACAGCTTCGGTGACCAGGCCAAGGCCCAGACGGTGATGGAAAACTGCCTGCAGAAGGCGCCCGACGTGAACCTGGTCTACACCATCAACGAGCCCGCCGCGGCCGGTGCCTACAACGCGCTCAAGCGCGCGGGCAAGGAGAAGGGCGTGATGATCGTCTCGGTCGATGGTGGCTGCCAGGGCATCAAGGACACCAACGCCGGCATCATCGCCGCGACCTCGCAGCAGTACCCGCTGAAGATGGCCGCGATGGGCGTGGCAGCGGGCGTGGAGTTCGCCAAGACCGGCAAGAAGGCCTCGGGCTATGTCGACACCGGCGTGACGCTGATCGCCGGCAAGAGCGTGGCCGGCGTCGAGAGCAAGGACACCAAGACCGGCGCCGAGCTGTGCTGGGGCAAGAAGTAAGCAGGCAAACAGAACAGAGAGCCCCAGGGAGAACACATCGATGGCGAAATCCGCAACGCACCACATTCCGTGGGGCGCCCTGGGGCCGTGGCTGGCCCTGCTTGGCGCATGCATCTTCTTCGCGACCCAGTCCGACCGCTTCCTGACGGGCGGCAACCTCTCGCTGATCCTGCAGCAGGTGATGGTGGTCGGCGTCATCGCCATCGGCCAGACGCTGATCATTCTCACGGCGGGCATCGACCTGTCGTGCGGCATGGTGATGGCGCTGGGCGGCATCATCATGACCAAGTTCGCGACCGAGCTCGGCCTGCCGGTCCCGGTGGCCATTCTTTGCGGCATCGGCGTGACCACGTTGTTCGGTTTGCTCAACGGCCTGCTGGTGACGCGCATCAAGCTGCCGCCGTTCATCGTGACGCTGGGCACGCTGAACATCGCGTTCGCCATCACGCAGCTGTATTCGTCGTCGCAGACCATCACCGACCTGCCCAGCGGCCTCACGGGCCTGGGCACCACCTTCGCCATCGGCAGCGCCGAAGTGGCATGGGGTTCGGTGCTGATGGTGGCGCTGTATGCGCTCGCCTGGTTCGTGCTGCGCGAGACGGCCGCGGGGAGGCACATCTACGCGGTCGGCAACAACGCCGAAGCGACACGGCTGGTGGGCATTCCGACACAGCGCGTGCTGCTGGGCGTGTACGTGGCGGCGGGCGTTCTGTACGGCATTGCGTCGCTGCTGTCGGTGGCGCGCACGGGCGTGGGCGATCCGAACGCGGGCCAGACCGAGAACCTCGACGCCATCACGGCGGTGGTGCTGGGCGGCACCAGCCTGTTCGGTGGACGCGGCATTGTGCTGGGCTCGTTGATCGGGGTGTTGATCGTGGGCGTGTTCCGCAACGGTCTGACGCTGATGGGCGTGTCGTCGATCTACCAGGTGCTGGTGACGGGCGTGCTCGTGATTTTGGCCGTGGCTGCGGACCAGCTGTCGCGCCGGGGGGCTCGTTAGCATGACGCACCGCTTCTACGCACTTCGCATCGTTGCTGTGCGCGTGTTTTGCGCTGCTTGTTCGGGGCGACGCTCGCGCCG
>NZ_QAJK01000071.1 GCF_003852515.1 Variovorax sp. KBW07 | reverse complement strand
GTGTCATTCGCACGCGCCCCGAACAAGTGCCCGCGAACCCAAGCCAGCCGAACAACGAACAACAACCCGCGACACAGCGCGCGGAAGAGCCACAGAGATGAGCGCCCCGTCAAAAATCATTCGCCGCGCACAAGCCGGCACCACCGAAGCCGCCTGGGTGCGCTGGACGCTCATCGGCATCGCCCTCGCGTTCATGTTCCTGTTCCTCGTGCTGCCGCTGGCCGCCGTCGCTACGGAAGCGCTGCGCAAGGGCCTTTCGGCGTACCTCGATGCGCTGAAGGAACCCGACGCCTGGAGCGCCATTCGCCTCACGCTCATCACCGCCGCCATCACCGTCCCGCTGAACCTCGTCTTCGGTGTGGCCGCCGCCTGGGCTGTCGCCAAGTTCGAGTTTCGCGGCAAGGCCTTTCTCACCACGCTCATCGACCTGCCGTTCGCGGTGTCGCCGGTGGTCGCGGGCCTGATCTACGTGCTGGTGTTCGGGGCGCAGGGCTGGATCGGCCCGTGGCTCGCCGAGCACGACATCAAGATCATCTTTGCCGTGCCCGGCATCGTGCTGGCCACCGTGTTCGTGACCTTTCCGTTCATCGCGCGCGAACTCATTCCGCTGATGCAGGCGCAGGGCACCGACGAAGAGCAGGCCGCCATCGTGCTGGGCGCGACGGGTTGGCAGACCTTCTGGCGCGTGACCCTGCCCAACATCAAGTGGGGCCTGCTGTACGGCGTGATTCTTTGCAACGCGCGCGCCATGGGCGAGTTCGGCGCGGTGTCGGTGGTGTCGGGGCACATCCGTGGGCAGACCAACACCATGCCGCTGCACGTCGAAGTGCTCTACAACGAATACCAGTCGGTGGCCGCGTTTGCCGTGGCCTCGCTGCTGGCCATCCTGGCGCTGGTCACGTTGGTGATCAAGTCGGTCATCGAGTGGCGCCACGAGCGCGAAATGAAAGCCATTGCCGAGCTGCCGCCTGAGCGGCCTACGGAAGCTTGACAAGTTCCGGGGTAAGTAGAGAACCCTCACCCCGACCCTCTCCCCAAGGGGAGAGGGCGTAATCAGACGAAGACACAGGCAGAGATCCATGAGCATCGAAATCCGCAACATCAGCAAGCAGTTCGGCGACTTCCGCGCGCTGCGCGACGTGAACCTCGACGTGGAGTCGGGCGAACTGGTCGCGCTGCTCGGCCCCTCGGGCTGCGGCAAGACCACGCTGCTGCGCATCATCGCGGGGCTGGAAACGGCCGACGCGGGCAGCATCCTGTTCTCGGGCGAAGACACCACAGACGTGCACGTGCGCGAGCGGCAGGTGGGCTTCGTGTTCCAGCACTACGCGCTGTTCCGCCACATGACCGTGTTCGAGAACGTCGCCTTCGGCCTGCGCGTGAAGCCGCGCAAGGAGCGCCCGAGCGACGCGCAGATCAAGGCCAAGGTGACCGACCTGCTCAAGCTGGTGCAGCTCGACTGGCTGGCCGACCGCTACCCGTCGCAGCTGTCGGGCGGCCAGCGCCAGCGCATCGCGCTCGCCCGCGCGCTGGCGGTGGAACCCAAGGTGCTGCTGCTCGACGAGCCCTTCGGCGCGCTCGATGCCAAGGTGCGCAAGGAACTGCGCCGCTGGCTGCGCCGCCTGCACGACGAGCTGCACGTCACCTCGATCTTCGTCACGCACGACCAGGAAGAAGCGCTCGAAGTGGCCGACCGCGTGGTGGTCATCAACAAGGGGCAGATCGAACAGGTCGGCTCGCCGCAGGACGTGTGGGACAAGCCCGCGAGTCCTTTCGTGTACGGTTTCCTGGGCGACGTGAACCTGTTCCACGGGCGTGCCGACAACGGCCAGGTGCAGCTCGACGGAATGCGGCTCGATTCGCCCGAGCACAGCGGGGCGCGCGACGCCAAGGCCATGGCCTATGTGCGTCCGCATGACCTGGATGTGACACCCTACGTGTCCGGGGCCACCGGCATCGTCGCCACGCTGTCGCGCGCGATTGTTGTCGGACCCACCGCAAGGCTGGAACTTGAGCCCACCGAATCGAATCCAGATAATCCGGGCTCCGGAACCATCATCGAGGCGCAACTCCCTGCGCAACAGTTCCGTGACCTGGGCTTGAAGGAAGGCGACACCGTCGTCGCCAATCCACGCAAGGCCAGGGTGTTCGTAGAAGAAGATTGGGTATCTCCTTGATCGATTGGTACTTCGGCGCGCCGCGCCGCGCGTATGGGCTGATCTGCCTGGCCTGTGTCCTGATGCTGGCCTTCGGGCTCTACCTGCAGCACGTGGTCGGGCTCGAGCCTTGCCCCATGTGCATCGTGCAGCGCTATGCGCTGGTGCTGGTGGCGTTGTTCACGGGGCTGGCCGGGGCGTTTCGCAGCCGCGGCTTGCAAATTACCGGTGGCCTGCTGGCGCTGGTGTCTGCCATCGGCGGCGCCTACACGGCGGCGGCCCAGAGCTGGCTGCAGTGGTATCCGCCTGAAGTCGTGTCCTGCGGGCGCGACCTGTACGGGATGATCGAAACCTTCCCGCTCAAGCGCGCGCTGCCGATGATCTTCCGCGGCGGTGGCGACTGCTCGAAGATCGACTGGTCGCTGTTCGGCCTGACGCTGGCGAACTGGTCGTTCATTGCATTCACGGTGCTTTCGCTGTTGCTGATCACGCTGCTGGTGCGCTCGCGCCGCGCGCGCTGAGCACCGCCCGGCCTCCTTCTGTTTGGCGCGTGGCAGCACGCCACGCCGCACCCGGTACACCCGGCATATCCGATTTGCCTCGCGGCCCGAAAGGGCCGGCGAGGCTTTTCTTTTCCCCCTCGGGCCGCGAAAAAAGCCCCGGGATGCGTGAACCCCTTTAGCAGGCCTTAAGTTACGGGGGATACGATGGAATTCACTCCCCCCGAATCTTGCTTGCCGGCAGGGCCGCAGAACCCCAGGCAGGCATCTTCGGCAGCGTGTTCCACTCCCACCTCATTGCATGCCAAACACCCCTCCGCGACGATCGCGCAAGCTCCTTGCCGGTATCGCCGTTCTCGTTGTCCTGGCCATTGCCGCCTCTTTCTGGTTCCGCCCCGCCAAGAAGAATGACTACCTGACCGCCACGGTGCAGCGCGCCGACCTCGAGAACGCGGTGCTCGCAACCGGCGTGCTGCAGGCGCTCAAGCAGGTCGAGATCGGCGCGCAGGTCAGCGGGCAGCTCAAGTCGCTGAAGGTCGTGCTCGGCCAGACCGTGAAGAAGGGCGACTGGCTGGCCGAGATCGATCCCGTCATTCCGCAGAACACCCTGGCGCAGGAACAGGCCAAGCTGGAGAACCTGCAGGCGCAGAAGCTGGCCAAGGAAGTGCGCGTCAGGCAGGCCGACCTGTCGTGGGCGCGCCAGCGCGAAATGCTCGCGCAAGACGCCGCGGCGCGGCAGGACATGGAAAGCGCCGACGCCGAGCTTCGCGCGCTGCGTGCCGACGCGGTGTCGCTCGATGCGCAGATCCGCCAGCAGAAACTGGCGCTGGCTTCGGCGCAGACCAGCCTGTCCTACACGCGCATCGTCGCGCCCATCGACGGCGACGTGGTGTCCATCAGCACGCTCGAAGGGCAGACCGTGGTGGCCTCGTTCCAGGTGCCCACGCTGATGAAGCTGGCCGACCTGTCGACCATGACCGTCAAGGCCCAGGTGTCCGAGGCCGACGTGGTGCGCGTGCGCCCGGGGCAGCCGGTGTACTTCACCATCCTGGGCGACCCCGACAAGCGCTACCACGGCACGCTGCGCGCCGTGCAGCCGTCGCCCGAGAAGATCAACAACGCGGTGTTCTTCAATGCGCTGTTCGACGTGCCCAACCCCGACCGCACGCTGCGCGTCGACATGACGGCGCAGGTCGCGATCATGCTGGGCGAGGCCAAGCAGGCGCTGACGGTGCCGCTCACGGCGCTCGGTACACGCGACAAAGACGGCCGCCAGGAAGTGCGCGTGCTCAAGGCCGACAACAGCGTCGAAAAGCGGCAGGTGCGCGTGGGCATCAGCAACAACTTCCAGGCCCAGGTGCTCGAAGGCCTGAAAGAGGGCGAGAGCGTCATCACCGGCGATGCCTCGGCGCTGGAAAAGGCCGACGACGGCAACAGCAAGGGACAGCGCCAATGACGCAGGCGCCAGCCGGCCAGCCGCTGCTGACCCTGCGCGGCATCGGCCGCAGCTTTCCTTCGGGCGACGAGGAAGTGCAGGTGCTGAAGGGCGTCGACCTGGACATCGGCAACGGCGAAATGCTGGCCATCGTGGGCGCGTCGGGCTCGGGCAAGTCGACGCTGATGAACATCCTCGGCTGCCTCGACCGGCCCAGCACGGGCACCTACACCGTGTCGGGCAAGGACATCGGCACGCTCGACAGCAACGCGCTGGCCGAACTGCGGCGCGAGCACTTCGGCTTCATCTTCCAGCGCTACCACCTGATGCAGCACCTGACGGCCACGGGCAACGTCGAGGTGCCCGCCGTGTATGCCGGCACCGATGGCGAAGCGCGCGACACGCGTGCGCGCCAGCTGCTGGCGCGGCTGGGCCTGGGCGACCGCACCGAGCATCGGCCGAGCCAGCTTTCGGGCGGCCAGCAGCAGCGGGTGAGCATTGCGCGCGCACTGATGAATGGCGGCCAGGTCATCCTGGCCGACGAGCCGACCGGTGCGCTCGACAGCAGGAGCGGGCAAGAGGTGATAGCCATCCTGCGTGAGCTGCATGCCCAGGGCCACACCATCATCATCGTCACGCACGACATGCAGGTCGCGAGCTGCACCGAACGCATCATCGAGATCGCCGACGGCGTGATCGTGGGCGACCGGCCGAACGTGCCGACCGTTGCGGCTCCCGCGCAGACTGTGGCGGCCGACGATGCACCGGCCATCAACCCCATCAACCAGCCCAAGCTGGGCATTGCGCGCTTCAGCACGGGCTGGGCGCGCTTTGCCGAGGCCTTTCGCATGGCGTGGCGCTCGATGATGGCGCACCGCATGCGCACCGCGCTGACCATGCTGGGCATCATCATCGGCATCACCTCGGTGGTGTCGATCATCGCCATCGGGGAGGGGGCCAAGCGCTTCGTGCTGTCGGACATCAGGGCCATCGGCACCAACACGCTCGACATCTATCCGGGGCGCGACTTCGGCGACGACAAGGCCGCCAGCATCCGCACCCTGGGGCCGAGTGACCTACAGGCCATAGCAGCCCAACCCTTTGTGCACAGCGTGACGCCCACCACCACGCGCAGCCTGCGGCTTCGCTACCGCAGCATCGACATCAACGGCAATGCCAATGGTGTGAGCGACGCTTTCTTCCGGGTGCGCGACATCCAGATGGCCAGCGGCACGGCCTTCAATGCGAACGACGTGCGGCAGCAGGCGCAGGTGGTGGTGATCGACCAGAACACGAGGCGCAAGCTGTTTCCCGATGGCACCGATCCGATCGGCAAGGTCATCCTGGTCGGCAACCTGCCGTGCACGGTGATCGGTGTGTCGCAGGACAAGAAAAGCATGTTCAGCGAAAACAAGTCGCTCAATATCTGGCTGCCCTACAGCACGGGCGCCGGCCGCCTGTTCGGGCAGCAGCACTTCGACAACATCACGGTGCGCATTCGCGACGACCAGCCGACCAAGGCCGCGGAAGACAGCATCGTCAAGCTGCTCACCATGCGCCACGGCGGCAAGGATTTCTTCACCTTCAACATGGACAGCATCGTGAAGACGGCCGAGCGCACGAGCCAGTCGCTCACGCTGCTGCTGTCGCTCATTGCAGTGATCTCCCTGGTGGTGGGCGGCATCGGCGTGATGAACATCATGCTGGTCTCGGTGACCGAGCGCACCCGCGAGATCGGCATTCGCATGGCCGTGGGCGCACGCCAGAGCGACGTGCTGCAGCAGTTCCTGACCGAAGCGGTGCTGGTGTGCCTGGTGGGCGGGTTGATCGGCGTGATGCTGTCGTATGGCATCAGCTTTGTGTTTTCGCTTTTCGTGAAGCAGTGGGAAATGATTTTTTCGATAGGTGCCGTGGTGTCGGCCTTCTTGTGCGCCACGCTGATCGGCGTGTTGTTCGGCTATTTGCCCGCGCGCAATGCAGCGCGGCTGGACCCGATCGAGGCACTGGCCCGTGAGTAACGCCATCAACACCAACAACGCGCGTCCGGGTTCCGGTCTTCGCCTGTGCGTGGCCGCCATCGCATTGGCGCTCGGCGGGTGCACGCTGTTCCAGCCCGAGCAGCGGGCACAGCGACCGATCGAAATGCCGCAGGCGTGGCAGCAGCAATCGCCGTCGTCTGCCTCGCAGTCCGCCGCGATGAATGCGGCCGCGATGCCCGAGGCGCGCTGGTGGACCGCCTTCAACGATGCGCAACTCGACACGCTCATCGACAGCGCGCTGCGTACCAACAACGACCTCGCGGCGGCAGGCATTCGCGTGCAGCGCGCGCAGTTGCAGGCCGGCCTGGCGAACACCAACCTCGCGCCCGGCGTGACGGGGCAGGTGCAGGCGAACCGCACATTCGACCTGAAGCGCGGCGGCACGGTGATCTCCGCGTCGACCTCGCAAGTGACCTTGAACTACGAACTCGACCTGTGGGGGCGGCTCTCCGCGTTGCGCAGTTCGGCCGACTGGGAGCTGAAGGCGACCGAGTCCGACCGGCAGGCCGCGGCGCTGGCGCTTGTGGGCACCACGGCGGAGCTCTACTGGAAGACCGGCTACCTGAACCAGCGCATCGCGCTGAGCGAGGCCGGCATCGAAGACGGCCGGCGCATTCTTGCGCTGGTGCGCGTGAAGTACGCGGCGGGTGCCGTGTCGGGTCTCGACGTGGCGCAGGCGGGCCAGAACCTCGCGAGCCAGGAAGCGGCACACACGCAGTTGCTGCAGCAGCGTGTCGAGGCGCGCAACGCACTGGCAATCCTGTTCGACCGGCCGCCCGAAGCGATGGCGGCGGAGCCCGCGCAATTGCCGACGGCCGATCTGCCGACGATCGATGCCGGGCTGCCGGCAAGCCTGCTGGCCCGTCGTCCCGATCTGCGCGCGGCCGAGCAGCGCCTGCGCAGGTCGCTGGCCGATGTCGATGCCACGCGCACCGGCTTCTATCCGACGCTGAGCCTCACGGGTTCGCTGGGCACCTCGAGCAACGCGCTGGGCCAGCTGCTGAGAAACCCGGTGGGCACGCTCGGTGCGGGCCTGGCGCTGCCATTCCTGCAATGGAACACGGCGCGGCTGACCGTGGCCGTTTCGCAGGCGCAGTACGAAGAGGCTGTGCAGGGCTTTCGGCAGTCGCTCTACACCTCGTTGTCGGAGGTGGAAAACGCGCTTTCGTCGCGCACGCAATTGCGTGACGAAAGCGAGAAGCTGGTGCTGGCGTTGCAGCAGGCGCAGCGCGCGGAAAAGCTGTCGGAGGTGCGCTACCGGGCCGGCGCGACGGCGCTGCAACCGGTGCTCGACGCCAAGGACAGGCGCCGCGGCGCCGAGGTGTCGTTGGCCCAGAACCGCATGAACCAGCTCAACGCGACCATGACGCTCTACAAGGCCCTGGGCGGGGGCGCGGTCGTCACGCAGTAGCCAGCCAGCCGGGAAACTACAGAGGCAAGGTGTCGAACGCGGCGTAGACCGTGGCCAGCCACGACTTCACGCGCTGCCGCTCCAGCAGGCCCAGCGCATGCACGCCTTCGCGGTCGTGCACGGCCTTCCAGAAGCTGGTGTTCTGCGCATCGATCTTTCGCATGCTGGCCTCGTGCAGGCGCGGCAGGGCAATCACCCGCGCGCCGTTGGCAGTGGCCTTGGAGAGCGACTGGGAGCCCAGCAGCATGCCGAAGTCGCTGCCGCGTCCGTAGTTCTGCACCACGATGTAGTTGGGCCGGTTGCCGAAGGTGTCGATCAGCGAGCCGAGCAGGTCGGTCGAGTCCTTGCCGTCGTCCAGCACGTGCCAGAAGTTGACGGTGACGCCGATCTCGGCGAACACGTCGAACAGGTCCGATTCCTTGATCCAGCGCGACAGTGGCGCCAGCGTCTGGGCCGCGAGGTCGACGATCACGCTTTGCTGCGGGTTGGCCTCGAAGCCGTTCACCACGGTGTCGAGGCCCTCGAAGCTGTCGACCACCACGGGCGAGGCAAAGCCTTCGTAGAAGCGGGTGAACGAGCTGTGCGAACGATCGGTGTCGAAGCCCGTGAACGGGCGGCTGTGGTCGATGAAGTACTGCGCCAGCACGCGCGCGGTGACCGACTTGCCGACACCGCCTTTTTCGCCGCCGATGAAATTGATGGAGCTCATGGGTCGCCTGTGTGATTGCGGAAAAGAAGAACGCAGAATACCTCGCAAATCGCGCGCCAGGCCGGGCAGGTCTCTTCGAAGCGTGCAGCCTGCTACTTGCCGCGCCTGGCCATGCCTTGCAGCAACGGGTGCGCTTGCAAGCGCTGCTGCAGACGCTTTTTCCATGGCGCGGGCAACGTCGAGCTTTCGATCATCTCCGGCCACAGGCTGCGCGCAAGCCGCGCCGTGTCGGCGACCACGCGCCGCACCAGTGGTTCGTGCAGCCCGGTCGAAAAGCAGAAGGCCCGCACGTTGGCGGGCGTGAACAGCGCCGTGCGCCTGGGCGTCGTACCCCCGTCGGGCGGCGCGGACAGCAAGGGCAGGGCGTGGCCTTCCACGCCCTGCATTGCCGCATAGGCCACGATGTCGTAAGCCGGCGCCAGCCGCGGCGCGATGCCGTCGGAGTACAGCACGCCGAAATTCTTGAGGTGGGCGTCGGGGTTGCCGAGCAGGTCGTTCACTGCGAGTCGGCGCACGAGTTCAAGCACCGCTTCTTCGCCCAGCGAAGGGAAGGCGCGCATGGCAAGCGCCATGTCGAGATAGCTTGCGCCGTACTTGCGCATCGGGTCGATCGCGAGCACCTGCGCGAAGTCCTCGAAATGGATGCGGCGCGCCCCTTCGCGGTCGAAGCGCGTGACCGCCAGGAACTCGGGCTCGTCGGGCAGCGCATAGCTGTGCTCGGCGGCAATGGCCGAAAGCGGCGCCAGTTCGGCGTGGCACACCTCCACGCCCGCGGCGCCCGCCATTCGCAGCGACAGCATTTCAAGCTGCGGCATGTGCGGCCGCCCGGCCACCGGCAGCTTGGCGATGACGCGGACGCTGGCGCCGGCCCGGGTGCGAGCGACATAGCGCCCGCCCTGGCGGCGCAGGCCCAGCTTGGGCTGCACGCCCGAGACCGAAATGCCCTGCGGCATGGGCAGCTCGACCACCGACATTTCGAGCGCGTCCTGGTCCTGCGTGATGAGCCGTTGCAGCGTGCCGCGATCGACCGACACGGGCCGCGCGCTCACGGCGCCGGGCAGGTCGCCACCGCAGGCCGCGAGCAGTTCGAAGTGGTCGTTCTCGCGGCAGCCGCGCAGCTGCGCGATGTGGCTACGCAGCACGCCTTCAGGCAGCAGGTTCTGGAAAAAGTTCGGGAGTTGGCCGCCCTGGGCGTTGAAGAGCGGGTTCTTGACGTCGCTCCACAGGGCCGACTGGGCCGTCGGGTCGCTGGCCAGCATCGACAGCGAAAGCACTTCTTGCGGCGGGTTGGCGACCAGCTCGGGTTCGGCCACGAAGCGGCACAGGTCCGCGTACTGGAACAGCTTGCCGAAGCGCCTGGCGCCCAGCGAGATTTCCAGGATCTTGACATTCATGGCGGCGAACGGCGCTTGAGGTAAGGCGGGGCAGCAGGGGCCTGCGCCACCGCATGACCGACGCGGGTGGCCACCGGGCGATAGCTGGCCGGGTCGGTGGCCGTGGTCTCGCCAAAGCCCTTGGGCACGAGCTGCAATTCGAGCGCCAGCGCATCGACCAGCGCGAGCAGGGAAGAAAGTTGCGGGTTGCCCCGCAGGCTCAGCGCATTGCGCACGGAGCGCTCGGTGAGCCCCGAACGCAAGGCGATCTCGGCGTTCGACAGGCCAGAGGCCTCGCGGCGTGCGGCCAGGGCGGTGATGAGTGCCTGTTTGTCCACGGAAAGATATTACCGCAAATGGCAATTTCGGAAATATGTTTCCGATCTGCCCGCTCCCATGCCGATGCCCATGAGCTTACTTGGGCACCAGCGTGAAGAGGGGCATGACCACGCCCATGATCCAGTTCTGGCCGAAGTCGAGAGCCGCCCGGCGGTACTTTTCGTCGGCCTGCGCGGCGAGCAGGTCGAGCCGCGCAATGATCTTCGACAGTTCGCGGTCGGCCACGAGGTTGCGGCCGCGCTCGCTGATCTCGGTGGCCAGCAGCAGCGGTTGGCCGTCGGGGCCGGTCTTGGAAGAGATCAGCCAGAGCGAGATCTCGAAATTGCGCGCCACCCGGTAGCTGTTCTCTGCGTCTACGCCGTCGATCATGGTCTGGTCCCAGGTGTTGCCGTTGGCCTGCTTGAGCATCGTGGTCCAGCCGTAGACCAGCGCCGCGACCCGGTCGCCCTGGTAGGCCTGCGGCCCGGTCTCGAAGGCCAGCCGGACCGCGTCGATGCCGCTGGCGCCGCGCAACTCGGGCAGGGTGCCGTCTTTCAGCACGGCGTCCCAGGTGCGCTGGACGGCTTCGTCGATGCTGGCGGCCGACTTGCGCCACTCGCGCGGGTTGCGTCGGTACAGGGTGTTCTGCACGCGCCGGACCGACTGCAGGTTGTCGCGCAGCGACAGATTGGCAATTCGGTTGGTGCCGGACTGCAGCCACTCCTGGTTGCCATAGGGCTCGGCGCGTTCGGTGGAGCGCAACGGCGAGCAGCCAGCCAGACCCAGCAGGGCGGCGGCGCCTGCCAGCAGGCAGGTGCGTCGTACGGCAAGAGGGGGTGAAACCGGGGAATCGCTCATGCCCTGACGTTATCATCCACGACTGGGGCGGCGGCCTGCTTCAAGCGGCGGGCCCGTGCAATTTTCCTTACAAATCAATACCTTGGGGCTACATCCAAGGCAGGCCGACAAGTCGTGCGTCTTAATTCCATCAAGCTTTCGGGCTTCAAGTCGTTCGCCGAACCCACCAACTTCCTGCTGCCGGGACAACTGGTCGGCGTGGTCGGGCCCAACGGTTGCGGCAAGTCGAACATCATGGATGCGGTGCGCTGGGTGCTTGGCGAGTCGCGTGCGTCGGAGTTGCGCGGCGAGTCGATGCAGGACGTGATCTTCAACGGCACGACCACCCGTAAGCAGGCCAGCCGCTCGAGCGTGGAGCTGGTGTTCGACAACGCCGACCATCGCGCCGGCGGCCAGTGGAACCAGTTCGGCGAAATTGCCGTGCGGCGCGTGCTCACGCGCGACGGCACCAGCAGCTACTACATCAACAACCAGCCGGTGCGCCGCCGCGACGTGCAGGACGTGTTCCTGGGCACCGGCCTCGGCCCGCGCGCCTACGCCATCATCGGCCAGGGCACGATCAGCCGGATCATCGAATCCAAGCCCGAAGAACTGCGCCTGTTCCTCGAAGAGGCCGCCGGTGTCTCCAAGTACAAGGAGCGCCGCCGCGAGACCGAGAACCGCCTGGGCGACACGCGCGAAAACCTCACGCGGGTCGAAGACATTCTTCGCGAGCTCAACGCCAACCTCGAAAAACTCGAGAAGCAGGCCGAGGTGGCCGCGCGCTACAACACACTGCAGGGCGAGGCCACCAAGAAGCAGCACCAGCTGTGGTTCCTGAAGCGCAGCGAGAGCGATGCCGACCAGGCCAAGATCAAGGCCGATTCCGAAAAAGCCATCAACGACCTCGAATCGCGCACCGCCGATCTGCGCCGCATCGAGTCCGAGCTCGAAACCGTGCGCCAGGCCCATTACGCGGCCGGCGACCAGGTCAACCAGGCCCAGGGCAAGCTCTACGAAGCCAGCGCCGAAGTCGGCCGGCTCGAAGGCGAGATCCGCTTCGTGGTCGAAGGCCGCCAGCGCGTCGAGCAGCGACTCGTGCAGCTGCGCGAGCAGATGGGCCAGTGGGGCACCCGCCGCACCGACGCCGAGACCGAGATCGAAACGCTGGCCGGTGCCGGCGTGGATGCCGAAGAGCAGGCCATTTTGCTGGCCGCGCAGCTCGAGGAGCACGACGCGCGCATGCCCGAGCTCGAAGAAGCCGTGCAGCGCGCGCAAGACGAGGCCAATGCCCAGCGCACGACCGTGTCGCAGGTGCAGCAGCAGATCCAGGTGCTGGCGGCCGACCAGCGCAACATCGAAGACCAGAGCCGTCAGCTCACGCAGCGCAGCGAACGCCTGCGCGCCGACCAGAACGCGCTGGCCGCGCCCGACGAGGCCCGCCTGCTCGAAATGCAGGAGCAACTGGCCGCCGCCCAGGAAGTGGCCAGCGAAGCCGATGCGCGCCTGCAGGAGCTGCAGGAAGCCGTTCCGCAACTCGACGACGACCGGCGCACGAAGCAGCAGGCCGTGAACACCGAAGGTGCGCGCCATGCCGAATACTCGGCGCGGCTCGAAGCGCTGCGCGCGCTGCAGGAAAAGGTCAAGACCGATGGCAAGCTGGCGCCCTGGCTCGCCAAGCACGGCCTCGATGGCCTGCAAGGTCTGTGGAGCCGCATCCATATCGAGCAGGGCTGGGAAAGCGCGCTCGAAGCCGCGTTGCGCGAGCGCCTGGGTGCGCTCGAAGTCAGCCGGCTCGAGATGGTTCGTGCCTTCGGCAACGACGCGCCGCCGGCCAAGCTGGCCTTCTACAGCCCGCCGTCCGCCGGTGCGCCGCAGGGCACGGCCACGCTGCCGCGCCTGTCGAGCCTCTTGCGGCTGAACGACGCCGGCCAGCAAGCCCTGCTGAACGACTGGCTCCACGGTTGCTACACCGCCGCCAGTTTCGAAGAAGCCCTGGCACAGCGCGCCACGCTGCAGCCGGGCGAGGTCATCTATGTGCAGAGCGGCCATGCCGTGTCTTCGCACAGCGTCAATTTCTACGCCCCCGATTCCGAGCAGGCCGGCCTGCTGGCCCGCCAGCAGGAAATGGAAAACCTGGAGCGCCAGCTTCGGGCCCAGACGCTCATCAACGAAGAAGCGCGCACCGCGCTGATTCGCGCCGAAGCCGCTTATGGCGACGCAGCCTCGCGCCTCGTGACCGCGCGGCGCGAAGCCGCCGACACGCAGTCGCGTGCGCACGAGCAGCAGGTCGAGACGCTGCGCATGACGCAGCTGGCCGAGCAGACCCGCGCACGTAGCGAACAGCTGGCCAACGACCTCGGCGAAGTCGATGCGCAACTCGAAGAGCTGCAAGAAAAGCGCATTGCCGCCGAAGGCCGCTTCGAAGAACTCGACATGCAGCTGGCCGACAGCCAGGAGCGCCACGCCCAGCTCGACGAGCGCGTGATCGATGCCGGCCGTGCGCTGAATGCCAGCCGCGAGCAACACCGCAGCCTGGAACGCCAGGCGCAGGAAGCCACCTTCTCGCAGCGCACGCTCGAAGCGCGCCGCGCCGAACTCAACCGCGCCATTGAAACCGCCTCGCAACAGGTGGTGGCCCTGACCGACGAAGACGAACGCGCCCGCGCCGAACTGAGCCGCCTGTCCGACGCCGCCGCGCAAGCCGGCCTGCAGGACGCGCTGTCGCTCAAGCTCGAACGCGAAACCGCGCTGGGCGCCTCGCGCAGCCAGTACGACGACCTCACGCTCAAGCTGCGCGCCAGCGACGAGCGCCGCCTGCAGCTGGAGCGCGAGCTCGACCCGCTGCGCCAGCGCATCACCGAATTCCAGCTGAAGGAACAGGCCGCGCGCCTGGGTGTCGAGCAATACCAGCAACTGCTGGACGATGCCGGCGCCGACCTCGAAGCGGTGGCGCTATCGATCGAAACCGACAAGGTGCGCCTGACAGGCCTTCAAAGCGAAATCGACCGCCTCAACCGCGAAGTGGTGGCGCTGGGCGCCGTCAACCTGGCCGCACTCGACGAACTCGCCATTGCGAGCGAGCGCAAGATCTTCCTCGATGCGCAATCGGCCGACCTGAACGAGGCCATCGGCACGCTCGAAGATGCCATTCGCAAGATCGACGCCGAAACGCGCGACCTGCTCGGCGGCACCTTCAAGATCGTCAACGAGCACTTCAGCCGCATGTTCCCCGAGCTGTTCGGTGGCGGCAATGCGCGCCTGGTCATGACCGGCGACGAAATTCTCGATGCCGGCGTGCAGGTGCTGGCACAGCCGCCCGGCAAGAAGAACCAGACCATCCACCTGCTCTCGGGCGGCGAGAAGGCGCTCACGGCCATTGCGCTGGTGTTTGCCATCTTCCAGCTCAACCCGGCGCCTTTCTGCCTGCTGGACGAAGTGGACGCGCCGCTGGACGACGCCAACACCGAGCGCTATGCCAAACTCGTGACCGCCATGAGCCGCGAAACCCAGTTCCTTTTCATCAGCCACAACAAGATCGCCATGGAAATGGCCGAGCAACTGATCGGCGTGACCATGCAGGAGCAGGGCGTGTCGCGCATCGTTGCGGTCGACATGGAGTCGGCGGCCTCGATGGTCGAAGCCGCCTGAGTCGAGCGGCACGCATGAGCAATCTCACTCTCGCACTCGCCATTCTTGGCGGCCTCGTTCTCGCGGCCGTCGTTGCCTACAACACGCTGATGTCGCGCCGCAACGCGCCGCGCCAGCCCGATGCGGTCGATACCGCGCTGGCCGACGTGGAGCGTTCCATGTCCGGCGCGGGCGACGGCGTCGAGCCGATGCTGCACGTCGACCCCAACCATGTGCCCGGCAGCGACCGCCACGAGCCTCTGTTCGACCCCGACCTGCCGGCGCCCAGCGGCGTGCCGGTGCCCACCGGCGAACGGCGTGGCGGGCTCGATCCGCTGATCGACGTGATCGCGCCCGTGTCGCTGGACGGCCTGGCTTCGGGCGATGCCGCCATTGCCGCCATGCCGCCGACGCGCCGCGCGGGCAGCAAGCCGGTGGCCATCGAGGGCCTGAACGAGCACAACGGCCAGTGGGAACCGCCCGTGGCCGGCCAGCGCTACAGCGCGTTCCAGGTCGGCGTGCAGCTGGCCAACCGCACCGGCGCGCTGAACGAGATCGAATATTCCGAGTTCGTGGTGAAGGCGCAGGCCTTTGCCGACTCGGTCAACGGCTCGCCCGAATTTCCTGAAATGCTCGACGAAGTGGCGCGTGCCCGCGAGCTGGACCAGTTCGCCAGCGCGCACGATGCGCAACTGGGCTTCGTGCTGCGCGCGCTGCACGCGGCCTGGAGCCCCGGCTATGTGCAGCAGAACGCGGCCCGCCTGGGTTTCGTGGCCGGCATCATCCCGGGGCGCATGGTGCTGCCGACCGGCGAAGCCGGGCTGCCGCCGATTCTCGGGCTGGCCTTCGATACCCAGGCCGCGCTGGCCGACGACCCGGCGCAATCGGCCATTCGCGAGCTCAGCCTGAGCCTGGACGTGCCGCAGGTCGATCGCGCCGAAGAGCCATTCCGCCGCATGCGTGAAGCCGCCGCCACGCTCGCACGCGAGATGGACGGCGTGGTGACCGACAGCGACGGCCAGTTGCTGCGCGACGAGACGATGGACGTGATCGGCGCCGACCTCGAGCAGCTCTACGACACGCTCGATGCGCGCGACCTGGCGGCCGGCTCGCCGCTGGCCCGCCGCCTTTTCAGCTAAGGATGCCGGCCCCCGGACGGCGGCCGCATCGTTTTTTCGGAGACACCCCATGACGACGCGCGACGAAGCGGCACGCGAAGCCGCTGCACTGAGCGAGCAGCTCCACAAGCACGCCCACCTCTACTACGTGCTCGATGCGCCCGCGTTGCCCGACGCCGAGTACGACAAGCTGTTCCAGCGCCTGCAAGCGCTGGAGGCGGAGTTTCCCGACCTGCGAACGCCCGATTCGCCGACGCAGCGCGTGGGCGGCAAGGTGCTCGATGGTTTCACCAAGGTGCGCCACAAGGTGCCGATGCTGTCGATCCGCACCGAGACCGACATCACGCCCGCGGGAGCCAGTGCCTTCGACGCGCGCGTGCGCAAGGAACTGGGCCTGGCCGAAGACGGGCCGCAGGTCGAGTACGTCTGCGAGCTCAAGTTCGACGGCCTGGCCATGAACCTGCGCTACGAGCACGGCGTGCTGGTGCAGGCCGCGACGCGCGGCGACGGTGAAGTCGGTGAAGAGGTCACGCAGAACATCCGCACGGTGCGAGAGATTCCGCTGAAGCTCGCCGGCAAGGCGCCACCCGTGGTCGAGGTGCGCGGCGAGGTCTACATGAAGCGCGCCGACTTCGATGCACTCAACGAGCGCCAGCGCCTGAAGATCGCGGCGGGGCAGAAGAACGAGAAGGTGTTCGTCAACCCGCGCAACGCGGCGGCCGGCGCGGTGCGCCAGCTCGACCCGGCCATTGCCGCGGCCCGGCCGCTGAGCTTCTTTGCCTACGGCCTGGGCGAAGTCACGCCGGCCAGCGAAGGCGGACCCGACTGCCCGACGCAGTTCGACTGGCTGCAGCAATTTCATGCCTGGGGCTTTCCCGTGGCCACGCAGACCGCGCGGGCCAAGGGCGCCATCGAGCTCATCGCGTTCCACGAAAACATCGGCCGCCAGCGCGACGCCTTGCCCTACGACATCGACGGCGTGGTCTACAAGGTCGACAGCGTGGAGTTGCAAAGGCAACTGGGCTTCGTCTCGCGCGAGCCGCGCTGGGCCGTGGCCCACAAGTACCCCGCGCAAGAACAGCTGACCGAGGTGCTGGGCATCGAGATCCAGGTCGGCCGCACCGGCAAGCTCACGCCGGTGGCCAAGCTTGCACCGGTGTTCGTCGGCGGCGTGACCGTGACCAACGCCACGCTGCACAACGAAGACGAGGCCCGCCGCAAGGACGTGCGCATCGGCGACACCGTCATCGTGCGGCGTGCCGGCGACGTCATTCCCGAAGTGGTCGGCGTGGTGCCCGAGAGCCTGGCCAAGCCCGACGACCAGCGCGGCCCGGTGTTCACCATGCCGCACCAATGCCCGGTGTGCGGCTCGGAGGCCGTGCGCGAAGAGGAAGAGGTCGACTACCGCTGCACCGGCGGCTTGTTTTGCGCGGCACAGCGCAAGGAAGCCATCCTGCACTTTGCGGCACGGCGCGCGGTCGATGTCGATGGGCTGGGCGACAAGCTGGTCGAGCAGTTGGTCGATGCCAACCTGATCCGCACCTTGCCCGACCTGTACAAGCTCGGCTTCACGACGCTGGCGGGCCTGGACCGCATGGCCGACAAGTCGGCCAAGAACCTCGTCGATGCGCTCGAAGCCTCGAAGAAGACCACGCTGCCGCGCTTCCTGTTCGGCCTTGGCATCCGGCACGTGGGCGAGAGCACCGCGAAAGACCTGGCCAAGCATTTCGGCAAGCTCGACGCGATCATGGACGCGACCGAAGCGCAGCTGCTCGAGGTCAACGACGTGGGCCCGGTGGTGGCGCAGAGCCTGCGCACCTTCTTCGACCAGCCGCACAACCGCGAGGTGGTCGAGCAGCTGCGCGCCTGCGGCCTGACGTGGGAAGAGGGCGAGCCCGCGGCCCGCGCGCCCAAGCCTTTGACGGGCCTGACCTTCGTGATCACCGGCACCCTTCCTACGCTGGGCCGCGACGAAGCGAAGGATAAATTGGAGGCAGCCGGTGCAAAGGTCGCCGGTTCCGTCAGCAAGAAGACCCATTACCTCGTGGCCGGCGCGGAAGCCGGCAGCAAGCTCGACAAGGCCCGGGAGATCGGGGTCGAGGTGATCGACGAGGCGCGTATGCTGGAGATTCTCGAGAACGGCGTCACGGAATGAAGGTCGGGCGACAGCCCTCTTTACCGGCCGTTACCTGACTTCATCTGCGCGCAGTCAACAGGGTCTACAACCTGGCGTTGAAAGAAAACAGAAGGCCGACAAGGAGTCCCTCATGCAAAAAATTCGTGTTCTTGGTGCCACCGTAGCCCTTGGCGGCCTCGTGCTGCTGACGGGCTGCGCCGTTCCCGGCGACCCCTACTACGGTGGGGGCTATTCCGGCGGTTATTCGGGCGGGTACTCGGAGCCGTACTACACGGACCCGTCGCCCGTGGTCGTTTCACCACCGCCGGTCTACATCAACGGTGGCGGCTATTACGAGCGCCGGCCCTATTACGGCCGCCCCTCGTATGACAGGCCCTACTACGACAGGCCTTACTACGGTCGCCCCGGCTATCCCGCCGTGCGCCCGCCGGCCCCGGCCTTGCGTCCTCCCGTGACGCCGTCGCGTCCCGGCTGGGGTGGCGGTCGTCCGCCGGGCGGTGGCGTGGTCGTGCCGCCTACCGGCAACACCGGCGTGTCGCCGCTGCCGCAATACCGGCCGGCGCCCGCGGCCGGTGGCGGGGCACGGATGTTCACCCCGAAGATCGGCGGCGACACCAACGGCGCCCCTCCCTGATGTGACTGACGCGATCGCGTGATCGCATGATCACGGGCCTGTCGCGATAATCGCGGCATGGCCTTCCGCGAAATCCTCAAGATGGGCGACCCCCGGCTGCTGCGCATTGCGCAGCCGGTCGCCGCCTTCGACACCGACGAACTGCACCTGCTGGTGCGCGACATGTTCGAGACCATGCATGCCGTCAACGGCGCGGGCCTTGCGGCACCGCAGATCGGCGTTGACCAGCAATTGGTGATCTTCGGCACCGACATCGTCAACCCCCGCTACCCCGACGCGCCGCCGGTGCCACGCACCGTGCTGCTCAACCCCGTCATCACCCCGCTGGGCGATGAAGAGGAAGAGGGCTGGGAAGGGTGTCTTTCGGTACCGGGCCTGCGCGGCGTGGTGCCGCGCTTCGCCAACATCCGCTATACCGGGTTCGATCCGTACGGCGACCCGATCGACCGGGTGGCCAGCGGTTTTCATGCGCGCGTGGTGCAGCATGAAGTCGACCATCTGCTGGGCAAGCTCTACCCGATGCGGGTGCGCGATTTTTCGCGCTTCGGCTACACCGAGGTCCTGTTTCCAGGCCTCGATGCGGCGGACGACGACTGATCGCCGGGCGGCGTCAGTCGCCTCAGTTGTATTTGCTGCTCAGTGCGAAGCGGCCGCCACCCATGAAGGCCAGGGCCAGCGCCGCGAACAGGAACATGCCTTGCAGTTCCAGTGCCCAGCCGCCTTGCTTGCCAAGCGACGTCAGGTCCTTCATGTGGACCAGCGCAAAGGCCACCAGCATGTTGATGGCCACGATCCATGCGGCGGGCCGCGTGTACAGCCCGATGATCAGCAGCACGGGCGCCACCACTTCACCGATGTAGACCAGGTAGGCCAGTGCGCCCGGCAGCCCATGCTGGGCCAGCATGCCGGAGATGAAGCCGACGCCGCTCTGCAGCTTGGCAATGCCGTGCAGCAGGATCAGGATGCCTAGCGAAACGCGCAGGATGAACTTGCCGGTGTCGTCGGATTTGACCATTGTGTTGATTCCAGGTGAGAGTGATTCGAGGGCCGTATGGTAGTGAACCCGCGGCGCTTCGGGGAGCCGGTGCGCCGCGGACAGGCGCATATGCATCCAACCCGGAGTTCTTTGGCAGAGTGCGGTGTCGCCCCGTACACTGCCTTTTGCTTACTGTTGAGGAGAACACCAATGATGAAGAACCGATTCGCCGGATTCCGTCCGGCATTGCTCGCGGCTGCGTCCGTCGTCGCCTTTGCCTCGGCGGCACCGGCTTTCGCCGGCAAGACGCTCGATGCCGTCAAGCAGCGCGGTACCGTCAAGTGCGGCGTGACCAACGGCGTGGCGGGCTTTTCCGCTCCCGACACGCAGGGCAACTGGTCGGGCCTGGATGTCGACACCTGCCGCGCCATTGCCGCCGCCGTGCTGGGCGATGCCAAGAAGGTCGACTTCGTGCCGCTCAATTCGCAGCAGCGCTTCTCGGCCCTGCAGGCTGGCGAAATCGACATCCTCGCGCGCAACACCACCTGGACGCTCACGCGCGATGCCTCGCTGGGCTTCAACTTCACCACCATCACCTACTACGACGGCCAGGGCTTCCTGGTGCCGAAGAAGCTCAAGGTGACCAGCGCCAAGCAACTGAAGAACGCCACCATCTGCACGCAGTCGGGCACCACCAACGAGAAGAACGTTTCCGACTACTTCCGCGCCCAGAACATTCCCGTCAAGACGGTCGTGTTCGAGAGCTTCGAGGCCTCGTTCAAGGCCTTCTTCTCGGGCCGCTGCCAGGCCTTCACGACAGACGCCTCGGCGCTGGCGGGCCTGCGCAACAAGGAAGCGCCCAACCCCGACGACTACATCATCCTGCCCGAGCTGATCTCCAAGGAGCCGCTGGCGCCGCTGGTGCGCCGCGGCGACGACGAGTGGTTCGCCATTGCCAAGTGGGTGCCCAACGCGCTCATCGAAGCCGAGGAATTCGGTGTCACCCAGGCCAATGCCGACGAGCTCAAGGCCAACAGCAAGGACCCGGCGCAGCAGCGCCTGGTCGGCACCGGCGAAGACCTCGGCAAGCTGCTGGGCCTCGACAAGGACTGGTCGTTCCGCGCGATCAAAGCCGTGGGCAACTACGGCGAAATGTTCGAGCGCAACGTCGGGCCGAAGTCGGTGCTGAAGCTGCCGCGCGGCTCCAACAACCTCTGGAGCAAGGGCGGCCTGATCTACGCACCCCCGGTTCGATGAGTCCTGGGGCCTCGCGCCGCGGCGCCTGGCTGGCCTGGGTCGTCCAGGCACTGCTGGTGCTGGCCGTGGTGGCCGGTGCCGTGTGGGTGGTGCACCACGCGCTCGAAGTGCTGCGTGCGCGCGGCGTGCGCTCGGGCTTCGACTTCCTGACCGAGCCGGCGGGCTTCTCGATCAGCGAAGGCTGGCTCGACTTCGACGCCAGCCAGCCGTTCTGGCGCGCCTTTCTCGCGGGCCTGATCAACACGGTGCGTGCGGCGGTGCCGGCGGCCATATTCGCAGTGGTGCTCGGCACGCTGATCGGCATCGGCCGCCTCGCGCCGCACGTGCTGCTGCGCGGCATCTGCACCGCGTATGTCGAGTTGCTGCGCAACGTGCCGCTGCTGGTGCAATTGCTCATGCTGGCCTTTGCCATGGCCAACCTGCTGCCCGACCCGACGGAGCCCGTGCGCTTGCTGCCGGGCGTGTGGCTCAGCAAGGGCGGGCTCAGCGTGCCCTGGCCGGTGGCGGGCGAGGGCGGTGGCTGGTGGCCGACGCATTTCGAGTGGCCCGAGCGCGGCGCCTTTGGCGTGAGCGGTGGCGCCGCGCTGAGCCCCGAATACGTGACCATCGTGGCGGGCCTGTCTTTCTATTCGGCCGCTTTCGTGGCGGAAATCGTGCGCGCCGGCATCCTGTCGGTCTCGCAGGGACAGGTGCTGGCAGGGCAGGCGCTGGGCCTGTCTTCGGTGCAACAGTTGCGCATCGTCATCCTGCCGCAGGCGCTGCGCGTGATCGTGCCGTCGCTCACCAACCAGCTGCTGAGCCTCGTCAAGAATTCGTCGCTGGCGGTGGCGGTGGGCTATCCCGAACTGGTGTCGGTGGCCAACACCACCATCGGCTCGAATGGCCGCGCCTTCGAGTGCATCGCGATCATCATGGCGGTCTACCTGCTGCTGTCGCTGCTGATTTCCTTCGGCATGAACCGCTACAACGTGCGCGTCGCACTGCGGGGCTGGCGATGAGAAACGTGGCGCAGGGTCCCATCGCGTGGCGCAGCGAACTCTGGGGTTCACCGCTGCGCGCGCTGGCCACCGTGCTGTTGCTCGCGTTGCTGGCGTGGGGCGGGTTCCACGTCGTCGAGTGGGGCGTGGTGCATGCCGTGTTCCGTCCCGATGCCGAAGCCTGCCGCGCGGTTCAGCATGGCGCCTGCTGGGGCGTGGTGGCCGAGAAGTGGCGGCCGATGCTGTTCGGCCGCTTTCCGTACGAAGAGCAATGGCGCCCGGCCATCGCGGTGGTCGTGCTGTCGGCCATCACGATGCTCAGCGCGTGGCCGCGCAGCTGGCGCTGGTGGCTGGTGCCGCTGTGGATCGCGGCGCTGCTGCTGTTCGTCGGGCTGATGCGCGGCGGCGTGCTCGGCCTGAGCCACGTGCCGACCAGCCGCTGGGGTGGCCTGCCGCTCACCATCGGGCTGGCGGTGGTCGGGCTGGCACTGGCCTTTCCGCTGGCGCTGTTGCTGGCACTGGGGCGCCGCTCGGGCTGGCCCGTGGTGCGCACGCTCAGCGCGAGCTACATCGAACTGGTGCGCGGCGTGCCGCTGATCTCGGTGCTGTTCATGGCTTCGTTCCTGTTGCCGCTGTTGTGGCCCGCGGGCTGGCAGCCCGATGTGCTGGTGCGCGTGCTTGGGGGGCTGACGCTGTTCGTGGCGGCGTACCTGGCCGAGATCATCCGGGGCGGCCTGCAGGCGGTGCCGCGCGAGCAGACCGAGGTGGCGATGGCGCTGGGCTTCGGCCGCTGGCCGGTGCAGCGCGACATCGTGCTGCCGCAGGCCCTGCGCCTCGTGGTGCCGGCGCTGACCAACAGCGTGGTCGGCACGTTGAAAGACACCTCGCTGGTCACCGTGGTCGGCCTGTTCGAGCTGACCGGCGCGCTGGGCCTGGCGCTCGGTGGCGATCCGACCTGGCGGCCGTTCTACCTCGAAGGCTACCTGTTCATCGCGGCCGTGTACTGGGTGCTGTGCTTCGGGCTCTCGCGCTACAGCGTGTGGCTCGAAAAACGGCTGTCGGCCGCGCCTTGAGCCTGCCGGTCAAAAGCCTGTTGTACACTCCGGCCCTCATGACGAGCCACAACTTCAACCCCGCATCCGCCGCAGCCTCGATGGCTCGCATGATGCCGCCTGCCTCCGCGCAGGCGATGGTTGTTGCTCGAATGATTACCACCATTACCACCGCGGTCACCTGACACGCGCAGGTGGCCGTTCCGGCAGCCACCTGGTGTATCGCTCTCTCCCCGAACGAATGAACCCAGCTCTGGCAGCTGGGTTTTGTCTTTTTGTCCGGAGAAGTCCATGTACCGCGAACCCGTCGAATCCCTCGAGCCCCTGCACAGCCTGAACACCGATCGGGCGGCCATTCGTCCCCTGCGCGTGGGAATGATCGGCATCGGCACCGTGGGCTCGGGCACCTTCCGCGTGTTGGCCCGCAACCGGGCCGACATCGCGGCCCGTGCAGGCCGTTCCATCGAACTGGTGCTGGTGGCCGCCCGCAACCTGGTGCGTGCCGCCACCATCGTCGGCGACAGCGTGCCGCTGACCGACGACCCATTTCACGTGGCCACGCACCCCGACGTCGACGTGGTGGTCGAAGTGGCTGGCGGCACCGGCCCCGCGCGCGACTGGGTGCTGGCCGCCATTGCGCATGGCAAGCACGTGGTCACGGCCAACAAGGCGCTGCTGGCCGTGCACGGCACCGAAATTTTTGCCGCCGCGCGAGAGAAGGGCGTCGCCGTGGCCTACGAAGGCGCCGTGGCCGTGAGCATTCCCATCATCAAGGCGCTGCGCGAGGGCCTGGCTGCCAACCGCATCGAATGGGTGGCGGGCATCATCAACGGCACCACCAACTTCATTCTCAGCAAGATGCGCGACGAGGGGCTGGACTTCGCAAGCGCGCTCGCGCAGGCCCAGTCGCTCGGCTACGCGGAAGCCGACCCGAGCTTCGACATCGAAGGCATCGACGCCGCTCACAAGCTGACGCTGCTGGCCGCCAATGCCTTCGGCATGCCGCTGCGCTTTGTCGATGCGCAGGTGGAAGGCATCACCGCCCTGCAAGGGCTGGACGTGGCCTGCGCCGAGCAACTGGGCTACCGCATCAAGCTGCTGGGCGTGGCACGCCGCCAGGCCGATGGCGTGGAGCTGCGCGTGCAGCCCGCGCTGGTGCCAGCCGACCACCTCATGGCCCATGTGAACGGCTCGATGAATGCGGTCATGGTCAAGAGCGATGCAGCCGGCCTGACGATGTACTACGGCGCCGGCGCGGGCTCGGAGCAGACGGCCTCGGCGGTCATTGCCGACCTGGTCGACGTGGCGCGGCTCGATGGCGTCCAGGCGGCACAGCACGTGCCGCACCTCGGCGTGCATGCCCACGCGACGAACGCGCTGGCGGTGCTGCCTCGTGCGGCCGTGCACACCTCGCACTACCTGCGCGTGCCGGTCGCAGCCGTCAGCCAGATCCAGGCCGTGACTGCCTGCCTTGCGGAACAGAAGGTGCCCGTACGACAGGTCGCTCTGGCGGCCGATCGGCCCGGAGTGGCGCCTCAAGTGCTGGTGCTGACGGGTCCGGTGCTGCAGGGCACGCTGGACCTGGCGGTGCATGCGTTGCAGTCACGCGCCGAAGTGGCGGGCGCCGTGGTGACACTGCGCGTGGAAGCGCTCGAAGGCTGAGCCTCGGGGCCTGGCGAGTCATGTACATCACCGGTGTGAGCGTGTTCAGAGCACGGGTTGATCGGCCGCACACCAGCCGCGTGCCCAGGTGCGCAGGGCACTGGGTGCTCCCCGCAGCGAAATAAAGGAGGAGCGAAGCGGGGGACATTCGCGGAGGGNNGAGGGGAGCACCCGGTGTCCTGTGCACGCGCCCCGAATGTTCAGAGCCGCCTGCGCGGCATCAGTTCGGCGTAGCCGGTCAGCGGGTCGTGCGTGCGCGTGAACTGCCAGTCGGGCAGCACGGCAATGAGTATCTCGGCCGTGGTGCGCACCGTGCATCCCGGCGCCGCATGCCCGCCGAAGACGCGGCCTTCGGCGTCCGACACGCTCATGTGAATGTGCGAGCCATCGGGTGACAGGCTGCCCGCCAGCGTGAGGATTTCGAGCGCGCCTTCGATGCGCGTCGGCACCTCCGCACCCGCAAACCGCACGCTCGCTCCACTCAGGCTGCCGATGCCCGAGACCACGAACGCGGCCTGCGCACCGGCTTGCTTCAGTGCCGCATCTAGCGACGCGCGCAAATCGTCGCCGGGGTTCAGGCGCAGCACCAGCGTCTGCACGGCCTCAGCTTCCCGACAGCGCCCCGTCCACCACCTGCTGCGCCTCTTCGAGGATGCGCGCCAGGTGGTCCTTGCCCTTGAAGCTCTCGCCGTAGACCTTGTAGATGTTCTCCGTGCCCGAGGGCCGGGCCGCGAACCAGCCGTTCTCGGTCATCACCTTGACACCGCCGATGGCCGCGCCGTTGCCCGGCGCATGGCTCAGCACGTTGACGATCTTTTCGCCCGCGAGTTCGGTCGAGCGGATCTGCTCCGGCGACAGGCTGGACAGCCGCTTTTTCTGCTCGACCGTGGCAGCCGCGTCCACGCGGTCCGACACGGGCTTGCCCAGCGCCTGTGTCAGCTCGGCATAGCGCTCGCCCGGGTCGCGCCCGGTGCGCGCGGCAATCTCGGCCGAGAGCAGGGCGGGCACGATGCCGTCCTTGTCGGTGGTCCAGGCCGTGCCATCCTTGCGCAGGAAGGTCGCGCCCGCGCTTTCCTCGCCGCCGAAGCCCAGCGAGCCGTCGACCAGACCGTCGACGAACCACTTGAAGCCGACCGGCACTTCGTACAGCTTGCGGCCCAGCCGCGCGGTCACGCGGTCGATCATCTGGCTGCTCACCACCGTCTTGCCGACGGCCGCCTGCACTGGCCAATTGGGCCGGTGCGTGTAGAGGTAGTCGACCATCACGGCGAGGTAGCTGTTGGGCTGCATCAGCCCCGCGCTGCGCGTGACGATGCCGTGGCGGTCGTGGTCGGTGTCGCAGGCAAAGGCAATGCCGAAGCGGTCTTTCAGTTCGATCAGCTTGTGCATCGCGTCGGGCGACGACGGGTCCATGCGGATGCGGCCGTCCCAGTCGAGCGACATGAAGCGGAAGGTCGGGTCGACCTCCTGGTTGAGCACGGTGAGGCGCTTGAGCTTGTAGCGCTCGGCAATGGCCGGCCAGTAGTGCACGCCGGCGCCGCCCAGCGGGTCGACGCCCAAGTCGATGTCCACGCCGCGGATCGCGTCCATGTCGAGCACCTGCGCCAGGTCTTCGACGTAGGTGTTCAGGTAGTCGTGCCGGTGTGTCGTCGCGGCCTTGAGCGCCTGCGCGAGCGGCATGCGCTTCACGCCCTCGAGCTTGTTCGCCAGCATCTTGTTGGCGGCGGCCTCGACGGCGGACGTGATGTCGGTGCCGGCCGGTCCCCCGTTCGGCGGGTTGTACTTGAAGCCGCCGCTCTCGGGCGGGTTGTGCGAAGGCGTGATGACGATGCCGTCGGCCAGGCCGGTGGTGCGTCCGCGGTTGTAGACCAGGATCGCGTGCGACACGGCGGGCGTCGGTGTGTACTCGTCGTCCTTCGAGAGCATCAACTGCACGCCGTTGGAGGCCAGCACTTCGACCGCACTGCTGAAGGCCGGTGTGGACAGCGCATGCGTGTCGATGCCCAGGAACAGCGGGCCGTCGATGCCTTGCTGCTTGCGGTAATCGCAAATGGCCTGGCTGATCGCCAACACGTGCCATTCGTTGAAGGCGTCGTCGAACGACGAGCCGCGGTGGCCCGACGTGCCGAAGGCCACGCGCTGGCTCGGCACGGCGGGGTCGGGCCGGCCCGTGTAGTAGGCCGAAATGAGGCGCGGCACATTGACCAGCAGTTCGAGCGGAGCGGGCTGGCCCGCGAGAGGATTGTTTGCTTGGCTCATGTCGAAGGATTCGAAAAGGACGAGAGAGACGAAGGGGAATAAGGGGAAGAAGGAGAAGAAGAAAAATCCAGGTGGGCCAGGTCGCCGATGCGTTCGACGGTGACGTCCGCGGGCGCGTAGGCGGCATTGGCCTGCGCGTCGAGCGCATAGTGCCCTTGCCGCACGAAGACGGTCGTCAGACGGGGCCCCCAGATGGCCTTCATGGCCGCCAGGATGCGCAGCTTGTCGTCGATCATCACGTAGTGCGCGGCGGGGTGGCACTGGGCAATGGTGTCGAGCATCTGCTCCTTGTGCACGTAGATCAGCACGCGGCCCTCGGTGGCGTCCCACAGGCCCGAGCGCTGCACCTTGCGCGGCTGGAACACCACGTCGCCGTCCGACAGGATGACCGTGGGCCCGTGGCGGCGCAGGTGCGCAAGCGCCGCCAGCGCGCCGGGGTACAGCCGGTCGGCAAAGGGGTAGTCGATCAGGAAGCCCGACATCAGCAGCAGCCGCGAATCGCTCATGCCGCGCTGGCTTTCCTCGGCGCGGTAGCGTTGCAGGGCGCCCAGGTAATCGACATAGCCGAGTTCGCCGCGCATTGCCTCCAGGGCCACCCAGTAGCGGCTGGCACTTTCCGCGCCGAAGGCCTGTTCGAGGTGGGCGCGCAGGTCGTCCACGACGCGGTCGTTGTCGAGCAGGGTGTTGTCGACGTCGATCAGGAAAACGGTGTCTGCGGGTTGTGTCATGGTCGGTGGGGGCGCTTCGCATTCAGCATACCCCTCGGATAAGCTTCGTCCCAGTTTCAAGGAGGAAGAAAAGATGCACATGACGATGATGAACGGCCGGGGCCGGCTTTGCCTTGTCGCTCCTGGCTTTGCCCTTGCCCTCGTGTTGGCAGGCTGCCAGGCGCCGCCCAAGGACCGGCCACTGACATCCGAAGTGCCGGAGCCGCCCAGCTTTGCGCCGCCGCCCGAGAGCTGCCAGGCCGCCGCCGTGCGCTTCGGGCTGGGCCTGCGCGTCACGCCGCAGTTGCTGGAGGAAATGCGCCAGCGCGCCGGCGCGAAGGTGGGCCGCACCGTGGCCGCGACAGACACGGCCGACCCGGCGCAAGACACGACGCGGCTCAATGTGCAGGTCGAGCCCAGCGGCCGCATCGTGGGGGCGTATTGCGGCTAGTCGTCCCATTGTTGACGCCATTCAACAATCGCATGCATGCATGAGTGTTGTGTGTAAACCGCGTCTGTAACAAATCCACGTTGCAAGACGCAGAAAACCCAGAATTGGGAGAACAATAGTCCGCGCCGTTTCGGAGCCATTCTTTTTTGTCGACCAAGCAACCTATCGTCTCACTCCCGTCGCACTACGACGGTTCGGCACGTCTTCCGCCGGATGAAGTGCTGCGCCCGTTGATGGCCGACTGGGCCCGCTCGGGCAAGCGCCTGGCGGCCGTCTGCTACCTCGACATCGACCGTTTCCGCGACCTGAACGACCGCCACGGCATGGTGGCCGGCAACGCGGCGCTCGAAGAGGTGGCCCGTCGCATCCAGGCCAACCTGCCGCGCGAAAGCGTGATGGCCCGTGTCGGCGGCGATGAATTCGCGGCCGTGTTCGCCGGCCTTGGCACCTCGCAGTGCGCGCAGGTGCTCGAAAGCATCCAGAACGCGCTGGCCGTGCCCTGGACCTGGCGCGACCAGGTCGTCAGCCTCGATGCAAGCGTGGGCGCCATGCTGCTCGACAGCAACGGCCCGCCGCCCGAAACCGCCTTGCGCCAGGCGCAGCACGCGGCCTTCTTTGCCAAGCGCGCGTCCGACGGCAAAGTGCATTACTTCGACGCTCCGCAAGCGCGTGCCGACGAGCAGGTGGTGCGCGAGCGCCAGCGCATCCAGGAAGGGCTGGTGCAAGACGAGTTTTTCCTGGTCTACCAGCCCAAGGTCGACATGCAGCGCGGCGTGGTGGTCGGCGTCGAGGCGCTGATCCGCTGGCAGCACCCCGAGCGCGGCCTGCTGCCGCCGGTGCAGTTCGTGCCGCTGATCGAAGACGACGCGCTGGTCGAGCAGGTGGGCGACTGGGCCATCGGCACCGCGCTCTGGCAGGCGCACCAGTGGCGCCTGGCCGGCCTGCAGATTTCGGTCAGCGTGAACGTGGCGCCGCGCCACATGATGCGCTGGGACTTCGTCGACCGGCTGGCCAGGCACCTCTCGCAGTTTCCGAAACTGGGCGCGGGCATGCTGGAGCTCGAGCTTCTCGAAACCACGGCCATCAGCCAGTTCGCCAATGTGGCGCTGTTCGTCGAGGCCTGCAAGGCGCTCGGCGTGGGCGTGACCATCGATGACTTCGGCACGGGCTATTCGTCGCTGACCTACCTGCGGCAACTGCCGGTGTCGGCGGTCAAGATCGACCAGTCTTTCGTGCGCGGCATGCTGGACAACGCCCAGGACCGCGCCATCGTGCAGGGCATCCTGGCGCTGCTGCAGGCGCTCGGGCTCACGGCCGTGGCCGAGGGCGTGGAAACGCTGGGCCAGGGCGAGGCGCTGCTCGCCATGGGCTGCACGCTGGCGCAGGGCTACGGCATCGCGATGCCGATGGCCGCCAAGGACGTGCTGAAGTGGGTGGGCGAATTCGAGAAGGCGCCGCTGTGGGGCAACGGCACCGCCGTGGTTCCCGCCGTGGCGACGCCGCCAGCGCCACTGCCGCCGGCGGCATAGGCCAGGACTTCCTTCGAAGGCCTCGCCGCCTGCCGCTACAGCGAGAGCGGCGTCAAGGCAGCAGCATCACAGCAGCGGCGTGTACGGCGACACCATCGGGTTCAGCGTCGTGCCGCTCGGCACGCCCAGGCTGCTCGAGCCACCGAACACATAGCGCAGGTACAGGCTGCCCGTGAACTGGCGGTAGTTCTGCGCGTTGTTCAGCGCGAGCGCGCCGCCCAGGAACATGCGGGGTGCCAGTTGGTACTCGATCACCGCGCCCAGGTTGTAGGCCAGGCCAGTCTTCGAAGTGCGCGGGTACATGTTGTTGTAGACCGCGTTGGTCAGGCCCAGTTGTGCCGCCGTGCTCGCCGCGCCCGATGCCGCGCCGTTGCGCGTCGGGTCGGTCGGGAAGTAGGGCGACTCTTTCTGGGTGAACGACTGCACGCCGAGCGACGCATTCAGGCGCCACGCGAGCCGGTCGGCGCGGCCGGTCCAGTCGACCGGGAACGCCACGCTCACGAAGCTCTGCGGGCTGAAGTAGCCGCCCTGGCCAAAGGTGTAGTAGCTCAGGTTCTTCTCGTAGCCCATCAACCCGATGTTCATGCCCAGCGTGAGCTTGGAACTGGCGCTGTTCACCAGGTGCAGGTAGGCGCCGCCGCCGGTCTCGATGCGCGAGTTGCTGCGCACGTTCTTGCCCGTGATGCCATGCGCCGCAAGGTAGCTGTACACGCCATAGGTGCCGTCGTCGTAGCCGATGTCGCCGCGCGCGCCGGTGGCGACCACGCCGCCCCAGCGTTCGTTGGTGCGCTCGTCCTTCGCGCCCGCGAACGACAGCAGGCTGTCGGTCACCGCGCGGCGCGAGAAATCGGCCTTGTAGTTCCAGCTGTCGCCGAAGCTGCCCTTGAAGGTCGCGTTGCCGACCACGTTGGTGGTGGGAAAGCCCAGCGGGGTTGTACCCAGGCTGGCATCGAAATTCCGGCCTTCGTAGCCCACGCTCAGGCCCACGCCGGAAGCGTTCTGCTGGCCCGGCAGCACACCGTTGCGCAGGCCGTTGATGGCAGCGGCCGGGCCACCGCCGAAGCGGGCGCCCGTCGGGTAGTCGCCGGCGGGCGTGCCGGCGTCGAGCACGGTCGGCGTGACGCCGACGACGATCTTGCCTTCGCCGACCGGAAAGCGCGCCTGGATCGGCAACTGGAAGTCCGTCAACTGGCTCAGCCCGGCCTCGCCCGCGCGGTTGCGGAACACCGTGCCGGCCGTCAGGCTGATGGCGCGCTGCGCTTCCAGCTCCTGCAGCTCCGACACCAGCGGATTGGCCGGCGCGTTGCGCGGGGCCGTGTTCCAGCTCGGCTCGGCGCCGGGGCGCGGCAGCGGTGTGTTGGCCTGGGCATAGGCGGCATTCGCCTGCGGATAGCCCGGTGGCGGGTAGCCAGCTTGCTGCGGATAGCCGGCGGGCTGCGCCTGCGGGATGTACACCGGTGCGGCCTGCTGGCCGCCGGCCACGGGGTACGGCTGCATCGACGGCGCCATGTAGGCCGCGGCCTGGGGCGCGTTGTTGTTGCTGTTGCGTGCCGTGCGCGACGCATTGGCGGCCGTCGCCTTGCGGCCCTTCGCGTTCGACCCAGCGGCCGGCGCGTTCGAGGCCCAGGGCAGGGCGCCCGGCGGATAGGCGACCGGTGCGGCCCCGGCCACAGGGTAGGCCGGATATGCGGGGTTCGCCGGATAAGCCTGGTTCGCCGGGTATGCGGCTGCGGGGTACGCAGGCGCGGCCGGGTAGCTCACCGGCTGCATGCGTGCCTGCGCAAAAGGATTGCCATTGGCCGGCGGGTAGCCCGTGGGAACCGCCGCGCTGGGCGCACCGCCCGTCATGCCGGCAAAGGGGTTGGCGGCGGGCATCTGCTGCGGCATGCCACTCGGCACGGCATTGCCGCCCGTGGCCACCTGCCGGTCGGCTTCCACCGCGGCGCGCAGGTACTGCTCCGCCTTGCGGCTCTCGCCCGCGTTGCGGTACACGCGGCCCGCGGCAGCCAGCACGCGCGACTGGTCGGGCGCCTGCTTCAGCGCGGCCATCACGTAGTTCTCGGCCTCGCCGTGTTCGCGCTGCGCGCTGGCACTGGCGGCGGCGGCCAGCAGGGTGTCGAGGTCGGTCGGGTTGCGCTGCAGGATGCGCTGGTACAGCGCCAGCGCCTGGGCTTCGTCGCGTGCCGCCGAGTACAGGCGGGCCAGCGCGGCCATCGCCTGCGGATCGTTCGGCCGCTCGGCCAGCACCGGCGCCATCGCGTTGTAGGCGGCCTCGAGGTTGCCGGCCTCGCGCAGCGCATCGGTCTGGCGCAGCGCGAAGGCAATGCGCAGGTTGTCGAAGTCGTTGCGCTGGCTGGCGGTCATGTTGACGCCGGCCAGCTGGCGCAGCACGGCCGACAGCTCGATGTCCTGCTTGGTCTTGAGCAGCACCGACGCGTACAGCAGCCGGTCGCCGATGCCCGGGTTGGGCGTGCGTGCCAGCAGTTGGCGGCTCATGGCGAGCGCGCGCGGTGCATCGCCGATCTCGGCATAGGCGCCCGCCAGCTGGCCCCACAGCTCGGCCGGCATGTCGGTGCTCAGCGAAGCCTCGGCCTGCGCCAGCACGCCGCGCGCGGCATCGACCTGGCCTTGCCGCGCGAGCGCCAGCGCGCGTGCGGCCTGCGACTGCGCCCACAGGCGGCGTTGCAGTGCCGCCATGTCGCGCGTGCGCGATCCGGCGGGAATGCGTTCCAGGTACTGGATGCCGCTGGCCGCGTCGCCCGTTTCGGAGGCGAGCAGGGCGCTGGCGTAGAGCGCGTCGGGCATGTCGGGCTGCGACATGAGCAGCCCTTCCATCACGCCGCGCGCCTCGGACACCATGCCCTGCTTGCGGTAGATGTTGGCCAGATCGAGGCGCACCCACGGGCTGTCGGGCGCCGCGAGCATCGCGTCTTCGAGCGTGCGCTGCGCGCCGGCCGCGTCACCGGCATCGGCCTGCTGGCGGGCACGGTTGCGTGCCTGCTCGACCTGCATGTTGCGCAGGCCGCCGAGTTGGGCGGCCTGTTCGGGCGTGAGGCGCTTGGCAAGCTCGGAGGCTTCGTCGGCGCGGCCGGTCTGGCCGTACACCGAGATCAGCCCGCGCAGTGCCTGCGCATTCGACGGCTTGCCTTCGAGCACGCGCTTGTAGCCTTGCTCGGCCTGCGCGTAGTCGCCGGCGGCGGCACGCAGGTCGGCCAAAGCCACTTGCCCCACGGGCTCGCGCGGATCGATGCGCACGGCGCGTTCGTACAGCGATTGCGCACCGCGCAGGTCGTTCTTGCCTTGCGCGGCCCGTGCCTGCCCGACCAGCACCCAGTAGTTGGCGCTTTGCAGTGCCGAGTTCCACTTGCTGGCACCAGCGCGCACCGCGCGTTCCAGCAGTTCCTGTGCTTCGCCGAAGCGCTCCTGGCGCATCCGCACCAGGCCCAGGCCACCCAGGGCCTCGGTGTCGTCGGCTTTGGTGCGCAGGGCGGCCTGGAAGCGCTGCTCGGCGGTGGCCGAGTCGCCACGGTCCAGCGCCCTGAAGCCTTCGCCCGTCGGCACGTCGGGGCCGGAGGCGGCGGCCGTCTTGCCGGTGGTGAGGGTTTCCAGGCGCGCGGCCACGGCGGTGTCGGCGGCGTTGTTGGCCAGGAAGTCCTGGTACAGCGGAATGTCGGGCGCGCGCGCGTCGAGCCAGATCAGCGCCTGTCGCCATGCGGCCCGCGCGGCAGTGGCCACGGCGGGCTGCTTCGACAGGTCGGCCAGTTCGCGGATGCCCGCGCGGCGCGTGGGTTCGCTGTAGGTCTTCTGCTGCGCCAGCGCCAGTCGGTAGCTGGTGTTGTCGGGGTGGTCTTTCACCAGCTGCTCGAGGCCCTTGCGGCCTTCGTCGCCGCCTTGGGGCGTGCTGGCCAGCACCTGGTAATACTCCAGCGCCAGCGCTTCCGGTGGCGGCTTGTTGTCGAACTGGGCGCGGTACAGCTCGACCGCTTCGGCGGCACGGCCGGCGCGCGCGGCGGCGCGGGCGCGCTGCAGCGTGCTGCCTTGCGATGGCTGTTGCGCCTGCTGCTGCAGGCGGGCCAGCCGGCTGTCGTTGGGGTGCGCGGTGCGCAGCCGCGCCACCCAGCTGCGCGCGGGCTCGGCATTGCCGCGCGACAGCTCGACCTGCGCCATGCCGTACATCGCGTCGGCCGATTGCGGATCGACGCGCAGCAGCTTCTTCCAGCTTTCCTCGGCCAGGTCGGCACGGCCCTGGGCCTGCCAGTAGTTGCCTTGCTCGATCAGCGCCGCGCGGGCGTCGGCCTGCGCATGCACCTGTCCGCTGGTGCACAGGGCGGCGAGCATGCCCATGCACGCGAGCCATTGCCGGGAGTGCGACGCGCGGGGCGAAGAGGGCGGACGCTGCGGCTTCAAGCCGGTCGATTGGGACGGCATAGCGTTCTCCATGAGGGTTGCAGCTGGCCGTTGCGGCCGAATTCATAACGGCCGTCGAGCCACGCCTGGCCGAAGATCAGCAGGCACTGTTCGTAGTAGGGCAACGGCGCGGGCGGCGAGGATGCGGGGGGTGTCGTCGAGGTGTCGCCACCGCCGCCCGGCACGCGCGCCACCTGGGTGGCCAGCGCATCGGTGTCGCCCAGTGCCTTCAGGTAAGGCAACAGCGCGCCCGAAAAGCCCACCGGCCCCATGCCGCGAACGGCACCGCTGGCGGTGTCGACCGACTCGGGCACCGGCTGGCGGTCGGCCAGCAGCTGGCGCGGGCCGCGCAGGTTCAGCAGCAGCATCTTGCGGGCCGGGTCCTTGTCGGACAGCATGCCCGCCCAGAGGTAGACGCGGATCGCGTCGTAGCTGCCCGTGGTGCCCTTGAGCGGATCGGCCACGAAGGCGCGCGTGTCCTGCGACCAGGCACACCAGTCGGGCGCAAAGCCGCGCGGCGCCACGGCGCCGAACATGCGCAGCGTGTTGTCGGTCACCTCCTGCCAGGGCCCGGTGGGGTCGGCCTGCTGGAAGTAGCGCAGCAGCTGCAGCGGCATGTAGCTCGGGTTGAGCCGCCACAGCGGCGCGGTGGCGACAGACTTGGGCCAGGGCAGCAGCATGCGGCCGAGCCCGGGCAGCGACACCACTTCGTCGCGCGTCGCCAACGACAGCACGTTGCGCCCGAGCGTGCGGTAGCGGGCGTCGTTCCACAGGCGGCCGGCTTCCATGAGGGCGTAGGCGATCCACAGGTCGGCGTCCGACGCGGGGTTGGGGTCGAGCACGCCCCAGCCGCCGTCGGGCTTGCGGCCCCACTGCCAGGCCGGCAGTTGCTTGGCCAGGCTGCCGCCCGCCAGGTTGGCTTCGGTCCAGGCCAGGATGCGCGCGAACATGTCGCGCTCGTTGTGGACCAGCGCAAAGAACAGCCCGTACGACTGTCCTTCGGAGGTGGACTGCTGCTGCGGCGTGTTGAAGTCGATGACGCGGCCATCAGGCTGGATGTGGCGCGCCGCGAAGGCGGCCCAATCCGTTGCCGGATGGCACTTGGGTTGCGCGGACGCCGCCGCCGCCGCGGCAGCCAGCGCCGACGGCGAGGCCGATGCGGCCCCCGCGATCCGTGGCATGGCCAGCGCGAGCCCGGCCAGCCCGCCGGCGCCCAGCAAGGCGCGCCGGCCAGCCCGCAGGCCGGTTGAAGAGAAGCTCGAAAAAGAAGGTCGCATGGGCAAGTTACTTGGCCTTGACCGACAGGCGGCGGCGCGCCCGCAGTTGGAGGCCCGCATAGGAAATGGCCGCGCCCAGCAGCGCCAGCACCACGATCAGCCCGGCCAGCATCAGCGGGCTGCGCGACAGGTTCCATTGCAGCCAGGCCATCGGCGGCAGGCGGCCGACGTAGTAGGTGTCGCCGCCCAGCACGCTGTTGACCTGCGTGTCGCGCACGAGGGTCATGCTGCCCTGCACGCGCTTGAGCAGGTCGGGCGTCATCAGCGCATTGAGCAGCGCTTCCTTCGAGGCCGGATTGGTAATGGCGGCCACCACGCTGCGGCCGCTGCGCAGCGGCGATTCGAAGCCGGCCAGCGCGGCGTCCTGCCCGTCGCTGCTTACCGCGATCTGCATCGAGCCCGGCAAGTCTTCGCGCTTGCGCGCGCCGATCACGAAGTCGATGGCGTTGTCGATCCAGCTGTTGAGCTTGATCTCGGGTGCGGCGCCGTTGCGCTTGAGCGGCATCTTGTCGGCCCACTGCGTGAACAGCGGCTGGTTCTGCAGGTTGCCGATCACCAGCAGGTCCTTGTCGGCCCACTGCGCCACTTCGGCCGAACGGCCGACCTTCACGCGCAGCGCCGGGTAGCCGGTGGCGTGGCCGATCTGGCCCAGCAGGCCCAGGTAGGTTTCGGTGTCGGTGCCGTCGGCCTGGTCGGGCAGGATGACGGCCGTCTCGGACAGGTCGGCCATGCGCGAGAACGGGAAGCCGCCGTTGGCATAGGCCGCGAGCTCGGGCATGGCGATGAAGTGCGGAAAGCTCGTCAGGTCGATCTTCGACGTGGGGTCGATCGCGCCGCGCACGTTGTCCAGCTGCGGAATGCAGCGCCCGCCGAAGGGCTCGAAGTAGTAGTGCAGCCGCAGCTGGCTGCGCGGGCCCATGGCCAGCGGCGGCAGGATGATTTCCTTGCGCTCGACCAGCGTGCCGTCGGGCATGAGCTTCACCGCCAGCGGGTTCCACCACTTGTCGCCGGCCGGGTTGGCCGAGCGCAGCGGCAGCGCGCCCACGAAGTTGTCGTTGACGTTGACGTTCAGCGTCGACTGGTCGGGCCGCACGCGCGGCGTGTAGCGGTATTGCAGGTCCAGCGGAATGCCGCGGCTGCGCCAGGTGAACAGGTCGGGCGGCAGCTGCAGGTTGACGCGGACCACGTCGGGGTTGTAGCCCGACACCGAGAGGTCGGTGGCCGTCGTCAGCTCGCCCAGTTGCAGCGGGCGGTCGCTCGGCACCCAGCGCGGCGCGTCGTAGGGCTTGCGCGCCGGCGGCTCCTGGAACGCGGTGACCGACGCCAGCGCGCCGGCAAAGGCCTTGCTGTTCAGCGCCAGCGCGGCGGCCGCGGTGCGCAGCTCGTCCGGCGTGCGGCCCATCACCAGCAGCAGCTTGCCGGACGGGTCTTGCGGGTTGTCGACCACGGCGAGCGACGGCCCCTGGATGGCCGGCAGCTGCAGGTTGGGAAGATTCGATTCGGGCGTGGCGAACACCACCGCGTGGCCGGCCGGCAGCTCGCCGCGCGACACCGGGAAGGTGGCGCCGCGGTAGTCGGCCAGCGCGCCGAACCATGACGACACCACGCCGGCCGCTTCGAGCACCGGCGGCGTCTCGGGGCTGCCGAACACGAAGGGAATGCGCGCGCGCCGCACGTCGCGGCGGTCGAAGAAGGGCTGCGGCAGCGCCGCCAGGTCGTTGGTCAGCTTGAGCGGCGACACCGCCAGCTTCAGCGTGCTCGAAGCATCGATGCGCGCCCACAGGCTGGTGTGCGCCGGGTCTTCGCAGTCGCGCGTGTAGTGGCCGATCAGCTCGATGTTGATGCGGTTGAACTCGGTGATCAGGCGCCGGTCGATCGGAATTTCGGCGGTCTGCGGCTTGCCGGCCTCGGCGCGGTTCACCGCCAGGGTAGCGACCAGCACGTCGTTCACCGTCACCTTCAGGTGCGAGAGCTCGGGAATCAGCGAAGGCGAATAGGCGTAGTTCAGCTTGAGCGAAGCGGCCGTGACCAGCTCGTCGGCGCGCACGTTGAACGGAATGCCCACGGTGCCGCTGATGCCGCGCAGCTGCACCGCGTAGTCGATGCCCAGCTGCGTGAGGTTGAGCTCGCGCACCACGCCGGCGGCGGGGGCTTGCGCGGCAGCGGGGGCGGATGCGGCTGGCGCGGGGCTCGCCGCCGGCGCGGGCAGGGCCACGGGCGGGACTGTGCCGATGCGCTGCCGGCGGCCGCCAGCGCGATCGCCAGCACGGCACACGGAAAGGGCACGGCGCGGCGTTGCGCGCGCAGGGGGATCGTCACGTGGATTCCTTCGCTTTGACCGGGCGCAGCCTGGAGGTCGCTGCGCGGTAGTAATGGCTGAACATGTCGCGGAAGCCGGTGCCGCTGATGCTGATGATGTGGCCGAGCACGCGGTGAATGGGCACGCGCGGGTGGTTGCCCCAGCGGGCCGCCCAGATGTCGGCGCGGGCGGTGGTGCACTGAACCAGCGCGCGCTCCTGCGCGAAGCTCATCGGCGCGAAGCGCAGGCCCAGGCGCTTGCCGGTGCTGAAGCGCACCGTGGAGGCGAAGCGCGACTCCTGGTCGTTGCGGTACAGCGCCACCTCGACCGGGGTTTCCAGGTCGAGCTTCATGTCTTGCGGCAGTTCCACGCCCAGGCCACCGCTGGAGAAGTCGAAGGTGTTGCAACGCAGCGAGCGGCCGTCGGCAAAGTACAGCGTGGCCGGCACCGCCAGTTCCACCCGGTGCGAGCCGCGCAGCTGGCGCGACTCGTTGGCGGCCGCCACGCAGGCGCCCAGGATCATCAGGTTGTAGACGGTCCAGGCCAGGTTCAGCCACACGGTGGCGATGTTCTGCGGGTCGACCCAGGTCAGGCGCCAGATGCCCAGGCACACGCCCAGGAAATTGAGCGCCAGCAGCACCAGGCTGGCCTTGGCGATGGTGGTGTCGAAATACTCCTGCTGGATCAGGCCGCCCTTGGCCGTCACGTTGAAGCTGCCCAGCTTGGGGTTGATCAGCGCCACCAGCGTGGGGCGGAAGATGTACCAGGCCAGCACCGCCTCGTACACCTCGTTCCACAGCAGGTAGCGAAAGCGCCCCTGGATGCGGCTGTTGGTCAGGTTGGCATGCAGGATGTGCGGCAGCGCAAAGGCGAAGATCATCGACGCCGAGGCATGAATCACGCTCGCGCCGAAGTACAGGTAGGCCAGCGGCGCCGTCAGGTAGATGAGGCGCGGCAGGCCGTACAGGAAGTGCAGCATCGCGTTGACGTAGCACAGGCGCTGCGCCCAATGCAGGCCACGCCCGAACAGCGGGTTGTCGATGCGGAAGATCTGCGCCATGCCGCGCGCCCAGCGGATGCGCTGGCCCACGTGGCCCGACAGGCTTTCGGTGGCCAGGCCGGCCGCCTGCGGCAGCGCCAGGTAGGCGGTGCTGTAGCCCAGGCGGTGCATCTTCAGCGCGGTGTGGGCGTCTTCGGTCACCGTCTCGACCGCGATGCCGCCGACTTCTTCCACGATGGTCCGGCGCAGCACCGCGCAGGAGCCGCAGAAGAAGGTGGCGTTCCACAGGTCGTTGCCGTCCTGGATCAGGCCGTAGAACAGCTCGCCTTCGTTGGGCACGGTGCCGAAGGTGTCGAGGTTGCGCTCGAAGGGGTCGGCCGAGAAGAAATAGTGGGGCAACTGCACCATGCCCAGCTTGGGGTCGCGCCCGAACCAGCCCATGGCGATCTGCATGAACGAGCGCGTGGGAATGTGGTCGCAGTCGAAGATGGCGACGAACTCGCCGGTGGTGTTCTTCAGCGCGGCATTGATGTTGCCGGCCTTGGCGTGGCGGTTGTTGTCGCGCGTGACGTGGGTCACGCCGATCTCTTCGCAGAACACGCGGAATTCTTCGCGCCGGCCGTCGTCGAGCACGAAGATCTTGATCTTGTCGCGCGGCCAGTCGATCGACTGCGCGGCCAGCACGGTGGACCGCACCACCGACAGCGCCTCGTTGTACGTCGGGATGAACAGGTCGATGGTCGGCCACTCGGCCGGGTCTTCCGGCAGCGGCACCGGCTTGCGTTCCAGCGGCCACGCCGTCTGCACGTAGCCCAGCAGCAGCACCACGAAGGCGTACAGCTCGGCCATGAGCAGGCCGACGCCCAGGACCAGGTCGACCGGGTTGTCCATGACCATGGTCTCGGTCACGCGCCAGTAGGTGTAGCGCGACGACACCACCACCGACAGGAAGATCAGCACCAGGCTGGCAAAGCGCCCGCGCACGCGGTTGGTGAGCAGCGCGACCACGAAGATGCCGACCGACAGCACCAGCTGCTGCTCGAAGGTCATCGGCGTGATGATGATGGCGGGCAGTATGGCCAGCGCCAGTATCCAGCCGATGAAGCGCACGGGCGCCAGCCGCAGGAAGGCGGGCGCCTGTCGCGGCGCCGGCTGGGCGGCGGGTGGCTTGTGCTGTTGGCCGGGGGAAGCGCTGTTCATCGTGTGGATTCCAGGGAGCGCGGTGACAGTGGTGCCTGGGCCGCCGCGGCAATGCGCCCGAGCATCCGCTCGGTGCAGGAAGAAAAGTCTTGCGTGGCCTGGCTCATCGGCGCGTAGCGCTGCACCGGCTCGGCCGAGGCCAGCGCCTCGGGCACGGCCTGGTCCAGGTGCAGCACGCCGAGCAGGTCGCCGCGCAGCCGCGCGCGCAGCACTTCGAAGACGTCATGGTTCAACCGCTTGCCGGGATCGACCTGGTTCACCACGTAGCCGGTGCCCATGTAGTCGGCGCGCGTGCGGCAGTACTTGTCGACCATGCGCTCGATGATCGGCAGCGTGGCGAACGAGCCGGCGTCGGACAGCACCGAGACCACGCTGAAATGCGCCGCGCGCAACGCCTGCTGCATGTAGACCGAAGGGCCGGGTGGGGTGTCGAGCAGCACCAGCGTGTCGGGCGGCAGCGCAAAGCGCGCCAGCGTGTCGCCGAGCCAGCCGGGGTACTGGGCCAGTTGCTGTTCGAAAGCGATCTGGCGCTCGTCGTCCACCGTGCCGAAGGGCAACAGAATGACGCCGCCGTGCGCGGGTTGCATGGCGCGGGCCCAAGGCATCAGGCCGGTGGCGGCCTCGACCAGCCCGCTTTCGCAGGTGTCCGGGTCGTTGGCCAGGTGAAAGCGCAGCGCGTTCTGCGGATCGAGGTCGATGGCCAGTACTTGCCGGCCACGGCGTACCAGCTCGGCGCACAGGTTGGCGGTGATGGTTGTCTTGCCGACACCGCCCTTGGATGAAACGATGGGAACGACGACCATCGTCACGTCGGCCTTCGCCAGCGCGACATGGGGCCCTGCGCGGCGGCCGGCGGCTGCGGTGCGGCCAGCCGGGCGAACAGCTGTTCGAGCGGGGTGGACGCGGAGTGGCGGGTGTCTGCCTGCGCGGGGGCTTGCGGCGCGGGTGCAAAGGCTGGCGCAGGCGGCACTGGTGGGCGCAGCACGGGCTCGACCCTGGCCGGCGGCACGGCCGCGACGGGAGGCAGCGGTGCCACGGTGGGGGCGGGCGCAGGCGCACGCACAGGCGCCGCTGCCGGGGCGATTGCAGGGGCCACAAAGGGCGCCCGCTCGATCTTCTCGCCCGACAGCAGCGGCCACGCCTTCGGCGCTTCGCCCTCGGCTTCCGGTGGCGCGAATTCCTTGTAGGCGTGCGCGTCGCCGCCGAACTTGCGGAACAGGCCGGCGATGTCTTCCGGGGTGTCGTCGTCCTGGCTCATGACAGCGCCTTCGACAGCCGCAGGTCGATGCGGGGGCCGGCCTGCGTGTCGGGCTGCAGCGCCTGCACGCGCAGCGACGACGGCATGTGCTGGGCGTCGAACCAGGCCTGGTACACGCCCTCGAAGAAGCCGACGCTCCAGTTCGTGGCCTCGGGCCCGAAGGCCGTGGCGATGGGGCTGCAGGCGTGGGTGATGAAGACGCTGTCCACGTCTTCGCTCAGCGTGCTGAAGCCCCAGTCGATGCCGTTCCAGCGCGCGTTGAACTGCGCCTGGAGGTCGGCGAGCGTGTCGCACGGCGGATTGGGCATGGCCTGCGCCAGGCGCTGGCCGATGCGAAAAAAGAGCTGGCGGAGGTCTTCGGGCGGCAGGCCGGCGCTCAGTTCAGCCGCCAGGCCGCGATTGAATTCCAGCCATTGCGCAGAGCATGAATTTCTCTCGTAATACTGAATAAACGTCGCGGCTGTGTCCATGTCGGAGCATTCTCTGGGATCGGTTAACTGTTGACAACAAATGTGAACTTTTCGACGCAGCATCGAACCCGAACTGTCTGAAATCGGGGACGGGTCTGCGTGAGGCGCCCACGATCTGTTATCGGCAAGTGCGCGCCGATTCTTCAGTACGGCGTGCGGCGCACACCGGATTCAGCCGCGCCGCGAAAAAATCGCCGGGCTCAGTCTTCGATGCTGTCGGGTGTTTCGGGCTTGCCTGCACCCAGCACGCGGCCCCCGCGCGGCGCATCGGGCGTGCCACGCGAGAACGGCCCGAGCGGTGGCCGGCCCACGCGCACCACGCCCCGGCCGGCCGCCTTCGCGGCGTAGCAGGCGGCATCGGCCGCATCGACCCAGGCATCGACGGTGTCGATGCCCGGCGTCAGGCTGGCCACGCCGATGCTGGCGCCGATGTGCAGGCTGCCCGACAGCCAGGGCAGCGCAATGGCCGAGATCGAGGCCACGATGTCCTCGGCCACGCGCACCGCCGCTTCGTGGCTGCATTGCTCCAGCAGCAGCGCGAACTCGTCGCCGCCGATGCGCGCGGCCAGGTCGCCGGAACGCACGCGCGACATGATGGCCGCCGCCGCCGCGCGCAGCATGGCGTCGCCCGAGAGATGGCCGGCGGTGTCGTTGACCGCCTTGAAGTGGTCCAGGTCGATGAACACCAGCGCCGCGGGCAGCGAGCCGGGCCGGGCGTCGATCAGCCGCTGCGCCTGCTGGTCGAAGCGCTGGCGGTTGGCCAGCCCGGTCAGGCCGTCATGGGCGGCCGACCATTCGAGCGCGCGGCGCGCGTTGCGTTGCTCTTCGATATTGACCAGCGTCCAGATCGAGCCGAAATCGGTGTGCGCGGGGTCGACCGGCCGGCTGCGCAGCCGGGCCCAGAAGCGGGTGGCGTCGCCGCGCAGCATGCGGCACTCGCCCACGTACGAATTGCTGGTGGCAAAGGCTTCCCGTTCCAGCGCGGCCAGGTCGGGCTGGTCGTTCTCGGGTGGCACCACGATCAGGTCGACCGGCTGGCCCAGCAGGTCGTCGGCCGAATAGGCGAGCATGCGGCACAGCTCGTCGCTCACCAGCTCGAAGCGCCGGTCGCGGATGAAGGCAATGCCGATGGGCGCCGCGCGCATCACCGAGCGCAGCTTGCTGATCATTTCGCTGTTCAGCCGTTCGAGCTCGGCGCGCCGGGTGCCGACGTCGCGCAGCACCTTGCCCAGATTGCCGATTTCGCCGTCGGCGACGGGCCAGCCGTCTTCGGCCTTCATGGCGCCGTCGAACATGTGGCGCGCCCGGCGCTCCAGCAAAGTCAGCGGCTGCAGCAGCCACCAGAGAATGAGGAATAGCCCGGCGGACAGCGCCGCGACCAGGCTGCCGGCCCACACCATGGCTTGCTCGCGCGCGGCCTTCACGGGGGCCAGCACTTCGGCTTCGGAGCGCTCGCGCCAGACCACCCAGTCGGGGCCGGGCACGCCCGCAGCGCTGACAATCTCGCGCGCCTGCGGCAGCAGCACGCCCTGCGGCTCGACCGGGCTGCCGCTGGCCTGCCAGGCCTTGAACGCCTGCGCCAGCCGCGGCTCGTCGGCAATCGACTGCAGCAGCTTCTTGCGATTGGGGTGGGCGAGTATCCGGCCCTCGGTGTCGGTGACGACGTTCAGCGCGCTGGCATCTCCGACCTGCGCCTCGACCAGTCCGTCGAGCAGGTCGCGGCTGGACAGCCTCAGCGTGCCGCCCAGCACGCCGTAGACGCCCCCGGCGTTGCGCGCCGGCTGCGTGAAGGCAATGATGGGCTCGCCGGACAGCGGCCCGCGCAGCGCGGTGGACACCATGGGCCGGCCCTCGGCCACCGTGAGGCCGAAGTAGCGCCGGTCGGCGATGTTCAGCGTGGGCCACGACAGGCCTTTGTCGTCGACCACGATGCGCACCTGCCCATCAGGCGTCGCCACGTAGAGGTTGGCGAAGAAAATGCGCATCACCGGCTTGCTCTGCATGAATTCCTTCAGCGCGGCCGGGTTCTTCAGCGTGGGTTCGTCGAGCACCTCGGTCACCGAGGCGAGCACGCGCTGCAGCTGCAGCACGTTGTGGCCCAGCAGGGCCGCGGTGCGCACCGATTCGCTCAATTCGCGCTGGCGCTGCGACTCCAGCAGGTCGTGCTCGGTGCGGCCCACGAGGATGGTCGTGATGAGGCCGATGCCGAGCACCAGCGCCATGATCCCGCCCATCGTGATCCTCGCCTTGAGCGAACCCAGGGCGCTTTCGAGACGTGCCAGCCGGTTGGTGGAGTTCATTCAGGCAGAGGACATTTCCCTGGCCGCGGCCTGGCGGGCGCGCTTGACTTCGTACATCGCGTCGTCGGCCCGCCGCAGCGCTTCCTCGAGGGAGGTGGTGCGCGGATCGACCGCCACCACGCCGACGCTGGCGCCGCCGTACCGCACGACGGCCCGGTTCAGCCGCAGCTCGCTCACCGTGCTGGTGGCCAGGCGCCGCGCGAGCGCCTTCGCCGCGTCGGCCGGGGTTTCGCCGGCCGCATTGCGGGAGGTTTCGGCCAGTGCGGGGCCGGGGCCGATCACCACGAACTCGTCGCCGCCGAAGCGCGCCAGCATGTCGCTGGCACGCAGCGCGCCCGAGAGGCGGTCGGCCATGGCCGAGAGGAATTCGTCACCGGCGTCGTGGCCGTGCGCGTCGTTGATTTTCTTGAAGTCGTCCAGGTCGATGAAGCCGACCAGCACGCCGTGGCCATCGCGCGCGCCCTGCGCCAGCATGCGGTGCAGCGAGTCGATGAGCGAGCGGCGGTTGGCCAGGCCCGTGAGGGCGTCGGTCGATGCGAAGGCGGCCAGCTCGGTATTGGCCTTCTTGAGCTTGACGAACAGCAGTTCGCGCTCGACCTGCTGGCCGATCAGCCGTGCAAAAAGCTGCAGCACCGATTCAGCATGCGACGGCAGCGCAACCCGGCCCGCGCTGGCCCCGCACAGGGTGCCGAAGAGGCCGCCACTGTCGGTCTTCACGGGCGTGCTCACATAGGTCTGGATGCCCAGTTGCCTGGCGGCGTCGGAGTCGCCCCAGCAGGTCGACACGTCGTCGGTGTAGGCGCGGCCTTCTTCGAGCGCGCGCCGGCACAGGGTGTCGGCCCAGGGCACCGTCAGCCCCTCGGGAATGGTCATCTGCCTGACGTTGCGCGCAAAAAGAATGTGCTGCAGGCCTTTGTCCAGGTCGATGGTCGTGAGGTAGGTCGACTCGAGGCCGGTCACCGCCTCGAGCATTTCGAGCATCGGGCGCGTCAGGTCTTCCAGCGTCCTGGCCGAGGAAACCGAGTCGGAGATCTGTTCGATCAAAGAGTCCATGGTCGACATTCTGACGGCGATGGGTTGCAAGGCCGGGTTTGCCCGCGCGATCGCCTTGATGACCCGCGGACCGACTCGGGAATGAAGGCTAGGAGGCCAGGGCTTCCATCAGGTCGGTCTCGATGGCGAGCTGGGTTTTCTGGCCCTGGAGTTCGGGGCCGCTGATCAAGAAGCTGTCTTCCACGCGCTCGCCCAGCGTCGTGACCTTGGCCAGCTGCAGGTTCAGGTGGTGCCGGGCGAGCACTCGGGCCACCGAATACAGCAGGCCGGCGCGGTCGCTGGCCGAGATGCTGAGCACCCAGCGCTGCGCCTTGTCGTCGGGCACCAGGCTGATGCGCGGCTTGATCGGAAAGCTGCGCACCCGGCGCGACACCCGGCCCATGCTGGGCGCGGGCAGGGCGCCGGCCTCGGTGAGCGTCTGGCCCAGGCCCGACTCGACCATGCTGATCAGGTCGCGGTAGTGGTCGGGCAGGAAGGTGGTCACCACCTGGAAGGTGTCGAGCGCGTAGCCGTTGCTGGTGGTGTGCACCTTGGCATCGAGAATGCTGAACGACGACTGGTCGAAGTAGCCGCAGATGCGCGCGAACAGGTCGGGCTGGTCGGGCGTGTACACCACCACCTGCAGGCCTTCGCCCACGGGCGACAGGTGTGCGCGCACGATGGGCGGCGCCTTCGGGTCGATGGGCACGTTCTTCGGCGGCACGAAGCGCGAGAGCTGCTTGGCGTGCCAGGCGATCTCGGTGGCGTCGTGGCGCATGAAGTAGCCCACGTCGAGCGTGTCCCACAGGGCCTTGTGCGCCTCGAAGCGCTGGGCGTGCAGGGCCAGCTGCACCAGCGCCTCGCGCTTGCGCGACTCCACTTCGGCATCGGGGTCGGGCATGCGCCCGCCGAGCGCGCGCAGGGTAAAGCGGTACAGGTCTTCGAGCAGCTTGCCTTTCCATGCATTCCATACGCGCGGCGAGGTGCCTCGGATGTCGGCGATGGTCAGCAAGTACAGGGCCGTGAGGTAGCGCTCGTTGCCCACGCGCCTGGCGAAGGCGCCGATCACCTCGGGGTCGCTCAGGTCCTGCTTCTGCGCGACCTGGCTCATCACCAGGTGTTCGGCCACCAGGAATTCGATGAGCTTCGAGTCTTCCCGCGCAATGCCGTGCTGCTTGCAGAAGCGCTGCACGTCGCGCGCGCCGAGCGTGGAGTGGTCGCCGCCGCGGCCCTTGGCAATGTCGTGGAACAGCGCCGCCACATAAAGAATCCAGGGCTTGTCCCAGCCGGCCGCGAGCTGCGAGCAGAACGGGTACTCGTGCGCATGCTCCGCAATGAAGAAGCGCCGCACGTTGCGCAGCACCATCAGGATGTGCTGGTCGACCGTGTACACATGGAACAGGTCGTGCTGCATCTGCCCCACGATGCTGCGAAACACGCGCAGGTAGCGCCCCAGCACCGAGGTCTGGTTCATCAGCCTGAAGGCATGTGTGATGCCGTAGGGCTGCTGCAGGATCCGCATGAAGGTCTGGTGGTTGACCGGGTCGTTGCGGAACTTGCTGTCCATGACGTGGCGCGCGTTGTACAGCGCGCGCAGCGTGCGCGCCGACAGGCCCTTCACGCCGATGGTCTTCTGGTACAGCAGGAAGGTCTCGAGCACGGCGTGCGGCTCGCGCTCGTACAGGTCGTCGCTGGCAATCTCGATCAGGCCGGCGCGTTCGTAGAAGCGCTCGTTGATGGTTGTGGGCTGCTCGTCGATGGGCTGCAGCCGTTCCGAAATATTCAGCAGCAGGATCTGGTTGAGCTGCGACACCGCCTTGGCGGCCCAGTAGTAGCGGCGCATCAGCGCTTCGCTCGACTTGCGCTGCGATTCGCTCTCGTAGCCGAAGCTGGCGGCCACGGCGGTCTGCAGGTCGAACACCAGGCGGTCTTCGCGCCGGTTGGCAATCACGTGCAGGCGCGCGCGAATCAGCGAGAGCAGGGCCTCGTTGCGCTTGATCTGCTGGGCCTCGAAGGGCGTGGCCAGGCCGTTCTTGGCCAGGTCGTCCCAGCGGCTGCCGAAGCCGGCGGCCTTGCTCATCCACAGGATGGTCTGCAGGTCGCGCAGGCCGCCCGGCGATTCCTTGCAATTGGGTTCGAGCGCGTAGGGCGTGTTGTCGAACTTCTGGTGGCGGTGCCGCATTTCCTGCGACTTGGCCACGAAGAAAGCCTGCGGGTCGATGGCGCGGGTGAAGCGGCGGCGAAAGCCGGTAAAGAGCTTCTTGTCGCCGGCGATCAGCCGGGCTTCGAGCAGCGAGGTCTGGACGGTGACGTCTTTTTCGGCCTCGGCCAGGCATTCTTCGACCGTGCGCACGCTGGAGCCGATTTCGAGCCCGGCGTCCCAGCATTGGCCGATGAAGGCCTCGACGCGGGCCGGATCGACCGCGTTTTCGGCGCCCTCGGGCGGCAGCAGCAGCAGCACGTCGACGTCGGAATACGGGAACAGCTCGCCGCGGCCGTAGCCGCCGACCGCCGCCAGGGCCAGCGCGTCGCCGAAATCGGCTTCCTGCCACAGGGTGCAGAGCGTCTGGTCGGCCAGGGCCGAGAGCTGGCGCAGCACCGTGTGCACGCTGCGCGTGGGGGCGCGCGCAAAGCGCAGGGTGTCGAACAGCGCGAGCTTCTTCGCGCGATAGGCTTCGCGCAGCGTCGCCACGTCGATCTTGGCTGCTTCGATCACGGCCGGGGCGCGCGCTGCCGCGTCAGGTCTTGGTGGCCGTGACGAACGAGGGCAGCGGCGGGCTGCCTGCCGAGAGCGTCAGCACCTCGTAGCCCGTTTCGGTGACCAGCACCGTGTGCTCCCACTGGGCCGACAGCGAATGGTCGCGCGTGACGATGGTCCAGCCGTCGTACTGGCCGCCCTTGAAGTCTTCCTTCACGTCGCGCTTGCCGGCGTTGATCATCGGCTCGATGGTGAAGATCATGCCGGGCTTGAGCTCTTCCATGGTGCCGGGGCGGCCGTAGTGCAGCACCTGGGGTTCTTCATGGAATCGCTGGCCCACGCCGTGGCCGCAGAACTCGCGCACCACCGAGAAGCCCTGGCCTTCGGCGAACTTCTGGATCGCGTGGCCCACGTCGCCCAGGTGGGCGCCGGGGCGCACCTGCAGGATGCCGTGCCACATGGCCTCGAAGGTGATGGAGCACAGGCGCTTGGCCGCGATGGAGGCGTCGCCGATCACGAACATGCGGCTGTTGTCGCCGAACCAGCCGTCCTTGATGACGGTGACGTCGATGTTCATGATGTCGCCCTTCTTCAAGGGCTTGTCATTGGGGATGCCGTGGCACACCACGTGGTTGACCGAGGTGCAGAGCGACTTCGGGAACGGCACGCTGCTGGCGCCCAGGTAGCCCACCGTGGCCGAGGTGGTGCCCTGCGTGACCATGTATTCCGCGGCCAGCCGGTCGATCTCGTTGGTCGTGATGCCGGGCTTGATGAAGGGCGTGAGGTAGTCCAGCACCTCGGACCCGAGGCGGCAGGCGACCCGCATGGCTTCGATGCCCGCGGCGTCTTTGTAAGTAATGCTCATCCCTGAATTATCCCATTCACCAAGCTAAAATTCCGGGTTAACGCGGATGACCCCAGTCAGCGGCCATCCGCCCAGATTTCTTGATTCCCAACGCGGCCCCAGGCCCCCATCGACCGTGACGCAGCCCGCACCTCAAGCCCTTCCCGTCGTAACCATGTTCGAGGGCGGCAGCGCACTCAGCGATTTCCGCGCGCGGCAACTGCTGCCGAAACTGCAGGCCATCGAGCCGCGCATCGAGGGCATTTCGGCCCGTTTCGTGCACCTGGTGGTGACCGACGCGGCGCTCGGCCAGGCCGACCGCGACCGCTTTGCCGCGCTGCTGACCTACGGCGAGCCCTTCGAGGCACCGGCCAAGGCCGCGACCTCGGTGGTCGTCACGCCGCGCCTGGGCACAGTCTCGCCCTGGGCGTCCAAGGCCACCGACATCGCCCACAACTGCGGCCTGGCGCTGCGCCGGGTCGAGCGCGTCACCCAATACCACCTGAAGCTCAAGGCCCCGCTGATCGGCAAGGCGCCCGTGCTCGAAGGCGACGCGCTGGCCGCCGCGGCCGGTCCGCTGCACGACCGCATGACCGAATCGGTGCTGGCCACCGTCGAGCAGGCGGCCAGCCTGTTCAGCGAGCTGCCGGCCCAGCCGATGGCGCAGGTCGACGTGCAGGCCGGTGGTCGCGCGGCGCTGGAAGCCGCCAACACCGGCTTCGGCCTGGCGCTGGCCGAGGACGAAATCGACTACCTGGTAGAAGCCTTCACCCGCCTGGGCCGCAACCCGAGCGACGTCGAGCTGATGATGTTCGCGCAGGCCAACAGCGAGCACTGCCGCCACAAGATCTTCAACGCCAACTTCACCATCGATGGCGTGGCGCAGCCGCAAAGCCTGTTCTCGATGATCCGCCACACCGAGAAGCAGAACCCGCAGCACACGGTGATCGCCTATGCGGACAACGCCTCGGTGATGGAAGGCAACAACATCGAGCGCTTCGTGGCGCGTGCCGGCGGATCGGGCGAGCAGGGCTATCAAAAAGAGAGCGCCCTGAGCCATGTGCTCATGAAGGTCGAGACGCACAACCACCCGACCGCCATTTCGCCGTTCCCGGGCGCCTCGACAGGCGCGGGCGGCGAAATTCGCGACGAAGGCGCCACCGGCCGCGGCTCCAGGCCCAAGGCCGGCCTGACCGGTTTCACCGTGTCGAGGCTGTGGCCTGAAGACGGCCACTACGGCAAGCCCGAGCACATCGCCAGCCCGCTGCAGATCATGACCGAGGGGCCGCTGGGCGGCGCCGCGTTCAACAACGAATTCGGCCGTCCCAACCTGCTGGGCTACTTCCGCGAATACGAGCAGACCGTGTCGAGCGACCTCGACACCGTGCAGCGCGGCTACCACAAGCCCATCATGATCGCGGGCGGCCTCGGCAGCATCGACGCCGCGCAGACCAAGAAGATTTTGTTCCCGGCCGGCTCGCTGCTGATCCAGCTCGGCGGCCCCGGCATGCGCATCGGCATGGGCGGCAGCGCCGCCAGCTCGATGGCGACCGGCGCCAACGCCGCCGAGCTCGACTTCGACTCGGTGCAGCGCGGCAACCCCGAAATCGAACGCCGCGCGCAGGAGGTCATCAACCACTGCTGGCAGCAGGGCGCGGCCAACCCCATCCTCGCCATTCACGACGTGGGCGCGGGCGGCCTGAGCAACGCCTTCCCGGAACTGACCAACGACGCCGGCCGCGGCGCGCGCTTCGACCTGCGCGCGGTGCCGCTCGAAGAGTCGGGCATGGCGCCCAAGGAAATCTGGTGCAACGAAAGCCAGGAGCGCTACGTGCTGGCCATTGCGCCCGAATCGCTCGAACAGTTCAAGGCCTTCTGCGAGCGCGAGCGCTGCCCGTTCTCGGTGGTCGGCGTGGCGACCGAAGAGCGCCAGCTGCTGGTGGCCGACGAAGGCGCGGCCGTGCAGCCCGTCGACATGCCGATGGACGTGCTGCTGGGCAAGCCGCCCAAGATGCACCGCGACGTGAAGACCGTGGCGCGCACCTTCAAGCCGCTCGACCTGACCGGTGTCGACCTGCAAAAGGCCGCCATCGACGTGCTGGCGCACCCGACCGTGGCGTCCAAGCGCTTCCTCATCACCATCGGCGACCGCACCGTGGGCGGCCTGAGCCACCGCGACCAGATGGTCGGCCCGTGGCAGGTGCCCGTGGCCGATTGCGCCGTGACGCTGGCCGACTACAAGGGCTTTGCCGGCGAGGCGATGAGCATGGGCGAGCGCACGCCGCTGGCCGCACTCGACGCGCCGGCCTCGGGCCGCATGGCCGTGGCCGAGGCCATCACCAACCTGCTGGCCGCCCCCATCGAGCTGTCGCGCGTCAAGCTGTCGGCCAACTGGATGGCCGCTTGCGGCGAGCCCGGCGAAGACGCCGCGCTGTACGAAACCGTCAAGGCCGTGGGCCTGGAGCTGTGCCCGGCGCTGGGCGTGTCGATTCCGGTCGGCAAGGATTCGCTGTCGATGCGCACGCAGTGGAAGGACGAGGGCGAAGCCAAGAAGGTCACCTCGCCCGTGAGCCTGATCGTCACCGCCTTCGCCACGCTGGCCGATGTGCGCGGCACGCTCACGCCGCAGCTCGACGCGCAAGAGCCCGACACCACGCTGGTGCTGGTCGACCTGGGCCGCGGCCAGCACCGCATGGCCGGCAGCATCCTTTCGCAGACGCTCAACCAGAGCGGCGACACCGTGCCCGACCTCGACGACCCCGCGCAACTGGTGGCGCTGGTCAATGCCGTGAACGCGCTGCGCGCCGACGGCAAGATCCTCGCGATGCATGACCGCAGCGACGGCGGCCTGTTCGCCACCGCCTGCGAAATGGCTTTTGCCGGCCATGTCGGCGTGGCGCTCAACGTCGACATGCTGGTCACCGAAGGCGACGGCATTTCCGACAGCCGCATGGAAACGGGCGACGCCAAGAACTGGGCGCAGCAGGTCAGCGCGCGGCGCGAAGAGCTCACGCTCAAGGCGCTGTTCAACGAAGAGCTGGGCATGGTGCTGCAGGTGCGCACGGCCGAGCGCAACGACGTGATGCAGGTGCTGCGCGCCCATGGCCTGAGCGCCCACAGCCATTTCGTCGGCAAGACCCGGCCCGCCAGCTCGCCCATGGATGCGGGCAAGGGCAAGCTCGAAGTCTGGCGCGATGCCAAGTCGGTGTTCAGCGCGAGCCTGCACGACCTGCATCAGGTCTGGGATTCGGTCAGCTGGAAGATCGCCCGCGAGCGCGACAACCCGGCTTGCGCCGATGCAGAGCACGCAGCGGCCGGCGAGCCATCGGACCCCGGCATGCATGTATTTCTCCCTCTCCCTCTGGGAGAGGGCAGGGGTGAGGGCAGCAGCATCAACGCCCCCGCCATCCTTCAGAGCCGCCCCAAGGTCGCCATCCTTCGCGAGCAAGGTGTCAACTCGCATGTCGAGATGGCCTACGCCTTCACCGAAGCCGGCTTCGAGGCCTACGACGTCCACATGACCGATCTGCAGGCGGGCAGGGCGGACCTGGCCAACTTCAAGGGCGTGGTCGCCTGCGGCGGCTTCAGCTACGGCGACACGCTGGGCGCCGGCATCGGCTGGGCCCGCAGCATCACCTTCAACCCCAAGCTGGCAGAGCAGTTCAAGGCCTTCTTCGGCCGCGAAGACACCTTCGGCCTGGGCGTGTGCAACGGCTGCCAGATGTTCGCCGAGCTGGCCGACATCATTCCCGGTGCCGAAGCCTGGCCGCGCTTCACCACCAACCAGAGCGAGCGCTTCGAGGCCCGCCTGTCGATGGTCGAAGTGCTCGAGTCGCCCAGCATCTTCTTCGCGGGCATGGCCGGCAACCGCCTGCCGATCGCGGTGGCGCACGGCGAGGGCTACGCCAACTTCAAGCACCGCGGCGACCCCGCCAAGGCCATCGGCGCCATGCGCTTCGTGGACAACCACGGCAAGCCGACCGAGCAGTACCCGTTCAACCCGAACGGCAGCGCCGGCGGCCTGACCTCCGTCACCACGCCCGACGGCCGCTTCACCGCCGTCATGCCGCACCCGGAGCGCGTGTTCCGCAACATCCAGATGAGCTGGACGCCGGGCGACCGCAGCGAGCTGAGCCCGTGGATGCAGATCTGGCGCAACGCGCGCCGCTGGGTGGGCTGATCCCCGTGCAGCCGCTTCGGCGGCGGCAATGAAAAAGCGGCCCGCAGGCCGCTTTTTTCATGGAAGGCAGAAGCCCGAGAAGCCCGAGGCTTACTCGACCTTCGCCTTCGCGCGCAGTTCTTCCTGGTACTTCTGCAGGCGCTGCTGTTGCAACTGCTGCGTGATCTGCGGCTTCACTTCTTCCAGCTTCGGCAGTTGGGCCTGGCGGATGTCGTCGACGCGGATGATGTGATAGCCGAACTGCGTCTTGATGGGGGCAGGGGTGGTCTCGCCCTTCTTGAGCTTGATCATCGCTTCCGAGAACTCGGGCACGAAGCTGGCGGGGTTGGCCCAGTCGAGGTCGCCGCCGTTGGCGCCCGATCCGGGGTCCTTGCTCTGCTTCTTGGCGATGTCTTCGAACTTGCCGCCCTTCTTCAGGTCGGCCAGGATCTTCTTGGCCTGGTCTTCGGTTTCGACCAGGATGTGGCGGGCCTTGTATTCCTTGCCACCGTTGGCCGCGACGAACTTGTCGTACTCGGCCTTCACGTCGGCGTCGGACACCGCGTTGGTCTTGCGGTAGTTGTCGAACAGCGCGCGGATCAGGATGGCCTGGCGGGCCAGTTCGAGCTGGTTCTTGTAGTCGTCGCTGGCGTCCAGGCCCTGCTTTTGCGCTTCCTGCATGAACACTTCGCGTGCCACGATTTCTTCGCGCAGCTGGCTTTGCATTTCAGGCGTCACCGGGCGGCCGGCAGCGGCGAGCTGCTGGGCCAGGACGTCCATGCGGGCCTTGGGCACCGGCTTGCCGTTGACGATGGCGGCGTTCTGCGCCAGGGCCGCCATGGGGATGGCACCGAGCAGCACTGCGGCCGCAACGGCCTGCAAGATTTGTTTTTTCATGGAATGAATATCAAGCTGGGAAGGAAATGCGCGTGTAGGAAAAGGCGCGTGAAAGAAAGCAGGAATAGGGACGAAATGGGGGGAGGAACAGGGTGGCCGGAGTGCCGTCAGGAACGTGGCATGCGACTCATGAACGACCCATGGACGACTCAGAGCACCTCGATGGCGATGGCGTGCAGACCCTGTGCGATAAAAACTTGGAGGGCATCATACACAAGCCGATGCCGCGCCACGCGGGGCTTTCCGGCGAACAGCGGGGAGGCGATGCGCACCCGGAAATGGGTGCCGCGGCCCTCCGCGTTGGCGCCCGCATGGCCGGCGTGGGCGCCGCTCTCGTCGATGACTTCGAGCTGCGTGGGCGCGAGCGCTTCGCGCAAAGCGGCCTCGAGGTCGGCCGCGGTGGGTAACTGTGCGGTGAGTGCGGTGGTGCTGCTCATGCTCATGCCGCGGGCTTGTCGTCGCTCTTGAGGTGCGGCGCGATGTACAGGCCCTGCGCCACCAGGAAGACGATGGGGAACACGTAGCCCCAGAGCTTGAAGTTGACCCAGGCCTCGGTGGTGAAGTACGCCGCCACGTAACCGTTGATGATGGCCATGAACAGGCAATAGCCGATCCACGCCACGTTCAGCCGGCCCCAGATGCGCTCGGGCAGCTCCAGCTGCTGGCCCAGCAGCATCTTCAGGAAGTTCTTCTTCAGCGCCCACAGCGCCACCGCCAGCGCGATGGCCATGGCGCCATAGAGCACCGTCGGCTTCCACTTGATGAAGCGGTCGTCGTGCAGCGCCAGCGTGAGCGTGCCGAACAGCAGGATCAGCACCAGCGTGGCCTTCTGCATCGCCTGCAGCTTGCGTTCCATGGCGTAGATGACCGCCATCTGCACCACGGTGGCGGCCATCAGCACGCCGGTGGCGGTGTAGATGTCGCCCAGCTTGTAGGCGCCGAAGAACAGCAGGATCGGGAAGAAGTCGAGGAGCAGTTTCATTTTTTCTGGAAGTCGAGCGAGGCCGAGTTCATGCAGTAGCGCAGGCCGGTTTCGGTCGGGCCGTCGGGGAACACGTGGCCCAGGTGGGCGCCGCAGTTTGCGCAGACGTTCTCGGTGCGCACCATGCCGTGCGAACGGTCGACGATGTTGCGGATGGCGCCGGGCACGGCTTCTTCCGAGAAGCTGGGCCAGCCGCAGCCGGCGTCGAACTTGGTGCCCGACTCGAACAGCTTGGCGCCGCAGCACACGCAGTGGTAGGTGCCGTCGTCCCAGTGGGCTTCGTACTTGCCGGTGAAGGGGCGCTCGGTGGCGGCGTGGCGCGTCACTTCGAAGGCGGCGGGTTCGGCGCCCTTTTCAGCGAGCAGGGCTTTCCATTCGGCGTCGGTTTTTTGAACGGGTGTGGTCATGATGAGCAGCTGATTTCAATCGTGGACGCCCAGTCGGGCGGGAAGCCGGCATACGCGTCGTCGGTGCCGGGATGTTCTTCAAATGGGGTCTGCAGCAGTGCCAGCAAGGTTGCCACACCGGCCTGGTCTTTTTGCTGACTTGCTTCGATGGCTTGCTGGCCCAGGTGGTTCCGCAGCACGAACTTGGGGTTCGACCTGAGCATCAGGCCGGCCGCTTCGGCACGTGTGCCGATCGCATGGCGCTCTGAAAATAATAGCATCCAGGCGTCGAAGCCCTCGCGGTCCAGGAACAGGTCGCGCACCGGCTCGACGTTGCCATCGGCCATGCCGTGCGAGAGGCGCCGCCAGAAGATCGTGTAGTCGACCTTGCCCGCGGCCAGCAGCTTGAGAACGCCTTCGACCAGCGCGCGGTCGCCTTCGGCCGAATCGGACAGGCCGAGCTTGGCGCGCATGCGGGCCTCGAACTCGGTGGGAAACACGGTCTTGTACGACTCCAGCGCGGCCACGGCAACTTCCTGGTCGCCGATCAGTGGCAGCAGCGCCTGGGCCAGGCAGAACAGGTTCCAGTACGCCACGTTGGGCTGCTGGTTGAAGGCGTAGCGGCCACTGGTGTCGCTGTGGTTGCAGATGTGGCGCGGATCGAAGCCGTCGAGAAACTGGAATGGCCCGTAGTCGATGGTGAGCCCCAGGATGCTCATGTTGTCGGTGTTCATCACGCCGTGGCAAAAGCCCACGGCCTGCCATTGCGCGAGCAGGCCGGCGGTGCGCTCGCTCACGGCTTCCAGGAAGGCGGCGTAGGCATTGCCGTTGAAGCGATCCGTCGTGCGGCAGGCCGGGTAGTAGCGGTCGATGACGTAGTCGGCCAGCGCGCGCAGTTCGTCTTCGCGCTGGTTGGCCGCAAAGTGCTCGAAGTGGCCGAAGCGGATGAAGCTGGGCGCCACGCGCGTCACGACGGCGGCGCTTTCGAGTTCTTCTCGGCGCACGCGGGCATCGGAGCCGGTCACGCACAGCGCACGCGTGGTCGGGATGCCCAGGCCGTGCATGGCCTCGCTGCACAGGAACTCGCGGATGCTGGAGCGCAGCACGGCGCGGCCGTCGCCGCCACGTGAATAGGGCGTGCGGCCCGCGCCTTTCAGTTGCACTTCGAGGCCACCCTCGGTCTCGCCGATCATGATGGCGCGGCCATCGCCCAGCTGGCCGGCCCACACGCCGAACTGGTGGCCGCTGTACACGGTGGCAAAGGGGCGGGTGCCGGCAACCGGCAGGCTGCCGGTCAGCGCGCGCAGTGTGCTGTCGGAGTGCCAGTCCGCGGGCAGGCCCAGCTCGCGCGCGACGGCCTCGCTGCGGCATACCCAGTACGGATCGGGCAGCGGCGTGGGCCGCAACTCGGTCAAAAAGGCGGGGCCCAGGGTTGAAAAGCCGGGTTTCCAGCGCAATCCCAGGTCGGCGACCTCGGTGTCTTCAGCAAGCAAGCTCATGGCCGGATTGTCCGGCACGGCACGAAACCCCTTGCCGGCCGGGCCTTCAGTTCAGAAGGGCACCCGCGGGAACCCGCGCGCCCACCAGCCCGCCTTGCCAGATTCGCGCCCGGTATTGCGCCGGCGGCAGGCCGAACCAGCGCTTGCAGGCCCGAAAGAAATTGCTGGCGTCGACAAAGCCCAGCAGGTCGGCCACGTCGGTCAGCGTGTGGCGTTGCTCGGCCAGGTATTGCTGCGCCAGTTCGCGGCGCGTGCGGTCGAGCAACGACTGGAACGACACCGACTCTTCCTGCAGCCGGCGCTGCAGGGTGCGCTCGGCAATGCCCAGCCCCGCGGCCACGTCTTGCCGGCGCGGCTCGCCCTGTTGCAGCCGGCGCGCGATCTCGGCGCACACCAGGCTGCTGGTGGTGGTCTGGCCGAGCTGGCTCAGCTGGTCTTCGAGCAGGTGCTCGTGCATTTCGGCCAGCACCGGGTGGTGCGTGGGCAGGTGCATCGTCATGTCGGTGGTCGACAGCAGCATGCGGTTGGCCGCGCAGTTGAAGCGGATGTCGCAGCCGAAGGCCTCGCGGTGCGGGCGGTCGTCGGCCGGGGCGGGGTAGACGAACTCGACCATCAGCGGGCGCAGGTCGCGCCGCGCGGCCCAGCGGGCGAAGGTGAACAGCGTCAGCAGCGCGTATTCGACGCGCTGGCGCGGAATCGGCAGGCTGCCGCCGCTGTGTTCCAGCGACATCCAGTGGCCGCGCGGGTCGTCGTTCATCGAGAAGGTGGTGGCGTCAGAGATCACGGCCATGTAGCGCGTGAGGCTGCCCAGGCTGGTCTTCAGGTCGGGGGCACAGGCCATGGCGTGGCCCACGGTGCCCAGGTTGCTGTAGGTGGAGGCCAGGTCGCGGTTCAGGCCCAGCGTGGGCTTGCCGACGCGCGACACGGCAAGCTGCCACAGCATGGTGATCTCGTCGACCGGAAAGCGCGCGTTCTGCTGGTGCAGCGACTCGGCATCGAAGCCGGCGTCGCGCAGCAGCGCGGGCACGTCCAGCCCTTCGGCCTCGAACATGCCGAGCACCCCCTCCAGCCACGCGGCGGAGCTGGTGCGCAGCTCCGGCTGTGGCATGCAGGCCCCCCGGCGCTGCGGACGGCGCATGTGGCGGGGAATTTGTGCTCCTGAAGTCATTGCTTTGGCTCGTTTGTGATAGCGGGGAATGTGGCGCCGGTTTCTAGAATTTTTGTGGGTTCGGCGGGCCGGAGTATGGGTGCCGGATCGCGATGCAGGAATTCCGATTAACCCGGTGTGGAGACAAAAAAAATGAAGAGCACGCAGACATCAGAAAACCAGGGTACGGCCAGCGCAAAGGCAACGAAAAACTCAAGAACGACGAAGGCGGCCGCCGCGGCCATGGCCATGGCCGTGACCGTGACCGCCTGCATGGCCCTGTCGGCCTGCGGCGGCGGATCATCGGGCCCGGGCTTCATCCCGCTGCCCCCGCCGAGCGCGGGCACGCCCCCGCCACCGGCCGATGGCCCCATGGTGCGCCAGACCTCGGCCGGCAAGATCGAGGGCGTGGACGACAGCGCCAACTCGGGCAGCTATTTCTGGAAGGGCGTGCCCTTCGCGAAAGCGCCCGTGGGCGACCTGCGCTGGCGCGCACCGGTGGAGCCCGAGGCCTGGAGCGGCACCCGCAAGGCCGACAAGTTCGGCAATGCCTGCCTGCAGATCGGCCGCATCTACGGACCCGGCGCCAACAACACCTACGACGCGACCATCGGCAGCACGCTGAACACGCCGGTCGGCAGCGAAGACTGCCTGTCGCTGAACATCTGGCGTCCGGCCAACACCGACAAGAACCTGCCGGTGCTGCTGTTCCTGTATGGCGGCAGCAATGTCTCCGGTTACACCGGCGACCCTGTGTACGACGGCGCGAAGCTCGCCAAGGCCACCAACGCCATCGTCGTCACGGCCAACTACCGCCTCGGCATCCTGGGCTACCTGGCCATGCCGCAACTGCGCACCGGCAGCACGGCCGGCGACGACTCGGGCAACTTCACCATGCTCGACAACATGGCGGCGCTGCGCTACATCCAGAAGAACATCGCGGTGTTCGGCGGCGACCCCGGCAACGTCACGCTGTCGGGCCAGTCGGCCGGCGGCACCAACGTGCTGGCGCTGCTTGCCTCGCCGATGGCCAAGGGCCTGTTCCACAAGGCGCTGCCGATCAGCGCGGGACTGTCGCTACAGACCAACCTGGCGGGCGGGTTTCCCACCCTGAACCCCGAGTCGACCGCGCTCACGCAGGGCCAGAACATCCTTAAGACGCTGGTGGTGGTCGATGGCAAGGCATCGAACGCCACCGCCGCGAACTACATCGCCACGCAGGATGCATCGCAGATTGCCGAGTACCTGCGCGGGCAGGACGCGAAGAAGCTGCTGGCCAACGTGGCCGCCGCGGGGCTCAACAGCGCCGGCCCGATTCCCGACGGCAAGGTGCTGCCGGTCGATCCCATCCGCGAGATCGGCGCCGGCAACTACAACAAGGTGCCCGTGCTGCTGGGCTTCACGCGGGACGAGGGCAAGCTCTTTGCGCCGCTGCTCGCGAACCTCGCGCCGGGTGCAAAGCCGGGCTACATCATCAGCGACGCGGCGCGCTTCTCGATGATGATGAGCTTCAAGCCCGACGAGCCCACGCCGCTGACGTTGGACGACATCATCGATCCGTCGTACCTGCCGATCACCGGACCCGCCGGCTTCAATGCGAAGACCGGGCTCATCACGCAGTTGCTGGGCGACCCCAGCCGCGTGAACCTGCTCGACACGCTGAAGCTGCAGCAGCCGAACAGCACCTGGCACTACCGCTTCGACTGGGCGCAGGAGCCCGCGCCTTGGAACGATGTGTACGGCGCCGCGCACGGCTTCGACCTGGGCTTCATGTTCGGCAACTTCGGGCCTTCGCTGTTCTCCAGCGTGGTCAACAGCACCGCCAACAAGCCTGGCCGCGTTGCGCTGTCGAACGCCATGATGGCCAGCATCGGCGCCTTCATGCGCAAGGGCGACCCGAACACGCCCGAACTCGGCGCCACCTGGGCGCCGTGGCCGGCCACGCTGCGCTACGACGCCACGCTCACCGAAGCAAAGATCACCACGACACCCTGAGCCTCCCGGGGCAAGCCCCCGAGCCCTCCGGGCTCGATGACCCGCGCCTGGGCAGCGCATGACTTCAAAACGACAACAGAGACAGACAGATGACGACTTTCAGACTTCGAACCCGCTGGCGCCTTGCAGCTTCCCTCGTGGCCGTGGCGGCAGGCCTGGCCGCATGCGGTGGCGGCTCGTCCGGCGGCGGATTCGCGTTCCCGCCCATTGCCACGCCGGCGCCAGCGCCCGAGGCCCAGCCCGACAAGGGCCCGGTGCGCAAGTGGGGCTACATCACGCTGCCCGACGGCAACAAGATGCGCTACTCGCTGCTGCTGCCCAGCGGCACGGGCAGCTTTCCGCTGCTGGTGGAATACGACGGCTACTCCGCGGGCTCCAACCCGAACGTCGGCCAACTCTGGGTGGCCGAAGGCTATGCGGTCATGGGCATCAACGTGCCGGGCACCGGCTGCTCGACCGGTGAAGACCAGGTCTTCGACGCCAGCACCGGCGCGGCCGGCGCCTTTGCCCTGGAGTGGGCCGGCAAGCAGCCCTGGTCGAACGGCCGGATCGGCATGATCGGCTACTCGTATGCGGGCTACAACCAGCTGTGGGTGGCGGCGCACCGGCCCAAGGGCCTGCTGGCCATCACGCCCAGCAAGAACGTGACCGACCCGTACCGCGACGTGGGCTACCCGGGCGGCATCAAGAACGTCGGCTTTCCGGCGCAGTGGTGGGGCGGCTTCCCGGGCATCTGGAACAGGGCCGCCACCTTCGCGGCCAAGCTCGACGGCGACACCGGGTGCGCCAGCACGGTGGCCGACAACATCGAGAAGATCAAGCGGCCCGACCTCGACCTGACCAAGTGGCTGGAGAACCCGTACGCCGACGGCCTGTACGTCAAGCGCAGCGCGTTCTACGAGACCGGCAAGATCGATATTCCCGCACTGGGCACCCAGTCGTGGCAGGACGAGCAGATCGGCCCGCGCTCGGGCTACTACGAAGACACCATGGCGCCCGAGAAGATGTGGCTGGTCAGCTCCAACGGCGACCACCACACCAACGTCACCTCGGACTACATCGACGCGACGCTCAAGCGCTTCCTGGCCCACTTCGTGAAGGGCGAGGACAACGGCTTCGAGAAGGAGCCGCGCGTGCGCCTGCTGCAGGAAATGCAGCAGACCGACCAGAAGGCCGTCAACGGCGCGGCGAAGATCAAGCAGACCGCCGTGGCCGAGTTCGACCGCCTGCCGGTCAAGGTCCAGCCGATGCGCCTGTGGCTGCAGCCGGGCGGCGAGCTTGCCGCCGCCAAGCCGGTGGTTCCTTTCGCCTTGTCGACCTACCGCTATCCCGCAAAGAGCCCGGTGGTGAACAACCCCGCCGCCGAAGGCTGGCAGGCCGTGGCCGATGCCGAAAAGGACGGCCAGGTCGTCTTCACCACGGCCGCGCTGCCGGACGACCTGAGCTTCTACGGCGAAGGCTCCGCCGACCTGTGGATCAGAGCCACCGCCGCCGACAACGACACCGACCTGCAGGTCACGCTGTCCGAAGTGCGGCCCGACGGCAAGGAGATGTTCGTGCAACGCGGCTGGCTGCGCGCCTCCAAGCGTGCGCTGGACCCCGCCCGCTCATCGGTGTTGCGTCCCTTCGGCGACTTCACCAAGGCCACCGAAGCGCCGCTCGATGCCGGCCAGCCCAACCAGGTGCGCATCGAGATCCAGAAGTTCGCCCACGTGTTCCGTGCCGGCTCCAGCATCCGCGTGACCGTCGATAGCCCGTCGCAGACCGGCTTCTGGATTTTCGGCAACACCACCACGCCGTCGGCCAACATGGTGTGGCACGACGCCACGCATTCATCGAGCATCGTGCTGGGGTACATCCCGTATGCCCATGCGAAGGAGCTGCCGAACTGCGACAAGACGCTGCGCCAACCCTGCCGGGCGAACGTGATTCCGGTGCCCGCGGGCGTCGGACCGGGCGCGCCCACTTGAGCCGCTTCGTTCAATCATGCAGTGCGGGTTTGTGTCATTGTGCAAGTGGCCGAAGCTTGCGTGAATCTGTTGTTTGCAAGCTTTCAAAAGTCATTTCACAAAGGAGTCCGTAGATGCTGGGTTTGATGCAAGACCAACCGCTTTTGATCTCGTCGCTGATCGAGTTCGTCGAGCGCCACAACGGCGACGGCGAGATCGTCTCGCGCCGTGTCGAAGGCGATATTCACCGCACGACATGGGGCGGTATCGCATCGCGTTCCCGGCAGGTGGCCAATGCGCTGGACTGCGAGCAATTGCTGTTCAGCGACCGCGTGGCCACGCTGGCCTGGAACGGCTATCGCCACCTGGAGCTGTATTACGGCGTGAGCGGCAGCGGCCGCGTGCTGCACACCATCAACCCGCGCCTGCACCCCGACCAGATCGCCTGGATCGCCAACCACGCCGAAGACCAGATCCTGTGCTTCGACCTGAGCTTCCTGCCGCTGGTGCAGGCCGTGCACGCGCGCTGCCCCGGCATCCGCAAGTGGGTGGCGCTGTGCGACGCCGACCGGCTGCCGGTCGACAGCGGCGTGCCCAACCTCGTGAGCTATGAAAGCTGGCTCGGCCAGCAGTCGAGCGACTACGACTGGCCCACCTTCGACGAGAACTCGGCATCGAGCATGTGCTACACGAGCGGCACCACGGGCAACCCCAAGGCCGCGCTGTACAGCCACCGCTCGACCATGCTGCACGCCTACGCCGCGGCGCTGCCCGACGTCATGCGCATCTCCGCGCAAGACTCCGTGCTGCCGGTGGTGCCGATGTTCCACGTCAACGCCTGGGGCATTCCGTACTCGGCCGCGCTGGTGGGTTGCAAGCTGGTGTTCCCGGGCCCGTCGCTCGACGGCAAGTCGGTGTACGAGCTGATCGAGTCCGAAGGCGTGACCTTCGCGGCCGGCGTGCCCACCGTCTGGCAGATGATGCTGGGCCACATGCAGACCAACGGCCTGAAGTTCAGCAAGCTGAACCGCACCGTCATCGGCGGCTCGGCCTGCCCGCCGGCCATGATCACGGCGTTCCAGGAGAACTACAACGTCGAGGTGCTGCACGCCTGGGGCATGACCGAGATGAGCCCGCTGGGCACGCTCTGCACGCTCAAGAACAAGCACCTGGCGCTGCCGGCCGATGCGCAGCTGCAGATCCGCATGAAGCAGGGCCGCGCCATCTTCGGCGTCGACATGAAGATCGTCGACGGCGAGGGCAACGAGCTGCCCTGGGACGGCAAGGCCTACGGCGACCTGCTGGTCAAGGGCCCGTGGGTCGTGAAGGAATACTTCAAGGGCGAGGGCGGCGACCCGCTCGTTCCCGATGCGCAGGGCCGGGGCTGGTTCCCGACCGGCGACGTGGCCACCATCGACGCCGACGGCTACCTGCAGATCACCGACCGCAGCAAGGACGTGATCAAGTCCGGCGGCGAATGGATCAGCTCCATCGACATCGAGAACATCGCGGTCGCGCACCCGGCGGTGGCCATGGCCGCCTGCATCGGCGTGTTCCACCCCAAGTGGGACGAGCGCCCGATCATCGCGGTCGTCAAGAAGCCCGGTGCCGAAGTCACGCGCGAGGAACTGCTGAAGTTCTACGAAGGCAAGACCGCCAAGTGGCAGATCCCCGACGACGTGGTGTTCGTCGAGGCCATTCCGCTGGGCGCCACCGGGAAGATTCTCAAGACCCGCCTTCGCGAACTCCTCAAGGACTACAAGCTGCCCACGCTCTGAAAAAGTACGAGCCAAGCCCACCCGCACTGTCGCGCACGCGATAGGAAAGCCGCCCCGGCGGCTTTCCTTCCGGGCATTCCCTGTGCGGCGAAAAAAAGGGCGCTTGTACGCTGGCATCCCGCCTTTCACTCAGGAGACTCTTCATGCAATTTGCTATCAAGTCAGTAGCTGCCTGTGCAATGTTGGTGAGCGTTACGGCCGCCGTCGCCCAAAAGGGCGAGACGGTCAAGATCGCCTGGCTCGATCCGCTGTCGGGCCTGATGGCCGCGGTGGGCACCAACCAGCTCAAGACCACGCAATTCCTTGCTGAAGAGTTCAACAAGAAGAACCTGTCGGGTGTGAAGTTCGAGATCCTTGCGCTCGACAACAAGCTCAGCCCGCAGGAAACCACCGCCGCCCTGCGCTCCGCGCAAGACCAGGGCGCGCGCTACATCATGCAGGGCAACGGTTCCGGCCCCGCGCTGGCCATCATCGACGCCATCGAGAAGAACAACTCGCGCAACCCCGGCAAGGAGTTGCTGTACATGAACTACGCGGCGGTCGACCCCGACCTGACCAACAGCAAGTGCAGCTACTGGCACTTCCGGGTCGACGCCGACACCTCCATGAAGATGGAGGCCCTGACCACCTGGATGAAGGACCAGGCGGACATCAAGAAGGTCTACATCCTCGGCCAGAACTACGCCCACGGCGTGCAGGTGGCCAAGTTCGCCAAGGAAGACCTGAAGGTCAAGCGCCCCGACATCCAGATCGTCGGCGAAGACCTGCATCCGCTGGCCCAGGTGCGCGACTTCTCACCCTACATCGCCAAGATCAAGGCCTCGGGTGCCGACACCGTCATTACCGGCAACTGGGGCTCCGACCTGTCGCTGCTCATCAAGGCCGCCAACGACTCGGGCCTGAACGTCAAGTTCCTGACCTACTACGCACCGGGCGCCGGCACGCCGACCGCCATGGGCGCCACGTCCGACGGCAAGGTCTACACCGTGGCCTATGCCCACTACAACATGGGCGGCGAGATCCAGCGGCTGCTCAACGGCTACAAGAAGAAGATGAACGACGACCTCACGCAGTCGTCCATCTATCACGTGTTCGCGCTGCTCGACGCCGCCTTTGCCCAGACCAAGTCGACCGATCCGGTCAAGGTGGCCGCGGCCCTCGAAGGCATGAAGATCAAGAGCTTCAACGGCGAGGTTGAGATGCGCAAGGCCGACCACCAGCTGCAGCAGGGCCTGTACATCTCGCGCTGGGAAAAAGCCAGCGCCAAGTACCCCTACGACGCCGAGAACACCGGCTACACGAACGTCCCCGTGAAGTATTACGAGTCGTATGTGGCGAGCACGCCCACGACCTGCCAGATGAAGCGCCCCTAGGCGTCTTTGTGAACGCGTTTCCTACCCGCTGGTAGAAGCTATCTACCAACGGGTAGCAAAAGAGAGAAACGCGGTGTCGCCTGCGCGATAGAAACGGCCTTTGCGGCGGCTCCCTTACGGGCATTCCCTGAGGGGAGGGGCTGCGAACGCTTGTACTCTCGTGAGGCGTTTTTGAATCGGTTTGACCAGGAGATATAGATTGAAGTTCGCTCTGAAGATCGTTACCGCAGCCGTCCTCGCGGCAAGCGCCGTTGGCGCGTTCGCCCAGAAGGGTGAGACCGTCAAGATCGCATGGATCGACCCGCTGTCGGGCCTGATGGCCGCGGTCGGCACGAACCAGCTCAAGACCTTCCAGTTCTTTGCCGAAGAATTCAACAAGAAGAATGCGGCCGGCGTGAAGTTCGAGATCATCGGTATCGACAACAAGCTCAGCCCGCAGGAAACCACCAGCGCACTGCGCTCGGCCATGGACCAGGGCGCGCGCTACATCGTGCAGGGCAACGGCTCCGGCCCGGCGCTCGCCATCATCGATGCGCTCGAAAAGAACAACGCGCGCAATCCGGGCAAGGAAGCGCTGTACCTGAACTACGCCGCGGTCGACCCCGAGCTGACCAACGCCAAGTGCAGCTACTGGCAGTTCCGCTTCGACGCCGACACGTCGATGAAGATGGAAGCGCTGACCACCTACATGAAGGACCAGACCGACATCAAGAAGGTCTACCTGCTCAACCAGAACTACGCGCACGGCCAGCAGGTTTCCAAGTACGCCAAGGAAAACCTCAAGTCCAAGCGCCCCGACGTGCAGATCGTCGGCGACGACCTGCACCCGCTCGCGCAGGTGCGCGACTTCGCGCCCTACATCGCCAAGATCAAGGCATCGGGCGCGGACACCGTCATTACCGGCAACTGGGGCTCCGACCTCGCGCTGCTCATCAAGGCGGCCAACGACTCGGGCCTGAACGTCAAGTTCTATACCTACTACGCAGTGACCAGCGGCACGCCGACCGCCATGGGCGCGGCGTCCGACGGCAAGGTGTACCAGGTCGGCTATGCCCACTACAACATGGGCGGCGACATGCAGAAGTACGCCAACGACTTCAAGAAGAAGTTCAACGACGACATCTACACCACCGATGCCTACACCGTGTTCCAGGCCCTGACCGAAGCCTTCGTCAAGACCAAGTCGACCGACGTGGTCAAGGTGGCCGCGGCGCTGGAAGGCATGAAGTTCAAGAGCTTCAACGGCGACGTCGAACTGCGCAAGGCCGACCACCAGCTGCAGCAGGGCCTGTATATCGCCCGCTGGGAAAAGGCCAGTGCCAAGTATCCGTACAGCCCGGAAAACACCGGCTACACGCTGGCACCGGTGAAGTACTACGACGCCTATGTGGCCAGCACGCCCACCACGTGCCAGATGAAGCGTCCCTCGTAAATCCGGGAACGCGCCAAAGCGGTCGAGGCCCGACTTCAACACTCGGGCCTTTTTCTTTTTTCAACTGACACGAAAGACCGATGAACGTCGAATTCTTCGTCATCTCGCTGCTCAACGGCGTCAGCTACGGCTTGCTGTTGTTCATGCTGAGCTCGGGCCTCACGCTGATCTTCAGCATGATGGGTGTGCTCAATTTCGCGCACGCCAGCTTCTACATGCTGGGTGCCTATTTCGCCTACACGCTGTCGGGCATCCTGGGGTTCTGGCCGGCGCTCTTCATTGCGCCGCTGCTGGTGTTCGCCCTGGGGGCGGCCTTCGAGCGCTACTGCCTGCGCCGCGTGCACAAGTTCGGCCACGTGCCCGAGCTGCTGGTGACGTTCGGCCTTTCCTACCTGATTCTTGAAATCGTCCAGCTGGTCTGGGGCCGCTCCACGGTGCCGTACGGCCTGCCGACGGCACTGCAGGGCCCGCTGTTCACGCTGTACGGAACGCAGTTCCCCAAGTCGCGCTCGTTCATCATGCTGGTGGCGGTGCTGATGCTCATCTCGGTGTGGCTGCTGCTCACGCGCACGCGCATCGGCCTGGTCATCCAGGCGGCGCTGAAGCACCCCGACATGGTCGAGGCGCTGGGCCACAACGTGCCGCGCGTCTTCATGCTGGTGTTCGGCGGCGGTGCCGCGCTTGCCGGCCTGGCGGGCGTGGTCGGCGGCAACACCTACGTCACCGAGCCGGCCATGGCGGGTTCGGTCGGCTCCATCATCTTCGTGGTGGTGGTGGTCGGTGGCATGGGCTCGCTGGCCGGCGCCTTCCTGTCGTCGCTGATCATCGGCGTGGTGCAGACCTTTGCCGTGGCCATGGACCAGTCGCTCGCGACCGGCCTGCAGGCCCTGGGCATGGCGGTGACCGAGCAGACCTTCGGCTACGAGCTGCTCAAGCTCACGATCTCGCAGGTGGCGCCCATTCTTCCGTACCTGTTCCTGGTGCTGATCCTCATCTTCAGGCCCAAGGGTCTTCTCGGAACCCGGGAGGACTGACGCCATGACCACCGCAACCCAATCGACACCCACGCGGTACTACCGCTTCAAGCCCCTGAACATCGGGCGCATCCTGATCTGGTCGATGTTCGCCTTGCTGCTGATCGTCGCCCCGATGATCTTCACCAGCAGCCTGGCGCTGACCATGCTGTCGCAGATCGGCTACCTCATCATCATCTGCCTGAGCTACAACATCCTGCTGGGTCAGGGCGGCATGCTCAGCTTCGGGCACGCGGTGTACGTGGGCCTGGGCTCGTTCATCGCCATCCACGCGATGAACCTGGCCAGCGCCGGCAAGCTGCCGATTCCGCTGGTGCTGATCCCGCTGGTGGGCGGCCTTGGCGGCATGTTCTTCGCCGTGCTGTTCGGCTACGTGTCGACCAAGAAGTCGGGCACCACCTTCGCGATGATCACGCTCGGCCTGGGCGAGCTGGTGGCCGCGATGGCGCTGATGTTCCCCAGCTTCTTCGGCGGCGAAGGCGGCATCACGTCCAACCGCGTGTACGGCGCATCGTTCTTCGGCATCAACTTCGGGCCGCAGAACCAGGTGTATTACCTGATCGCGGTGTACTGCTTCATCTGCACCGGCCTGATGTTCGCCTTCACCGGCACGCCGCTGGGCCGCATGCTGAATGCGGTGCGCGACAACCCGGAACGGGTGGAGTTCATTGGCTACAACACGCAGCGCGTGCGCTACTTCGCCTTCATCATCGCGGGCTTCTTCGCGGGCATCGGCGGCGGCCTGGCGGCCATCAACTTCGAGATCGTCAACGCGGCCGACAGCCTGAACGGGCTGCGCTCGGGCAGCTACCTGCTGTTCACCTTCCTGGGCGGCGCCACCTTCTTCTTCGGGCCGATCATCGGCGCGGCACTGCTGGTGTTCGCGCTGGTGCTGCTGTCCGAACTCAGCAAGGCCTGGCTGCTGTACGTGGGCCTGGTGTTCCTGCTGATGGTGATGTTCGCGCCGGGCGGCGTGGCCAGCCTGATCATGATGAACGTGCGCGTGGCGCTGTTCGGAAAAATCAAGCGCTTCTACCTGCTCTACGTGGGCCTGTTCATCGGCGCGGCCATCATGCTGGCGGGCGCGGCGGCCATCGTCGAGATGATCTATCACATGCAGCTGAACGCGGCGCTCGGCCCGACGGTGCCGTTCGCGGGCCTGACGCTCGACACCTCGTCGGCCACCAGCTGGGTCATTGCCTGCGCGTTGCTGGCCGTGGGCCTGGGCGTTTTCGAAGTCGTGCGCCGGCGCTTTGCCCGCGTCTGGGGCCAGGCACAAGAAGAAATTGAAGCCGAAATGAAGCGACGGGAGACGGCATGACCTATTCACTCGAACTCAAGGACCTGCGAAAGAGCTTTGGCAAGACCGACATCATCCGTGGTGTCGACCTGGCGGTGAACGCGGGCGAGCGCATCGCCATCATCGGGCCGAACGGCGCGGGCAAGTCCACGCTGTTCAACCTGATCAGCGGGCGCCTGGCCCCCAGCAGCGGCGAAGTGCTGCTGAACGGCCAGCGCATCGACGGCATGAAGCCGTACGAGATCAACCGCCTGGGCCTGTCGCGCAGCTTCCAGATCACCAACATCTTCCCGAAGCTGACGGTCTTCGAGAACCTGCGCTGCGGCGTGCTGTGGAGCCTGGGCTACAAGTACACCTTCCTGCGCTTTCTCTCGAACCTGGACGACGCCAACGAGCGCACCGAAGAGCTGGTTCGCCAGATCGGGCTGGAGCGCAAGCGCGACGTGCACGCGGTCAACCTCACGTACGCCGAACAGCGTGCGCTGGAAATCGGCGTGACCATCGCGGGCGGTGCCAACGTCATCCTGCTGGACGAGCCCACGGCGGGCATGAGCAAGACCGAGACCTCGCACTTCATCTCGCTCATCAAGCACGTCACGGTCGGCAAGACACTGCTCACGGTCGAGCACGACATGGGCGTGGTCTTCGGGCTGGCCGACAAGATCGCGGTGGTGGTGTATGGCGAGGTCATCGCCTTCGACACGCCGGCCGCGGTGCGTGCGAATGCGCGCGTGCAGGAGGCCTACCTGGGCTCCTCGGTAGCCGACGCACAGGGAGCAGGACACTGACATGCTGAAGCTTCAAGACATCCACGCCTACTACGGCAAGAGCCATGTGCTGCATGGCGTTTCCTTCGACGTGAACCCTGGCGAAATCGTGGCGCTGCTGGGCCGCAACGGCTCGGGCCGCTCCACCACCGCCAAGGCCATCATGGGCCTGGTGCATGCCGAGGGCAGACTGCACTGGAAGGGGCAGGACATCCTGCGCCGCAAGGCCTATGAGATCGCGCACTGCGGCATCGGCTACGTGCCGGAGAACCGCGACATCTTCCCCAAGCTCACGGTGCACCAGAACCTGCTGCTGGGGCAAAAGGGCAACGGCAAGGGAAGCCGCTGGCAGTTCGACGACATGTATGCCATGTTCCCGCGCCTGAAGGAGCGCCAGCACACCGAAGCCGGCGTGCTGTCGGGTGGCGAGCAGCAGATGCTCACGCTGTGCCGCACGCTCATGGGCGACCCCGACCTGATCATCATCGACGAGCCGACCGAGGGCCTTGCGCCCAAGATCGTCGAGCTGGTGGGGCAGTACCTACGCACGCTCAAGGACAAGGGCATCTCGGTGCTGCTGATCGAGCAGAAGCTCACCATCGCCATGCAGATTTCCGATCGCGCGCTGGTCATGGGCCATGGCAGCATCGTGTTCGACGGCACGCCCGACAGCCTGCGTGCCGACGCCACCACCCGCAAGGAGTGGCTGGAGGTTTGATCCCCGCGGAATCCGGGCCACGCCCCGGATTCCCTCTTGTCTCGGCAGCGACTGCGTGCCATTGTTGCGTCGCGACAAACGCCTAAAATCCCCGAAAAAGAACACTCGTGCTTTTTCTTCTTTTTCTTCACACACCAAGGAACGCAGCATGACGGCTGAATACAAAGTGCTCGGCGATGTCGCCGTGATCACACTGACCAACCCTCCGGTCAACGGTCTCGGTTTCTCGACCCGCATCGGCATCACCGATGGCCTGGCCAAGGCCAATGCCGACGACGCCGTCGAGGCCATCGTCATCACCGGCGCCGGCAAGGCGTTTTCCGGCGGTGCGGACATCAAGGAATTCGGCACGCCCAAGGCGCTGCAGGAGCCCAACCTGCTGAGCGTGATCCTCGCGCTCGAAGCCTCGCCCAAGCCCATCGTCGCTGCCATCCACTCGGTGTGCATGGGCGGCGGCCTCGAGCTGGCGCTGGGCTGCCACTACCGCGTGGCCGCACCCGGCACCGCCATGGCGCTGCCCGAAGTCAAGCTGGGCCTGCTGCCCGGCGCCGGCGGCACGCAGCGCCTGCCGCGCGTGCTCGGCGTGGAAACCGCACTGAACATGATCGTCAGCGGCGAAGCCGTCAAGAGCGAAGTGCTGGCCAGCCTGCCGGGCCAGAAGCTGTTCGACAAGCTGGCCGCATCGCCCGAATCGGTGTTCGACGAAGCCGTGGCCTTTGCCAAGAGCGTCGCCGGCAAGACCGGTGAAGCGCTGCCGCTGGTGCGCAACCTGCCGTGCAAGCACCCGCAAGGCGATGCTTACTTCCAGTTCACCAAGAACATGGTCGGCGGCATGTCGAAGAACTACCCGGCGCCGCTGAAGTGCATCGACGCAGTGCAGGCCGCGACCAAGATGAAGTTCGACGACGGCATGGCCGAAGAACGCCGCCTGTTCACCGCGCTGATGTTCACGCCCGAATCGCTGGCGCTGCGCCACCTGTTCATGGCCGAGCGCGCCGCGAGCAAGATTCCCGACGTGCCCGAAGACACGCCCAAGCGCGACATCAAGGCCGTGGGCGTCATCGGCGCCGGCACCATGGGCGGCGGCATCTCGATGAACTTCCTGAACGCGGGCATCCCCGTCAAGATTCTCGAGATGAAGCAGGAAGCGCTCGACCGCGGCGTGGCCACCATCAAGAAGAACTACGAAGCCCAGGTCAAGAAGGGCAAGCTCAAGCAGGACAAGTACGAGCAGCGCATGGCGCTGCTGAGCACCACGCTGAGCTACGACGACCTGAAAGACGCCGACCTGATCATCGAAGCCGTGTTCGAGGAAATCGGTGTCAAGGAAAAGGTCTTCAAGGAACTCGACCGCGTCGCTAAGAAGGGCGCCATCCTGGCCTCGAACACCTCGACGCTCGACGTCGACAAGATCGCATCGTTCACCGAGCGTCCGCAAGACGTGGTCGGCATGCACTTCTTCAGCCCGGCCAACGTGATGAAGCTGCTCGAAGTGGTGCGCGGCAAGGCCACCGCCAAGGACGTGCTCGCCACGGTCATGGCCATCGGCAAGAAGATCAAGAAGACCTCGGTGGTCTCGGGCGTGTGCGACGGCTTCATCGGCAACCGCATGATCGAGCAGTACTCGCGCCAGGCAGGCTTCCTGCTGGACGAAGGCGCGCTGCCGCAGCAGGTCGACAAGGCCATCGAGAAGTTCGGCTTTGCCATGGGCCCGTTCCGCATGGGCGACCTGGCGGGCAACGACATCGGCTGGGCCATTCGCAAGCGCCGCGCCACCGAGCGCGCCGACATGAAGTACAGCCGCACGGCCGACAAGCTCTGCGAGCTGGGCCGCTTCGGCCAGAAGACCGGGGCAGGGTGGTACGACTACCAGGCCGGCAAGCGCGATGCCATTCCGTCGGACCTCGTCAACAAGATGATCGAAGACCACCGCAAGGAGCTGGGCATCACGCCGCGCAAGATTTCCGACGAAGAAATCGTGCAACGCCTGGTGTATGCCCTCGTCAACGAAGGCGCGCACATCCTGGAAGACGGCATTGCCTCCAAGTCGGGCGACATCGACATGGTGTACCTCACCGGCTACGGCTTCCCGATCTGGCGCGGCGGCCCGATGCACTACGCGTCGCAAGTCGGCCTGTACAACGTGGCCGAGTCGATGAAGCGCTTTGCCAAGAACCCGCGCGACGACGCCGAGTTCTGGCAGCCCGCGCCGCTGATCCAGAAGCTGGTCGCCGAAGGCAAGCAGTTCAGCTGATCCAGGAGCACTGACCGCCCATGTTGAAACGCATCTTCCTCGGGCTGCTGCTGGCAATCGTCTTGCTGGTGGCCGCCGTGGCGGTCAAGACCTGGACCACGCCATCGCAGCAACTGGCGGTGGCGCCAGCCCCCAAGCTGAACGTCGACTTGCAGGCAGCCGCCCAGCGGCTGTCCACGGCAATCACGTTCCGCACCGTTTCCAGCCTTGACGACTCGGCCGCCAACCTGGCCGAGTTCGACAAGCTGCACGCTTACCTGGCGCAGCAATTCCCCAAGGTCCACGCCACCCTGAAGAAGGAAGTGGTCGGCCAGAAGGCGCTGCTCTACACATGGACCGGCACCGACCCGTCCGCCAAGCCCATCGCGCTGATGGCGCACCAGGACATGGTGCCCATTGCCCCCGGCACCGAAAAGGCCTGGACCGTCGACCCCTTCGCCGGCGAGATCAAGGACGGCTTCGTGTGGGGCCGCGGCACGCTCGACAACAAGAGCAATCTTTTCGCGCAGATGGAGGCCATCGAGCTTCTCATCGGCAGCGGCTTCAAGCCCAGGCAGACCGTCTACCTGGTGATGGGCGACGACGAAGAAGTCAGCGGCCTGCGCGGCGCGCTGCCCATTGCCGAGCTGCTCAAGTCGCGCAACGTGCGCCTGGACTGGGTGCTCGACGAAGGCCTGCTGGTGCTCGACGGCGTGCTGCCCGGCCTGTCGAAGCCGGCGGCGCTCATCGGCCTGGCCGAGAAGGGCTACGGCACTTTCTTCCTGTCGCTCGACACCGCCCCCGGCCATTCGTCGATGCCGCCGCAGCACAGCGCCATCGGCAGCATGAGCGCGGCGCTGGCACGGCTCGAAGCCAACCCGATGCCCGGCGGCATCAAGGGCGTGGCCGGCCAGATGTTCGGTGCGCTCGCGCCCGAAATGAGCGGCGTCAACCGCGTGATGCTGTCCAACCTGTGGCTCACCGAGGCATTGGTGCGCGGCCAGCTCGAGAAGAGCCCGAGCAGCAACGCCATGCTGCGCACCACCACCGCGCTGACCATCGTGCGCGCCGGCAACAAGGACAACGTGCTGCCCGGCCGCGCCGAGGCCGCCGTCAATTTCCGCATCCTGCCGGGCGACACCATCGCGAGCGTCGAGGCGCACCTGCGCAAGACGCTGGCCAACGACGACATCAAGATCAAGCAGTACCCCGGCAACTCGGAGCCGTCGCCCGTGTCGCCGACCGACAGCACCGGCTACCGCGCCATCCAGCAGGCCGTGCGCCAGAGCTTCCCCGACGCGGTGGTGGCCCCCGGCCTCATGACCGCCGCCACCGACTCGCGCCACTTCAGCCTGGTGAGCGACGCCGTCTTCCGCTTCTCGCCGTTCCGCGTGAAGGGCGAAGACCTGGCGCGCTTTCACGGCAACAACGAACGCCTGGCCATCTCCAACTACGGCGAGATGATCGGCTTCTATCACCAGCTCCTGAGCAACACCAACGCTGCTCCGGCGCAATGACGACCACCACCTCTTTTCCCTTCCATCTTCAAAGGACCTCACCATGACCAGCGCCGTCATTGTTTCCACCGCCCGCACGCCGCTCGCGAAGAGCTGGAAGGGTGCCTTCAACATGACGCACGGCGCCACGCTCGGCGGCCACGCGGTGCAGCACGCCATTGCCCGCGCCGGCATCGAAGCCGCCGCGGTGGATGACGTCATCATGGGTTGCGCCACGCCTGAAGGCGCCACCGGCTCCAACATCGCACGCCAGATCGCGCTGCGCGCCGGCTGCCCGGTCACCACCTCGGGCATGACCATCAACCGTTTCTGCTCCTCGGGCCTGCAGACCATCGCCACCGCCGCGCAACGCATCATCGCGGGCGAAGGCGAGGTGTACGTGGCCGGCGGCGTCGAGAGCATCTCGTGCGTGCAGAACGAAGCCAACAAGCACATGCTGGCCGACCCCTGGCTGGTGAAGCACAAGCCAGAGATCTACTGGAACATGCTGCAGACCGCCGAGCAGGTCGCCAAGCGCTACAACATCGGCCGCGACGCCATGGACGAGTACGGCGCAGCCAGCCAGCAGAAGGCCACCGCCGCGCTGGAAGCCGGCCGCTTCAAGGACGAGATTGCCCCCATCACGGTACTGGCCGGCGTGGCCGACCCGGTGCTGGGCCTGCGCACCAAGGAAGTCACCATCGAGAACGATGAAGGCATCCGCGCCGGCACCACCAAGGAAGGCATCAGCGGCATTCGCCCGGCGCTGCCCGGCGGCCTGATCTCGGCCGGCAACGCCAGCCAGTTCTCCGACGGCGGCGGCGCCTGCGTGCTGGTCGACGAAAAGTACGCCGAGCAGAAGGGCCTGAAGCCCCTCGGCCGTTTCCTCGGCTTTGCCGTGGCCGGCTGCGAGCCCGACGAAATGGGCATCGGCCCGGTCTTCGCCATTCCCAAGGTGCTCAAGCGCCTGGGCCTCACGGTCAATGACATCGACCTGTGGGAACTGAACGAAGCCTTCGCCGTGCAGGTCATCTACTGCCGCGACAAGCTCGGCATTCCGGCCGACCGCCTGAACGTGGACGGCGGCGCCATCGCCGTGGGCCACCCCTACGGCGTGAGCGGCCAGCGCCTGACGGGCCACGCGCTCATCGAAGGCAAGCGCCGCGGCGCCAAGAAGGTGCTGGTGACGATGTGCATCGGCGGCGGCATGGGCGCCGCGGGCGTCTTCGAGGTCTTGTAACCATGGCCGGCTTGGGCCATGACCAGGGGGTCTCGCCCGAAGCCGTGCTGGCATACGGGCGCGGCGTTCTTGCCGCACAGCCGTTCAGTGCGCTGATCGGCGCCGAGCTGCACGCGCTCGCGCCGGGCCAGGCCGAGCTTCAGTTGCCGCTGTCCGCGCAACTGAAGCAGCAGAACGGTTTCGCCCATGGCGGCATCGTGAGCTACATGGCCGACAACGCCTTGACCTTTGCCGGCGGTGCCGCATTGCGCGTGCCGGTGGTGACTTCCGAATTCAAGATCAACTATGTGCGGCCGGCACTCGGCCAGCGCCTGGTTGCGCGCGCCAGGGCCGTGCACACCGGCAAATCGCAATCCGTTTGCACCTGCGAAGTGTTCGTGGTGAATGACGGCGTCGAAAAGCTCTGCGCGCTGGCGCAGGGCACCATCGCGACGCTGCCAGAGCCAAAGAAATAGACAGACGACCGAAGAGACGACCCATCATGAGCCTGCGTTCCACCCTCGATTTTCTCTTGTACGACTGGCTCGACGCCGAAGCCCTGAACCAGCGCGAACGCTTTGCCGACCACTCGCGCGAAACCTTCGACGCGGTGCTCGACACCTGCGAACGCATTGCGCGTGAGAAGTACGCGCCGTTCAACCGCACGGTCGATACGCAGGAGCCGCATTTCGACGGCGAGAAAGTCATCTTGCCGCAGGCCACGCACGACGCGCACAAGGCCTTCGTGGAGTCGGGAATGATGAGCGCCGCGCAAGACTACGACATCGGCGGCATGCAGCTGCCGTACACGCTCTCGGCTGCCGCCAACAGCTTCTTCGCGATGGCCTCGGTGAGCATCGGCGCGAACATGCTCACCAGCGGCAACGCCAACCTGCTGATGGTGCACGGCACCGACATGCAGAAAGAGGTGTTCGCCAAGAACGAATTCTCGGGCCGCTGGGCCGGCACCATGTGCCTGTCGGAGCCGCAGGCCGGATCGTCGCTGAGCGACGTCGCCACGCGCGCCGTACCCGATGGCGCCGACTACCAGGACGACCCACTGGGCCCGCGCTACAGGCTCACGGGCAACAAGATGTGGATCTCGGCCGGCGACCACGAACTGACCGAGAACATCGTGCACATCGTGCTGGCCAAGATCCCCGACGAAAACGGCAAGCTGGTGCCGGGCACGCGCGGTATTTCGCTGTTCATCGTGCCCAAGCGCATGGTGAATACGCAGGGCGAGCTGACCGGCGAACGCAACGACGTGGCGCTGGCTGGCCTGAACCACAAGCTGGGCTGGCGCGGCACCACCAACACGCTGCTGAACTTCGGCGAGGGCAAGTACCCGGTCGGCGGCAAGGCCGGTGCCGTGGGCTACCTGGTCGGCGCGCCCGGCAAGGGCCTGCACTGCATGTTCCACATGATGAACGAGGCACGCATCGGCGTCGGCACGGCCGCCACCATGCTCGGCATGGCGGGCTACCACGCCTCGCTCGAATACGCCAAGAGCCGTCCGCAGGGCCGGCTGGTGAAGAAGCCCGAAGCGGCCGGCGCCGCCGTCGCCAAGGACTCGGCAGCGCCGCAGGTGCGCATCATCGAGCACGCCGACGTGCGCCGCATGCTGCTCGCGCAGAAGGCGTACTGCGAAGGCGCGCTGGCGCTGGAGCTGTACTGCGCCCGGCTGGTGGACGAGCAGAAGACCGGCGACGCGCAAGCCGCCGACGACGCGCGCCTGCTGCTCGAAGTGCTCACGCCCATCGCCAAGAGCTGGCCCAGCGAGTGGTGCCTGGAGGCCAACTCGCTGGCCATCCAGGTGCATGGCGGCTACGGCTACACGCGCGATTTTCCGGTGGAGCAGTACTGGCGCGACAACCGCCTGAACATGATCCACGAGGGCACGCACGGCATCCAGGCGGCCGACCTGCTGGGCCGCAAGGTGCTGATGGAAAAGGGCCGCGGCCTGCAGCTGCTGGCCGGGCGCATGACCGACACCATCGGCCGTGCCGCCAAGGTGCCGGCGCTGGCGGCGCACGCCAAGGCGCTGGGCGCCGCGCTGCAGCGCATCGGCAGCGCCACCGAAGCCGCCTGGTCCACCGGCGACCCGGCCGACGCGCTGGCCAATGCCGTGCCGTACATGCAGGCCTTCGGCCACACCGTGCTGGCCTGGATCTGGCTGGACGTGGCCCGTCGCGCGCTGGAAACGGACGCGGAAAAGGCGAGGGCGGTAACAGCTGGCAAGATTGGCGCCACGGACTACTTCTTCCACTACGAGCTGCCGAAAATCGGTGCCTGGCTCAACGTGGTCGAGAGCCGCGACCCAACCTGTACCGCTTTGCCCGAGGACGCTTTCTGACAATGGCCAACGCCACACCCGACAACACCCCGAACCCCGTCAAGCCACCGAAGCCGCATGCCCGGCTCGAGAAGTGGATCTGGATACTGATCTACGGCGGCCTGTTCACCGTGATCCTGGGCATTTCCACCGGCCGCACCGACCCGGCGCTGGGCTGGTCGATGGCCGTGCCCGGCGGCCTCGTCACCGCCGTGGGCCTGGTGCTCATCTACGTGCGCTCGCGCCTCAACGACAAGTAGACAAGACAGACAAGAAGGACCGCCATGCTCAAGCACATCGTGATGTGGAAGTTCAAGGAACACGCCGAAGGCGCCGACAAGGCGACCAACCTGCTCAAGGCCAAGGCCTTGCTCGACGCCTGCGCCAAGCTGTCGCCCGGCACGCACCGCTTCGAGGTGGTCATTGCCCAGCCCGGCCTGGAAGCCACCTACGACCTGATCCTGAATTCGGAATTCACCGACGCCGCCGCGCTCGCGGCCTATGCGGACCATCCGCAGCACGTGGCGCTGAAGCCCTTCATCGGCGCGGTGCGTGAAGCGCGCCAGTGCATGGACTACGTGATCTGAATCCGAGCCAGACAGGCATACAGACATCCAACCCCGGAGACATCCCATGACCCCTCGCACCACCAAACAACTGTTCGATCTCACGGGCAAGACGGCCCTCATCACCGGCGGTTCGCGCGGCCTGGGCCTGCAGATGGCCCATGCGCTCGGCGAAGCCGGCGCGAAGATCATGCTGAGCTCGCGCAAGGCGGACGACCTGGAGCAGGCGGCCGCCGAGCTTCAGTCGGCCGGCATCGACGCACGCTGGATCGCCGCCGACTGCTCGAAGGAAGAAGACACGCGCCGCCTGGCCGACGAAACGCTGGAGCGCATGGGTGCGGTGGACATCCTGATCAACAACGCCGGCGCGAGCTGGGGTTCGCCGGCCGAGAAGCACCCGGTGGAAGCCTGGGACAAGGTGATGAACCTGAATGTGCGCGGCTATTTCATCCTGTCGCAGCAGATCGCGAACGGCTACATGATCCCGAAGAAGACGGGCCGGATCATCAACATCGCGTCGATCGCGGGGCTGAACGGCAACGGCCCGGAGATGCAGACGCTGGCCTACAACACGTCGAAGACGGCGGTGATCGGCTTCACGAAGACGCTGGCGGCGGAGTGGGGCAAGTACGGGATCAACGTGAACGCGATCTGCCCGGGCTTCTTCATGACGAAGATGGCGGCGGGGCTGATCAAGTCGCTGGGCGAGGACAAGATGGCAGCTGCCGCGCCGTTGGGCCGCCTTGGTGACGAAGAAGACCTGAAGGGCATCACGCTGCTGTACGCGAGTGACGCTGGCAAGCACATCACTGGGCAGTGGCTGGCTGTCGACGGCGGTGTCAGCGTGGTGCTTGGGGCCTGAGACAGTTTTTCGCCCTGAACTCTGTTGTTCAGGGCGACGCTCACGCCGACGGTGTGCTCTGCTCCGCGAATGTCCCCCGCTTCGCTCCTCCTTTATTTCGCTGCGCGGAGCACCCGATGCCAGTCGCACGAGGGCGCTGCTCTCGCATTGGCCGATCAACGACCGCTCTGAAGGCGCTCGCGCCGATGGTGTGCTCTGCGC
>NZ_QAJK01000070.1 GCF_003852515.1 Variovorax sp. KBW07 | reverse complement strand
CGGTGTCAGTCGCACACGCCCCGAATGCACCCAGCAGCAACAAGCACAAAGCCCCCCGAGCAGCTTCACGCTGAATGGGACGAACGACCGAGTGGTGGAACCCCGAGATGATTCTTGTCAGCAAACCCGGCCTGCTCGCCTCGGTGCAAGACCTCGGACGGCACGGCCATCGCCAGCTTGGCATCTGTCCCGGCGGTGCGCTCGACGTCCTCGCGCTCACCCTCGCCAACCGTCTCGTCGGCAACCCCGATGGCGCGGCCGGCCTCGAGCTCACCATGGGTGGCTGCGAACTGCGCTTCGAGGCCGACACGCGCATCGCGCTCACCGGCGACGACTTCAGCGCCATGCTCGATGGCGTGCCGCTCTGGCCCTGCTGGAGCGTGCCCGTCGCTGCCGGGCAGACCCTCAAGCTCACCGGCGCCAATGCCTCGGGCCGCAAGAAAGCCGGCCTGCGCAGCTGGCTCGCCGTGGCCGGCGGCATCGACGTGCCGCCCATCCTCGGCTCGCGCAGCACCGACCTCAAAGCCAGCTTCGGCGGCCACGAAGGCCGTGCGCTGCGCAAGGGCGACCGGCTGGCGCTGGGCACTTCGAGGCTCGATGCCGCACAGCGCACCCGCCGTCCCTTTGGCCTGCGCGAGCCCGACTGGGGCCGCGAAGAAGACGATGGCGCCATCGCGCTGCGCGTGCTGCCAGGCCCCGAATTCGAACAGTTCACCCTGGCCGCGCGCGACCTGCTCTGGGGCGAGCACTGGCGCATCACGCCGCAAAGCAACCGCATGGGCAGCCGGTTGGCCGGCGCCGAACTCAAGCGCAAGCGCGGCGGCGACATGCTCTCGTCGGGCGTGATTCCCGGCACCATCCAGGTTCCACCTTCAGGCTTGCCGATCATCCTGATGGGCGACGCGCAGACCACCGGCGGCTATCCGCGCATCGGCGTGGTGATTCGCGCCGACCTCTGGAAGCTGGCGCAGGCGCCGCTCAACGGCAAGCTCCGGCTGGTGCAGGTCGACATGGCGCAGGCGCTGGCCGCATGGGCCGGGCAGCAGCGCTACCTGTCGCAAGTGGCACAGGGGCTGGCGGCTGCAGGCTGGCCGGGCGCGGCATAGACTGTGCAGCAGGCAGACGACGACAACGGTGAATGACCGGTCGGCCCGATGCCGGCCGCATCACCGAAGAAGAAGGACCCTCCCCATGCACATCGACCTCAATGCCGATCTCGGCGAAGGCGCCGGCAGCGACGAAGCACTGCTCGGCCTCGTGAGCTCCGCCAACATTGCCTGCGGCTGGCACGCGGGCGACGCCAGGACCATGCAGCAGTGCGTGCGATGGGCCCTGCAGCACGGCGTGGCCATCGGCGCGCACCCCAGCTTTCCGGACCGCGAGAACTTCGGGCGCAGCACCATGCACCTGCCGCCCGACGAGATCGTCGCCAACGTGCTCTACCAGGTCGGCGCGCTGGCCGCGATCGTCAAGGCCGAGGGCGGCACGCTCTCGCACGTCAAGGCGCATGGCCAGCTCTACAACCAGGCCGTGAAAGAGCCCGAGCTGGCCGACGCGCTGTGCGAGGCGGTGCGGCGCTTCGACCCGTCGCTCAAGTTCTTCGGCCTCGCGGGCAGCAACATGATCGACGCGGCCCGTCGCGCCGGCCTCACGCCCGTCGAGGAAGTGTTTGCCGACCGCGGCTACATGCCCGACGGCAGCCTGGTGCCGCGCAGCCAGCCGGGTGCGCTCATCGAGAGCGAAGCGCAGTCGATCGCGCAGACGCTGTCGCTGGTGCGCGACCACAAGGTGACGGCCATCGACGGCAGCACTGTGGCCGTCAACGCGCAGACCGTGTGCCTGCATGGCGACGGTGCCCACGCGCTGGCCTTTGCGCGCCGCATCCGCGAGCGGCTGCAGGCCGAAGGCATCGCGGTCCGGGCCTGATCGAGTCGAATCGCCGTGCCTAAGGCCGCTTCGCCTTCTTCGCCGGTGCGCGTGCTGCTCACCGGCTTCGATCCCTTCGAGCAGGAGGCGGTCAACCCGTCGTGGGAGGCGGTGCGTGCGCTCGACGGCTGGAAGGTCGGCCGCGCTGTCGTGCATGCCCGAAAGGTGCCCTGCGTGTTCGGCGACGCCATCGACACGCTGGTGCACGCCATGGACGAGCTGAAGCCAAGTCTGGTGCTGTGCATCGGCCAGGCCGGCGGCCGCGCGGAGATTGCCATCGAGCGCATCGCCATCAACATCGACGACGCCCGCGTGGCCGACAACGCCGGCCGTCGGCCGATCGACCTGCCCGTGGTGCCCGGTGCACCGGCTGCGTATTTCTCGACGCTACCGATCAAGGCCATCGCGCGCGAACTGCGTGCCGCCGGCGTGCCGGCTTCCGTGTCGAACAGCGCGGGCACCTTCGTCTGCAACCACATCTTCTACGGCCTCATGTACCTCATTGCCACGCGCCCGGTGGCGGGGTTGCGCGGCGGCTTCATCCATATCCCGTACCTGCCCGGGCAGGCTGCCCGATTCGCGGGAGCGCCGAGCATGTCGCTCGACACCATGGTGCAGGCGCTGCGCATCGCGGTGGCCACCGCGCTCAAGGTGAAGCAGGACATCGCCGAGACCGGCGGCCAGCTGTACTGAATGCACTGAACCAGGCTGAAGCGGCTCAGGCCGCGGCGGGAAACTGCTTCGCCAGCCAGGCGTTCAGTGCCGCGTTCACGATCTCGGGCTTTTCCATCGTCAGCATGTGGCCGCACTCCGGCACCCACACGACCTGGGCCTGCGGCAGCAGCGCGGCCATTTCCTCTGTGCATTCTGGCGGTGCCAGACGGTCTTCGTCGCCGCACATCAGCAGCACTGGCGCGCGCAGCGACGGCAGGTGCCGCCGCGCATCGGGCCGCTGCATCACCGCGCGGTTCTGGCTGATGAGTTGCTGGGCGCCGGCGCCCAGCACGATGTCGAGGTAGCGCTGCACCAGCACCGGGTCGGCCGCCTGCGTGGGGTGGAACGCGAAGTACACGTTCGGTTCGATCACGTCGCGCACCTCGCCGCGCTCGAAGTACTCGATGGCGCCTTCGCGCAGAGTGAACATGTCGGGCGTCTCGGGCCTGGCGCTCGTGCCGAGCAGTGCCAGGCCGGCGATGCGCCCGGGCGCCTGGCGGGCCGCTTCCATGGCGACCATGCCGCCCATCGAAGCGCCGCACAGCACCAGCGGGCCCTCGTGTTCGCGCAGCACCGTCGCGGCCATGTCTTCGATGGTCTGGTTGCGCGTCTGAGCGTCGCTCACGCGGGCATTGAAGGCGCGGGGAAGGGCGGGCAGCTGGGCTTCCCACAGGCGCTCGTCACAGGCGAGGCCGGGCAGCAGGACAAGATTTGGCATGGGAACGGATTTTGCGCGATAGCGGCGGCGGCCGCAGGCCCTTGGCCGGCCGGTGCGTGGTGGTGGCCGTGCAACAAAGCGCCGGCGTCGGTACATGCGAGCACATGCGCGTCACGCACTGGGTGGAAAATGGGTGGCAATGCCAACGCCCAAACCCGACTCCACCACCGACCTCATCCTCATTCGCCACGGTGAAACCGCCTGGAACCGCGAGCTGCGCTTCCAGGGGCATGCCGACGTTCCGCTCAACGACATCGGCCACGAACAGGCACGCCGCCTCGGCCTTCGGCTGGCCGGCGAAACCGCGCAGCACCTGATCAGCAGCGACCTGATGCGCGCGCAGCAGACGGCCGCCCCGGCGGCGTTGCAGCTGTCGTTGCCGGTGGTGACTTCGGCGGCGCTGCGCGAGCAGCATTTCGGCATCGTCGAAGGCATGCGCTCCGACGAGATCCAGAGCCTGCATCCGCGTGCCTGGGAAGAGTGGCTGGAGTTTCGCGAAGACCACGCCATGCCCGAGGGCGAAAGCGCGCGCGAGTTTCATGCGCGCATCGTCGCGGCGCTGGGTGGCATTGCCGCCGCCCACAAGGGGCAGCACCTGATCGTCGTCACCCACGGTGGCGTGCTCGACATGGTGTGGCGCACCGCGAAGGGCCTGAGCCTCAGCGGGCCGCGCCAGAGCGACATTCCGAATGCGGGCTTCAACCGCATCCGCATCGCCGACCCCGCCAAGCCCGAGGCGATCGAAATCGTCGACTGGGCCGACACGCGCCACCTCGCCGACCTGCCGCCGCAGCCGACCTATGACCAGACACGGCATTTGAAGAGCAAGGACTGAGCGTTCGCTCTTCGCGCGCTCAGTTCCGCAGCAGCGCGCCCAACCCCAGTTTCTCGTAGACCGCACCAGCCTGCCGGCGCAAACGCAGCGATTCAGGCTGGCCATTCAGCTGCTGTTGCAGGATGCCCTGCGCACCCGCCAGCGTGGCCTCGGTGCCGGTGCGCACCATCGCATCGAGGTACACCTGCTCGAACAGATCGCGCTGCGCATGGCTGCCGCCGATCTCTATCAGGCGGGGCAGCGCCACGCCCAGCCCTTCGATGGCACCAGCGAAATCGCCACGCGCATGCGCCACGAGCCCGTGCGCGGCTGGCACGCACACACGCTGCCATGCGGCACGCGTCGATGGCGGCGCACCGGGCGCGAAGGCCTCGATGTTGCGCAGCAGCGCGTCGGCCTCGGGCCGCGCGGCACGTGCCAATCCATAGAGGTATTGCAGATCGAGAAACGGCAGCACATGGTCGGCCTGCCGCTGCAGCAGGTAGCCCGCCACGTCGTTCCAGCGCGCACCCACGTCGATGCCCGCCAGCTCCAACCGCGCCAGCAGCGACACCGCGCCGATCTGGTCTTGCGAGTAATCCTTGACCACGCCCCAGGCGTGTTCGTCGTACACCGCGAGCGCCTCGGCATCGCGGCCCAGGTCGATCAGGAACAGCGCCACGTGCCACCAGTTGTGCGTGACCATGAAGGAGTTGAGCCCGGTCCAGGTGTCGCTCACGCCGTTCATGAATGCCAACCCTTCGGCGAGCCGGCCTTCGGTGAGCATCACATGCGCCAGCGCGTGATGGGCCCAGGGCTCCTTGCGGCACATCGCGATGGCGCGGCGCGCGCTGGCTTCGGCCTCGCGCATCAGGTGGCATTGCTCGTAGCCGAAGGCCGTCATGCCATGCACGTAGGGCACGTCGGCCGTCGAGGGCAACACCGCGAGCGCGAGCCGCAGCATGCCAGGGCAGTCGCCCGTGTTGAAGCAGTGGTACTGGCCGAGCTTGACCGACACCAGGTCGCGCGGATGCTCGCGGGCCTGCTCGGCATGCAGTGCAATGGCGTGTGCGATGTCGCCGTCTGCCCACGCCTCTATGGCCGCGATGTAGCGTTGCTCGCGCGGCGTGGCGAGCGCGGCGCCGGCCTTGGCTTTTTCAAGGAACGGCCGTGCGTTGACGGCGGCTCCGCGCGATTCAGCGAACAGGTGCAGCGTGGCGCAGTAAGCCTGCACGATCGGACTGGCATCGGTCTGCGCGAGTGCCAGCAGGTTGACGGCGCGGGCCTCGGTCGAGATGAAGCCCATGACGAAATCGTCGACCAGCGGCAGGCTGGCGTCGTCGTCGAGAGTGAGCGGGTTGCCGAGGCTGTCGGCGGGAAGCGAAGCGGCGATGTGCGTGGGGTTTCCGGAGGGCATGGCACATGGTGCCATGCCCCCGGCGATGCTTCAACGGCTCACACGCCCGCCTGCTGATGGCGGTACTCCTGCGTCTTGCCGCCGTAGCCGTAGGCGGCGCCGCGCGCATCGATCACGTGGATGTACGACACCTCGTGCAGGTTCGGCCGCAGCTTCGCAAAGGCCGCGTAGACCTCGCGCAGGTAGCGCGCCTTCTCGGCCTTGGTGTTGGTTTCGTCGGTGATGCTGATGTCCAGGTGAAAGGCTGACTTGCCGAGAGAGGCCAGCGTCTGGCCACCGATGAACCAGCTGTCGGCGGCGATGTACTGCACGGTGGTGGCGATCACCGGCAACTGCTTGCCGAGCACGCTCTGCGTGAGTTCGGCAACGGCATCGACGGCCTTGCGGGTGAGGGCTGCATCGGGTTCGCCGGAGAGGTGGATGACGATGTGGGGCATGGTGGACTCCTGGGTGGTGGTGAATGAAAAACAAGTGAATGAATGGATGAGCGATGGGGTGATTGTGGGAATTCCATAGTCATCGGAAAAGCGGGAAGATATGATTGAATCCATCGGATAAGCGAATGGATGAGTCATGCAAGGCTTCGATCTCGAACAGCTCCGCACCCTCGCCGCGGTCGTCGACGCGGGCAGCCTCACGGCGGCGGCGCCGCGCGTGTTCCTGTCGCAGTCGTCTGTCAGCGAGCAGATCCGCAAGCTCGAAGAGCGGGCCGGGCAGTCGCTGCTGACACGCAGCAAGGCGGGCGTGGCGCCCACCGAAGCAGGCACGCGGTTGCTGGCCTATGCACGGCGCATCCTCGCGCTCAGCGACGAGGCGTTTCGCGATCTGCATGGCGAAACCTTGCAGGGCGAACTGCGGCTCGCGGTGACCGACTACTTCCGCCCCGGCGATCTCACACGGCTATTGGGGCGCCTGGCGGAGAGCTATCCGCAGGTGCGGCTGCACGTGAGCATCCTGAAGAGCGACGCCTTGCGAGCGGCCTATGCACACGGAGATTTCGACGTGGGGCTGGCGATGGACATCGCGGGCACATCGGCTTCTTCTTCATCGTCGGTTGCACGGGATGCAAAGGCCCGGACGGTCCGGCGCGAATCGTTGGCGTGGCTCGGCGCAACCGGCATGCGATTGGTGCGCAACGAGCCGGTGCGTTTGCTGGCCTTGCCCGACACCTGTTCGCTGCACCAGTTCACGGTGGCGCTTTTGCGGCGGCGGCGCGTGCCGTATGTGCTGGCACATGTGGCATCGGGGGTGGCGGGATTGCAGTCGGCAGTGGCTGCGGGGCTGGGTGTGGCGTGCCTGAACGAGTCGGCGATATGCGATGGCGTGACCCGTCTGAGTGCACCGCATGGCTTGCCAGCGTTGCCTCGGGTGGCTTTTCAGTTCCTGCCTGGGCGTCGGGGTGAGACCGAGTTCGTGACTCGTGCTCGGGAGATGCTGGCTACTCACCTGGTGTGATGACAGGTAGTACACGGGGCAATTCAGGGCGCGTGCGACTGACACCGGGTGCTCCCCTCCGCGAATGTCCCCCGCTTCGCTCCTCCTTTATTTCGCTGCGGGGAGCACCCGATGCCATTCTCACATGGACACGCTCTGAGTGCTTCGCTGATCAACCAGTGCTCTGAACTCGCTCACGCTGGCGGTGTGCTCTGCGC
>NZ_QAJK01000007.1 GCF_003852515.1 Variovorax sp. KBW07 | reverse complement strand
CGGAGGGGAGCACCCGGTGTCGTTCGCACACGCCAAGAATGAACCCGCCCCCAACAACAGCAACAAGAACACAAGACGGAACACTGAGATGAAGTCCACCAACGCCTGGAACCCACGCTGGCGCCTGCTAGCTTGCGTCGCACCGGCCGCCGTCTTCTTCGCGGCCTTCTGGCTGCTGCCCGTCGTGCGCCTGCTCGCGCTGCCCGCCGACAAAGGCTGGGCCACCTACTTCGCCGTGCTCACAGACTCGCGCTACCTGCAAAGCATGGCCAACACCGTCGCGCTGTCGATCGCCGTCACACTCGCCACCCTGGTACTCGGCGCCGCCGTCGGCATCTACCTTGCGCGGCACGCCTTCATCGGCAAGCGCATGCTGCTCTCGCTGCTCACCCTGCCCCTCTCGTTCCCCGGCGTCATCATCGGTTTCTTCGTCATCCTGCTCGGCGGACGACAAGGCGTGATCGCCGACCTTGGCGACAGCCTGTTCGGCGAACGCATCACCTTCGCCTACGGCCTGCTCGGGCTGTTCCTGGCCTACCTTTACTTCTCGCTGCCACGCGCCATTGCCACCTACGCCGCCGCGGCCGAATCGATGAACACGCAACTCGAGGAAGCCGCCCGCTCGCTCGGCGCCTCGCGGCTGCGCGTGGCCCGCGACGTGTGGATGCCCGAGCTTGCGCCCACCACGCTGGCCTGCGGCGCCATCCTGTTCGCGACCTCGATGGGCGCCTTCGGCACCGCCTTCACGCTGGCCAGCAAGTTCGAGGTCATTCCCATCACCATCTACAACGAGTTCACCAACTACGCCAACTTCGCACTCGCCGCGTCGCTGTCGATCTCGCTGGGCATCGTGACCTGGCTGGTGCTGTTCGTCGCGCGGCGCTTCGGTGCCAACCCCGTCGCGCGCTGAACAAGAAAAAAGAGACACGGACATGCGAAAGAACACGCAACCCAAGGCACCCTTCCTGCTCGCGGTCACCGTCATCGTGAGCCTCTTCATGATCGCGCCGATGCTGCTGTCGGTCATGGCGGGCCTGGTCAACAACTACAGCGTGGGCCTGAAGAGCGGCCTCACGCTGCGCTGGCTCGGCGAGGTGTGGGAGAACTACGGCGGCACCGTCGGCTGGTCGCTTGCGCTGGCCGTCGCCTGCGTCATCGGCACCGTGCTCGTCGGCGTGCCCTGCGCTTATGCACTGGCACGCAGCCGCTCGCGCGCGGCGCGCATTTTTGAAGAACTGCTCACGCTGCCGGTCGCGGTGCCGGGCCTGGCGACCGCGCTGGCGCTCATCCTCGCGTACGGGCAACTCACGGCCTTCCGCCAGAGCTTTGCCTTCATCCTCGTGGGCCACATGATCTTCACGCTGCCGTTCATGGTGCGCACCGTGGCCTCGGCTTTCGAGCGCGACGACCTGCTTGCGCTCGAAGAGGCCGCGCGCTCGCTGGGCGCGAACTTTCGCCAGCGCTTTCTGGGCATCCTCGTGCCCGCCGTGTTCCCGGCCATCGTGGCCGGCAGCCTGATGGTGTTCACGCTCTCGGTGGGCGAATTCAACCTCACCTGGATGCTGCACACGCCGCTCACGCGCACGCTGCCCGTGGGCCTGGCCGACAGCTATGCCTCGATGCGCATCGAGATCGGATCGGCCTACACGCTGGTCTTTTTCGCCGTCATTCTTCCGGTGCTGTGGGGCCTGCAGTACCTTGCCAACCTGATGCAGAAACGCCATGGAACTTGAACGCATTCCCATCGACATCGCGAACTGCGCGAAGACCTACGCCGACGGCACGCGCGGCCTCCAGCCCACCGACCTGAAGGTCGAGGCCGGCGAAGTGCTCGCGCTGCTCGGCCCCTCGGGCTGCGGCAAGACCACGCTGCTGCGGCTGATTGCCGGGCTCGAAGCCCCCGACGCCGGCAGCCGCATCGTGTTCGGCGGACAAGACGTCACGCAGCGCCCGGTCGAGCACCGCGGCGTGGGCATGGTGTTCCAGAGCTACGCGCTCTTTCCGCAGATGACGGTGGCCGCCAACATCGGCTATGGCCTGCGCATCCGAGGCATCGCACCCGACGAAGAAAAGCGCCGGGTCGGCGAACTGGTCGACCTGGTGCGCCTGGGCGGCCTGGAAAACAAGCGCCCCGCCGAACTGTCGGGCGGGCAGCGCCAGCGCGTGGCGTTGGCGCGTGCGGTGGCCGTGCGGCCGCGCGTGTTGCTGCTCGACGAGCCATTGGCCGCGCTCGACGCCAAGCTGAAGGAATCGCTGCGCGACGAACTGGCCGAACTGCTGCGCCGCCTGCACATCACGGCCATCCACGTCACGCACGACCAGCAGGAGGCTCTGGCCATTGCCGACCGGCTCGCGGTGATGCGCGCCGGCCGCATCGTGCAGGCGGGCCGGGGCGAAGACCTGTACCGCGCGCCCTCGCACCCTTTCGTGGCCGAGTTCCTGGGCCGGGTCAACCGGCTGGAACGGTCGGCCGAAGCCATTGCGCAAGGCGTTGTCCGACTGGGCGGTTGCACCGTGCCCTGCCCGCACGCATGGCAAGACCATGCGATGCTGCTGGTGCGGCCCGAAGACATCGAGGTGAGCGCCCCGCGGCCCGACTGGGGCAGCGCCACCGTCGAACGCCGCACCTTCCTCGGCGACCGCGTGCAGTTGCACCTGCGCACGCAGGACCAGCCCGTGCTGGTGGCCGACGTGGGGCGCGACAACCCTTTCGGTCCCGGCGATCCGGTGGGCCTTCGCATCCATTCCGACCGCCTGATGACGTCGCAGGAAACCAGCGCATGACGACAACCACATCCCGACAAAACGACAGCAACAGCGGCAACGGCAACGGCAACGGCCGCACCTTCCTGGTCCAGCTGACCGACCTGCACATCCGCGAGCCGGGCCGGCTGGCCTATGGCCGCATCGACACCGCCCCGTACCTGGCGCGCGCGGTGCAGTCGGTGCTGGCCTTGCGGCAGCCGCCCGACGCCGTGGTCGTCACCGGCGACTTGACCGACTTCGGCCGCGCTGCCGAGTACGAACACCTGGCGCGCCTGCTGGCGCCGCTGGCCATGCCGGTCTACCTGATGCCCGGCAACCACGACGACCGCGACCAATTGCGCCGCAGCTTCCCCGGCCATGCCTACCTGGGCACCGGCGCCGACACCGACGGCTTCATCCAGTACTCGGTGCGCATCGGCGCGCTGCGCCTGCTCACGCTCGACACCTGCGTGCCGGGCGCAAGCCATGGTTCGCTGTGCGAGAAGCGGCTGGCCTGGCTCGAAGCCCAGCTCGACGCCTGCCGCCACGAGCCCGTGGTCGTCGCCATGCACCACCCGCCCTTCGAAACGCTCATCGGCCACATGGACGAGATCGGCCTGCTGCAAGGCGCCGACGCGCTCGAGGCGCTCATCGCCCGCCATCCGAACGTCGAGCGCGTGATCTGCGGCCACCTGCACCGCGCCATCGACGTGCGTTTCGGCGGCACCATCGCCTCGACCTCGCCGGCGCAGGCCCACCAGGTCTGCCTCGACCTGGCGCCCGATGCGCCCTCGGCCTGGACGCTCGAACCACCCGCGTTCAGGGTGCACGCCTGGTCGGCGAACAGCCGCCGGCTGGTCACCCACCTGGCGGCCTCGGGGACCTTCGAAGGCCCTTATCCTTTCCACGACAACGGAGCCCTGATCGACTGAAGCGCCCACTTGTGGAAAATGGGGTCGAAACGAACCAAAACGAAAACAAGAGAAAGGACAGGACCCGACACCCATGAAGCATCTTCTGAACCTGCTGGCGGCAGTCGCACTGCTGGTGTGGGGTACGCACCTCGTTCGTACCGGCGTGCTGCGCGTGTTCGGCGCCAACCTGCGCAAGATCCTCGTGCAGAGCATGCGCAACCGTTACACGGCCGCCCTCTCGGGCATCGGCGTCACGGCGCTGGTGCAGTCCAGCACCGCCACCTCGCTCATGACCTCGTCCTTCGTGGGACAGGGCCTGGTCACGCTGCCGGCCGCGCTGGCGGTGATGCGGGGCGCCGACGTGGGCACCGCGCTCATTTCAGTGCTGTTCTCGGCCGACCTGTCGTGGCTTTCGCCGATGTTCATCTTCTTGGGCGTGGTGCTGTTCATCACCCGCTCGGCCACCGTCGCGGGGCGCGTGGGCCGCGTGCTCATCGGCCTCGGGCTGATGCTGCTCGCGCTGCAACTGGTGGTGGAAGCCACCGAACCGCTGTTCTCCTCGCCCGCCGTGCGCGCGCTGCTCGCATCGCTCAACAGCGACGTGCTGCTCGAGATCACCATCGGCTCGGTGCTGGCCATCGTGGCGTATTCGAGCCTGGCCGTGGTGCTGCTGGTCGCGGCCATGGCCACCTCGAACGTGGTGCCGCTCGACGTGGCGCTGGGCCTGGTGCTCGGCGCCAACCTCGGCAGCGGCCTGCTGGCGGTGCTGACCACGGCCAAGTCGGCCGTCTCGGTGCGGCAGGTGACGGTGGGCAACCTGCTCTTCAAGGCGCTGGGCGTGGCCATCGTCGCGCCCTTCATCGGGTTGTGGATCCGCTACGTGCAGCCCGAATTGCCGAACCAGACGCATGGCGTGGTGCTGTTCCACCTGGCCTTCAACGTCGTGATCAGCGTGGGCTTCATCGGGCTCACGCAGTGGGTCGCGAAGCTCGTGACGCGCATGCTGCCGACGCCGCAGCAACCCGCCGGCACCAGCCGGCCGCACCACCTGGACCCGTCGGCGCTGTCGACGCCGTCGCTGGCCATCTCGAACGCGGCGCGCGAGGCGCTGCACCAGGCCGACATCGTCGAGACCATGCTCATCGGCACGCTCGACGTGATCCGCAACAACGACCTGCGCCTGTCGCAGGAGCTGCGGCAGCTCGACGACACGGTGGACGAGCTGTACTCGGCCATCAAGTACTACATGACCCGCATCTCGCGCGAGGCGCTGGGCGAGGAAGAAAGCCGTCGCTGGACCGACATCATCAGCTTCACCATCAACATGGAGCAGATCGGCGACATCATCGAGCGCGTGATCATCGACATCGAGGACAAGAAGATCAAGCCGCAGCGCAACTTCTCGGAAGCCGGCATGGCGGAGATCGTCGAGCTGCACGAGCGGCTGGTTGCCAACCTGCGGCTGAGCATGAGCGTGTTCTTGAACGGCAACGTGCGCGATGCGCAGAAGCTGCTCGAAGAAAAAGCGCGCTTTCGCGACCTGGAACGGGCCTACGCAACGACCCACCTCGACCGGCTGTCCGACCGGACGACGCTGAGCATCGAGACCAGCTCGCTGCACATCGACCTGATCAGCGACCTGAAGCGGATCAACTCGCACATCTGCTCGATCGCGTACCCGATTCTTGAATCGGCCGGAGCCCTGGCGCCGAGCCGGTTGAGGGAGTCACGGCTGGGCAAGATCGAAGGGTAGCCTTAGCTTCCGGCAACCCACCGCGAAGGCTACTTGGCGGCAGCGGAAGCAGGCGCCACGCCGGCCGACTCGCCCTCGAGCGCCTGGCGCCGCGCATACCGCTGCGCCAGCACGGCACACACCATCAGCTGCATCTGATGGAACAGCATCAGCGGCAGCACGATGGCGCCCACCGCATGCGACGCGAACAAGACCTTCGCCATCGGAATCCCGCTGGCCAGGCTCTTCTTCGAGCCGCAGAACACGATGGTGATTTCGTCCGCCACGTTGAAGCCGAACTTGCGCGCCATCAGCGTGGTCAGCCCCAGGGCCAGCGCCAGGATCACCGCGCACACCAGCAGCAGGCCCAGCAGCGCACTCACGGGAATCTGCTTCCACAGCCCTTCGATCACGGCCGCGCTGAACGCGGTGTAGACCACCAGCAGGATGGAGCCCTGGTCCACGAACTTCAGCACCGCCGCGCGCTTCTGGATCCACTTGCCGATCACCGGGCGCAGCAGGTGCCCCGCCACGAACGGCACCATCAGCTGCAGCAGGATGCGGCCGATGGAGTCGAGCGACGACGACGAGGCGATGCCCCCGCCGTTCGGCAGCACGATCAGGTTCACCAGCACCGGCGTGATGAACACGCCCAGCAGCGTCGAGGCCGAAGCGCTGCAGATGGCGGCGGGCATGTTGCCCCGCGCCATCGCCGTGAACGCAATGGCCGACTGCACGGTGGCCGGCAGCACACAGAGAAACAGCACGCCGGTGTACAGCTCGGGCGTGACCAGCGGCGACAGCACCGGCCGCAGCGCGAGCCCCAGCAACGGGAACAGCACGAAGGTGCTGGCGAACACCAGCAGGTGCAGCCGCCAGTGCGTGATGCCCGCCATGATGGCTTCGCGCGACAGCTTGGCGCCGTGCAGGAAGAACAGCAGGCCGATGGCGACGGTGGTCAGGCCTTCGAAGAAATGCGCGATGCGCCCGCTGGCGGGCAGCAGGCTGGCGAAGGTCACCACGGTGACGAGCGCGAGCGTGAAGTTGTCGGGGAGAAAGCGTGAACGGGCCATGGAACAGATTGGACCGTCTTGCCATTCAAAAGAGAAATGGATTTATCGGATGGATATATGATTTCACCGCATGAATGTCACGCTGCGCCAACTCCGCGTTTTCCGCTCGGTGGCCGAGGGGCGCAATTTCAGCCGCGCCGGCGACCAGGTCGGGTTGAGCCAGCCGGCCGTGAGCCGTTCGATCCTGGAGCTTGAATCGCAGCTCGGCCTCAAGCTGCTCGACCGCACCACGCGCGAGGTCATGCTGACCGAGGCCGGCCAGTCGCTCGCGGCCCGGCTCGACCGCGTGCTCGACGAGCTCGACCAGACCCTGCAGGACGTGGCCGGCCTGGCCAACGCGCGCGGCGGCAAGGTGCGGGTGGCGAGCAGCCCCACGCTCTCGGCCAACCTGATGCCCGGCTGCATCGCGGCCTGCGCCGACAAGGCGCCGGGCATCCAGTTCCTGCTGCTCGACCGCATCCAGCAGGACGTGCTGGACAGCGTGCGCAGCGGCGAGGTCGATTTCGGCGTGGTGATCGAGCCCTCGGAAACCGACGACCTGCACTGCGAGCCGATATTGAACGACCCCTTCGTGCTGGTGCTGCCGCCCGCGCATCGCCTGGCGCAGAAAGCCTCGGTGCGCTGGACCGCGCTCGACGGGCAGCCGCTGGTGCTGCTCGACCACGCCTCGGGCAGCCGCCGCCTGATCGACCAGGCGCTGGAACGCCACGGCGCGCAGTGCGAAGTGAAGCAGCAGCTCGGCCACCCGACCACCATCTTCCGCATGGTCGAGGCGGGCATCGGCATCAGCGTGATGCCGGGGATGTCGCTGCCGCCCGAAGGCCTGGCTCAGCTGGTGGTGCGCCCGCTGGTGCCGCGCGTGCAGCGCGCGGTCATGCTGATCCGCCGGCGCAACCGGGCGCTGTCGCCGCTTGCGCAGCGGGTGTGGGGCATCGTGCGCGACACGGCCGCGCTCAGTGCGACAGCGGAGTCGGGCGCGACAACGCCGGCGAAGAAGCAGCAACAGCACCACCAGCCGCCGGGCGCCTGAATTGCGCCTGCCGCTGGCGCAGGCAGAAGTCGATCAGGTCGTCGACCTCGGTGGCCTTGTCGAACACCGCATCGGCGCCGAGCAGCGCGCACTTGCGGCGCATGGCCGGCGTGGCGTGGTTGCTGAGCACCACCATCTTCTGCATCGGGTCGCGGTTTCGGCAGGCTTCGAGCACGCTGAAGCCGGTGCCGTCTTTCAGGAACAGGTCGACGATGGCAAGGTCCCATTGCGACAGGTTGCCCGTCAGCCAGCGCGTGCCTTCGGCCTCCGTTTCGGCCTGGCCGATGGGGTCGACACGCGCCACCTCGCGCAAGGTGCCCACGAGGTTTTCGCGGATGGTGGGGTTGTCTTCGACGATGAAAGTGCGAACGGTGTTCATGACGCTTGCCTCGGAGCTTTTTTCGACATTGGCCACAGGCTACAAAGTGCGCCCGGCACAAGTCGAAGGCATGACACCCCAGCGCGGGTAGGACAAGGCTGGCGGCGCCTTTCCTGCCTCGCGCCCGCTTTGGCCTACAGCGTCAGGACCGTGCAGCCCGTGGTCTTGCGCGCTTCCAGGTCGCGGTGCGCCTGCTGCACGTCGGCGAGCGCATAGCGCTGGTCGATGGGGATCTTCACCGCGCCGCTGCGCACCACCGCGAACAGGTCGTCAGCCATGGCCTGCGTGCTTTCGCGCGTGGCCATGTGCGTGAACAGCGTGGGCCGCGTGACGTAGAGCGAGCCCTTCGATGCGAGCATGCCCAGGTTGATCGGCGGCACCGGGCCGGAGCCATTGCCGAAGACCGCCAGCAGACCGAAGGGGCGCAGGCAATCGATCGAGCCCTCGAACGTGTCCTTGCCCACCGAGTCGTAGACCACCTTCACGCCCTTGCCACCGGTGATTTCCTTGACGCGCGCCGCGAAATTCTCGGTGCTGTAGTTGATGGCATGCGCCGCGCCGAATTGAAGCGCCAGCTTGCACTTGGCATCGCTGCCGGCCGTGCCGATCAGCTGCAGGCCGAGCGCCTTGGCCCACTGGCAGGCAATGAGGCCAACCCCGCCCGCGGCCGCGTGGAACAGAATGAAGTCGCCAGGTTGCAGGCCCTCGGCCGGCAGCGTCTTCTTCAGCAGGTACTGCGTGGTGAGGCCCTTGAGCATCATGGCCGCGCCGGTCTCGAAGTCGATGTCGTCGGGCAGCTTGCAGACGTTCCTGGCCGGCATCACGCGCAGCTCGCAGTACGCGCCGGGCGGCGGGCTCGCGTAGGCAGCGCGGTCGCCGGCCTTCAGGTGCGTCACGCCCTCCCCCACTGCCTCGACCACGCCCGAAGCTTCCATGCCCAGTTGCAGCGGCATCGCGAACGGATAGAGCCCGCTGCGCTGGTAGGTGTCGATGAAGTTCAGGCCCACGGCCTTGTGGCGGATGCGGATTTCGCCGGGGCCGGGTTCGCCGACCTCGACCTCCACGATCTTCAGTTCTTCGGGGCCGCCATGGCGGTCGATACGGACGGCTTTGCTCATCATCTTTGCAGTCTCCACACGCAGAAAAAGAAGACGCGCATCGTGCCACCGTTTGGCCTTTCCGGGGCGGCGCGGGACATTGCCCGGTAGAGTCGGCGGCCATGCCGATACCGATACCGATGCCACCGCAGCACCACCAACAACAGCGCCTCGCGCCCCTCACCGTTCTCATGCTCACCGTCCCGCCGCTGCTGTGGGCCGGCAATGCCGTGGTGGGCCGGCTGGTGCGCGAGCTGGTGTCGCCGCTCACGCTGAACTTCCTGCGCTGGGTCATCGCGTTCGTGCTGCTGCTGCCGCTGGCGGCCGCGGTGCTGCGCCCCGGCAGCCCGATGTGGGCGCACTGGCGGCGCTACGCGTTGCTCGGGCTGCTGGGCATCGGGCTGTACAACGCCTTCCAGTACCTTGCGCTGCAGACCTCGACGCCGATCAACGTCACGCTGGTGGGTTCGAGCCTGCCGTTGTGGATGCTGGCGACCGGCGCGCTGTTCTTCGGCGCCCGCATCAGCGCGCGCGAAATCGGCGGCGCGCTGCTGTCGATGCTGGGCGTGCTGCTGGTGCTGAGCCGCGGCGAATGGCGGGTGCTGCTGGCGCTGCGGCTGGTGCCCGGCGACCTCTACATGATCGTGGGCACCATCACCTGGGCCTTCTACAGCTGGATGCTGGCGCGCACGCACGAACCGGCAGGCGTGCGGCACGACTGGGCCGCGTTCTTGATGGCGCAACTGGTGTTCGGCCTCGGCTGGTCGGGCGCGCTGGCGGCCGGCGAATGGTCGCTGACGCCCGCGCACATCGACCTGGGCTGGCCGCTGCTTGCGGCCCTGGCCTTCATCGGCATCGGGCCGGCGGTGCTGGCCTACCGCTGTTGGGGCACCGGCGTGCAGCGCGCGGGCCCGAAGGCGGCCGGCGTCTTCATGAACCTCACGCCGCTGTTCGCGGCGCTGCTGTCGGCGGCCTTCCTGCACGAGGCGCCGCACTGGTACCACGGGCTCGCGTTCCTGCTGATCATCGGCGGCATCGTGGTGTCGTCACGCCGCTGACCTGGCCTGCGAACTCAGTACGTGCCGGGGTAGGCGCCGCCGTCTGCCAATACGTTCTGGCCGGTCATGTAGCCGGCCTGCATGCTGCAGAGAAAGGCGCAGATGGCGCCGAACTCGGCCGGCGTGCCGAAGCGCTTTGCCGGGATGTTCTTCTTGCGGGCTTCCCACACGGTGTCGAAATCCTGGCCCGACTTCTGGGCCGCGCCGGCCATCGTGCCCTTCAAGCGGTCGGTGTCGAAGGAGCCGGGCAGCAGGTTGTTGATGGTCACGCCCTGCGCCGCGATGGGCGTGCGCGCCACGCCGGCCACGAAGCCGGTCAGGCCGCTGCGCGCGCCGTTCGACAGGCCCAGGATGTCGATGGGCGACTTCACCGAGCTCGACGTGATGTTCACGATGCGCCCGAAGCCGCGCCTGGCCATGCCGTCGACCGTGGCCTTGATCAGCTCGATGGGCGTGAGCATGTTGGCATCGACCGCCTTGATCCACGCCTCGCGGTCCCAGTTGCGGAAGTCGCCGGGCGGCGGGCCGCCGGCGTTGGTCACGACGATGTCGAAGTCGTGGCCCAGCGCGAACACGGCCGCGCGGCCGGCTTCGGTCGTGATGTCGGCGGCCACGTGCTTGACGAACGCGCCCGACGCAGCGCTTTGCGCCAGCGTCTTCGCAGCCGCTTCCAGCGCCTCGGCGCCACGCGCCACGATCACCACGTTCACGCCCTCGCGCACCAGCGCCTCGGCGCAGCCGTAGCCCAACCCCTTGCTCGCGCCGCACACCAGCGCGGTCTTGCCTGCAATACCCAGATCCATGTTTGTTTGCTCCTAGCGTGCAGGGGCTTGCCGCCCCTTGCGTGTGAAAACGAAGATGCCCGCGATGACGAGCACCGTGCCGGCGGCAATCCACGGAGTGAACGGCTCGCCGAGTATCACCACCCCCATGAGGATGGTCGACAGGGGCCCGATCATGCCGGTTTGCGCGGCCACGGCGGGGCCGATGCGCTCGATGGCCATCATCACCATGAGGACGGGAACGGCAGTGCACAGCGTGGCGTTGAGCACCGACAGCCAGATGACTTCGGGCGCCACCCCGAAAGCCGTGCTCATGGGCCGCGTCAGCACGAACTGCAGGATGCACAGCACGCAGGCCACCGTGGTGGCCAGGCCCACGAGCCGCAACGAGCCGAGGCGCTTGACGAACTCGCCGCTGTAGACAAGGTAGCCCGCATAGCTCACCGCGCTCAGGAACACCAGGAATGCGCCCCAGGCCGCGGCACCGCCGCCCTTGCCGCCGCCACCGGTCCACAGCTCGTGGCCGAACACCAGCAGCACGCCGGCGTAGCTCACGACCATGCCCAGCACCTGCGGGCGCGTGGCGCGCCGCCGGTACATGAGCCAGCCGAACAGCAGCACCAGCGTGGGGTTGAGGTAAAGAATCAGCCGCTCGAAGCTGGCCGAGATGTAGGCCAGCCCGGCAAAGTCGAGAAAGCTCGCAAGGTAGTAGCCCGAGAAGCCGAGCCCGATCACGCCGATCCAGTCGCGGCCGGTGAGCGCGGGCTTGCCGCGCCCGGCCCACCACGCCATCACCGCGAAGAGCGGCAGCGCGAACAGCATGCGCAGCATGATGAGCGTGATGGCGTCCACGCCGTAGCGGTACGCCAGCTTGACGATGATGGCCTTGCCGCTGAACGCGATGGCGCCCAGCGTGGCAAGGACCAGGCCGGTCGCGTAGCCTTTTTTTGCGCCGTCGTGAGGGGGAATGCCGAGCGATGCGGCTGTCTTGTTCATCCCCCGATCATCGCGGGAACGTCGAGACCTTGCTCAATAGCCGGCTGCCACGCCGTCGCGGCGCGGGTCGCTGGCGGCCACGTAGCCTTCGACCGACGGCTCGCCCGCGCGCCAGATGAACTGGCCGGCGCCGAAGTCCTGGTACGAGTCGTTGATCACTTCCAGGTGATGGCCCAGGTCGCGCAGGCCCTGCAGCGTGGCCGGGTTCATCGCGGCCTCGACGTTGATCTCCAGCCCCGCGTTGAAGCGCCAGCGCGGCGCATCGCAGGCGGCTTGCGGGTTCTGCTTGTAGTCGAGCATGCGCACCAGCGTCTGCATGTGGCCCTGCGGCTGCATGTTGCCGCCCATCACGCCGAAGCTCATGACCGGTTGGCCGTCCTTGGTGAGGAAGGCCGGAATGATGGTGTGGAACGGGCGCTTGCCCGGCGCCACCACGTTCGGGCTCTCGGCCTTCAGGCTGAAGCCGTGGCCGCGGTTCTGCAGGCTGATGCCGAACTCGGGCTCCACGCAGCCCGAGCCGAAGCCCATGTAGTTGCTCTGGATGAAGCTCACCATCATGCCGCTCTCGTCGGCTGCCGTGAGGTAGATGGTGCCGCCCTTGACGGGGTTGCCGGCCTTGAAGTCCTGCGCCTTCGTCACGTCGATCAGGCGGGCGCGCGAGGCCAGGTAGGCGTCGTCGAGCATCTGTTCGGTCGTGACTTCCATGGTCTTGCGTTCCGACACGTAGCGGTACACGTCGGCAAAGGCCAGCTTCATCGCTTCGATCTGCAAGTGCTGCGACTGGACCGAGTCGACCGGCAGCGAAGCGATGTCGAACTTTTCGAGAATGCCCAGCGCGATCAGCGCCGCAATGCCCTGGCCGTTCGGCGGAATTTCGTGCAGCGTGTGGCCGCGGTAGTCGCGCGAAATAGGCTTGACCCATTCGGGCTGGTAGGCGGCAAGGTCGGCCACCGTGAGCGCGCCGCCCTGCTCCTTCGAGAACTTCGCGAGCGCCTCGGCGATCTCGCCGCTGTAGTAGGCCTCGCCCTTGGTGCGGGCGATGGCCTTGAGCGCGCGCGCCGCGGCGGCAAAGCGGAACAGCTCGCCCACTTCGGGCGCGCGGCCCCAGGGCAGGAAGGTCTGCGCAAAGCCCGGCTGCGACTGCAGCACCGGCGTGGCCGCGGCCCACTTGCCCTGCACCACCGGCGGCACCAGGTAGCCGCGCTCCGCGATGTCGATGGCCGGCGCCATCAGGTCTGCGAACGGCAGCTTGCCGAAGCGGTCGCTCATGGCGACCCAGCCGCGCACCGCGCCCGGCACCGTGACCGAGTCGATGCCGCGCATCGGCGGCGTGGCGGCATCGGCGCCGTACTTGGCCTTGAAGTATTCGGGCGTCCAGGCCTTGGGCGCCGGACCCGAAGCATTCAGGCCGTGCAGTTCCTTGCCGTCCCACAGGATGCAGAAGGCGTCGCTGCCCAGGCCGTTGCTCACGGGCTCGACCAGCGTCATTACCGCGGCCGTGGCAATGGCCGCATCGACCGCGTTGCCGCCCTGCTGCAGGATGCGCAGCCCGGCCTGCGAGGCCAGCGGGTGCGAGGTCGACACCACGTTGCGCGCGAAGATCGGAATGCGCGTGGAGAGGTAGGGGTTGCTGTAGTCAAACTTCATACCGAGCTTTCAAGAGTGGCGTGAATATTTCAGGAACACCGCGGAACCGGCTTTGCCGGGCCGCTGGTGTTGCCCCCGGTAGGGGGTTGGAGAAGCGACACGAAGTGCGCGTAGCCTGGGGGCGAGCCCTTATTCGTTGGTGATCTTGCGTTCGACCACGATCTTTTTCCATTTGGCGGCGTCCACCGCCACCATCTTCGCGAACTGGTCGGGCGTGCCCGGCGCCGCGGGCTCGATGCCCAGGCGCGCCAGCTTTTCCTTCACCTCGGGGTCGGCCAGCGCTTCGTTGGCGGCCTTGTTGACGCGCGCCACGATGTCCGCCGGCAACGCCTTCGGGCCGTAGAAGCCGAACCAGGTGTTCGACTCGTAGCCGGGCAGCGTGTCGGCAATGGGCGGCAGCTCGGGCGCCAGCGGGCTGCGCTTGAGCGAGGTCACGCCCAGTGCGCGCAGCCGGCCGTCGCGCACGTGCGGCATGCCGGTGGGCAGCGAGTCGAACAGCACGTCGACCTTGCCGCTGATCAGGTCGGGAATGGCCAGCGCCGTGCCCTTGTAGGGGATGTGCGTGACGAACACGCCGGCCTGCGCCTTGAACAGCTCGGCCGTGAGCTGCACGATGGTGCCGGGGCCGCTCGACGCGTAGTTGAGCTTGCCGGGATTTTTCTTGGCGTAGTCGATCCACTCGCGCACCGTCTTGGCGGGCGAGTTCACGGGCACCAGCATGATGCTGGCCGCGTCGCCCACGTGGGCGATGGGCGTGAAGTCGCGCACCGTGTCGTAGGGCAGCTTGCTGATGGCCGGGCCGATGGAATGCGTGCTGGTGGTGGCCAGCAGCAGCGTGTAGCCATCGGGCGCGGCCTTGGCGGCCTGGTCGGAGCCGATGGCGCCACCGGCGCCGGGCTTGTTGTCGATGATCAGCGTGGTGCCGAGCTTCTCGCCCATCTTCTGCCCCAGCGTGCGCGCGAACAGGTCGGTGGCGCCGGCCGCGGGGAACGGCACGATCAGACGGATGGGCTTGTTCGGATAGCCCTGAGCCAGGCTGGCGGACGACGTGGCCACGCACAGCGCAATGGCGATCCCTTGGAGGAACTGGATTCTTTTCATGGTGCTGGACTCTGGTTGCCCCGTGGGGAAACCTCGCATGCTATGCAGCCGCCGTGCATCAAGCCAGATAATTCCGTTTATTCAACTATCAACGCTGCTTATGACAAAGAACGCCACCGAAGAGGTCTCGCTGCAGCAGCTGCGGGCGTTGGCGGCGGTGGCCGAATCGGGCAGCTTCACGCTGGCCGCCGAAACCCTGCAGCTGACGCAGCCGGCCATCAGCCACCTGATCAAGCGCATGGAAGAAGAGCTCGGGCAACCGCTGGTGGTGCGGGGCCGCCGCATCCAGCTGACGAGCGCCGGCCAGGTGATGGTCGAGACGGCGGTGCGCGCGCTGCGGCTGATCGACGAATCGGTCGGCGCCTGTCGCTCGCAGTCGCAGCTGCGCGAGGGGCGCGTGGTGCTGGCGGTGGGCCACCTCACGGCGGGCGCGCTGTTGCCGCCGGTGCTGGGCCGTTTTTCGCAGAAGCACCCGACGCTCGCGGCCACGCTGCTTGACAGCACGGCGGAGCAGATGATTTCGCGCATCCTGTCGCAAGAGGCGGACCTGGGCTTCGGCTCGGACATCGGCCAGACGCATTCGGAGCTGGCGACCGAGCCGTTGTTCACCGAGCGGATGGCGCTGTTCGTGCGGGACGACCACCCGTTGGCGCAGCGCGTGGTGGTGGACGCAAAGCACCTGGAGGCGTTGCCGTTCATTCACGTGAACCCCGACGCAAACGTGTGGCGCGCGGTGAGCCGCCAGTTGTCGAGCGTGGCGAACATCTACCCGCGCGTGGTGCACCACGTGTCGATGCTGTCGACGGCGTTCGGGCTGATCCAGGCGGGCGCGGGCGTGGCGCTGTTGCCGCGCTATGTGGAAGTGCTGATGCCGGGCAATCTGCGCGCAGTGGCGGTGACGCGCCCGACGCTGGAGTACCCGGTGGTCGCGATACGGCTGGCCAAGCATCCGCTTACGCCGGCGGCCATGGCTTTCCTGGCGATGGCTCGGCAGCACATGAAGCCGCCGCGTGGGGGGAAGCCGTAGGGCTCTTGGGTTCGGCTGCGTTGTGTTCTTTGGCGCTGCTGTTCAGGGCGACGCCCACGCCGACGGTGTGCTCTGCTCCGCGAATGTCCCCCGCTTCGCTCCTCCTTTATTTCGCTGCGCAGAGCACACCATCCGCGTGAGCGTCATCAGAGTGGTCGTTGATCAGCGGTACACCA
>NZ_QAJK01000069.1:13647-14241 GCF_003852515.1 Variovorax sp. KBW07 | reverse complement strand
CTTCGAGGCGCACATCGAGCAAGGCCCGGTGCTGGAAGACGCGGGCAAGGTGATCGGCGTGGTGCCGGCGGTGCTGGGCCTCTCGTGGTACGACTGCGTGGTGACGGGCATGGAGGCGCATGCGGGCCCGACGCCGATGCACCTGCGCCGCGATGCACTGCAGGTGGCCACGCGGATCATGCAGGAGGTGGTGGCCATCGCGATGCGCTACCAGCCCTATGGGCGCGGCACGGTCGGCATGGTGCAGGTGCACCCGAACAGCCGCAACGTGATTCCGGGACAGGTGAAGTTTTCGGTCGACCTGCGCAACGTGAACGACGAGCTGCTCGACCGCATGCACGGCGAGATTCTCGCGTTCGTCGAGCGCACCGGCCGCGAGACCGGGCTGGGCGTGACCATCGAGCGCGTGTCGTACATCCCGCCCTGCCCGTTCCACCCCGATTGCGTGGACGCGGTGCGCCGCGCGACGGAAAAGCTCGGCTACTCGGCCATGGACGTCGTCTCGGGCGCGGGCCACGACGCGATCTATGCCGCACGGCTGGCGCCGGCCGGCATGATCTTCGTGCCCTGCAAGGACGGCATCAGCCACAACGA
>NZ_QAJK01000069.1:13047-13521 GCF_003852515.1 Variovorax sp. KBW07 | reverse complement strand
GTTGCGGTGCACTTCGTCCGGGCCGTCGGCCACGCGCAGGTGGCGTTCGTAGGCGTAGAAGTGCGTGAGCAGCGTGTCCTGGCTCAGGCCCATCGCGCCGAAGGCCTGCATCGCCCAGTCGATCACCTTGACGCAGTTGTTGGGCGTCAGCACCTTGATCATGGCGATCTCTTTCGCCGCGACCTTGTTGCCCACCGTGTCCATGCGGTAGGCCGCGTTCAACACCATCCAGCGCGACTGCTCGATCAGCATGCGCGACTCGGCAATGCGCTCGCGCCACACGCCCTGCTCCGACAGCGGCTTGTGGAAGGCGGTGCGCGACACCAGCCGCTGGCACATCATCTCCAGCGCGGCCTCGGCCATGCCGATGGCGCGCATGCAGTGGTGGATGCGCCCGGGGCCGAGGCGGCCCTGCGCAATTTCGAAGCCCCGGCCTTCGCCCAGCAGGATGTTCTCGACCGGCACGCGCACGTT
>NZ_QAJK01000069.1:1121-13034 GCF_003852515.1 Variovorax sp. KBW07 | reverse complement strand
TCGAACACGATCTCGGGGTGGCCGAACGGCGGGTCGTACATGCCGAGCAGCTGCATGTCGCGCACGATGCTCACGCCGGGCGTGTTCTTCGGCACCAGCACCATCGACTGCTGCTTGTGGCGGTCGGCGTTGTCGGGGTCGGTCTTGCCCATCAGCACGAAGATTTCGCAGCGCTCGTTCATGGCGCCGGTGATGTACCACTTGCGCCCGTTGATGACGTATTCATCGCCTTCGCGGCGAATGCTGCAGCGGATGTTGGTGGCGTCGCTCGATGCCACCTCGGGCTCGGTCATGGCAAACGACGAACGGATCTCGCCCGCCAGCAGCGGCGTGAGCCAGCGTTCCTGCTGGGCCTTGGTGCCGTAGCGCGCCAGCACTTCCATGTTCCCGGTGTCGGGCGCGGAACAGTTGAAGATTTCCGCGCACCAGTAGCGCCGGCCCATGATCTCGCACAGCGGCGCGTACTCGACATTGGTCAGGCCGGGGCCGTGCTCCGCCTCGGGAAGAAACAGGTTCCACAGCCCGCGTTCGCGTGCCTTCGCCTTCAGGCCGGCCATCATTGGCAGCTCGGCATAGGGGCGGCCGGCCCGCGCGTTGGCGGCCAGTTCGTCCTCGCGGCGCTTTTCGTTCGGATAGACGTAGTCGTCCATGAACTTCAACAACTCGTCGCGCAGCGCGATCACCTTGGGCGTGTATTCGAAATGCATCGGGCGTCCTTCAACAAAGTGCGTTGAAGTTAAGCCGCGCGGGCGGATTCGGACGGTCCTTCGCGCGACAGGCACGGGCCGGTGCTGTCACCTTCGCAGCAGCGACGCGGTGCCCCGGCGGCGCGAGAATGCGGGCCATGACCACAAGAACACCGGAGACCCCGCAGAAACCCGCAGCACCGCGCCCCATTCGCGCGGCGGCCACGCTCATCGTGCTGCGCGACGCGGGCCGCGGCCTCGAAGTGCTGATGCTGCGCCGGGCCGAGAAGGCCAACGACCAGAACAGCGGCGCCAGCGTTTTTCCCGGCGGCGTGATCGATGCGCACGACCGCAGCCTGCATGGGCAATGCAGCGGCGTGGACGACGACGCCGCAAGCGCGCGCCTCGCGGTGCCCGAAGGCGGCCTCGACTACTACGCGGCCGCCATCCGCGAGTGCTTCGAGGAAGCCGGCCTGCTGTTCGCCACCGATGCGTCGGGCGAACTGGTGAAGCTGGACGGCCTGCCGCCCGGACAGCTCGCCACCATGCGCGAAGCTGCCGTGCAGGGAACCGATGCGCTGCTCGCGCTGTGCGCGGAACATGGCTGGCAACTGGCGGCCGACCGGCTGACGTACTTCACGCACTGGCTCACGCCGCCGGGCATGCCGCGCCGCTTCGACACCCGCTTCTTCCTGGCCTTGATGCCCGAAGGGCAGAGCGTGCGGCCCGATGGCAGCGAGACCGTCGAGCACATGTGGCTCAAGCCCGCCGAGGCGGTGGACCCGGCGCGCGGCCTGAAGCTGATGAACGTGACGCGCCGCATCCTGCAGCAGCTGGCGCAGTTCGACAGCGCGGACCACGTGGTCGCGCATGCACGCGCGCTGCGGCACATTCCCCGCGTCATGCCCCGGCTGGCCACCGGGCCCGCGGGCCTGCGGCCGGTGAACATGGAAGAGGCGGCGTATGAAGAGGTCGGCCTTGTCGATCCGGACGGCGCGGGCCACGGCCGCTACGTGCACGAGGCCGGGCTGGTCATGCGGCTGTCGGCGCGTATCGTGCGGATGACGGATGGCCCGGCGCTGGCGCACAGCTACTTCGTGGGCGCGGCGGGTGGCGATTGCGCGTTGATCGATCCGGTGTTCGCCGATGCGGCGCATGTCGAAGCGCTGCGCGCCGCGGCACCGGGGCGCGTGCGCTGGATTCTTTGGACGGGGGCGCAGGCCGGGGCGTCGGCCGATGCAGGCGATGCGCTCCGCGCCGCGTGGCCCGAAGCGTCGATGGAGCAGCCTGCGCCGGGCGACGAGATCGCCATCGGCGACGCGAAGCTTCAGGTACTGCAGAGCGCCGATGACGCGCAGGCGCGCCAGTTCCTGCTGGTCGAAGAACACACGCTCTTCACCGGTGCCGCGCCGCTTGCCGTGACCGGCGACGCCGATGCCGTGCAATGGATCGCACCCGGCCAGGGCTTCATGCGGCGCGCGTTGCACGGCGTGTAGTCCTGCACGCCGCGATGCCGCACCCGGACAGGCCGCTCTCTCCGGATGGCCGGGCATCGGCGGTGCGCGGCAGGCGCCAATGGAACCGCACTGGCGCGCTCATCACGCCAATTCAGAAAAAGGGAATCCAGGAGCTGGCGATTTCCGAGCAAGCAGTGCGTTCAGGCCCGTCCGAGGGCCGCTGCCGTACATTGAGGCCGTTGAACGTGCTCAATCACTACATGACGTCAGGTCCCAATGCCACTGCTGCGCATCACAAAAAACGGTACTCCTCTCTGCACCGTGGGTTCGGCCGACGTGTGGATGTTCTCCGCCACAATCAGCGCTGACATCTGGGGGCCAGCCCGCTCCGAACTCACCGTCACAGGCAACGGAAAGCGACGCCCCGACGGCTCCTCGGATTTTCTGATCTGGGAGATGGCGCATGAATTGCACAAGGGCGATCGCGTCGTCTTCTCTTTCGAAGAGGGCTCGGAGTCGTCACCCGAGGGCTCCCTGCTCGATGACGACGATGGCGATGACGACGACTCACCCGAAGACCAGCCCATCGATCTCGTTGCTTCAGAGGAGGAGATTTCCAACCTGGAGGCACGGTCGAAATTGAACCTGGATTGCGGGTGGCGATTTCTCGCTCCCGGTGAGCGAGAAATTTTCGTGGCCCCGAATGACGAACGCCAGAACCTCAGCCTCAGTCTCCTCTGGAACGAAATTCGTGCCCACCGCATGCGCGCAAGCCTGTCCCAGTCGTCGCTTCGAGAGATCATGAGTCGAAGCGGAGGCGAAGAGATCTTCCTCGGCTACTTGGAGCAGGCCGCGTGCATCGAACTCACGGTTGGAACCTGACCCGCTCCAAGACAACCCCACACGCCAGCGCATGCTCCGCCTCATCGTCATCGCCGTTGCCTGCACCTTCCTGCTGATTCCTGTTGCCGCCTTCTCCGGCAGCATCATTACCAGCATCGAGCCCGTCGGCCCACGGCTGGCGAGCTGGCCGCTCTACGAGCCCTTCACCGCCGAGAACGCAGCGTCCGACTTCATGCCGGAAAACGGCAAGCTGTACGCCCGGTCGATCGCGGAGATCGTTGCGACGCTCGGGCTTCGGGAAGCAACGCCGGGCCATCGCGCCGGGCCGAGCCCCTGAGCGCTCACTCGCAGAGCTTGATCCAGCGTTCGAGCCGGCCCGTCACGCGCGGCGTGTTGAGCCGGCCGATCGACCCGTCCATGTCCTCGGTGCCTTCGCTCTGGCAGAGCAGCACCACGTCTTCGCGCACATCGCCGGCGCCGAAGAAACCTTCGCGGTCGAGTTGCTCCATCGCGGCGATGCAGGCCTCGAAAAGGCCGGCATGCAAGACGTCGAACTCGACCTCGCAAGGCAGGTCGTCGCGGTGGCAGGGCAGGATCATGCGGTAGGCAATGTCGAGGAACTCGCCGCCCTCCGTGTACGGCCACTCGGCGGAGCACCAGACGTCGCTTTCATCGGCCATGTCGCCCGGCGCGCCCAGCGCGAGACTGCCGGCGGCGTGGACGATGGTCATCGCGCCATCGTCGCTGCCCAGCGAGAAGAGACGAACCGTCTCGCCGGGGTGGGCCTCGCGGATGGCCTGGAAGGCGCGGCGGGCGCCTTCGCGAATCTCGGTGGTGAGCAGGGGAAAGTCGATGCGGGCGGGGTCGTGCGTGCCCTGGCGCACCAGCCGGTAGCCCTGGGCCTCGATCTCGCCGGCACGTTGTGCGAGCGCTTCCTTCGCGGCCTGGGGGCTGGCGAACGCGGCGACCGTGGAGTGCCCCATGGTTTTCGCCCTGCCGCTCGCGGCCCACAGCGAACTGCCGAACTGGCGCAGTTCATGGAAGTGGGTGGGCACCTCGTCGTCGAAGCGGTAGAACAGTGACCAAGTCATGGGCGGAGACTCCTTCGTTCGGGGTGGGGGCGCAATGCCGCCGCGAGCCTATCAGCCCCACGGGAATCCGTAGAAATTGCGGCCCCCCACGAATCGGGGGTTCGCTGGACCGCGCTCTGAGGGAAAATCTTTTGCGTACGAAGGCAATACAACAATACCTCCAGCGCCATGACACTCGACGAACTCTTTGCCAATGACGAGTCGCTCCCCACCGTCCCGAAGGTGGTGGCCGACCTGATGCAGATGCTGCGCGACGACGACGTGCCCTTTGCGGCCATCGCACACCGCATCGAGCTCGACCAGGTGCTGGCGGCCAAGGTGCTGCAGATGGTCAACTCGCCGTTCTTCGGGCTCCGGCGCAAGATTTCCTCGATCCAGGGCGCGATCCTGATGCTCGGCCTCTCGGCCATCCGGTCGTTCGTGGTGAGCTCGGGCCTGTCGGGCGCTTTCCGCAAAGTGGAGGGCGTCAACCTTCCGAGCTTCTGGGCGCACAGCCTGCGCGTGGCGTCGGTCTCGCGGTACCTGGCGTCGAAGACGCTGCGCGTCGACCCGAACCTGGCGTTCACCGCGGGCAGCATGCATGGCATTGGCCACCTGCTCATGGCGCAGGCCATGCCCGAGCGCATGGCCGCGCTGAATGCCGTCCACCCGTTCGAGGCGCTGGGGCGCGCGCAACTCGAGCTGGTCGAGTTCGGCTACCACTATGGCGACGTGAGCGCATCGCTGGCGCAGCGCTGGGATTTCGCTTCCGACCTGGTCGGTGCGCTGGCCAGCTTCGTGAATCCGGCGAAGGCGGAACGTGTCGATCCCCTGGGCAGCGTTCTTCATCTGGCGGTGTGGCGCGTGGCGCTGGAACGCCAGGGCGTGGACCTGAGCAGCATCGGCGGCTTCTGGCCGAGCCAGTCGGCGATGGCGATCGGCATCACCGAAGACATCGTGCAGGAAATGCCGGCGCCGCGCGAGCTGGCGGCGGACCTGGAGTCGATGATCGCCTGACGCGCTGGCCGGGCCAGGCCGGCCCACATACCGCCAGCCGCCAGCCGCCAGCAAGGAGGCGGCCACTGCCGCCTCGTCCGCGTGGCATGCATCGTGCAAGATCGCACCATGCTTCCCCTGTCTCCCGACGCGCTGCGCCAGCGGCTGCGGTCCTTTGCCTCCCGCGCGCAGCCGCTGCGCATTCTTCTCACCCTCGGCAGCCTGATGGCGGTGTGCGGCTACACCGGCCACGCCGACGCGGTGATCCCGCTGTTCCTTGGCGCCATTGCCAGCGCGCTCGCCGAAACCGACGACAGCTGGCGCGGGCGCTTTCGGGCGCAGGTCGTCACGCTGGCCTGCTTTGCCGCCACGGCGTTCGCGGTCGAGGCGCTGTTCGGGCTGCCGCTGCTGTTCATCACCGGCCTGGCGCTGGCGGCCTTCAGCCTCACGATGCTGGGCGCGGTCGAAGCGCGCTACAAGGCCATTGCCTATGCCACGCTGATCCTGGGCATGTACGCCACGCTGGGCATCGAGAACATGGCGTCGCACGGCATCGACGCGGCGGCCAGCCGTGGGCGCGAGCCGCTGCTGTTGCTGGCGGGCGCGGCCTGGTACGGCGTGTTCTCGGTGCTCTGGTGCGCGGCCTTTCCGGCGCAGCCGGTGCAGGCGCGGCTGGTCACGCTGTTCACGGTGCTGGGCAACTTCGTGCGCTTCAAGGCGTCGCTGTTCGAGCCGCTGCGCGGTGTCGACATCGAAAGCAAGCGGCTGTCGCTGGCGCAGCTCAATGCCGAGGTGGTAACCGAGCTGAACGCGGCCAAGGAAAGCATCTTTCGCCGCATCGGCGCACGCGCGCCGACAGGGCGCATCTCGCGCTACCGGGGGCTGTACCTCATTGCGCAAGACGTGCACGAGCGCGCCAGCTCTTCGCACGACGACTACAACGCGCTGGCCGACGCCTTCTTCCACAGCGACCTGCTGTACCGCTGCCAGCGCGTGCTGGGCCTGCAGGGCCTGGCCTGCCAAAGGCTGGCGGCATCGATCGAACGGCGCGAGCCTTTCGAGGTGGGCACCGAGACGGTCCAGGCGCTGGCCGACCTGCGCAGCGCCATTGCGCACGAGCGCGCCCGTGCCCAATCGCCCGAGCGGCTGATGCTGTTGGGCTCGGTCGAGGCACTGGCGCGCAACCTGGCGCAGCTCGATGGGCAGCTCACGGGCGCAAGCCAGCCGTCGGCACGCGCCGGCCGCACGGAGATGGGCCTGTTCGACCGCTCGCCGCGCTCGTGGCGCGATGCGGTCGAGCGCGTGCGGCGGCAACTCACGCCGCGCTCGCCTTTGTTCCGGCATGCACTGCGGTTGTCGATCGCGCTGGTGGCGGGCTACGGCGTGATGCGGTTGATTCACCCCGCGCAGGGCTACTGGATCCTGCTGACCACGCTGTTCGTGTGCCAGCAGACCTATGGCGACACCATCTCGCGCATGGGCCAGCGCATTGCCGGCACGGCGCTGGGCGTGGTGGCGGGCTGGGCGCTGCTGCAGCTGTTTCCGCAGCCGCTGGTGCAGTCGGTCATCGCGGTGGCGGCCGGCGTGCTGTTCTTCGCGACGCGCGCCACGCGCTACCTGCTGGCCACGGCCTCGATGACGCTGCTGGTGCTGATGTGCTTCAACCAGGTCGGCGACAGCGGCGTGCTGCTGGTGCCGCGGCTGGTCGATACCGCCATCGGCAGCGCGATTGCCGGGCTGGCGGTGCTGCTGGTGCTGCCGCACTGGCAGGCGCGCCGCATCAACGAGCTGGCGGCCACCGCGCTGCGCGGCCATGCGAACTACCTGCGGCAGATCGTCGCGCAGTACCGCACGGGCGCACGCGACCACCTCGACTACCGGCTGGCGCGGCGCAACGACCACAACGCCGACGCGGCGCTGTCGACCGCCGTGTCCGACATGTTTCGCGAGCCGGGCTACGTGCGGCCGCGCGCCGGCGTGGCGCTGCGCTTTCTTATCCGCTCGCACACGCTGCTGAGCTACCTGTCGGCGCTGGGCGCGCACCGTGCCGCGCTGCCCGATTCGGCGCAGATGGCGGTCTTGCGCACCGCGGCCGAAGGCGCGATCGAGGCGCTGGATGCGCTGGCGGCCGGGCTGGAAAGCGGTTCGGTCGATGGCCCGCGAGACACCGCCGCCGAACTGGCAGCGCGCAGCGCGCTGGCGCAAGCGGCGGCCGCGAGCGGCGAGCCCGATCCGCAAGCGCGCACCTTCCACACCGAGCTGGGGTTGATCTGGCTGCAGATCGACGCGCTGCGCGGCCATGCACGCGAGTGGCTGCGGCCGGAAGGCACCGAGCCCCCGGCCGTGTAACAAGAAGCCGCCAGGGGGCTGCGAAGCGGAACATCCGTGCGCCCCGGTCGGAGAAAGCGCCGTCTTTGGGCCGGGTCGGCCGGCGGCGGGTAAAATTACCCCTTCATGTCCCGCTGGTTTGCCGCTACTGTCCTTGCCATCATGTTGTCCTGCTACGGCTTTGCCGTGCTTGCCCACAACCTGATCGGTGCCGGCCATGCGCATGGCGACACGGCCATCAGCCTGGTCGGCCCGGCCGAGCAGACGCTGGTTACCAGCGTTTCCTTCGCCGATGCAACCGCCGGCGACGCCGCCGGCAAGCCGGCACCGGACGATGCCCCCGCACACGACGAAGCAGGCTCGGAACACGCCGAGCTGGTCGATGCCCGCAACGACGCGCGCCTGCCGCAGCGTCTGACGGAACCGCTGCCGAAACTCGGCCTGACCACCACCATCTCGCCGCTCCTGGAGCGGCCCAAGCGGCCTCCCCGGCTCGCCACCTTCGTCGCCTAGGCCCCAGGGCCTTGCGCGACCGGGTGCCGCCCCCGCGGCGCCCGCCCCCTCCGATACGGCCTGCCGGCCCTCCGGCACACCCGCATCGCAAGCACCACCGCTTCCCTTCCGGCCGTACGCCCGCTGCACGTTGCATTGCGCGTCCAGTCCGTCCAGCCGGCGCAGGCCCCCTCACACAGCTTTCAAGGCTCTCAAGGAAATCAAGAATGAACAACAGCCCGACCTCTTACCACCCCGGCTTCGATATGCCGGTTGCCTCGGTGCAGGAACGCAACCGCGTGCTGCGCAACACCTACTGGCTGCTCGCGCTGTCGATGGTGCCCACCGTGCTCGGCGCCTGGATCGGCGTTGCCACCGGCTTCTCGCGCGCCATGTCGCCAGGCATCGGCCTGATGGTGTTCCTGGGCGGCGCCTTCGGCTTCANNGGGCCTGATGCTGTCGCGCCTGGTCGGCTCCGTGCTCGGCCTGGCCAACGGCGCCAGCCTGGTGATGACGGCGTTTGCCGGCACCGGCGCGATCTTCCTGGGCATGGCCTCGCTGTCGTCGGTCATCAAGCGCGACCTGTCGGCCATGGGCAAGTGGCTCTTCATCGGCGCCATCCTGCTGCTGGTGGCGGGCATCGCCAACTTCTTCATCAAGTCGAGCGCGCTGATGATGACGCTGTCGGTTGCCGCCATCGGCATCTTCTCGGCCTTCATCCTGCACGACCTCAAGCGCGTGAAGGACGGCCTGGAGACCAACTACATCTCTGCCACGCTGGGCGTGTACCTCAGCATCTACAACGTCTTCCAGTCGCTGCTGGCCCTGCTGGGCATCGCCGGCGGCCGCGACGAGTAATCCCCGGAAAAGGAGAACTGACATGCGCCTCACCACAAAGGGCCGCTTCGCGGTCACCGCGATGATCGACATCGCACTGCACGGCCGCTCGGGCCCCGTCACGCTGGCCTCGATCAGCCTTCGCCAGCGGGTCTCGCTGTCGTACCTGGAACTGCTGTTCGGCAAGCTGCGCCGCAACGAGCTGGTCGAATCGACCCGCGGTCCGGGCGGCGGCTATTCGCTCAGCCGCAAGGCAGCGGACATTTCCGTGGCGGACATCGTCCTCTCGATCGAGGAACACGACACCGAGTCCACGCGGCGACGCGACAACGGCGCACCCGGCGATGCCGGCCGCTGCGAAATCGACGAGCTCTGGGCCACCGTGAATCTTCGCGCGGTCGAGTTCCTCAAGTCGATCTCGCTGCAGAGCCTGGTCGACGAGCAGAAGGCCAAGGGCGTGCAACCCGCGGCGCGGCAGGACACCCGGCGTACGCCGGCCGGCCAGCCCGCGGTGCGCAAGCCCTTCGTTGTCGACGCGCCCAACTCGGTGTTCGCACTGGGCCGACGCCACCAGCAAAGCGCGAGTTAAGCTCGGCCGCTACTGCCGTACCCCGCGCGGGGACGGCAACCGCAGCCAGCCACAGACCGACCGCTTTCGCGGCCCATGCAGCCAGCTTCCGCCACGGATCGACGTGGTGGCGAGCTGGCGCCTGCATGGGCCTTTTTTCGTTGTCGGTCGCTGCGGCATTTCCTGTGGCGACCCCAGGATTCACAGGATTCCTTCATGTTGCAACGCAACACAAACGGCACAATGCACCACACAGGTGCGCGCGCGCGAACCGGGCAATTTCTCGCTCTCTTCGCGCGCCCTGCGCTCTGCGCACTCCTTGCGCGCGCGACACCGCGATTTCCGATGGCCATGACCTCCTCTTTTTTCAAGCTTCTGCTTCCGGTTTCCCTGCTCGCGCTCGCCGCANNCGCCCGAAGTCGGCGTGGTGGCCCTGCACGCCAGCGACGTGGCCGTGCACACCGAGCTCTCGGGCCGCACGGCCGCCTACCGCGTTTCCGAAGTGCGGCCGCAGGTCAACGGCATCGTGCGCAAGCGGCTGTTCGAAGAAGGCAGCATGGTCCGCGCGGGCCAGGTGCTGTATGAGATCGAGCCCGGCCCGTTCGAGGCCGCGCACGAGCAGGCGCAAGCCACGCTGGCCACTTCGCAGGCCACCATTGCCAGCCTGCGCGGCAAGGCCGAGCGCTTCGGCGAACTGGTCAAGGCCAATGCCGTGAGCAGGCAGGAGCACGAAGAAGCGCAGGCCGCGCTGGTGCAGGCGCAAGCCGGCGTGAAGGCCGCGCAGGCGGCCGTGAAGGCGGCGCGCATCAACCTCGACTTCACGCGGATCACCGCGCCCATCGCCGGACGCATCGGCCGCTCGGGCGTGACCGAAGGCGCACTGGTGGCACCGGGCCAGGCCATGGCACTGGCCACGATCCAGCGGCTCGACCCGATCTACGTCGACGTGGTGCAGTCGAGCCTGGAGCTGACCAAGCTCAAGCGCCGCTTCATCTCGGGCGACATGGCGCCGGCCAGCACCAAGGTCGGCCTGCGCATGGAAGACGGCCTGCCCTACCCGCATGCCGGCACGCTGAAGTTTTCTGAAGTGGGCGTCGATGCGGCCACCGGCTCGGTCACGCTGCGCGCGGAGTTTCCGAACCCGCAAGGGCTGCTGCTGCCTGGCATGTACGTGCGCGCGCAGGTCGAGTCCGGCGTCGAGCGCCAGGCGATTCTTGCGCCGCAGCGCGGCGTGGCCCGCAACGAAAAGGGCGAGCCGACCGCGCTGGTGGTGGGTGCCGGCGACAAGGTCGAGCTGCGTCCGCTCGAAGTGCGCAGCGCCGAGGGCGAGCACTGGGTCGTGACCAAGGGCCTGCGCGAAGGCGACCGCCTGGTGGTGGACGGCCTGCAGCGCGCGCACCCCGGCGAAAAAGTGAAGCCGGTGCCGGTGTCCACGGCGGGCGCATCGCCCGCCGCCGCGACGCCTTCCCCGGCCGATTGACCAGAACCGACAACATCCCGTGATCGCCAATTTCTTCATCCAGCGGCCCGTCTTCGCCTGGGTCATTGCCATCCTCATCATGCTGGCCGGCGGCGTGGCCATTCGCACGCTGCCGGTGTCGCAGTACCCGGACATCGCGCCGCCCACCGTGGTGGTGTCCGCCAACTACCCCGGCGCCTCGGCGCAGGCGGTCGAGAACAGCGTGACGCAGGTGCTCGAGCAACAGCTCAAGGGCATCGACGGCCTGATGTATTTCAAGTCGACCAGCAGCTCGGCCGGCTACGCCGAGATCAGCGTCACCTTCCGCCAGGGCATCAACCCCGACACCGCCCAGGTGCAAGTGCAGAACAAGGTCAGCCAGGCCACCAGCCGCCTGCCGCAGGCGGTGCAGCAGCAGGGCATCACGGTCGCCAAGTCGCAGAACAACTTCCTGCTGATCGTGGCGCTCTACGACGAGACCGACCAGCGCACCGACACCGACATCTCCGACTGGATGGCCAGCAACCTGCGCGACCCCATCAGCCGCGTCGACGGCGTGGGCTCGGTGCAGGCCTTCGGCGCGGCGTATGCCATGCGCATCTGGCTCGATCCGCACCGGCTGGCCAGCTACCAGCTGATGCCGTCCGACGTCACCGCCGCCATTGCCGCGCAGAACACGCAGGTGTCGGTCGGCGAAATCGGCGCGCGCCCTTCGGCGCCCACGCAGCACCTGAACGCCACGGTCACCGCGCTCTCGCGCCTGCAGACGCCCGAGCAGTTCAGGGGCATCGTGCTCAAGACGCAGGCCGACGGCGCCGTGGTGCGGCTGGGCGACGTGGCGCGGGTGGAAATCGGCAGCGAGTCGTATGCCGAAACCACGCGCCTGAACGGCCACCCGGCCGCCGGCTCGGCCGTCATGCTGGCGCCCGGCGCCAATGCGCTGACCACCGCCAACGCGGTGAAGGCGCGCATTGCCGAGCTCGAGCGCTCGCTGCCCGCCGGCCTGCGCGTGGCCTACGCGGAAGACACCACGCGCTTCGTCAAGATCTCGATCAAGTCGGTCATCAAGACGCTGCTCGAAGCCATCGCGCTGGTGGTGGTCGTGATGTTCCTCTTCTTGCAGAACTGGCGCGCCACGGTCATCCCGGCCATTACCGTGCCGGTGGTGCTGCTGGGC
>NZ_QAJK01000069.1:0-1017 GCF_003852515.1 Variovorax sp. KBW07 | reverse complement strand
GAGATCACCGGCGCGCTGGTGGGCATCGCGGTGGTGGTGTCGGCGGTGTTCCTGCCCATGACCTTCTTCGGCGGCTCGGTGGGCGTGATCTATCGGCAGTTCTCGGTGACCATCATCGCGTCGATGGCGCTGTCGGTGGTGGTGGCCATCGTGCTCATTCCCGCGCTGTGCGCGCGCTTCCTGAAGCCCGGCGTGCCGCCGCGCACGCGCGGGTTCCTGGGTGCATTCAACCGCCGCTTCGACGCCGCGCAAGGCCGCTACGTGAGCGTGCTGGGCCGCATCCTGCGCAAGCCGCTGCGCTTCACGGCGGTGTATGTCGCCATCGTGGCCGGCATGGGCCTGCTGTACGTCAGCCTGCCCGGCGGCTTTTTGCCGGAAGAAGACCAGGGCAGCGTGATGGTCGCGCTGACGCTGCCGGCCGGCGCCACCTCGGGCCGCACCGACGAGGTGAACCGCGCGGTGGAAAAGCACTTTCTCGAAACCGAGAAAGACACCACCGACACCATCTTCACGCTCACCGGCTGGAGCTACAGCGGCTCGGGGCAGAACATGGGCATGGCCTTCGTCTCGCTGAAAGACTGGTCCGAACGCGCCAGCGCCGACAAGCGCGCGCACGCCATCGTCGAGCGCGCCAGCGCGGCGCTGTCGAAGCAGCAGCGCGATGCCGAGGTGTACGGCATGGTGCCGCCGCCCATCGAAGGGCTGGGCGAATCGAACGGCTTCGAGTTCTGGCTGCAGGACACCTCGGGCATGGGCGCCGAGCGGCTGGTGCAGGCGCGCGAACGCCTGGTGCGCGAGGCCAACAAGGACAAGCGCCTGCAGTCGGTGCGCGCCAACAGCGTGGCCGGTACGCCGCAGCTGCAGGTCGACATCGACCAGCTGAAGGCTTCGGCGTTGCGGCTGTCGCTGGACGACGTGAACACCACGCTGGGCATTGCCTGGGGCGGCAGCTACGTGAACGACTTCATCGACCGCGGCCGCGTGAAGCGCGTGTACGTGCAGGCCGATGCGCCGTAC
>NZ_QAJK01000068.1 GCF_003852515.1 Variovorax sp. KBW07 | reverse complement strand
GGTGTCAGTCGCACAAGCCAAGAATGACCCCGCACCCGCTCCCAAACAGCAGCCCCCAGAACGCACGCGCCCCGAACGCAAGCCAGGACCGGCAACCGCAGTGACGGTCCCCGAGTCCCAGCCAGATTCCCAGCGTCAGCAGTTGCCCTTCTTCGCCTGCCCCGGTGGGCAGAAATCGCGCCCGTGGTCCCTGTCATGCCCGTGGCCATGGCCGCGACGGCGATCGTCGCGGTCGTGCCGCCGATGGTCGTCGTCCCACTCCCGGTCGCGGCGACGGGCTTCGTGGCGACGCCAGTCGCCTTCGGTCCAGCGCCAGCCTCCACGGTCTTCGACCCAGCGGCCCGGGGCATACGCATAGCCCGATCGTGCGGGCTGCCAGCCACCGCGTCGCCATGCGTAGGCGCGGCCGTCCCAGGCCCAGCGGCCCGGCACCCAGACATAACCGCCGCGCGGTGGCGGTGGTGGTTCGTAGCGTGGCGGCGGCGGTGCCACCATCACCAACCCGGGAACGTTGATGTTCACCGAGACCTGTGCGTTCGCGCCAAGGGGCGTGGCCAGCAATGCAAAAGCGCTGGCCATGCCGAGCGCGGCGAGTCGAATCTTCATGGATCCTCCGTTTTTTTGAAAAAATCGTGGGTTTACAGCCTGCCAACGCCCGGAAGTCGCCGACGGTTGTCAGGCTTTACGCGACGGCTAAAGCCGCAGCGGCGCAGCGTAGCCGGTCATCTCCAGGTAGCCACTGCCCACGCGGCGGCCCTGGGCATCGAGCAGTTCGCTCAACCCTTCCCAGTACACACCGCCCGTCGAGCCACGGCTGTCCAGCTCCTGGTCATCCAGCAGCGCGCGCACCACGAAATTTCCTGATGGCGTTTGCACGCGCCACTGCGTCGGGTACTTCGCCTGCGTGCGCGGGCTCGTCCATGCGTTGATGCGCTCGAAGCGCACTTCGTCGTTCTTGAAGATGCGCGCCACGCCGTCGCGTGGACGGAACGAGCCGCCGGCCCACAGCCCGCTGCCATCGGCGCGCCGCAGGTGAAAAGCCGTGAGCGCACTGCCGTCGTCCAGATTCATGCCGATCCAGTCCCAGCCCACCGCCTCCGGGTGCATCAACGCCTCGCTCCACTCGTGGTCGAGCCATGCCCCACCATCGACCTCGAAAGCCTGCCCCGTGAGCGCCAGCTTGCCTTGCACCTTCAGCTGCGGCTCGCTGTAGTAGTAGCTGGCCTGCGCTTCTTCAGGCCCCTTGCGCGACAGGCCGGCGTTGCCTTGCAGCAGCACCGGCTGCGTCGGCGTGAAGCGCAGGTCGAGCGTGAATTCGCCGGCGGGAATGCGCGCCGCATAGCTGCCGTCCTTCTGGCGCGCCAGCGACCAGTCGCGGATGCGCACGTCGGTGTCTGCGTCGCTGGCCGATGCCACACCGAAGCCCGCGCGCGCGATGCGCTGGTCATGCAGCAGCACGCGTCCTTCGAGATCAGTGACGGCGGCGTGCGCAAACACCAGGTTCTTGGCCGCGAAGGCCGAGCGCATGTTCTGCGTGGCCTCGACGCGCGAGCGGAAGAAGGTGACCTGGAAGCCGAACTCGCGCCCGGCCGCCGTCCTGGCGTGGCCGGTGATGTACCACCACTCGGTGTGCAGGTCGGGGTGGCTGCCGAAGTCGCGCGGAAACTGCAGCGTGCGCGCAGGCAGGGCCCACGCCATGCCCGGTGCGGCCGCACACAGCGCCGCCAGCAACAGGCCGCGTCGCGACGGTGCGAAGGGCGCCGCTCCCATCGTCCACATCATCGACATCGTCGATCAGCCCGCCACCAGCGCGTCGATGCGCTGCTGCGCCGGGCCGATGTCGCCGAAGGTGTTCTTCACCCAGGCCGCATCGTGATAGCTCGGCAGGTAGCGCTCGCCGGCATCGCACAGCAGCGAAAGAATCGAGCCCCGCTGGCCGGCCGCGCGCATCTCCTGCGCCACGGCCAGCATGCCGATGAAGTTGGTGCCGGTCGACGGACCGACCTTGCGGCCCAGCAGCGTCGACAGCGCATGCATGGCGGCCACCGAATCGAGGTTCGGCACTTCAATCATGCGGTCGACCAGCGTGCGGATGAAGCTGGGTTCCACGCGCGGCCGGCCGATGCCTTCGATGCGCGAGCCCACGGCCGTCAGCGAGGCGTCGCCGGTGCGGTGGTAGGCCGAGAACACCGAGCCTTCGGGGTCGGGCACGCACACCTGCGTGTCGTGGCAGCGAAAGCGAAGGTAGCGGCCGATGGTGGCGCTGGTGCCGCCGGTGCCCGCGCCCACCACGATCCACTTGGGCACCGGATGCCGCTCGCGCGCCATCTGCTGGAACATGCTCTCGGCAATGTTGTTGTTGCCGCGCCAGTCGGTGGCGCGCTCTGCATACGTGAACTGGTCCATGTAGTGGCCGCCGGTGCGCTCGGCCAGTGCGCGGGCTTCTTCGTACACCTGCGCCGCATGGTCGACGAAGTGGCAGCTCGCGCCGTAGAAGGCGATCTGCGCGATCTTCTCGGGCGAGGTGGTGCGCGGCATCACCGCGATGAAGGGCAGGCCGAGCAGCCGCGCGAAGTAGGCCTCGCTCACCGCGGTGGAGCCGCTCGAGGCTTCGACGATGGTCGTGCCTTCGCGCACCCAGCCGTTGCACAGGGCGTACAGGAAGAGCGAGCGCGCGAGTCGGTGCTTCAGGCTGCCGGTCGGGTGCGTCGATTCGTCCTTCAGGTACAGGTCGATGCCCTGCGCGGCCAGCGCGGGCATGGGCAGCGGAATCAGGTGCGTGTCGGCGCTGCGCTGGTAATCGGCCTCGATGCGTCGGATGGCGCCGCCGAGCCAGCCGCTGCACAAGGAAGAAGACAAGGAAGACGAAGAAGGCGAAGTAGAAGAAAGGGTTTGCTGCTGCATGGCGCCCAGTCTACAAGTCATGCCTTGTAACGCCAGCACCCCCCGCGAGGCACGTAAATCGGGATACTGTGCGCTGCCACTAACAGGCAGGAGACGAGACACATGAAAAGAAGCAACCTGCGCCCCGCATCGCGGCGCTCGTTAAGTCAAAGGCATTCCATCGGCGCCGTAACGTTCGCGGTCCTCGCGCTCACCGGCTGCGCATCGTCGGGGCCTCCCGACACGGGGACGCCGCAGCGCCCCTCTTCATCCTTCGCGGTGCCGGGCCTGGAGAAGCCGGCCGAAGTGCTGGTCGACCGCTGGGGCGTGCCGCACCTTTATGCGGGCACGCTCTACGACGCCTTCGTGGCGCAGGGCTTCATTGCCGCGCGCGACCGGCTCTGGCAGATGGACCTGTGGCGCAAGCGCGGTCTCGGCGAAATGGCGAAGGACTTCGGACCCGCGTGGGTAGAGAGCGACCGCGCCGCGCGCGCCGTGCTCTATCGCGGCGACATGTACCGCGAATGGCTGGCCTACGGCTCCGACGCCAAGCGCGTGGCCGAGGCCTTCACGGCCGGCGTCAATGCCTATGTGGCGCAGGTGCGCGCACAGCCTGCGCTGCTGCCGCCCGAGTTCGCGCTGCTGAACTACCAGCCGGCCACGTGGTCGCCCGAAGACGTGGTGCGCATCCGGCACCACGGGCTCACGCTCAACTTCACTTCGGAGATCGAGCGTGCCAAGGCCTTCTGCGCGGGCGGCGCCGGCATCAAGGCCGACTGGCTGCGCCGCGAGCTCGATCCACCGGTCACGCCGCGCGTGCCGCCGGGGCTCGACCCCTGCAACATTCCGGCGGCCGAACTGCGCACCGCCTACATGCGGGCCACCGAGTCGCCGCAGTTCACCAAGACCAACACGCGGGTGGGCCTGAACACCGGCGCGGCCTCCACGCCGGTCGCCTTGCTGCCCGGCAGCGCCGAATCGGCAGCGGCCAGGGCGGCACAGGAACAGGCGGAGCAACAGCAGGCCGCGCAGGGCGACCCGACCAGCGCCTATGGCAGCAACAACTGGGTCATTTCGCCGAAGCTCACGTCCACCGGCCGGCCCATCCTGGCCAACGACCCGCACCGCGCCCACAGCGCGCCGAGCCTGCGCTACATGACGCACCTGAGCGCGCCGGGCATGGACGCCATCGGCGCGGGCGAGCCCTTCCTGCCCGGCCTGTCCATCGGCCACAACGGCACCATCGCCTTCGGCCTCACGCGCTTCTACATGGACCAGGAAGACCTGTACGTGTACCAGCTCAACCCGCGCAACCCCGACGAGTACCGCTACCAGGGCCGCTGGGAGCCGATGACGCGCGTCACCGAGCGCATTGCCGTCAGGGGCGAGAGCACGCAGCGCGAGGTGGTCAACACTTTCACGCGCCATGGCCCCGTGCTGCTGTCCGAGCCCGGCAAGCGCCGCGCGTATGCCTTGCGTGCCGCGTGGCTGGAGCCCGGCATGGCGCCGTACTTCGGTTCGATGGACTACATGCGCGCACGCAACTGGGACCAGTTCCGCGCGGCCATGAACCGCTGGGGCGCGCCGGGCGAGAACCAGGTCTACGCGGACACCAGCGGCAACGTCGGCTGGATTCCCGGCGGGCTCACGCCGATCCGCCCCAACTGGGACGGGCTCATGCCCGTGCCGGGCGACGGGCGCTACGAGTGGTCGGGCTTTCGCAATGGCGACGAGCTGCCTTCGGAGTTCAACCCCGCGCGCGGCTACGTCGTGACTGCCAACGAAAACAACATTCCGCCAGACCATCCCGCGGCAAAGAAGGGCGTGGGCTACGAGTGGAGCGACGCGGCCCGCGCGCGCCGGCTCAAGGAGCTGTTCGCGGCCAAGGTGGCGGCGGGCTCGCGCTTCTCCGTCGAAGACTCGGAGCGCATGCAGAACGACATCGTCGCGACGCCGGCGCAGCGGCTGCTGAAGCTGCTGGCCGGCCTGCGCAGCGACGACGCGCAAACCGCGGCGGCGCTGCGCCTGCTGCAAGGCTGGGACGGCGCCATGGACCGCGACAGCGCGGCCGCCGCGCTGTACGAAGTGTGGAGCAGCAAGTTCCTGCGCGCGGCCGTGCTGAAGGCGGGCGCGGGCGATGCCGGTGCCGCACTGGCCGCGCCCGGCGACAACACGCGCATGGTGCTGCTGCTGGAAAACCCATTCGGATGGGTGACCAACGAGCAGCGCGATGCCTTGCTGCTGAAGACGTTGCCGCCGGCCATGCAGGAGCTTTCCGCCAAGCTGGGGACCGACCCGGCGGCGTGGAAGTGGGGTGCTTTGCATCGCGCGGAGTTCCGGCATCCGCTGGGCGGCGTGGTCGATGCGGCCACGCGCAAGAAGCTCGACGTGGGCGACTGGCCCATGTCGGGCTCTTCCTTCACGCCGATGGCGGCCACCTACCGGCCGGCCGACTACAAGTTGACCTCGGGCGCTTCGTTCCGAATGGTGCTCGACGTGGGCAACTGGGACGCATCGCGGGTCATCAACACGCCGGGCCAGTCGGGCAATCCCGATAGCCCCAACTACCGCGACCTGGCGCCGCTGTGGCTCGAAGGCAAGTACGTGCCGCTGGTCTACAGCCGTTCGGCCGTCGAGAAGGAAACCGTGGAGCGGATCCAGCTGACGCCGGGCAAGTGATGCTCGGCAGGTGAGTCGTTCTTTCCCGGGGCGGGACCAGCCATGGCCTCGCCCCGGTGAAGCACATGGCTTACCAGTCTTCCTTCACCGCCAGCACGACATCCTTGCCGGCCGCGGCCCGCCCCGCGAGCCAGGCCGTCACCGTGCCGGCCACCACCACCGCGCCGCACAGCGCGAGCAAGCGCACCCACGGCACCAGCAGGTCCATGCTCCAGTGAAAGCTCTGCGGGTTCACCACCTTCACCAGCACGACCGACACGGCCAGTCCCAGCACCAGCCCCGCCACGGCGCCGATGGCCGTCCAGGCCGCGCCTTCGCCGGCCACCACGGCCAGCACCTGCCGCCGCGTGAAGCCCAGGTGGGCCAGCAGCCCGAACTCCTTGCGCCGCGCCAGCACCTGCGCGCTGAAGCTCGCGGCAATGCCGAACAGGCCGATGGCAATGGCCACCGCCTGCAGCCAGTAGGTCACGGCAAAGCTGCGATCGAAGATGCGCAATGAGGTCGTGCGAATCTGCCCGACCGAAGAAATCTCGACCGACTCCGGCGAGGCGCCGCCTTGCCGCGCCGCCAGCGCGCGTACGCCCGTCTGCACGGCGCCTTCGGACGCCCCCGCTTCGAGCCACAGCGCCACGTCGCTCACGTTGCGCTCGCCGGTGATGCGCTCGAAGTCGCGCGCATCCATGGTGATGGCGCCGAACTGCCGCGCGTAGTCGCGCCAGACACCCGCGACGAAGAACACTGGTGGCGTTTTAGACGACACGGCCGCTGCCATGGCGGCCGACATCGGCGCGAAGGCCGTTCCCGGCTTTGCGCCATACAGCTCGACCATCGGCTCGCTCACGTAGATGGCGATCTGCCCCTCGGGCACCGGCAGCGCGGTGCCCACCAGCGGCAACGATTGCGACGCGCTGCCTTCGAGGCTGCGAGCGATCAGCGCCACCGAGGGGCGCGATGCATCGAGCTGCAGCGACTGCGTGCGCAGCGTGCCCGTGCGCGCCACGCCCGGCAATTGCGCCAGCGCCTGCACGAAGGCCGGCGTGAAGGTCGCGGTGTCGGTGCTGCTGCTGTTGCCCGTGTTGCTGCCGCGCCCGCCCGACGTGGCGCGCACGTACAGGTCGGCCGGCAGCACCACGTCGAGCCAGTGCGTGACCGAATCGCGGAAGCTCGCGACCATCGCCGTCAGCGCGACGGCCAGGCTCAGGCTGGCCACCACGCCGCTCACGGCCACGGCCGCCGTGCCGCGCATGCGGCGCGCGCGCTCGACGGCCAGCATCGGCAGCACGCGCTGCGCGAACAGCGGCGCCACGCGGTCGTACAGCAAGGCAATCAACCAGGGCAGGGCGGTGATGCCGCCCACCAGCAGGCAGCCCACCGACAGGTAGGCCGCCACCGGAATGCCGCCGATGGCCGGGATGTTGGCCAGCACCACGCTGATGGCGATCAGCCCCAGCGCCAGCCAGTGGCTCTGGCCCTGCGTGGGCGCGGCGCCCAGCCCCTTGAGCGTCTGCGCTTCGGGCAGCGCCTGCGCCGCGCGCGCGGGCCACCAGCCGCCGACCAGCGCGGCCAGCACGCCGAGGCCGCCGTACAGCAGCGCCGCGCCGGTGCTCCAGTGCAGCCTTGGCGCCACGCCTTCGAAATAACCGCCGCCCAGGTCGCCGCCGAGCACCCGCAGCGCAAAGGCCGCGAGCGCGGTGCCGAGCGCAAGGCCGGCCGCGCTGCCGATCAACCCCAACACCAGCGATTCGGCCAGCACCAGCCGCAGCCGCTCGCGTGGCGTGAGGCCCAGCACGCCGAGCAGCGCGAACTGCTGCGCGCGCTTGGCCACGCTCAGTGCCAGCACCGAGAACACCAGGAAGGCGCCCGTGAACAAGGCCACCAGCGCCAGCACCGTGAGGTTGACGCGGTAGGCGCGCGACAGGTTGCTCACGCGCTCGGCCGCATCGCCCGGCTCGGCGAACTGGACGCCCGCGGGCCAGCCCGGCGACTGCCGCAGCGACGCGATGAAGGCCGCGCGGTCGGTGCCGGGCGCCAGCCGCAGGTCGATGCGGCTGAGCTGGCCGAGCTGGCCGAACAGCTCCTGCGCGGCGGCAATGTCCATCACCGCGAGCGCGGTGCCGCCGGCCGCGACATGGCCGGCCACGTCGAGCCGCCGCCATGCGTCGCCGCTGCGCAGCTGCACCGTTTCCGCGGCGCGCGCATTGGCCTCGGCCTCGGCGGGCAGGCCCAGCACGCTGCGCGCCGCGGCGTTCAGGAACACATGGCCCGGCGCAAACAGCGCGAAGCGGTCTGCACCGGCCGCCGGCTGTGGCATGAGCGCGGGCGCGATGGTCGGCAGCACCAGCGCATCGACGCCGATCACGCGCATCGGCACCTGCCGTTCGCCGGCCAGCGCCAGGCCCTGGAATTCGAGCACCGGGCTCGCGAGCGTCACCTGCGGGTGCTGTGCCAGCCGGGCGAACACGGCTTCGTCGAAGCCGCCCTGCACGGCGCGCACGTCGAGGTCGGGCTGGCCGTTCACCGAGCGCACCGCGCTGGAGAATTCGTCGAGCGCCGACGCGTTGATGAGCTGCACCGAGAAGGCCAGCGCCACGCCCAGCATTACCGCCAGCACGGCCGCCGCGTTGCGCCAGGGGTGGTGGCGGAGTTCCTGCCAGGAGAAGGTGGTGAGCAATGCGCGCATGGCCCGATTGTCACGGCGCGCCCGGTGTTACACCTGCCGTGGCACGATGGCGCCTCTTCGATGACGCCTGAGGAATCCGACGATGCGGCTCCTGCCTCCCGCCCTGTGCCACGTGCGCCACCTGCACCAGCCGCACCGCCGCCGGTTAGCGGCCTGGCTTGTTCTCTTGCCGCTGGTGGCACTTCTTGCGGGCAACGCGGCGGCGCAATTGCAGCCCCTGACCCTGGCGAGCGATCCGGCGGTGCTGGCCAAGGCCGCGCTCGGCGCCGAGAGGGGAACGATGGTCATCGGCGTGCTGCGCAACGGCAAGGCCGCCTATGGCGCCGCCTACAACCCCGAGCCGCCCTCGACGCCGCGCCCGCTGGAGCCCAACAGCGCGGAGCAGCCGATGTTCGAGATCGGCTCCGTCACCAAGGTCTTCACCGGCCTGCTGCTTGCGCAGGCCGTGGAGCGCGGCGACCTGAAGCTCGACGACACCGTCGGCAAGCTGTCGGCCGGCAAGGTCGAGGGGTTGTCGCCCGCCGTGGCCGCGGTCACGCTGCGCCAGCTGGCAACGCACACCGGCTGCATGCCGGTGATGGCCGATGGCGTGGGCGGCGGGCCGGCGCTGGCCGAGCAGTTCCGCACCTTCGACAAGCCGATGTTCTGGGCCGCCCTTGCACGCATCAAGCTCACGGCCGCCGCCGCGCCTTGCGAGGGCAGCTACAGCAACTTCGGCATGGCCCTGCTCGGGTTGCTGCTGGCCGAGCGCTACAACACCTCGTGGGGCGAGCTGGTGCGCGCGCGCATCACCGAACCGCTGGGCATGAACGACACCGTGATCCCGCTGGGCGACAAGGCCTCGCGCATGGCCCCGGCCTTTGCCGGCGACCGCCGCCAGCAGTTGCTCGACATGCAGGCCTACGCGCCGGCCAGCGCGCTGCGTTCCACCGCCGCCGACATGCTGACCTTCAGCCGCGCCATCCTGGCCGGCGCCAACGGTCCGCTCGGGCCGGCCGCCACGCGCATGCTCACGCCGCTGGCGCGCTACGAGGGCGCGGAAATCGGCTATGCGGTGATGGTGCGCGGCACCGAAGGCGCGCGCCGCACCTACTACCACGCAGGCGTGACCGAGGGCTACCGCACGCTCTGGCTGCTGGCGCCCGACACCGGCGAAGCCATGATCATGCTCAGCAGCAACACGCGCGCGCCCATGCAGGCCGTGTTCCTGGCCATCGGCAAGAGCCGCTACCCGGTGCCGCTGGTCGAGGTGCCGGTCGATGCCGCGCGGCTGGAAGACTACAAGGGCGAGTTCCGCGTCAGCAAGACCAAGTCGCTGAGCTTTACCGTGCGGGGCGCCAAGCTGCTGGTGCGCGAGACCGGGCGCGGCTACAACGCGCTCCTGCCCACCGGCAACGACCGCTTTGCCGTGGCCACCATCGGTGCGCAGTTCCTGTTCCGGCGCGGCGAGGGCAATGCGGTGGTCGGCGTCACGCTGTCGCAGGGCGGCAGCCAGCTCGACGCACGGCGCGTCGGGGTCGGCGAGCCGGTCGCCGCGCCACAGGAATGACGAAGACGGCGCGCTGCGCTGTTCAGTGCGCGAGGGCCAGGGCTAGTAACTGGTCGGCCATCTGCTCGATCTCGCCGCGCATCACCAGCTGTTCGCGCCATGCGATGGGGATAGCGTCCACGCCATAGAAGGCGCCCGCCAGCTGGCCGCAGATGGCCGCGGTGGTGTCGGCGTCGTCGCCCAGGTTGACGGCCGCCAGCACCGCCTGCTCGAAGGTGTCGGTGTGCGCGAAGCACCAGAGCGCCGCTTCGAGCGACTCGACGCAGTAGCCCGAGCCCTTGATGCGCTCGCGCGGCTTGGCGGCGTAATCGCCGCGTGCCAGTGCGGCCACCTTCTCGCTCAGCGGTTCCAGTGGCGCGATCGAAAGAATCGCCGCCTTGCTCTCGCCCCGCAGCGCCGCGCACAGCTGCAATGCAAAGAGCCGCGAACATTCGATGGCCTCCAGCGCGCCGTGCGTGTTGCGCGTGCTTTCGCCGGCCTGTTGCCAGGCGGCGCTGGCGTCGGCATCGGCTGCATGGAACATCGCCACGGGCGCGAGCCGCATCAGCGCGCCGTTGCCGGCGCTGCGCGGGTCGGGGCTGCCCGCGAACGGATCGCCCGAAGCCAGGTAGCGGGTGAGTGCGGCCGACACCGTGGTGCCGATGTCGAAGCAATGGCCGTTGCTGCTCATGTAGCCCACGCTGCGCCAGTTGCAGTAGCGGTTCATCTGGTCGATGGCGTTGAAGCCCCGGCAGTGGATCAGGCTTGCCGCGAGACACAGCGCCATCGAGGTGTCGTCGGTCCACTCGCCGGGGTTCAGCTCGAAGGGGCCGCCGCCTTGCATGCCCGTCACCGGCGCGAAGCTGCCGCGCGAACGGAACTCGACCGTCGTGCCCACGGCGTCGCCGCAGGCCAGGCCCAGCAGGCAGCCCCGGTAGCGGTCGGTGTTCATGGCGCCCGCCTGATCGCGTCGCGCGCGGCCATCAGCGCGAAGCCCAGCAGGTTGAGCCCACGCCATTCGCGCGGGTCTTGCGCGGCCGGGTCGGTGGCGGCGCGGCCGATGCCCCAGATGGCATCGACCGGGCTGGCCTCCACCAGCACCTGGTGGCCGGTGCCCAGCAGGAAGGCGCCGAGCGCGGGGTTCTGCGAAAACTTCTCGATGTTGCCTTGCGTCACGATGTCCAGGCGCGCGGCCACCCAGGCGGCTTCGTCGAAGTTGCGGATCTCGCGGCCCAGCTTCTTGGCTTCGGCCGGCGTGCGTGCCGCGATGATTCGCTCGCAGGTTTCCGCGTCGCCGAACAGCCGCGCCTTGCCCGCCATCATGAAATGCTCCGCCGTGCGGTACTTGATGCCGTCCACGCTGAACCCGGCCTCGAACCACTGGCTGAAGCAGCTCTTGTTCACGCCGGTCTTCGGTGCCTGGTGGCCCCAGAACAGCAGGTACGCGGGGCGATGGCCCTGCGCGAAGTAGGCGGGCAGGTCCTTGGTGCTGCGCGGTGTCGTCGATGTGTGCGTCGTCATTTTTTTCTTTTCTTCAGGGGCCGATGTCCAGCGGACGCTCGACCGGCAATTGCAGCTGCGGGTTGTCGTCTTGCGCCAATGGTCGTTGGGCGTCCACGAAGGAACGCATGTCGATGACCTCCAGCAATTCTTCGTGCGCGAAGGCCGCGAGTGTGCGGCCGCGCAGTCCCAGCTGGATCGCGCGGCGCTCCAGCTTGTTGCCGCTCGGCGCATGGTCAGGGTCCCATTGCAGGCGCACCTCCGACTGGCCGACCGCCGCCTGCCATGCCTCGCGGCTCGGATAGCCTGGGCCGAAGGTCGAGGGCACGGCCTCGCGAACCACGCGTTCGAAAAAAGCGCGGCGCAGCCGCAGCGCCAACGTCACTTCCTGGCCGTCCTTCGTGCCCCAACCGGAGCGGTACATCATCCAGAGGAAGTTGGGCTTGATCCAGCTCATGCGCGAAAGGCTGAAGTCCGGGCCATCGAGGCGGCCGTGCCGGACCGCCCACTCGCCGATGGCGGGGCGATAGGCCTGGTAGACGACGACCGTTTCCGCGTCGTGGTGCGCAAGGATGTGCTGGCCGCTTTGCGGCCAGCGTGCGCGCTGGGCCAGGTGCAGTTCGGTGGGGAGGGGTGTGACAGCGTTGTTCATTTGTTTTCTTGAGATTCTTGTTCTTGTTGTGGGTTGCTCTGTGCAACTAATGTGGGGTTGTATAGTACAACTAATAAAAACGGCGTCAAGCCACCTGCTGTGAAAAATTCCCTGCCGAAATTTCCGCCTCTGACTTTCCCCCGCCCGCTGGTCACGGTCGACGTGGTGATGTTCACCGTGCTCGACGATGCCTTGCAGGTGCTGCTGGTGCGCCGGCCCGCCGACAGCGCCGAGCCGTTCCCCGGCAAGTGGGCGCTGCCGGGCGGCTTCGTGAACATCGACGAAGACGCCTCGCTGCTCGACTGCGCGCTGCGCAAGCTGCGCGAAAAGACTGGCGTCGAAGCGCCTTACCTCGAGCAGCTCGGCAGCTGGGGCGGGGCGCAACGCGACCCGCGCGGCTGGTCGGCCACGCACTGCTTCTATGCGCTGATTCCGGTGCAGGCGATGCAGCAACTGCGCAGCGGCGCCAACGCGGCGGAGGTGGCGTGGTTCGAGGTCGATGCCGCGTCGCGCAAGCGGCTGGCCTTCGACCACGGCGAGCTGCTCGATGCGGCCATCGCCCGGCTGCGCAGCAAGGTCGAATACACATCGCTGCCGGCCTTCCTGCTCGAAGAGCCTTTCACGTTGCCGGCGCTGCAGCACGCCTACGAGGTGGTGATGGGGCGCGACATCGACAAGAGTGCCTTTCGCAAGCGCATGCTCGACGGCGAATTCATGGAAGAGGCCGGCATGGTCACCGGCAGCCTGGGCCGGCCGGCCATGAGCTACCGGCTGCGCGACCGCTCGCAGGCGGCGCTGTTTCCGCGCACCTTCAACGCCCGCTGAATCGCCTGTCGAGGCGCCCGGTGGCTCAAAGCCGCTGGGCCATCGCACCCAGGTAGCTGCGCACCGCGGCATTGGCGCTCAGGCCGATCGCGCGGTCGTAGGCCTGCCGGGCGGCGGCACGCACGCCGCCGGCCGCCAGCAGGTGCGCGCGTGCGGCCCAGAAGGGCTGGTAGTTGGTGACTTCGTCGGCGGGAATCGCGTCGAGCGCCTGCAGGCCGACGTCCGGTCCGCGCGCGTTGGCCAGCGCGCAGGCACGGCTGACCTGCGCCCCGATGCTGGGGCGCAGCGCCAGCAGGCCGTTGTACAGCGCCACCAGCGTTTCGGGCGGCACCGGCGCGCCCGCGCGGCGCTCGCAATGCGCCGACTGGATGGCCGCCTCCAGCTGGTATGCGCCGAGGGCGCCCATGGTGGACGCCTGCCGCAGATGGTGCTCGGCCTGCGCCAGCAGCTCGTGGTTCCAGCGCGTGATGTCTTGCTGGTCGAGCGGCACGTAGGCGCCGGTGTCACTGCGCCGTGCCGCGGTGCGGCTCTCGCAGAACAGCATCAGCGCCAGCAGGCCCAGCGGTTCGGGCTCGTCGGGCATCAGGTGGCAGAGGATGCGGCCCAGGTCGATGGCCTCGGCGGTCAGCCCGCGCGGCAAGGCGTCGGCACCGTCGACATCTTCCCAGCCCGTGCCGTAGGCGGCGTAGATGCCGTCGAGCACATCCTGCAGGCGCTGCGGCAGGTCGCGGGGTTGCGGGTATTCGAAAGGAATGCCGGCCGCGCGGATGCGTGCCTTGGCGCGCACCAGCCGTTGGCCGAGCGTGGAGGGCGCGGTCAAGAAGGCACCGGCCATGCGCGCCGCATCGAGCCCGAGCACGGTCTGGAGCATCAGCGGCGCGCGGGCCGGCGCGTCGATGGCTGGGTGCGCGCACACGAAGAGCAGCCGCAGCCGCTCGTCGGGCACGGTCGCGCCTTCGGCATCGGCCTGGTCCGCTTCGCCGGCCAGCAGCAACAGCGTCTGCGTGGCCTTGTCCTGCACGCGGGTGTGGCGCCAGGCATCGAGCTTGCGGTGCCTGGCCACGCTGAGCAGCCAGGCATCGGGCTTGTCGGGAATGCCATCGACGGGCCAGCGTTCGAGGGCGCGCGCAAAGGCGTCTGAGAGGGCGTCTTCCGAGGCCGCGATGTCGTGCGTGCGCGCGGACAGGATGGCCAGCAACCGCCCGTACGATTCGCGGGCCGCCCGTTCGGCGGCCTGGTGAGCCGCCGGGTCGCTCACGGGGTGGCGCTGGCCATGGCGGTGGCCACGAAGACAGGGCGCACTTCGACGCCACCGGTGGTGGCGCAGGGTGCGCGCGCGGCCCATTCGAGCGCAGCATCGAGGTCGGGCACGTCGACGACGAAGTAGCCGCCGAGTTGTTCCTTGGTGTCGGCGAAGGGCCCATCTTGTACCTGTCGCTTGTCGCCGCGCACGCGCAGGGTGGTGCCGGTCATGGGCGGGAAGAGGCCGTGGCCGCCGAGCGAGATGCCGGCCTGTCGCACGGCATCGGCATAGGCGATCCAGCTGGCGCGGTAGGCCTGGGACGAGGCATCGTCGCGTTGTTCGAATTCGGCGGCGGGCTGATAGAACATCAACATGTAGGGCATGGTGTCTCTCCGTCAAGAAAAACTGGCTTGAGCAATATCGCTCACCCCAATGACGGGCCGCCGCCGGTCATTTCGACACGAGGTGTCGTGTCTAGTCGAATATTTTTTACGCGATTGCCGTTTGGCGCAATGCCGGGAATCCCGGCGTGGTGCGCTTGCTGTTCTTGGCGCTGTTTGGGAGCGGGTGCATTCAGGGCGCGTGCGACTGACACCGGGTACTTCCCTCCGCGAATGTCCCCCGCTTCGCTCCTCCTTTATTTCGCTGCGGGAAGCACCCGATGCCACTCGCACGAGGGCGCTGCGCTTGTGTCGCTCGATCAACGACCGCTCTGAACACGCTCGCGTAGA
>NZ_QAJK01000067.1 GCF_003852515.1 Variovorax sp. KBW07 | reverse complement strand
AGCACCCGGTGTCAGTCGCACGCGCCCTGAACGGACCCCGCACCCGCTCCCAACAACGGCGCCCAACGCACCCCGCGCGAACGAACAAAGCTACGGCCCGACGCGATCTGTACGATGCGTCGCCAGGGCCTTTGCCCTTTTCGCAGGGCTTCCATGAACATCCAGATCGCATCTCCGGCCGACACCACGGCCATTGCCGACATGGCCGTCGCCTTCAGGAACCACCTGCAGCGCTCCACCCCGACACAGGCGCAGTTCGAGGACAGCATTTCACGGCTGCTCGCCGCGCCCGACGCCCAGTTCTACATCGCCACCAATGACGGTGCGCCCATCGGCTACGTGCTGCAGCGCTTTCGCTACTCCATGTGGGCGTGTGGAACCGAGGCTTCGATAGAAGACCTCTTCGTCGATCCCTCGGCGCGGAAGATGGGCGTCGGCAAGGCATTGATCGAATTTGCCCTGCGGGCCGCAAGCACGCATGGCTGTTCGTCGGTCTGCCTCGACACGAATGAAAACAACGCCGGCTCCACCGCGATCTACACGCAGCTCGGGTTCAGCGCCATGTCCGCGCGCTGGAACGGCCGGCAGATCTTTTTCCGCAAGTCGCTGCTGCAGTAGCGAGCCAGCCGCTGCTGCACCGGGGTGCCAGGCCCGCCCGCCGGTCGGGATGGCCTCGGCCCGCCATCGACGCTAACATCTGTATATTCATACAGTAAAAAGCGAAATGGCACCCCAAGCTCCCAGCCTGCCGGACGAAGCCGTCGCAGCCAGCGCGGCGCTTGCGGCTGCGCACGTCGTTTCCGTCAAGGCGCTGTGCGCGTTCGGCGCGAAGGCGGGCGACCTCGATCTGCGCTTCGTGCCCGCGCCCAGCGCGCTCGAAGGCATGGCGGGTCACGCGCTGGTGCAGGGCCGGCGGGGCAGCGGCTACCAGAGCGAAGTGGGGCTTGAAACCACCTGCGGCAACTTGCGCGTTCGCGGCCGGGCCGATGGCTACGAACCCCGCACCGCGCGGGTCGAAGAAATAAAAACCTTCCGCGGCGACTTCGACGCCATCCGCGGCAACCACCGCGCGCTGCACTGGGCCCAGGCCCGCACCTATGGCTGGATGCTGTGCGAGCAGCACGGCCACGAAGACATGACGGTGGCGCTGGTCTACCTCGACCTGGTCACCGGCGACGAGACCGTGCTCGAAGAACAGCACACCCGGGCCAGCCTGCGCGAGCATTTCGAGCAACTGTGCGGCCGCTACAGCGCCTGGGCCGGCAGCGAGGCCGGCCACCGCGCCGCGCTTGGCGAAACACTGGCGCAGCTCGAATTTCCCCACCGCGCCTTTCGCACCGGCCAGCGCGAACTGGCCGAGGCGGTGTACCGCGCGGCGGTAGGCGGCCGCTGCCTCATGACGCAGGCGCCCACGGGCATCGGCAAGACGCTCGCCACCATCTTCCCGCTGCTGAAGGCGCGCGCGGCACGCAAGATCGACAAGGTTTTTTTCCTCACCGCCAAGACCTCCGGCCGGCCGGTCGCGCTCGATGCCCTGCGCGTGCTCGACAAGGGCAGCGGGCAGGGCAGGGTGCGCGTGCTCGAACTCGCGGCCCGCGAAAAAGTGTGCGAGTACCCCGACCGCGCCTGCCATGGCGATGCGTGCCCGCTGGCCAAGGGCTTCTACGACCGGCTGCCGGCCGCACGCGAGCAGGCCGCGCAAGTTGCCTGGCTCGACCGCGAGGCGCTGCGCAACATCGCGCTCGGACACGCCGTGTGCCCCTATTTCCTGGCGCAGGAAATGGCGCACTGGAGCGACGTGATCGTCGGCGACTACAACTACTACTTCGACAGCAGCGCCTTCCTGTTCGCCACCATGCGCGACGCCGACTGGCGCGTGGCCGTGCTGGTCGACGAAGCGCACAACCTGCTGGAGCGGGCGCGCGGCATGTACACCGCGCAGCTCGACGGCGCGGCGCTCGAAGAAGCGCACCGCGTGGCGCCCGCCGCCTTGCGCGGCCCGCTGGCCCGGCTGTTCCGCGAGTGGGACACGCTGCAGCAGTCGCAGCAGGCCGACTACGAAACCGGCGACGAAATTCCCGAGCGCTTCACGCGCACCCTGCAGGCCGCCAACACATCCATGGCCGAGTACTTCGCGGCCACGCCCGATGCATCGCAAGGGCCGCTGCAGCGCTTCTTCTTCGATGCGCTGCACTTCGCGCGGCTGGCCGAAGCCTTCGGCGACCACTCGGTGTTCGAACGCACGCTGGGGGCCACGCAGGCACAGCGCAGCCTGGCCATTCGCAACCTCGTGCCCGCGCCGTTCCTCGAAAGCCGGTTCGCCGATGCGGTGTCGGTCACGTGTTTTTCGGGCACGCTGTCGCCTTTCGAGTTCTATCGCGATGCGCTCGGGCTGCCCGAAGACACGGCCATGCTCGATGTGGCCTCGCCGTTCAGCAGCCGCCAGCTGCGCGTCGAGGTGGCGATGGACGTGTCCACGCGTTTTCGCGACCGTGCCGGCTCGCTGCGCCACGTGGCGGACATCATCGGCGCCCAGTTCGAGCGCGTGCCCGGCAACTACCTCGCGTTTTTCAGCAGCTTCGACTACCTCGAAAAAGCCTGCACCGCCTTCTCGAACCTGCACCCCGGCGTGCCGGTATGGACGCAGACGCGCGGCATGCGCGAGGCCGATCGCCATGGCTTCATCGCGCGTTTCGAAGAAGGCGGCCAGGGCATCGGCTTTGCCGTGCTGGGCGGTGCGTTCGGCGAGGGCATCGACCTGCCGGGCAGCCGGCTGATCGGCGCCTTCGTCGCGAGCCTGGGCCTGCCGCAGTACAACGCGCTCAACGAGATCACGCGCGAGCGCATGCAGTCGCGCTTCGGCAAGGGCTACGAATACACCTACCTTTATCCGGGGCTGCAGAAGGTGGTGCAGGCGGCCGGCCGCGTGATCCGCACCGAAGAAGACCGGGGCGTGCTGCACCTGCTGGACGACCGCTTTGCGCGGGCGGAGATACGGGAGCTGCTGCCGAGCTGGTGGCATGTGCAACTTGGAGGAATGGGCGGAGAGAGAGAAGGAGAGGGCGGCGATGCGCACCGCTAGGCGCCTCGAGCACGCCGGGCAGGACGACCTGTTCGGCGCTGCGCCCACGGCCGCCATCGAAGGGCTGCGCTACCAGCGCGATTTCCTCAGCGCGCAAGAAGAAGCCGGCCTGCTGCGCCTGGTGCAGGCGTTGCCGCTGAAAGAGATGCGCTACAAGGAATACACCGCGCGCCGGCGCGGCATCGGCTTTGGCGGCAGCTACGACTTCGACACCAACCGCCTGAAGCCCGGCGCGCCGCTGCCCGAGGCGCTGCATCCGTTGCGCGCGAAGGTGGCCGCATGGTGCGGCGTTGCGGCAACAGAACTCACCCACATGCTGATTGCCGAATACCAGCCCGGCACGCCGCTCGGCTGGCACCGCGACGTGCCCGACTTCGAAGACATCGCCGGCGTCTCGCTGCTCGGCGATGCGGTGATGCAGTTCCGGCCGTACGTGCCCGGCGGCCCGGCTTCGGACGCCGGCATGGTGAAGTACCTGGTGGAGCCGCGCTCCATCTATCTGCTGCGCGGGCCCGCGCGCTGGGCGTGGCAGCACGCCATTGCGCCGACCGAGGGCTTGCGATACTCGATCACCTTGCGCACCCGCAGAACCACATCCCGCTCATGAACCGCACCACCTTCCTGAAGCTTCTCGAAAAGAAACTGTTTCCCGTGCTGAAAGCAGAGGGCTTCGAAGGCACCGGGCAGACGCTGCGGCGCATCGACGGACCCGTCATTCATGTGTTCAACGTGCAGGGCGCGAGCGGCGGCAAGGCCTGCTACCTGAACCTGGGGGCTCACCTCGACTTCCTGCCACCCGAAGGCGGCGGGCAGGTGGCGCCCGAGGCCTTCGAAGAGTCGCACTGCGTGTTCCGCGACCGGATGGACCCGCCGCCCGGAGAAGCTTTCGGCTGGGCCTACGGCACCACGAAAGAAGAGGCCGAAGAAAACGTCGAGTTCATCGTGAGCGAATGGAGCGGCCCCGGTCGCGCCTTCTTTGCGAAGCATGGCAGCTACCCGAGCAGCTTCGAGCAGATGCTCCGCGAGACGGAGCCGGACCAGGTTCATGCGCGCACGGCGCTTCACCTGGCCCGCATCGCGGTGCACCTGGGCGACCGCGAGCGTGCGCGGATGCTGGTCGATGCCGGGCTGGCGAGCGCGCCCGAGCGGGCCACCTCGCTGAAGGCCGACCTGGCCAAGGTGCTGGACCCGGCCGCGTAGCCTTGCGGGTCGGCCACCCGGCTGCTCAGTCACCCAGCCGCCCGGCGGCTCGGCTCCTACAAGGCACGACGCTGCTTGCCGACGAGCCCGCATGCATGGCCTGCCTAACGTCAGGCCATGTTCGATCCCGCCCCCGCCGATGTCTTCACCCCGCTGACGCTGCGGCACGGCCACGGCCTGGCATTGAGCCACCTCATCGAAGCGGGACTCGACGTGCTGCCACGCCCCGGGTCGGGGCACACCCTGGCGCGCTGGCGCGTGCTGGCGGCGGTCGCCTCGCACGATCTTTCCCTGGTCAAGCTCTTCGAAGGGCACACCGATGCCCTGGCGATCCTGGCCGAACTGGGTGGTGGGCCGGTCACGCCATCCGGCGCGCGCTGGGGAACGTGGTGCGCCGAGCCGCCCGATGCGCGCGTCGTGTTCGAGCACACCGCTGAAACAGGCACAGGCCGAAGCATTCGCCTGCACGGCACCAAGGCCTGGTGTTCCGGCGCGGCCAGCGTGACCCACGCCGTCGTCAGCGGCTGGAACGCGGCCGGCGAACCTTGCCTGGCCGCCGTGTCCATGAACCAGCCCGGCGTTCGCGTCACCGGCGAGGGCTGGCATGCCGTCGGCATGGCCGCGAGCGCGAGCGTCGACGTGCGCTTCGACGGTGCCCACGCCGTGCAGATCGGCCAGCCCGGCGACTACGTGCGTCGGCCCGGCTTCTGGCAGGGTGGCGCCGGCATTGCTGCTTGCTGGTTCGGCGGCGCGCTGGGCATTGCGCGCCAGGTGCACGAAGGCACCGGCCCCAAGGCTGACGCCCACCGGCTCGCGCACCTCGGCGCCATCGAAGTGGCGCTGGGCGCTGCCGCCGCGCTGCTGCGCGAATCCGCCGAATGGATCGACCGCCATCCGCAAGACAACGCCCAGCGCGTCGCCATGCGCGCACGGCTGGCCATGGAGCAGGCCGCTGGCCAGGTCATGCACCACGCCGGCCGCGCGGTGGGCGCGGGCCCGCTGTGCCGCGACGCGTGCTTTGCCCGCGCAATGGCCGACCTGCCCGTGTTCCTGCGCCAGAGCCATGCCGAGCGCGACCTGGCCGCGCTCGGCGCGCTTGCCATCGATAACAACGTCGAAGAAAAAAAAGGAGACCCCGCTTCATGGACGCTGTAGAACGCCGCGCCGAAGATCGCGCCATTCGCGGAGAGGGCACCACCGAAGACGAGTGGCACCAATGGCCGGGCCTGGCCGCGCTGCCCGCCATCGAGGCGCGCGAACTGGTGCCCCGGGGCGCCCGTGCCGTGGTGGTGGCGCCGCATCCCGACGACGAAGTGCTCTCCGTCGGTGGCCTGCTCGCGCAACTGGCCGACAGTGGCTGCGCGGTCCAGGTGATCGCGGTGACCGATGGCACCGCCAGCCATCGCGGCTCGACCGAATGGCCCGCCGAGCGGCTGGCGAAGGCCCGCCCGCGCGAGAGCCTGCGCGCGCTGCAACGGCTCGGGCTGGCCATCGAGCCCGCGCGGCTGGGTTTGCCCGATGGCGGCCTGCAGTCGATGCGCGCGGTGCTTGCGGCGCGGCTGGTGTCGTTGCTCCAGCCGCGCGACGTGGTGTTCACCACCTGGCGGCACGACGGCCATCCCGACCACGAAGCCACGGGCGAAGCCTGTGCCGTGGCCGCGGCCAGCGCCGGTGCGCGGCTGGTCGAAGTGCCGGTGTGGGGCTGGCACTGGTCCCGCCCCGGCGATGCGCGCATGCCGTGGCAGCACGCCTTCCGCCTGCCATTGAGCGAAGAAGCGGTGCGCCGCAAGCGCGCGGCCCTGCAGGCCTTTACCAGCCAGCTCCGGCGCGACGTGTCCACCGGCTCGGGGCCGGTGCTGCGCGCCACCACCGTCCAGCGCGCCGCGCGGCCGTACGAGGTGGTGTTCCTGTGAGCGCCGCCCACGACAAAGGCGATGGAGGCGGCGGAGGCGGCGAGGGCATCGATCGCCAGCGCCCTTACTTCGACGCGCTATACGCCGCCAGCGACGACCCCTATGCCCTGCGCGAGCGCTGGTACGAGGCGCGCAAGCGGGCTGTGCTGCTGGCCGCCTTGCCGCAGGCCCGCTACCGCAAGGTCTACGAACCCGGCTGCGGCATCGGCGAACTCACGCTCGCGCTGTCCCACCGTTGCGACGAATTGCTGGCCAGCGACTTTTCGGCGCACGCCGTGGACATCGCGCGCAAGCGCACGGCCGCTGTTGCCAACGTGCGTGTCGCGCAGCACGCGCTGCCGATGGACTGGCCGCGCGATGCCGGCCGCTTCGACCTGATCGTGCTCAGCGAGCTGGGCTACTTCCTGGACCGCCGCGACATGCAGCGCGTGGCCGAATGCTGCCGCGATTCTCTGGAGCCCGATGGCACGCTCGTCGCCTGCGACTGGCGGCCCGACTTCGCGCAGCGCAGCCTGTCCACGAAAGAAGTGCACGGGGTGCTGGCCGACCTGGGCCTGGCGCGCCTGGCGCTGCATGAGGAAGACGACTTCGTGCTGCAGGTCTGGGCGCGCGACGGCCGCTCCGTCGCAGAGCGGGAGGGCATCCGGTGATCGGCGTCGTCATTCCCGCGCACAACGAAAGCGAGCGCATCGGCGCGGCCCTGCAGGCCGTGCTTGAGGCCGCGGAACATCCGGCGTTGAACGGCGAGCTGGTGCGTGTGGTGGTGGCGCTCGACGGCTGCAGCGACGCCACCGAGGCGGTGGCCGCGCAGTACGGCGTCGAACGGCTGGTGCTCGACGCGCGCAATGTCGGCATTGCCCGTGCGCGGGGCGCCGAGCTCCTCATCGAGGCCGGAGCGCGCTGGCTGGCCTTTACCGATGCCGACACCGTCGTGTCGCCGGACTGGCTGGTCAGGCAACTGGCCGAAGAAGCCGACGTGGTGTGCGGCCCGGTGGCCGTGGCCGACTGGAGCGCGCACGGGGCCGACAGCCAGCGCATGCAGGCGCACTTTGCGCGCACCTATGTCGATGCCGACGGGCACCGCCACGTGCACGGCGCCAACCTGGGCGTGGCCACGCAAGCCTATCGCCGGGCGGGCGGCTTCGCACCGCTGGCCTGCAGCGAAGACGTGGCCCTGGTCGAGGCGCTGGCCGCCACCGGCGCACGCATCGCCTGGAGCGCCGGGCCGCGCGTGATCACCAGCGCCCGCACCGACGCACGCGCCCGCGGCGGCTTCGGTGACACGCTGCTCGCGGTGGCCGCGGCGCTGGTGCAGTTGCCGTCGCTGGCACTGCCCGCGCCAGACAACACTGACGCGCAAGGCGTGCGTCTTCTTACCCATGGCATCGGGCAGGCGCCCAGCATGTGAAGCTTCTCAACCCGAAGGAGCGCTGACATGCCAAGAGGCGACAAGTCGTCCTACACGGACAAGCAGAAACGCAAGGCCGAGCACATCGAGGAAGGCTACGAGCACCGCGGCGTAGGCAAGGCCGAAGCCGAACGCCGCGCCTGGGCCACGGTGAACGCCGAGACGGGCGGTGGCAAGAAGAGCGGCTCTGGCAGGGGCAAGGCCGAGAGCCATGCACCTTCGCGAAAGGGCGGCCGGCTGGGCGGCGCGGCGGCTGCGCACCGCACCGCGGCCGAGCGCTCGGCTTCCGCGAAGAAGGCCGCAGCCACGCGCAAGCGCAACGCCGAGAAGCGCGGCTAGGGGATGGCCATGCACATCATCCTGGGAGCGACCGGCCATGTGGGCTCGGCACTGGCGCAAGCCCTGCTCGCACGCAACGAAGCCGTGACCGTGGTCACGCGCGATGCGCGCAAGGCCGATGCGCTGAAGACCAAGGGCGCGCACGTGGCCGAGGTCGACGTGTTCGATGCGGCCGCGCTGCACCGCGTCATCGCGGGCGGGCAGCGGCTCTTCGTGCTCAATCCGCCCGCCCCGCCATCGACCGACACGGTGGCCGAAGAGCGCAGGAGCCTGCAGGCCATCGTTGCCGCGCTCGAAGGCTGCAAGCTCGAGAAGATCGTGGCCGAATCGACCTACGGCGCGCAGCCCGGCGACGGCATTGGCGACCTGGGCGTGCTGTACGACATGGAGCAGGCGCTGCAGGCCGGCCCCGCGAAAACGCCATTCAGCGCCATTCGCGCCGCCTACTACATGAGCAACTGGGACGCCTCGCTGCAGACCGCTCGGGACGAGGGCAAGGTGCACAGCATGTACCCGCCCGATTTCAAGCTGCCGATGGTCGCGCCGCGCGACCTTGGCGAGTTCGCCGCGCGGCTGATGCTGGGGCCGGCCGAATCCTCCGGGCCGCACTACGTCGAAGGCCCCGAGCGCTATTCGCCGGGCGACGTGGCACAGGCCTTTTCGCGCGCGCTGGGGCGGCCGGTGGAAGTGGCGGTCACGCCGCCCGCGCAATGGGAGCAGGCCTTCCGTTCGCTGGGCTTTTCAGACGCCGCCGCCAAGTCGTATGCGGCCATGACACGCATCACGCTGGAGAACAGGCAGGAGCCCGACAAGCCGGAGCGCGGCGCAACTTCGCTGGACGAATACATCTCGGCGCTGGTGAAAAGGAGCACGGGCTGAGGCCTGTATGGCAGTGGGAGCAGGCCGATAGTCGATATCGGTCATCGCACTGTCCGATCACAAGAAGATCGACCTCACCGCGGCGAGAACACGACATTCGCCAGCTATCTTTAGCGCCCGCAAGACAACTTGCGTCGGGCCCTCACGGCGACCTGCGCCCGCGAAGGCATCGTGTTGCGCGAGGTTGATCCGAACCGGCCGCCTATGCCGTTCAACGTCGCCCAATTGCGAGCCATCCCGCACCCGCGGCGGCCGTTTGCCGTGCCCGATTCGCGTCGATACGATCCCGCGCCTTGCCCCCGAAAAGGAATGCGCGGATGCCGCCAACGATTGCTTCTTCCTCGACGCCCCAGCTGTCGACAAACGCCGGCTGGCAGCAACGAAGCCGCCGCCATGTGTGGCACCCGTGCACCCAGAGCATTCGCCTCGACGTGGCGCCGCCCGTGCCGGTGGCGCGCGGCGAGGGCGCCTGGCTCATCGACCACGAAGGCCGCCGCTACATCGACGCCACCAGTTCGTGGTGGGTCAATCTTTTCGGCCACGCGCACCCGGCCATCAACGCGGCGCTGAAAGACCAGCTCGACACCTTTGCGCACGTGATGCTCGCGGGCTGCACCCATGCACCGGCCGTCGAGCTGGCCGAGCGGCTGTCCGCGCTGACGGGGCATGCGCTCGGCCATTGTTTCTACGCCTCCGATGGCGCTTCGGCCGTCGAGATTGCGCTGAAGATGAGCTTTCATGCGTGGCGCAATGCGGGCCGTGGCGCCAAGCAGCGCTTCGTGGCGCTGCGCCAGGGCTACCACGGCGAAACGCTGGGCGCGCTGCATGTGACCGACGTGCCGGTGTTCCGTGATGCCTACGCGCCGCTGCTCGCCAACGCGCACCTCGTGGCGTCGCCCGATGCACGCCAGGCACGGCCCGGTGAAGACGCGGTGGCTGTCGCGCGGCGCGCCGCCGCCGGGCTCGAAGCCTTGCTGGCGGAGCAGCACGACACCATTGCCGCGGTGATCGTCGAGCCGCTGGTGCAGTGCGCCACCGGCATGGCGATGCACGACCCCGAATACCTGCGGCTGGTGCGCGCCCTGTGCGACCGCTACGGCGTGCACCTCATCGCCGACGAGATTGCCGTGGGCTGCGGGCGCACCGGCACCTTCTTCGCCTGCGAGCAGGCCGGCATCTGGCCCGACTTCCTGTGCCTCTCGAAAGGCATCAGCGGCGGCTACCTGCCCCTGGCGCTGGTGATGACGCGCGACGCCATCTACGACGGCTTCGTGGACGACGATGTGGCGCGCAGCTTTCTGCATTCCCATTCCTACACCGGCAACGCGCTGGCCTGCCGCGCCGCGCTGGCCACGCTCGACCTGTTCGAGAGTGAAGATGCGTTGCGCCGAAACCGCAGCCGCGCCGAACGGCTGCTGGAGCGGTTGCGCGAGGGATTGGCCGACCAGCCAATCGACGATCTGCGCCAGCGCGGAATGATCACGGCCTTCGACGTGCGCGAGCCCGGCCCGCGTTTTGCCGAGCGCTTTCACCTGGCGGCGCGTGCCAACGGGCTGCTGATGCGGCCCATCGGCAACACCGTGTACCTGATGCCGCCCTACGTGATGAGCGACGACGAGATCGACCGGCTGGTCGACGGCACGCTGGCCACGTTGGCCGATGTGGCGTCGGCCAGCGAATCATTCGAAGAAGGAGCCCGCGATGTCGCGCTTGCTTGACCGCCTGCACGACGAAATCGTCGCGCTCGACGCACAGTCGCTGCGCCGCCGCCGCCAGGTCGCCGAAACCGCCTGTGCGCCCGAGCAATCGCTCACGCTGGCCGGCGCCACCGCGCCGCGCACCATGCTCGGCTTCAGCAGCAACGACTACCTGGGCCTGGCCGCGCACCCCGCACTGGCGGCAGCCTGGGCCGAAGGCGCGGCGCGCTACGGCACGGGCAGTGGCGGCTCGCACCTCATTCTTGGCCACTCGCGCGCGCATGCGCAGCTTGAAGAGCGCCTGGCCGACTGGATGGCACCCTTCATTCCCGAGGCGCAGAGCCTGTTCTTCTGCACCGGCTACATGGCCAACCTGGCCGTGCTGTCGGCGCTCGGCGGCGCGCAGGCGGTGATCTTTTCAGAGGCGCTCAACCATGCCTCGCTGATCGACGGCGCCCGGCTCGCCAAGGCGCGCGTGGAGCGCTACCCGCACTGCGACATCGCCGCGCTCGACGCCATGCTGGCCGCCTGCGACGCACCGGTGAAGCTGATCGTCAGCGACGCGGTGTTCAGCATGGACGGCCACCTCGCGCCCGTGGCGCAGCTGCTGGCACTGGCCGAGCGGCATGACGCCTGGCTGGTGCTGGACGACGCGCATGGCTTCGGCGTGCTCGGCGACACCGGCTGCGGCGTGGTGCAGGCCATGGGCCTGCATTCCGAGCGGCTGGTGCTCATCGGCACCCTGGGCAAGGCGGCCGGCGTGTCGGGCGCTTTCGTGGCGGCGCATCGCACCGTCATCGACTACCTGGTGCAGCGCGCACGGCCCTACATCTTCACCACGGCCGCGCCGCCGGCGGTGGCGCATGCGCTGCTGGCCAGCCTGGCGCTGATCGAAGGCGAGGAGGGCGCACAGCGCCGTGCCGCGCTGCAGGCCCGCATCGCACAGCTGCGCGAAGGCGTGAAGGCAGTGCTGCCCGCGGACGGCAGCGCCTGGCTGGCCGAGTCGCCCACCGCGATCCAGCCGCTGATCGTCGGCGACAACGCGCGCGCGATGCGCACCATGGCGCAGCTCGATGCGCGCGGCCTGCGCGTCGGCGCGATCCGTCCGCCGACAGTGCCGGCGGGCACGGCGCGGCTGCGCATCGCGCTGTCGGCCAGCCACAGCCACGCGGATGTCGCGCGGCTGGTCGATGCGCTCGGCGCGGCACTTTCGCGGCCCGAGCAGGAGGCCGCATGACGGTGCGCCGCCATTGGTTCGTGACCGGCACCGACACCGGCATCGGCAAGACGCTGGTCAGCAGCGCGATGCTTCACCTGCTGGCCGGCTCGGGCCTGTGCGCGATCGGCATGAAGCCCGTCGCGGCCGGTGTCGAGATGATCGACGGCGCGTGGCAGAACGAAGACGTGGTGCGGCTGGCTGCGGCCGGCAATGTCGAAGCGCCGCTGGCGCTGCGCTGCCCGTATGTGCTGCGCGCGCCGATGTCGCCGCACCTCGCGGCACGGGATGAAAGCGTGCGCATCGAACTGCCGGTGCTGCAGTCGGCCTTCGAATCACTGGCACGGCAAGCCGATGCGGTCGTGGTCGAGGGCGTCGGCGGCTTCTGCGTGCCGCTGGGCGATGCCCTCGACAGCGCCGACCTGGCACAGGCGCTGGACCTGCCGGTGATTCTCGTGGTCGGGCTGCGGCTGGGCTGCCTGAGCCATGCACTGCTCACCGCCGAAGCGATCCGTGCGCGCGGCCTTGTGCTGGCGGGCTGGGTCGCGAGCGCGGTCGATCCGTCGATGCTCGCGCCCGAGGCCAATCTGCAGACCTTGCGCGGCAGGCTCGGTGCGCCGTTGCTCGGCGTGGTGCCGCACCTCGCGCCAGCCGACGCGGCGGCGGCTGCCTGCCACATCGACCTGCGCGCGTTGCGTGCGACCGCAATGCACCACGCTGTCCGCGCCGGTCATACCGCGCGCTGCTGGACGGTGCGGCAGCACGACGACGAAGAGGTCTCAGCCGCGCTGGCCTGATTCCGCCAGGCGTTTCGCGCGCACGCCGCCCTGGCGCTCCAGCATCCAGCCCGGGTACTCGGCCGGCAGCGCGCTCACCTTGTCGAGCGTGGCCAGCTCGTCTGCGCTCAGCTTGATGGCCGTGGCCGCGATGTTGTCGTCCAGCTGCTCGACGCGCTTGGCGCCGATGATCACGCTGGTCACCACCTGCTGGTGCAGCAGCCACGCCAGCGCAATCTGCGCCACCGACACCTTGCGCGCATCGGCCAGCACGCGCATGGCGTCGATGCAGTCGTAGGCGCGGTCGACATTCACCGGCGGAAAGTCGAAGGTGGTGCGGCGGCTGCCTTTTTCGGCCTCCGTGTCGCGTCCGTACTTGCCGCTCAGCAGGCCACCCGCCAGCGGGCTCCACACCATCAGGCCGACGCTTTCGCTGCGCAGCAGCGGCACCAGTTCGCGCTCCAGGTCGCGCCCGGCGATGGTGTAGTACGCCTGCAGCGACTCGAAGCGCGCCAGCCGGTCGCGCTCGGCAATGCCCAGCGCCTTGGCAATCTGCCAGGCCGCCCAGTTCGACACGCCCACGTAGCGCACGTGGCCCTGTTGCACCAGGTTGTCGAGCGCATGCACTGTTTCCTCGATGGGCGTGACGGGGTCGAAGCCGTGGATCTGGTACAGGTCGATGTGGTCCAGCTGCAGCCGCTTCAGGCTGGCCTTGACGCCGTCCATGATGTGAAAGCGCGACGCGCCCGCCGAGTTGACGCCCTTGCTGCCGGTTTCGCCGAGCACCTTGGTGGCCAGCACGAAGCTGTCGCGCGGCGCCTTGAGGTTTTTCAGCGCCTGCCCGGTCATGATTTCCGACTGGCCTTCGGAGTACACGTCGGCCGTGTCGATGAAGTTGATGCCGGCGTCCATCGCGCGGCCGATCAGGCCTTCGGCCTCGCTTTGCTGCAGGTTGCCGATCTGGCCCCAGATGCCCGACGAGCCGCCGAAGGTCATGGTGCCCAGGCACAGTTCGGACACCAGGAGGCCGGTACGGCCGAATTTGCGGTATTGCATGGAAAAGTCCTTTGCGTTGGAGGCGCCCCGAACAGCGCTGGGCGCTGCAAGGGCCGGATGGCCCGGGGGGCGACAGCAAAAAGTATCCCGCCGCCGCCCCCCGCGTGGCGAGCGCGTTCCTGCAAAGTCTTTGCCTATTTCTCCAGACCGGCCCTGCGGCAGGTGCGAATCCGGGGGAGGAGCGCTAAGCTCCAAACCGCCCATTCCTCCACGGTGCCCGCCGTGGCCGGCTCCAACCGTGACAAGGCCCCGAACATGTCCGACGAAACGACTACACCCGAACTCGCTGCCGCCATTGCCCAGCCGATGCCGCTGGAACCCGAACTCGACGAAGCCAGGAAGGAACTGGTGCAACTGATCAACCACATCACCAGCGGGCAGGACGGCACCATCATCACCGCCGTGCCCGGCCTGCAGGTGTACTGCATCACCAAGCCCGACGGGCCCAAGCACGGCTTTGCGACACCGGCGCTGGGCCTCATTGCACAGGGCTCCAAGCGCATCATCGTGGGCGACGACATCTACGTGTACGACCCCATGCACTACCTGGTGACCTCGGTCGACCTGCCGGTGTGCGGCCACGTGCGGCTGACCAGCGACAACAAGCCCTACCTGGGCGTGCGGCTCGAACTGGCGGTCGATGAAATCGGCGAGCTCATCGGCGACGAGAAGCTGCCGGCCAAGGCCAATGCGCCGGCCTCGCGCGGCATGTACGTCAACCGCATCGCGATGCCGGTGCTGGAGCCGGTGCTGCGCCTGCTGCGGCTGCTCGACACGCCGGAAGACGTGCCGATCATGGCGCCGCTCATCAAGCGCGAGATCATGTACCGCCTGCTGGTGAACGGCGAGGGTGCGCGGCTGCGGCAGATCGCCCTGCAAGACAGCCACACCCAGCGCATCACCAAGGCCATCAGCGCGCTGCGCATCAACTATGCGCAGTCGTTGCGGGTGGAAGACATGGCGCGTGCGGTGCACATGAGCGTGTCGTCGTTCCATCACCACTTCAAGGCCGTCACCGCCATGAGCCCGCTGCAATACCAGAAGCAACTGCGCCTGCAGGAAGCGCGTCGGCAGATGCTGCTGGCCGGTGCCGACGTGGCCAGCGCCGCGCACAGCGTGGGCTACGAAAGCCCCTCGCAGTTCGCACGCGAGTACGGCCGCATGTTCGGCGCGCCGCCGCTGCGCGACAAGCGTCGATGGCTCGGAGAGGCGGGCAACGACGCGCTGGGTGCGGAGTCGATGGAAGCGGCCTGACGCACCTGATGCGCCCCGTGCACCCCGCGCGTCGGCCGCCTTGTAGCACTTACTGCAATTTCTTGCGTTGTCCACACCATGCAAGTTTTACAAAATTTCGATATTGTTTTGTTCGCTGCAGCAACCCGGCCATTCGACCGGGGGAACCTAACAAACGTGGAGAAATTGCATGCTTTGGGAAAAGAAGCTGGCGCAGTGGAGCGCCGCGGTTCGCGCACGCGCCAACCTGCCTGCGCGGCTGACCTTGTGGGACGGCCAGTCTTATGACTTCGGCACCTTCAGCGGGCCTTCGGTCACGCTGCACGTCAAGACGCCGGCCGCGCTGTCGCTGATGCTGCAGCCGACGCTCGACAACCTCGGCGAGGCCTACGTCAAGAGCAAGATCGACATCGAGGGCAAGCTCAGCGATGTCATCGACATCGCCTACGGACTGGCCAAGACCTCGATCGACAAGCCCGGCGGCGCGCTGCAGAACATGGCGCGCTATTTCACGCACACCAAGTCGTCGGACAAGAAATCCATCGAGTACCACTACGACGTGTCGAACGAGTTCTACCAGCTGTGGCTCGATCCGAACATGGTCTATTCGTGTGCCTACTTCGAGAACGGCGACGAAGACCTGGCCACCGCGCAGCTGAAGAAAATAGACCACATCCTCACCAAGATCGAGCTCAAGCCGGGCCAGACCCTGCTCGACATCGGCTGTGGCTGGGGCGCGCTGGTCATTCGTGCGGCGCAGAAGTTCGGTGCGCGCTGCGTGGGCGTCACGCTGTCGCAGAACCAGTTCGACCTGGCGACCGAGCGCGTGCGCGCGGCGGGCCTGCAAGACCGCATCGAGATCCGCCTGCAGGACTACCGCGACGTGACCGGCCAGTTCGACCGCATCACCAGCGTCGGCATGTTCGAGCACGTGGGCCGCAAGAACCTGCCGGCGTACTTCAAGCGCGTGCAGGAGCTGCTGGCCGACGACGGCGTGGTCATGAACCACGGCATCACCTCGTCCGACCCCGAAGGCGGTGGCGTGTCTTATGGCGGTGGCGACTTCATCGACCGCTACGTGTTCCCGAACGGCGAACTGCCGCACATCAGCCTGGCATTGCAGGCCATGCAGCAGGGCGGCCTGGAGGCTTTCGACGTGGAGAACCTGCGCCGCCACTACGCGCAGACCCTGCGCCACTGGAGCGACAGCTACGAGGCCAACAGCGAGAAGGCCCGCGCGCTGGTCGACGAAGAAAAATTCCGCATCTGGCGCATCTACCTCGCGGGCTGCGCCTATGCCTTCGAGAACGACGACGTGGCCATCTACCAGATCGTCGGGCGCAAGGCGGGCCGTGCGGCGAAGACGCTGCCCTGGTCGCGCCGCTACATCTACGACGGCACCTCGGCGCTGAACGCGGGCTGAGCCGGCGCTGCTGAAGCTGGCGCCCGCCGCAAAAGACGCCGCCAAGGACGCGGCCAGAGCCTGAGCGCCAGCGCGGAATCGCGCGCCTCGCTAGCATCGGAGCCTCGCGGCCAACAACACCTCCACCTCGGCGCCCACCGGACGACAGACACGCATCGTCGTCCGGAGGCAGCTTCCGGCCCGACGAACACGCCCTCGAAGGCCTCATGAGCGCCAGTACCCAAACAACAAACCGCCCCCTGGTCATCGCGGCGATCATGGCTTCCATGGCCATGGTCGCCATCGAAGCCACCATCGTCTCGACCGTCATGCCGCAGATCGCCTCCGAGTTGGGCGGCCTGCACCTGTACAGCTGGGTGTTCGCATCTTTTTTGCTCGCGCAGACCGCCATGACGGTGGTGTTCGGCAAGCTGTCCGACCTGTACGGGCGCAAGCCCATCATGTTCGTGGGCATCGCCATCTTCGTCATCGGCTCGGTGCTGGCCGGCTTCTCGTGGTCGATGCCGGCCATGATCTGCTTCCGGCTGATCCAGGGCATCGGCGCGGGCGCCATACAGCCGGTGTCGCTGACCATCGTCGGCGACCTGTACCCGGTGCGCGAGCGCGGCAAGGTGCAGGGCTACCTGGCGAGCGTCTGGGCGGTGTCGGCCGTGGTCGGCCCGATGATCGGCGCGCTGATCGTGCAGAAGCTGTCGTGGGCCTGGATCTTCTGGGTCAACGTGCCCATCGGGCTGGCCGCGGCGGCGGGCTTCTGGTTCTTCTTGCATGAAGCGCCGACGGTGCGCCGCTCGTCCATCGACATGGTGGGCGCGGTGCTGTTCACCGTCGGCATTGCGGCGCTGATGATCGCGCTGACGGAGTTTGGCGTCGGCAACACGGGTGTCGCGCTCGCATGGGCCGCGCTGTTCGTCGTGACGCTGGTGCTGTTCATTTTTCAGGAGCGCCGCGCGGCCGACCCGATGGTGTCGCTGAAGCTCTGGGGCGCCCGCATGATCGCCACCGTCAACGGCGCGGCGATGCTGGCCGGCATGGTGCTGATCGGCATCACGACCTTCTTGCCGATGTACGTGCAGGTGGTGCTGCAGCGCTCGTCGGTCACGGCGGGCCTGACGCTCACGATGGTGATGCTGGGCTGGCCCATCGGCGCGACGTTGACGTCACGCACGTTTCATCGCATCGGGCTGTGGCGGATGGTGGTGGTCGGCGGGGCGCTGATTCCACTGGGCACGTCGACATTCGCATTGCTCGGCGCCGGCAGTTCACCGGTGTTGCCGGCCATCGGCTCGTTCATCATCGGCCTGGGCATGGGCGTGATGAGCCTGGCATCGTTGATCCTGATCCAGGAGGGCGTGGAGGTGTCGCAGCGCGGCATCGCGACGGCCTCGAATGTTTTCTCGCGCAACCTGGGCAGTGCGTTGGGCGCAGCCTTCTTCGGCGCGGTGTTCAACTTCGGCCTGACGCGCGGCGACGGCACGATGATGTTCACGGACGACCAACTGCGGCTGCTGCTGCAGGGAGTGCACGGTTCGGTTGCGGGTGACGCGGGCATTCGGCTGGCGTTGGGCAACTCGCTGCACCTGACGTTCCTGATGATGCTGGTTGTCAGCTTGGGTGTGGTGGCGCTGGCGTTGTTGCTGCCCAAGGAGGGGCTGGCGTTTCAATCCGTCAAGGACAACGAGGTTACGCAGAAGTAGTGCGGGTGCGGGGTCATTCGTTGGCGAGTGCGACTGACACCGGGTACTCCCCTCCGCGAATGTCCCCCGCTTCGCTCCTCCTTTATTTCGCTGCGGGGA
>NZ_QAJK01000066.1 GCF_003852515.1 Variovorax sp. KBW07 | reverse complement strand
GTCAGTCGCACAAACCAAGAATGACCCCGCTCCAATCAGCAGCACCCAAAAACCCAAGCAACGCAACGCGCGGAAACAGCTGAAATGAACCAGTTCCTGCGCAGCCTCACCCCGACCCAGCAGGTCGCCGCCCTCTTCCTCATCGTCTTCGGCCTGCTCATCATCGTCAGCACCACCGCCTTCTTCCTGAGCTTCAGGGAAAAGCGCAACCCCGTCCACGATGCCACCTGGCAAGCCGAACTCGCGCACTTCCGCGCGCTGCTCGGCACCACCTGGTTCATGGTCGTCATCTTCTGGATCGGCTGGGCGCTCGGCGAAACGGTCGCCACCGTGCTCTTCGCGCTCATCTCCTTCTTTGCGCTGCGCGAGTTCATCACCCTCTCGCCCACACGGCGCGGCGACCACCGCAGCCTCATCCTCGCCTTCTTCGTCGTGCTGCCCATCCAGTTCTGGCTGGTCGCCACCGCGCGCTTCGACCTGTTCACCGTGTTCATTCCGGTCTACGTGTTCCTCGCCATCCCGGTCGCCAGCGCACTGTCGAACGACCCCAGCCACTTCCTGGAGCGCAACGCCAAGCTGCAGTGGGGCATCATGGTCTGCGTCTACGGCATGAGCCACGTGCCGGCGCTGCTGCTGCTGAGTTTTCCGGGCTACGAGGGCAAGAGCGCGTTTCTCGTGTTCTTCCTGGTGTTCGTGGTGCAGACCTCTGTGCTGGTGCAGCACCTGATCTCGCGCCGCACGCAGCGCCCGCCGTTCGCGCCCAACGTGAGCCGCAGCTTCAACTGGACCAGTTGGGGCATCGGCATCGTGGTGGCCAGCCTGGTGGGCGCGCTGTTCTCGTTCATCACGCCGTTCAAGTTCGGGCAGGCGCTCGCGGTGTCGGTCATTGCCTGCATCGCGGGCTCGATGGGCCACCTGGTGATGAAGGCGCTCAAGCGCGACCGCGGCATTCCCAACTGGGGCAAGAAGGGCGTGGGCGTGACGGGCGCCAACGGCCTGCTGGACCGCGTCGATGCGCTGTGCTTCGCGGCACCGATTTTCTTTCACTCGATCCGCTGGTACTTCAACGCCTGACAGATATGCGCATTCTCGGCATCGACCCCGGCTTGACGACCACCGGCTTCGGCGTGGTCGATGCGGACGGCCACGCGCTACGCTACGTGGCCAGCGGCACCATCAGCACGCGGCACCTGGGCACCGGCAACCTGCCGGCGCGGCTGAAGGTGCTGTTCGACGGCATCGCGGAAGTCGTCGCGCGCTACCAGCCCGATGCGTCCGCCGTCGAAATCATCTTCGTCAACGTCAACCCGCAGTCGACGCTGCTGCTGGGGCAGGCGCGCGGCGCCTGCGTGACCTCGCTGGTCAACAACAACCTCACGGTGGCCGAGTACACCGCGCTGCAGATGAAGAAGGCGGTGGCGGGCCACGGCCAGGCTGCCAAGGCGCAGGTGCAGGAAATGGTGAAGCGCCTGCTCGAACTGCCGGGCCTGCCCGGCGCCGATGCGGCCGACGCGCTGGGCATTGCCATCACGCATGCGCAGGTCGGGCGTTCGATGGCGCGGCTGGCCGAAGCCGCCGAGCTGTCGAAGACCCACGCTGGCACCTACCGGCAAGGGCGTTCGCGCTGATTCTTCAGCGCACGATGTAGCGCAGGTCGCCGAGCCGCGTGCGGCGCTCGCGGACTTCGGTGACGACAGATGCCGCATCGCCGTCCAGCGCGCGGGCGATCCACGATGCAAGTTGAGGCATGTCTTCGGGCATGAAGCCGAGCCGCACGATTTCCGGCACGCCGAGCCGCAACCCGTTGATGTCGCCTTCGACCGGTGCAATCGGCAGGCCGATGCCGCAGGCCAGCAGGCCGCCTTCGGCCAGCTTCTTCGCGGCACGTTGCCCGCCGCTCCAACGCGCGGCCTCGACCGCGAACTGATGCGACTGCGTGAAGCCGCGTGCCTTGGCAAACACCGGCAGTCCCTCGGCATCGAGTGCGCGCGCGAGCGCCTGCGCGGTCTCGCGCATCGCCGCCGCGTAGGCCTTGCCATGCACCTTCCAGTCGAGCAGGCCACGCGCCAATGCCGCGGTGCGGCCCGCATCGGAGTTGGCCGTGAGGCCGGGGTAGGCGATGGCGTCGATGCGCTCCATCAGCGCCGCATCGTTCGACACGATCAAACCGCCCGCCGGGCCGCCCAGGCTCTTGTAGGTGCTCATGGTGATGGCGTGCGCGCCCTCTTCGAGCGGCTGCGGCCATGCCTTGCCGGCCACCATGCCCGAGAGATGCGCGGCGTCGAACAGCAGCTTCGCGCCCACGCTGTCGGCAACCTCGCGGATGGCCGGCACGGGGTGCGGAAACAGGTTCAGGCTGCCGCCGATGGTGATGAGCTTCGGCTTCAGCTCGCGCGCGAGCTTCGCCAATGCCATCACGTCGACCGTGTAGCCGTCGGCATCGACCGGCGCTGGCACCGTGTTCAGCCCGTACAGGCCGGCCGCGCCCGCCGAATGGTGCGTGACGTGGCCGCCGATGGCCGGTGGCGGCGCGATGATGGTGTCGCCCGGCTTGCAGGTCGCCATGAACACATAGAGGTTCGACAAGGCGCCCGAACTCACGCGCACCTCGGCAAACCTGGCGCCGAACACTTCGGCGGCAAGCTCGGCCGCAATGACCTCGATGCGCTCGATGGCGTCCAGCCCCATCTCGTACTTGTCGCCTGGATAACCAAGCGATGGGCGCGAGCCCAAGCCGCGCGACAGCAGCGCCTCGGCGGCCGGGTTCATCACGTTGGTGGCGGGGTTGAGGTTCAGGCCATCGACGTCATGGATGCGGTGGTTGTCGGCCGCCAGCCTTTCGATCTCGGCGGCGACGCCGGCCGCGTCGCGCGCCGCCGCATCGCCGGCAATCGAAAGCACGTGGTCTTCACTGGCGGCAGGCACCCAGGAGCGGCGTTGGAGAGCGGTGGGCATGCGGCGTATCTCGCTGGAAGTGAAGAGTGAGCGCATCGTCGCGCGCTTCGCACGGTCGGGCAAACCGGATAATCTAGTCCTTGGGCCTAGAAAAACTAGGGCTGAATTACCTCCCACGCACCCCCATGCCGCTCGCACCACCCCGCCCTCGCCTGCCGCCGCACACCGCCGTTCGCGCTTTCGAAGCGGCTGCGCGCCACGGCAGTTTCGCGCGGGCGGCCGAAGAGCTGTTCGTCACGCCCGCTGCCGTCGCGCAGCAGATCAAGACGCTGGAAACCTGGGCCGGCGGCGCGCTGTTCGAGCGGCACAGCCAGGGCATACGCCTGAGCGCCCACGGGCGGCGCGCATTGCCCGCGCTCAGTGCGGCGGTCGACCAGCTCGGCCTGGCGGTGCAGGCGCTGCGGCATGAAACGCAGACCGCCGCACGCCGCAGCACGCTGCAGGTGACGGCATTGCCCGCCGTCGCGCAGCTGTGGCTATCGCCCCGGCTCTCGCGGCTGAAGGCGGCGCTGCCCGGCGTGCAGGTGTCGGTGACGGCACTGGAACAGCCACCGAACTTCCGGCGCGAACCCTTCGACCTCGGCCTGTTCTATGCGCGCACCGGCGAACACATCGAGACAGCCGTCGGCGCACAGGCCATCGCGCTGGCACGCGACAGGCTCGTGCCCGTCTGCAGCCCTCGTCTTCGCGATCAGCAGGCCAGCGGCCGGCCGCGGTCGCTCGACGACCTGGCCGATGTGCTGCTGCGCTGCGGCGGCCTGCACGACACCGTGTGGCATGACGACTGGTCGCGCTGGCTGCAGGCCGTGCGCCCTGGCACCACTGCGGCCGAGGCCGATGCCTGGGCGGCGGGCCCGGACTTCTCGCTCTACAGCCTCGCGCTGCAGGCCGCGCTCGACGGCGAAGGCGTGCTGATGGGCCGGGAGCAGCTCGTGGCGCCGCTGCTGGCACAGGGCAAACTGCACGCGCCCTGGGGCCGGCCGAAGGCGCTGGGAGACACGGTCATGCTGCTGGTGCCGGCGCACCGCAAGGGGCCGCTGCTGGCGCAGCAGGTGCAGGCCTTGCAGGCACTGGCCACGGCCTGAAACCGGAGGCTATCGCCTGAAATCCAGCCGCCCGTGGGTCCAGCGGCCGTCGATCCGGTGGTTGTCGACGATCAGCCCCGCCCACGGCTGCGTGATGGCCGGGTTGCCCAGGTTGATGTAGCGGCCCACGAGCCGGTGAAGGCCGACCTGCCGCACGTCGAGCAAGGCCCGGCGCGCGCCGTCGCTCCAGTCGAACAGGATGTAGACGCGGCCAAGGGCCATCTTCACGCGGGCCTCGCCTTCCTTCCAGGCTGCGGCGGTGTCGCCGAGCACCGCGGGGTCCGCGCCACCGTTCCAGCGGCTGGACCAGTTGCCGCCGATGGACGAAGCCTGAAGCGGAGAGGCGCGCCGGCCCCAGGCCTCGGCATTGACGTCGCTGGCCGCGCCATCGAGGCGCACGCTGGCGGCAAACCGGTCGATGTCTTCACCGTTCGGATCGGGTGCGTCCTGCACGCCGAATGGATTGCGAGGGACTTGTTGGGTAGCGGTGTTCATGGCGCCATCGTGCGGCGCCTGCGCTTGCGCGGCATGCCGTTTCCGGACATGCGAACGAATCGGGCGAATCGAACGAGTGCCCGAAGGCTAGGCCACGCGCTCGGCGATCAGCACCGCAAAGAAGCCGAAGGCCGCCAGCAGCGTCCACTTGAGCACAGTCCAGCCCAGGCGCCGGTACTTGACCTGCCCCGTGCCGGCGTAGAACGCAAAAGACACGCCGGCCACCAGCAGAAGCAGCAGGATGGCCCAGCGAAAGAGAAGCATGAATGCGCGAGGGGTGGGTGTGAATGCGGCGGCAGGCCTACCAGGCCCGCGCCACTTCGCCGAAACCGCGCGGTGCGCGCTTTTCGTCTTCGAAGGTCACGACTTCGTAGGCGTCGCCGTTGGCCAGCAGTTCGCGCAACAGCTTGTTGTTCAGCGCATGGCCCGAACGGAACGCGGTGTACGCGGCCAGCAGCGGCTTGCCGATGATGTACAGGTCGCCCATGGCGTCCAGGATCTTGTGCTTCACGAACTCGTCGTCGTAGCGCAGGCCGCCCGCATTCAGCACCTTGGTGTCGTCCATCACGATGGCGTTGTCCAGCCCACCGCCGAGCGCCAGGCCCTTGCTGCGCATGTACTCGACTTCTTTGGTGAAGCCGAAGGTGCGCGCGCGCGCGATGTCGCGGCTGTACGAATCGCTGCCCAGGTCGAACTCCACGCGCTGGCCGGTGGAGTTGACGACACGGTGGTCGAAGTCGATCTCGAAGCTCAGCTTGAAGCCGTGGTACGGCTCCAGGCTTGCCCACTTCTCGTTGGCGCCCTCGCCTTCGCGCACCTCGACCTTGCGGGTCACGCGGATGAAGCGGCGCGGTGCCTTCTGCAGCTCGATGCCCGCGCTTTGCAGCAGGAACACGAAGGACGAGGCCGATCCGTCGAGGATCGGCACTTCGTCGGCCGTGATGTCGATGTAGAGGTTGTCGATGCCCAGGCCCGCGCAGGCCGACATGATGTGCTCGACCGTCTGCACCTTGGCGCCGCCGGTGGAGACCGTGGACGCCAGGCGCGTGTCGGTCACCGCTTCGGCGGTCATGCGGATCTCGACCGGCTCGGGCAGGTCGACGCGGCGGAACACGATGCCCGTGTCGGCCGGGGCCGGCCGCAGGGTCAGCTCCACGCGTTGCCCGCTGTGAAGCCCCACGCCCACGGCGCGGCTGATCGACTTGAGGGTTCGTTGTTGCAGCACGCCGGGGATTTTAGGCGCGCCACGGGCATGGCGGCCTATGCCCCTCGCTATGGCACCGATAGACATGGGTTCTATGACTGGCGTGGGACGCCCGCGATGGACGCAAAGGGCACGAGGTGAGCGCAGCGCCTAGAGCCAGCGGAAATCCCTTTCAGGTCTTCCCTGTACCCCTTGCGAACCCTCGTGCCCTGAGCGTTCAGTCGAGGGCCACCTTCACCAGCCTCTGAAGAGACCGGTGAAAGCGCCCTGTGATCAGTCAGCCTGGCGGCGCAGGAACGCGGGGATCTCGAAGTCGTCCATGCCGCCCGACGACAGTGCATCCACCTTGGCCGCGGCCATCGTGCGGTTGGTACGCCACACGCTGGGAACCGCCATGCCGTCGTAGTTCGGCTGGCTGCCGCCGCTGCTGCTGGCGTGGCCGGTGCCGCCCAGCGTGGGCACGGTGAAGGCGATGTTGTCGGTGCCGGTGCGAATCACTTCCAGCGTCGGGGCCTGGCGGCGTGCATCGGCACGCGACAGGCCCGTGGCCACCACGGTCACGCGCATCTCGTCGCCGAGGTTCTCGTCGTAGGCCGCGCCGTAGATCACGTGGGCATCGGGCGAGGCGTAGGCGCGGATGGTGTTCATCGCGAGCTTCGACTCGTTCAGCTTCAGCGAGCCCTTCGATGCCGTCACCAGCACCAGCACGCCCTTGGCGCCCGACAGGTCGATGCCTTCGAGCAGCGGGCAGGCCACGGCCTGTTCGGCGGCGATGCGCGCGCGGTCCGGGCCCGCGGCCGCGGCCGTGCCCATCATGGCCTTGCCGGGTTCGCCCATCACGGTGCGCACGTCTTCGAAGTCGACGTTCACGCCGCCGTACTCGTTGATGATTTCCGAGATGCCGCCCACGGCGTTCTTCAGCACGTCGTTGGCGTGCGCGAAGGCTTCGTCCTGGGTGATGTCGTCGCCCAGCACGTCGAGCAGCTTCTCGTTCAGCACCACGATCAGCGAGTCGACATTGGCTTCGAGCTCGGCCAGGCCGTCGTCCGCATTCTTCATGCGGCGGCCGCCTTCCCAGTCGAAGGGCTTGGTCACCACACCCACGGTGAGGATGCCCATTTCCTTGGCGATGCGCGCGATCACCGGTGCGGCACCGGTGCCCGTGCCGCCACCCATGCCTGCCGTGATGAACAGCATGTGCGCGCCATCGATGGCCGCGCGGATTTCGTCCACCGCAAGCTCGGCGGCTTCACGGCCCTTGTCGGGCTTGCTGCCGGCGCCCAGGCCGCTGGTGCCGAGCTGGATGATCTTGTTGGCGTTGCTGCGCGTGAGCGCCTGTGCATCGGTGTTCGCGCAGACGAACTGAACGCCCTGCACACCACGCTCCATCATGTGGGCGACCGCATTGCCGCCGCCACCGCCAACACCGATCACCTTGATCTGCGTGCCCTGATTGAACTCTTCGACTTCGATCATTTCGATGGTCATTTTTAACTCCTTGAATTTTGCAGTTGCCGTTATGTATCTATGAATATTTCTTGTGCCGTAGCGAGATCAACGATGGGGTCGTCGTCGCGGTGGACCTGTTCGTCGCCATCGCTCGTTGAAATGCAGTGGAGGGCTTCCGCGTGCGAGCCAGAGTGGGGAGTGATGCATGGTCAGAAGTTCCCCACGATGAAGTCCTTGAAACGTCCGAACGCAGTCTTTACGGACCCGTTCTTCTGTGCGACCTTGAAGCCACGCATGCGTGCAAAACGTGCTTCCTCGAGCAGGCCCATCACGGTGGCCGCGCGAGGCTGCGCCACCATGTCCGAGAGCGCGCTCGAATACTTCGGAATGCCGCGGCGCACCGGCTTCAGGAAGATGTCTTCGCCAAGCTCGACCATGCCGGGCATCACCGCGCTGCCGCCAGTGAGCACCACGCCCGAAGACAACACCTCTTCGTAGCCCGACTCGCGCACCACCTGCTGCACCAGCGAGAAGATTTCCTCGATGCGCGGCTCGATCACGCCGGCCAGTGCCTGCTTGCTCAGCATGCGCGGACCGCGGTCGCCCAGGCCCGGCACTTCCACCTGCTGGTCGGGGTCGGCCAGCAGTTGCTTGGCATAGCCGCTCTCGACCTTGATGTCTTCCGCGTCCTTGGTGGGCGTGCGCAGCGCCATGGCGATGTCGCTGGTGATGAGGTCGCCCGCAATCGGGATCACCGCCGTGTGGCGGATCGCGCCGTTGGTGAAGATCGCCACGTCGGTGGTGCCCGCGCCGATGTCGACCAGCACCACGCCCAGTTCGCGCTCGTCTTCGGTCAGCACCGCCTGGCTCGAAGCCAGCGGGTTCAGCATCAGCTGGTCGACCTCCAGGCCGCAGCGGCGCACGCACTTGATGATGTTCTCGGCCGCGCTCTGCGCGCCGGTCACGATGTGCACCTTGGCCTCCAGGCGCATGCCGCTCATGCCGATCGGCTCCTTCACGTCTTGGCCGTCGATCACGAACTCCTGCGGCTCGACCAGCAACAGGCGCTGGTCGCTGGAGATGTTGATGGCGCGCGCCGTCTCGACCACGCGGGCCACGTCGGCGGGCGTGACTTCCTTGTCCTTCACCGCCACCATGCCGCTGGAGTTGATGCCGCGGATGTGGCTGCCGGTGATGCCGGTGTAGACGCGGCTGATCTTGCAGTCGGCCATCAGCTCGGCTTCTTTCAGTGCCTGCTGGATGCTCTGCACGGTGGCGTCGATGTTCACCACCACGCCGCGCTTCAGGCCATTGCTCGGCGCAATCCCGAGCCCCGCCAGCTTGAGTTCGCCGCCGGGCAGCACCTCGGCCACCACCACCATCACTTTGGCGGTGCCGATGTCGAGTCCTACGACCAGGTCTTTGTATTCTTTAGGCATTGAGATATGTCCTCGATTTCTCGATGAGCGCTACTTGATTCTTCTTGGGGTCTCCGGAGAGACCGTGGTGACGCCGCGCAGCCGCAATGCATACGCGTCGTTGTGGCGCAGATCGGCGCCTTCGACATCGGCCACCGTGCGCTTGTACTGGCCCGCGACCTGGGTCACGGTCTTCAGGAAACGCTGCAGGCGCGCCGTCACTTCCTCGCTCTGTCCGCGGCCCAGCTCGATCTGCGCGCCGGTGTCCAGCACCACGCGCCAGCTGCCCCGGCTCGACAGCGTGAGCTCGTCGATGCTGAAGTCGTAGGGCTGGAACTGCGGCGCGAGCACGCGGTACATGCCCAGCACCTGGCCGGCCTGCTCGATCGGGCCGTCCAGGCGCGGCAGGTTGTCGTCGACCTCGGCCACGTTGGCTTCGAACACGTCGCCGAAACCGTTGATGAGCTTGGAGCCCGACTCGTCGCCCCAGTTGGCCACCGGCACCTGCTCGGTCAGCGTCACGCGCAGCTTGTTGGGAAACTCGCGCCGCACCACCGCGCTGCGCACCCATGGCACCGACTCGAAGGCGGTGCGCGCACGCGCCAGGTCGATGGTGAAGAAGTTGCCGTTCAGCTGCGGCGCCACGTTGGCGCGCAGCGTGACCGCGTTGTTGTGCGTGACCTCGCCATCGACCTTGATGCCGCCCAGCGGGAAGAAAGGTTGCCGCAGCACCCACCACGCACCCGCGGCAAGCAGCATGAGCGCCACCGCGGCGAACGCGAGGTTCGCCACGATGTTCATGAGCTTGACGTCGAAGGGTGCGGAGATGCTGTCGGCCATGGCTATTGCGAGCCTCCCGTGGCGTCGAGCGTGGCCGAGGCCAGCACCCGCACGCACAGTTCTTCGTACGGAATGCCTGCCGCGCGGGCCGAGATAGGCACCAGCGAATGGCCGGTCATGCCGGGCGAGGTGTTCATCTCGAGCAGGAAGGGCTTGCGGTCGCTGGCGCGGATCATCACGTCGGCGCGGCCCCAGCCGCGGCAGCCGAGCGTGCGGTACGCGGCCAGCGTGATGCGCTGGATCTCGCGCTCTTCCGCCTCGGGCAGCCCGCTCGGGCAGTGGTACTTCACGTCGTCGGTGAAGTACTTGTTCTGGTAGTCGTAGGCACCTTCGGGCGCGGCGATGCGCACCACCGGCAATGCGCGCGCGTCGAGCCCGTGGCCCAGCACGGCGCAGGTCACTTCCTCGCCTTCGATGAATTCCTCGCACAGCACGTCGGCGTCGTACCTGGCGGACAGCGTGACGGCTTCCTGCATCTGCGAGTAGCCCTCGACCTTGGTCACGCCGATGGACGAGCCCTCGCGCGGCGGCTTCACGATCACGGGCAGGCCGAGAACGTCGGGCACGGCCATGATCTGTTCGCGGCTTTGCTGGTCGAAGGCCAGGCGCACGTACTTGGGCGTCGGCAGGCCGTCGGCCTGCCAGATGCGCTTGGTCATGACCTTGTCCATGGCCACGCTCGAGGCCATCACGCCCGAGCCGGTGTAGGGAATGCCCAGCAGTTCGAGCGCGCCCTGCACGGTGCCGTCTTCGCCATGGCGGCCGTGCAGCGCGACGAAGCAGCGTGCGAAGCCTTCGCGCTTCAGGTCGGCCAGCTCGCGCTGCGCCGGGTCGAAGGCATGCGCGTCGACGCCGCGCGAACGCAGGGCCTCGAGCACGCCGGTGCCCGACATCAATGAAATCTCGCGTTCGGCGGAGGTGCCGCCGAACAGCACGGCCACCTTGCCGAACAGTTTTGGATCTTGAAGGCTCATGAGGCCCTCCCCTTGCGCGCTGCGCGCTCCGATGTTGATGAGGACGGCGCCGCGGCCACGGCGGCCACGGCGGCTGTTGTGCCGAGTTCGACCACCTTGCCCGGCACCGCGCCGATGGACCCGGCGCCCATGCAGAGCACCACGTCGCCGGCACGGGCGTTGTCGAGAATGGCTTGCGGCATGGCGCCGATGTCGTCGACGAAAACCGGCTCGACCTTGCCGGCCACGCGCAGGGCGCGCGCCAGCGTGCGGCCGTCGGCCGCCACGATGGGCGCCTCGCCGGCGGCATAGACCTCGCCCAGCAGCACCGAATCGGCGGTGCCGATGACCTTCACGAAGTCTTCGAAGCAGTCGCGCGTGCGGGTGTAGCGGTGCGGCTGGAAGGCCAGCACCAGCCGGCGGCCCGGGAAGGCGCCGCGCGCGGCCGCGATGGTGGCCGCCATTTCGACCGGGTGGTGGCCGTAGTCGTCGATCACGGTGAAGCTGCCGGCATCGTCCGGCACCCGCACATCGCCGTAGCTCTGGAAGCGGCGGCCCACGCCCTTGAAGCCGGCCAGGCCACGCTGCACGGCTTCGTCGGGAATGCCGAGCTCGACCGCCACGGCGATCACCGACAGCGCGTTGCGCACGTTGTGCTCGCCCGGCAGGTTCAGCACGATGGGCAGGTCGGGCAGCGTCACGCCGTTGCGGCGCTGCGCGGTGAAATGCATCTGGCCGCCCACGGCGCGCACGTCGATGGCGCGCACCTGGGCATCTTCGCCGAAGCCGTAGCTGGTGACCGGGCAGGTGACGTCGGCCACGATGTCGCGCACGGCCGGGTCGTCGGTGCAGAGAATGGCCACGCCGTAGAACGGCATGCGGTGCAGGAAGTCGACGAAGGCTTTCTTGAGCTTCGCGAAGTCGTGCCCGTAGGTCTCCATGTGGTCGGCGTCGATGTTCGTGACCACCGCCATCACGGGCAGCAGGTTCAGGAACGAGGCGTCCGATTCGTCGGCCTCGACCACGATGTAGTCGCCGCTGCCCAGCTGCGCATTGGCGCCCGCGCTGTTCAGCCGCCCGCCGATCACGAAGGTCGGGTCGAGCCCGGCGGCGTCGAGCACGCTCGCCACGAGGCTGGTGGTGGTGGTCTTGCCGTGCGTGCCGGCAATGGCAATGCCCTGCTTCAGCCGCATCAGCTCGGCCAGCATCAGCGCGCGCGGCACGACCGGAATGCGCTTTTCGCGCGCGGCCAGCACCTCGGGGTTGTCCGATTGCACCGCGGTCGAAGTGACGACTGCGTCGGCGCCGTCGATGTGCGCCGCCGCATGGCCGACGAAGGTGCCGATGCCCAGGCCCGCGAGCCGGCGCAGCGTGACGCTGTCGGACAGGTCGGAGCCGGTGATCTTGTAGCCCAGGTTCAGCAGCACTTCGGCAATGCCGCTCATGCCCGAGCCACCAACGCCCACGAAATGGATGTGACGAATCGCGTGCTTCATTTGGCAAGCTCCTCGCAGGCGCGGACGACGGCCTCGACGGCTTCGGTCTTCTGCATGGTTTTGGCCTTGGTGGCCTTCTCGATCAGCGTCGTGCGCTCGGTGTTCTGTAGCAAGTCGGCCAGCAATTCAGGAGTGAGGTCGGTCTGTTGCACCAGCCAGCCGCCGCCCGCATCCACGAGGAAGCGCGCGTTGGTGGTCTGGTGGTCGTCGACCGCCGAAGGGAAAGGCACGAACAGCGCTGCTGCGCCGACGGCCGCGATTTCTGTGACGGTGCTGGCACCGGCGCGCGCGACGATGACGTCGGCGTCGGCGTAGGCCTGCGCCGTGTCTTCGATGAAGGGCGTGAGTTCGCCCTCGACACCGGCGGCCATGTAGTTGGCGCGCAGCTCGTCGATCTGCTTGGCGCCGCTCTGGTGCAGCACCCGCGGCCGCACGGCTGCGTCGATGCGCGCCAGCGCCTGCGGCACCACGGTGTTGAGGCCGCGCGCACCAAGGCTTCCGCCCACCACCAGCAGCTTGAGCGGACCGGTGCGGCCCGCAAAGCGCGCGGCCGGATCGGGCTGCGAAGTGAAGGCCGCGCGCAGCGGGTTGCCCACCCATTGCGCCTTCTTCAGCACATTCGGGAAGGCCGTGAACACACGGTCGGCCACGCCCGCCAGCACCTTGTTGGCAAGGCCAGCGACCGAGTTCTGCTCGTGCAGCACCAGCGGCTTGTTGAGCAGCACGCCCATCATGCCGCCCGGAAAAGTGATGTAGCCGCCCAGGCCCACCAGCACGTCGGGCTTGACGCGGCGCACCACGCGAAAGCTCTGCCAGAAGGCGCGCAGCAGGCGCAGCGGCAGCAGGAACAGCGTGAGCGGGCCCTTGCCGCGCACGCCGCCGAACTGCACCGGCTCGAAGGCGAAGCCACGCGGCGGCACCAGTTTTTCTTCCATGCTGCCGGGCGCGCCCAGCCAGTGAACGCGCCAGCCGCGCTCGCGCAGCGCTTCCGCCACGGCGAGCCCCGGGAAGATGTGGCCGCCGGTTCCACCGGCCATGACGAGTGCGGTACGCGCGGTCATACGCGCCCTCCCCGCATCAGCACGCGGTTCTCGTAGTCGATACGCAGCACGACCGCCAGCGCCACCATGTTCATCAGGATGGCCGAGCCGCCGAAGCTCATCAGCGGCAGGGTCAGGCCCTTGGTCGGCAGCGCGCCGAGGTTCACGCCCATGTTGATGAAGGCCTGGAAGCCGATCCACACGCCGACGCCCTGGGCCACGAGGCCCGAAAACACGCGGTCGAGCGCAATCGCCTGCCGGCCGATGTGCATGATGCGGCGCGTGAGCCAGAGGAACATGCCGATGATCAGCAGCACGCCCAGCAGGCCGAACTCTTCGCCGATCACGGCGAGCAGGAAGTCGGTGTGCGCCTCGGGCAGCCAGTGCAGCTTTTCGACGCTGCCGCCCAGGCCCACGCCGAAGATCTCGCCGCGCCCGATGGCGATCAGCGAGTGCGACAGCTGGTAGCCCTTGCCCAGCGCGTGCTCTTCGCTCCACGGATCGAGGTACGCAAAGATGCGCTCGCGGCGCCACGGGCTGCTCGCGACGATGGTGCCGAAGGCAATCACCACCAGCGCGGCAATCACGAAGAACATGCGTGCGTTCACGCCGCCCAGAAACAGGATGCCCATGGCAATCACGGCGATCACCATGAAGGCGCCCATGTCGGGCTCGGCCATCACCAGCATGCCGACCACCACCACGGCCACGCCCATCGGAAGCACGGCGCGAAAGAAGCGCTCCTTGATCTCCATCTTGCGCACCATGTAGCTGGCGGCATAGAGCACCATCGCGAGCTTGGCGAGCTCCGAAGGCTGGAAGCGCATGAAGCCCATCGGCAGCCAGCGGCGCGCGCCGTTCACGTTGATGCCGATGTGCGGAATGAGCACCGCCACCAGCAGCAGCAGCGACGCCACGAAAAGCCAGGGCGCGGCGCGCTCCCAGGTCTTCATGGGAATCTGGAACGCCAGCAGCGCCGCGATGAACGCGAACACCACCGAGGCCGCATGCCGCGTGAGGAAGAACGAGGCGCTGTAGCCGGCCCGCGCAAAACGCGGGTTGTCGGGCAGCGCGATGGAGGCCGAATACACCATGATCAGGCCCCAGGTCAGCAGCGCGACCGTGACCCAGACCAGCGCCTGGTCGAAACCCAGCACGCGCATCGGCGTGGCCTTGGTCTGCGAAATGCCGGCGCCGCCCAGCCGCACCGGCAGGTGCATGGGCAAGGCGTCGATGCCGCTGCGGGCGCGCCTGAACCAGCCACCGAAGCGGCTGGTGCGGGTGTTGGGCGTGGCGCCTGCGGCAGCGGGGTTCAAACCGGCTCCTCCGTCGATTCGGATGAGGAAGAAGAAGATGAAGAAGACGTCGACAGCGACGCACCGATGTCCTCGTCCATGCCGCGCGGGCTGTCCGCCAGCGCCTGCACGACTTCGCGGAACACCTCGGCGCGGTGCTCGTAGTCCTTGAACATGTCGAAGCTCGCACAGGCCGGTGACAGCAGCACGGCATCGCCCGGGTTGGCGCGCGCGGTGGCCAGCTTCACGGCCTCTTCCATCGAACCCGCATGCATCAGCGAGACGCCGGTGGTGGCCAGCGCGGCCTCGATGATCGGCGCGTCGCGCCCGATCAGCACCACGGCGCGCGCGTACTTGCGCACGGGCTCCGCGAGTGGCTCGAAGTCTTGCCCCTTGCCCTCGCCGCCGAGAATCACGACCACGCGGCGCTCTTCGCCCAGGCCGATCAGCGCGGCCACGGTGGCGCCGACGTTCGTGCCCTTGCTGTCGTCGAAATACTCGACCTCGTCGATCATCGCGATCGGTTCCACGCGGTGCGGCTCGCCGCGGTATTCGCGCAGGCCGTAGAGCATCGGGCCCAGCGGGCAGTCGGCGGCGCTGGCGAGTGCAAGCGCCGCCAGTGCGTTCATGGCGTTGTGGCGGCCGCGGATGCGCAGCGCGTCGGCGGGCAGCAGGCGCTGGAAGAAGATTTCTTCTTCGACCACCGCGCCGCGCTTGCGCTTTTGCGTTTCGTCGGCTTCCAGCGCGCGCACCAGCCAGGCGACGCCGTTGATGCGCTCGATGCCGTAGTCGCCGGGGCGCAGCGGCATCGTCGCGCCGAAGGTGACGTGGGCGCGAACCTGCGGGCGCTGCAGCTTGGCGCGGATGGGCGGCGGCAGCATCGCCATCACGCCGGCGTCATCGCGGTTCAGCACCAGCAGGCCGCGCGCGCCGAAGATGCGCGCCTTCGCGGCCGCGTAGGCCGGCATGTCGCCATGCCAGTCGAGGTGGTCCTGCGTGAGGTTGAGCACGGTGGCGGCGGTCGGCTCGAAGCCCTGCACGCCATCGAGCTGGAAGCTGGAAAGTTCGAGGACCCAGACGTCGGGCAGCGTGTCGGCGTCGATGTGCGCGGACAGCGTGTCGAGCAGCGTCGGGCCGATGTTGCCGGCCACGGCCACGGTCTTGCCCGCGCGCTCGACCAGTTGGCCGGTGAGCGCGGTGACGGTGGTCTTGCCGTTGGTGCCGGTGATCGCCAGCACCGCGGGCGTGTAGCCCTTGGGCGGCTCGGGCTCGGCCACGGGCGCCAGTTCGAGCTGGGGCGTCGCTTCTTCTTCGGCGGCGGCGGAGGCCGGGTTGGTGGCGGCGAACTCGGCAATCTTGGCGACGAATTCGGCGGCCTCCTTGGCGGCCGTGGGAACGTAGGGCTTGCCGGTGGTGGGCAGGCGGGAGCCGGTGGAAGCGGGTGCGGTTGGCGTAGCGACGGGAGCTTCCGTCGCTTCGGTGGCTTCGGGCGCTTCCGATGCAGCATCGGCCGCTTGCGATGCGGCCTCCGGCGTTTCCGGGGCGGCCTCAGTCGCGGCGGCTTCCGGGTTGTCCTCCGGCACAGGAACGGCGACGCTCATCGACGGGTCGCGCGGCATGGCTTCGGCCATGGCGGGCACAACCGGCTCTGGCAGGACTTCTGTGGCTTGTGCAGCTTCCACGGGCTCGGTGGCCTCCGGCGATTCAGCGGCCTGCACCGGTTCAATCGATTCGGTCGATGCAACCGGTTCAGTCACGGCTTCGCCCGCGTCGGCTGGCGCAACTTCTTGAGCGACTTCTGGCGTTTCGTTGATCGGCTCGGCATCGAACGTTTCCGTCAAAACGACGGCGCCGCCCTGCACAGCTTCAGGCAATGCAGGTGCTTCCGGTGCAGTCACCGCGTCTGGCAACGACGCCTCCAGCGGCAGTTGCGCCTGAGCTTCGGGTTCGACGATTTCCGCTGGCACGTCAGCCACCGGCTCGGCCACATCCGCGGGCGCTTCAGTCTCCGGCTCGGCTTCGACCACCGGCACCTCGACAGTCCGCAGGTCCAGCAGCGCACGCGCGAACAGGTCCAACTCGCCGCCGACCGGCAAGCCGACCGCACGCGCCGCATCGGCCACCGGCGCGATGGTCGCGGGCGAAAGGCCCGGCGAGCGGTACACCGCGCGAATCGGCGTGCCTTCGATCAGGGCAGCCGAGAACGGGCCGCCGACGAAGACGACATCGGGCCACTCGGCCTTCAGCGTCGCGAGCAGCGCGGGCGCTTCGCGCGTGTCGGCCACGGTCACCTGCGCGCCATGGCGCGCGCACCAGCGCGTCATCGCCAGCCCGGACGCACCGAGGCCGAGGATCAGGACGGGAAGGTCTTTCAGATGCCGCATGTGCTTTTTCTTCTCAGCGCAGCTTCAGCGTGGAAAGGCCCACGAGGCACAGCAGCATCGTGATGATCCAGAAGCGCACCACGACCTGCGTCTCGCGCCAGCCACTCTTCTCGAAGTGGTGGTGCAGCGGTGCCATCTTGAGCACGCGGCGGCCTTCGCCGTAGCGCTTCTTGGTGTACTTGAAGTACATGACCTGCGCCATCACCGAGATCGCCTCGACCACGAAGATGCCGCCCATGATGAAGAACACGATTTCCTGGCGCACGATGACCGCGATGGTGCCCAGCGCGCCGCCCAGCGCCAGCGCGCCCACGTCGCCCATGAAGACCTGCGCCGGATGGGTGTTGAACCACAGAAACGCCAGGCCCGCGCCGGCCATGGCCGAGCAGAACACTAGCAGCTCGCCCGAGCCCGGGATGTTGGGGAACAGCAGGTACTTGGAATACACCGCGCTGCCTGTGACGTAGGCGAACACGCCCAGCGCCGAGCCCACCATCACCACCGGCATGATCGCCAGGCCATCGAGCCCGTCGGTGAGGTTCACGGCGTTGCTCGCACCCACGATCACGAGGTACGTGAGGATCACGAAGCCGATGCCGCCGAGCGGGTAGCTCACTTCCTTGAAGAAGGGCACCAGCAGGTTGATCTTGGGCGGAAAGTCGAGGTCGAAGCCCGACTGCACCCACGCGAAGAACAGCTGCAGCACGCGCCAGTTGGAGCTTTCGGAAATGCTGAACAGCAGGTAGAAGCCGGCCAGCAGGCCGACCACCGATTGCCAGAAATACTTCTCGCGCGAACGCATGCCTTCCGGGTCCTTGCGGACCACCTTGCGCCAGTCGTCGACCCAGCCGATGGCGCCGAAGCCCATGGTGACCCACAGCACGATCCACACGAAGCGGTTCGAAATATCGAACCACAGCAGCGTGGCGAAGGCGATCGAGAACAGCACCAGCACGCCGCCCATGGTGGGCGTGCCGCTCTTGGTCAGGTGCGTTTCCATGCCGTAGCCGCGGATCGGCTGGCCGATCTTGAGCGCGGCAAGGCGACGGATCACGTACGGACCGGCCACGAGGCCGACCACGAGCGCCGTCAGCGCCGCCATCAGCGCGCGGAACGTGAGGTACTGGAAAACGCGCAAGAACCCGAATTCGGGCGACAGGGTTTGCAGCCATTGGGCCAGGCTCATCAGCATGTTGTTTTGCGCGGCTCATGCGTCATGACCGGCCTCCTTTTGTTGTGTTTTCGCCTGGGCAGCAATGGCCTGCACCAGCCGCTCCATCTTCATGGAGCGCGATCCCTTGACGAGCACGCTGCCGACCTGCGGCAAGCGGGCGAGCACCGCCGCGCTGAGCGCGTCGAATGCATCGAAATGGCGGCCGTTGGCTTCGCCGTTGAAAGCTGCGACGGTGTGGGCCGTCGCGGTGCCGATGGTGTAGACGGTCTCGATGCCGCGCTGGCGCGCCCGTTCGCCGACTTCGGCATGGAACTCGGGCGAGCGGTTGCCCACCTCGGCCATTTCGCCAAGCGCCAGCAGGCGTGGGCCCGGCAAGGCGGCGAGCACGTCGATGGCGGCGAGCACGGAATCGGGGTTGGCGTTGTAGCTGTCGTCGACCAGCGTGATCGCGTGGCCGTCGGGCAGCACGACTTCGCTGGCCTTGGAGCGGCCCTTGACCGGCTCGAAGGCCGAGAGGCCGGCGGCAATGGTCTCGATGGAAACGCCAGCCGCGAGCGCGCAGGCGGTGGCGGCCAGTGCATTGCCCACGTTGTGGCGGCCCGCGATGTGCAGGCGCGCGTCGAAGGCACCCAGCGGCGTGCGGATGCGCACGGCCCAGGCGCCCTGCTTCCATTCGGCGCTGTCGAGCGAAATGTCGGCGCCCTCGGCTTCGCCGAAGGTCATGCAGCGGCGGCTGCCGCCATCGCGGGCCATGTCGGTCCACAGCGAGGTGAAGGTGTCGCCATGCGGGAACACGGCCGTGCCGCCGTCGGGCAGCACCGCGAACACGGCGGCGTTTTCGACGGCCACCGCCTCGACGGTGGCCATGAATTCCTGGTGCTCGCGCTGCGCGTTGTTGACCAGCGCGATGGTCGGGCACGAAATGGCCGCCAGCCGTGCAATCTCGCCCGGATGGTTCATGCCCAACTCGACCACGGCGCGCTGGTGGCACGCACGCAGGCGCAGCAGCGTGAGCGGCACGCCGATCTCGTTGTTGAAATTGCCCGCCGTCGCCAGCGCGCGTTCGGCGCGGGAGGCGAACAACACGGCCGCGATCATCTGCGTGACGGTGGTCTTGCCATTGCTGCCGGTGACGGCAATGAGCGGCAGTTCGAACTGCGCGCGCCAGCCCGCGCCAAGCGCGCCGAGCGCGGCCAGCGAGTCGGGCACTTCGAGGCCCGCAAGGCCCGCGGCCTCGAGGCCGTGGTGGGCAATGGCGGCCACGGCGCCATGCTCCCTGGCCTGGGCCAGGAAATCGTTGGCGTCGAAGCGCTCGCCCTTCAATGCGACGAACAGGTCGCCGGGCGCAAGCGTGCGGGTGTCGGTGTGAACGCGGGCGATGACGGTCGATGCGTCACCCACCAGGCGCGAGCCTGGAATCCATTGCTGCACTTGCGCGAGCGTGAGGTCGAGCGGCGTCGTATCGCTCATGCGGCACCTCGCTTCGCCAGCGCGTCCAGCGCATGGCTCTTGTCGGAAAACGGAATGCGCTGGCCGGCAATTTCCTGCCAGGCCTCGTGGCCCTTGCCGGCGATCAGCACCACGTCTTGCGGCGCGGCTTGCGCGAGCACGTCGGCAATGGCGGCCGCGCGGTCGGGCTGCACCTGGGCCACTTCGGGCCGCGAGAAACCGCGCAGCACCTGGGCAATGATCGCGTCGGGCTTTTCGCTGCGCGGGTTGTCGCTGGTCACGACCACGCGGTCGGCCTGGCGCTCGGCCACGGCGGCCATCATCGGGCGCTTGATCGGGTCGCGTTCGCCGCCGCAGCCAAACAGGCACCAGAGCGCGCCACCGCGCTGCTGCACCAGCGGACGCAGGCCGATGAGCGCCTTGTCGAGCGCATCGGGCGTGTGGGCGTAGTCGACCACGGCGAGCGGCACGCCGGCGGCATCGCCCAGGGCGACGCGCTCCATGCGGCCCGGCACGCTGGTCAGGTTGCCGCAGGCGGCCACGGCTTGCGCCAGCGTCAGGCCCAGGGCGCGCAGGGTACCGAGCACGCCCAGCAGGTTGGCCACGTTGTACTGGCCGATCAGGCCGGTCGACAGCTTTTCGACCGTCGCGGTGCCGTGCTCGGCCACCGAGAACTGCAGGCCCTGCGCGTCGTAGCCGACGTCGCGCGCCATCAGCCGCGCCGGATGGCCTTCGGCCGACACAGTCCAGACATCGAGCGCGCCGATGCCGGCATCGACCAGGTTGGCGCACAGGCTGGCGCCATGCACGTCGTCGATGTTGATGACCGCCGCGCGCAGGCCGGGCCAGCGGAACAGCTCGGCCTTGGCCTGCCAGTAGGCGTCCATGCTGCCGTGGTAGTCGAGGTGGTCCTGCGTGAAATTGGTGAACACGGCCACGGCGATGCGCGCGCCGTCGAGCCGTCGCTCGGCAATGCCGATCGACGAGGCCTCGATGGCACAGGCGCCGAAGCCGTTGACGACCAGGGCGCGCAATTCGCGCTGCATCATCACCGGGTCGGGTGTGGTCAGGCCGGTGTAGGTCAACTCGGGCGGCACGCCGATGCCCAGCGTGCCCATGACGGCGCAAGGCGACGGTGCGCCGCGCTCCACGGTGCCGTCGGGCCGCATGGCGCGCACGCCACCCGCCGCCCGCAGCGTGCCGAGCGACTCGGCCAGCCACCATGCGGTGGAGGTCTTGCCGTTGGTGCCGGTCACGGCCAGCACGTCGAGCAGGGCCGAAGGGTTGTCGTAGAAGGCCGAGGCGATGGGGCCGGTGGCGGCCTTCAGGCCGGGGTAGCTCACGATGCGTTCATCGCCATCGAAGCCGAAGGCCTCGACGCCCTCGTGCTCGACCAGACAGGCCACGGCGCCCTGCGCCAGCGCGGCCGCCACATGCTTGCGCCCGTCGGTCGCGGCACCGGGCCAGGCGATGAAGGCATCGCCCGCGCCCACGGCGCGGCTGTCGGCATGCAGCGCACCCTGCACGCGTTCCTTCAGCCAGAACGCGGCCAGTTGGGGAGAGGTGAATGTCAGCATGTTCAGAAGCTCTCGGGGACGTCTTGCGTCAGCACCAGCGGTTTGACCGCCAGATCGGGCGCAACGTTCATCATGCGCAGCGTCTGCTGCACGACTTCACTGAACACGGGAGCCGCGGCAAGACCACCGTAGTACTGGCCGTCGCTGGGCTCGTCGATCATCACGGCGACGATGATCCGCGTCTTCTCGATGGGCGCCATGCCGGTGAACCAGGCGCGGTACTTGTTGCTGGCGTAGCCCTTGCCGACCTGCTTGTGGGCGGTGCCCGACTTGCCGCCGACCGAGTAGCCGACCGTCTGCGCGCGCGTGCCGGTGCCGCCGGGGCCGGCGGCCATCTGCAGCATCTTGCGCACCGCCAGCGCGTTGGACGGCGAGAACACCCGCACGCCGACCGGCGGCTCGGAATTCTTCAGGATGGTGACCGGAATGATCGAGCCGTCGTGCGCGAACGAGGTGTACGAATGCGCCATCTGGAACAGCGACGCCGACAGGCCGTAGCCGTAGGCCATGGTGGCCTGCTCGACCGGCTTCCAGGTCTTCCACGGACGCAGCCGTCCGGTGACCGCGCCGGGGAACTGGATCTGCGGCTTCTGGCCGTAGCCGAGCGCGGTGTAGGTGTCCCACATCTCGTGCGGGGTCATCTTCTGGGCGATCTTGAGCGCGCCGACGTTGCTCGACTTCTGGATCACGCCCTCGACTGTCAGCGTGCCGTAGTTGTGCGTGTCGCTGATGGTGAAGCCACCGATCTGGAACCGGCCGGGGCCGGTTTCGATCAGGGTCGAGGGCTTCACGCGGCCGGCCTCGAGGGCCATGCCGACAGTGATCGGCTTCATGGTCGAGCCGGGCTCGAAGGTGTCGGTGAGCGCGCGGTTGCGCAGCTGCTCGCCGGTCAGGTTCTGGCGCTTGTCGGGCACGTAGCTCGGGTAGTTGGCCAGCGCCAGCACTTCGCCGGTGATGGCGTCGAGCACCACCACGCTGCCGGCCTTGGCCTTGCGCGCGGTCACGGCGTCGCGCAGCTTCTGGTAGGCGAAGAACTGCACCTTGCTGTCGACGCTGAGCTGGATGTCCTTGCCGTCGAGCGGCGGCACGATGTCGCCCACGCCCTCGACCACACGGCCCAGGCGGTCCTTGATGACGCGGCGCGACCCGGCCTTGCCGGCCAGGTCCTTGTTGAACGCGAGCTCGATGCCTTCCTGGCCGTTGTCCTCGACGTTGGTAAAGCCCACCACGTGCGCGGCGGCCTCGCCCTCGGGGTACTGGCGCTTGTATTCCTTGCGCTGGTAGATGCCCTTGAGGTTCATCGCGGCAATCTGCTTGGCGATGGGTTCATCGACCTGGCGCTTGATCCAGACGAAGGTCTTGTCTTCGTCCTGGAGTTTCTTGTCGAAGTCTTTCTGCGACATCTCGAGCAGCTTGGCCACCTGCTTGAGCTTGGCCCGCACTTCGGGGTCGTCGCGCTCGATGTCTTCGGGAATGGCCCAGATGCTGGGCGCCACCACGCTCGACGCAAGAATGAGCCCGTTGCGGTCGAGGATGCGGCCGCGGTTGGCTGGCAGCTCCAGCGTGCGCGCAAAGCGCACTTCGCCCTGCCGCTGGAAGAAGCTGTTGTTGAAGACCTGCACGTACGCGGCCCGCCCCGCCAGCATGACGAAGCCCAGCGCGATGCCGGCCACGATGAACTTGCTGCGCCACACCGGCGTCTTGCTCGCGAGCAAGGGGCTGGTGGTGTAGCGCACGCTGCGGTTGCCGCGGCTCATCGTGCGGCCCTCGCGGTGGTGGCGGGCTTGTTGGGCGGCGTCACCGGTGGCAACGGCGCCACGGCCGGAATCACCGTGCCGTCGGGACGCACGTACTGCGTGATGGCCGGCGTGGTAGTGCGCATCTGCAGCTGCTCCTTGGCGAGCTTCTCGACACGCAGCGGCGTGGCCTGGCCGCGCTTTTCGACCTGCAGCCGGTCGTGGTCGGTTTCGAGCCGGCGGGCTTCCTGCTGCACGCGGTCGAGCTCGGTGTAGAGCTGGCGCGACAGGTACTGCGTGTGCACAAGGTACAGGGCCGTCGCAATGACGGCCAGCAGCAGGAGCAGGTTGAGGCGGGCCATGGCTAGTTGGCCTTGGTGCGTTCCGCGACGCGAAGAATGGCGCTGCGCGAGCGCGGGTTTCCGCTCACCTCGGCCTGCGATGGCTTGATGCGCTCGAGCGCGTTGAGCTTCATCACCTTGGGGGCGGCAAAGGGCGCGCGGCGGTCGTAGACCTCCTTCGAGTGCTTGGCAATGAACTGCTTCACGATGCGGTCTTCCAGCGAATGGAAGCTGATCACCGCGAGCCGACCGCCGGGCTGCAGCACGGAAAGACTCGCCTCTAGCGCCTGTTGCAGCTCTTCAAGCTCGGCGTTGATGAAAATCCGAAAAGCCTGAAATGTGCGCGTTGCAGGGTTCTGGCCCTGCTCGCGGGTTTTGACCGTGCCAGCCACGAGCTCGGCCAGTTCGGTGGTGGTTGAAATTGGGCCCCGTTCTTGTCGGCGAGCAACAATCGCCTTTGCAATCTGAACAGCAAACCGTTCTTCGCCATAGTCACGGATCACCTCTGCAATCTGCTGAAGTTCGGCTGTTGCCAGCCATTCGGCCACGCTCTCGCCGCGCGTGGTGTCCATGCGCATGTCGAGCGGGCCGTCGAATCGAAAACTGAAGCCGCGCACCGGGTTGTCGATCTGCGGCGAACTCACGCCCAGGTCCATCAGCACGCCGGCCACGCTGGCATCGGGCAGCTCGCCCAGCGAGCGGAATCCCTGGTGCCGGATAGAAAAACGCGCATCCGAGATGCGCGCTGCTTCGGCCACCGCTTCCGCATCCTTGTCGAATGCGATCAGCCTGCCTTCCGGTGCCAGCCTCGCGAGGATCGCGCGCGCGTGTCCTCCGCGCCCGAAGGTCGCGTCCACGTAGGTGCCTGCGGCCGCCGCACTGCCTGAAAGAAGGGCTTCCACCGCTTCGTTCAGCAAGACGGTCGTATGGGTCCATGGGGTGTTCACGTGAATCCTCAGAACGCGAAGTCCTGAAACACATCGGGCATTTCGCCCTGGGTGGCCTCGGCCTCCTTGGCCTCGTAGGTGGCCTTGTCCCAGAGTTCGAAGTGGTTGCCCATGCCCAGCAGCAGCGTGTCGCGCGCGATGCCGGTGGCGGCGCGCAGCTCGGGCGACACCAGGATGCGGCCCGTGCCGTCCATCTCGACGTCCATGGCGTTGCCCAGGAACACGCGCTTCCACCACTGCGCCGACATCGGCAGCGCGGCAATGCGCTCGCGAAACTTTTCCCATTCGGGACGAGGGAACACCATCAGGCATCCGTGCGGATGCTTGGTGATCGTGAGCTGGCCGCCCGCCGTGGCGCTCAGGACGTCGCGGTGCCGGGTCGGCACTGAGAGCCGCCCCTTGGCATCCAGACTGAGCGATGAAGCGCCTTGAAACACGACCACGAAACCCCTGTGTTGGGAGATGCTGCAGCACCCGAAAGAGGCACTACTCGCACTTTTTCCCACTTAACTGCACTTTTTTGCACTGTAGCAGGAAACACTTGGGACGCAACTGGCCGTTGGTGGTATTTTTTGTAATGGAATCAACGACTTAGCGCCGATTCCAAAACCTCGGAATCGGTGAATTTCGTTGAAAATGAAGCACTTAGCTCACGCAGTGAAAGTAAAGCGTGAAGCATTCCCCCGTTACAGGGGGAATAAGAAGCGGCTTCAGAGAATGAAGCGCGAAAGGTCTTCGTCGTGACTTAGTGCCGCAAGGCGCTGGTCGACATAGGCGGCATCGATGCGGATCGATTGCCCTTCAAGGCGTGTCGCGTCGAAGCTTACCTCATCCAGCAAGCGCTCCATCACGGTCGACAAACGGCGTGCGCCGATGTTCTCGGTGCGCTCGTTCACTTCGAAGGCAATGCTGGCCAGCCGGGTCACGCCGTCGGGCATGAATTCGAGCGTCACGCCCTCGGTGGCCAGCAGCGCCTGGTACTGCTTCACCAGCGACGCGCGGGTCTGCGTGAGGATGCTTTCGAAGTCCGACACCGAGAGCGACTGCAGCTCCACGCGAATCGGAAAGCGCCCCTGCAGTTCGGGAATCAGGTCGCTCGGCTTGCTCAGGTGGAACGCGCCGCTCGCAATGAACAGCATGTGGTCGGTGCGCACCACGCCGTACTTGGTGGTCACGGCCGTGCCCTCGACCAGCGGCAGCAGGTCGCGCTGCACGCCCTGGCGCGACACGTCGGAGCCCTGCGCTTCGCTGCGCGTGGCGACCTTGTCGATCTCGTCGATGAAGACGATGCCGTTCTGCTCGGCATTGGTAATGGCCTGCGCGCGGATCTCGTCCTCGTTGACCAGCTTGGACGCCTCTTCGTCGATCAGCAGGCGCATCGCCTCGGCGATCTTGAGCTTGCGGGTCTTGCGCTTGCCGCCGCCCATCTGGCCGAACATGCCGCGCAATTGCTCGGTCATTTCTTCCATGCCGGCGGGGCCCATGATCTCCAGCGGGGTGCGGGTTTCGGCAAGGTCGAGCTCGATTTCCTTGTCGTCGAGCTGGTGCTCGCGCAGCTTCTTGCGGAAGGCCTGGCGCGTGGGATTGGGGCCTTCGAGTGCGGCGGTGGTGCTGCCATCGGCGCCGCGCGCGGGCGGCAGCAGCACGTCGAGGATGCGCTCTTCGGCCGCGTCTTCGGCGCGGGCACGCACCTTCACGCTCTCGGCTTCGCGGGTCTGCTTGACGGCAATTTCCGCCAGGTCGCGAATGATCGAATCGACGTCCTTGCCCACGTAGCCCACTTCGGTGAACTTGGTGGCCTCGACCTTGATGAAAGGCGCGTCGGCCAGCCGCGCAAGGCGGCGGGCAATCTCGGTCTTGCCCACGCCCGTGGGGCCGATCATGAGGATGTTCTTGGGCGTGATCTCGCCGCGCAGCTTTTCCTCGACCTGCTGGCGGCGCCAGCGGTTGCGCAGGGCAATGGCCACGGCGCGCTTGGCGGCGGGCTGGCCGACGATGTGGTTGTCGAGCTCGGAGACGATCTCCTGGGGGGTCATGGACATGGTCAGAGCGCTTCCACCGTGTGGTTCATGTTCGTGTAAATGCAGATTTCTCCGGCGATCGCCAGCGATTTGCGCACGATCTGCTCGGCCGAAAGGTCGGTGTTGTCAATCAGCGCCTTGGCCGCCGACTGCGCATAGGCGCCGCCCGAACCGATGGCAATGACGCCGTCTTCGGGTTCCAGCACGTCGCCGTTGCCGGTGATGATGAGAGAGGTGGTGGCATCGGCCACGGCCAGCATGGCTTCGAGCTTGCGCAGCACGCGGTCGGTGCGCCAGTCTTTGGTGAGCTCGACCGCCGCGCGGGTCAGGTGCCCCTGGTGCTTTTCGAGCTTGGCCTCGAAGCGCTCGAAGAGCGTGAAGGCGTCGGCGGTGGCGCCGGCAAAGCCGGCCAGCACCTTGCCGTGATAGAGCCGGCGCACTTTGCGCGCCGTGCCTTTGATGACGATATTGCCGAGAGTGACCTGCCCGTCCCCGCCAATGGCGACCTGATCGCCTTGGGGGGTCTTGCGGCGCACGCTCACGATGGTGGTGCCGTGAAACTGTTCCATCGAAGCCATCTGGGGATGGGCGGTGGCAATGCAAGCCCCGGGCAAAGCCGGGTTCCAGCCGGTTTCAGTTCTTGCGAACAGCTACCGTTGCGTGGTCGGCAATGCCGATGAGGTTGAACAGCGCGGCCATCAGGCGGTGCGCATCGACGAACTGCACCCGCTCGCCGTTGGCGTCGCGCGCGCGCACCCAGCTCAGCAGTGTGCCGGCGGCGGTGAGGTCCATGCGCACCAGCGCCGCGCACGAAATGACGGGCGCCGCCGTGTGGCGCAGGTCGTTGTCCAGCCGCTGCCAGCACGACAGCGAATCGCCGCGCAGGTCGCCCGCCAGCGCGGCAAAGCCGCTGTCGGTGGACGGAAAGCTCTCGGAATCGCCACCGACGGACAGCAGCGACCACACCGAGCTGTGCCGGCTGGCCGGCGGCGGCGCGGCCAGCGAAGTGCACTCGCCCTTCGGGTCTTGCCAGGAAGGCGGCGACACCTCGTAGGTGATGCAGTAGTTGAGCGCCACCAATTCAAAATCGTCTGGCAGATGCATCATGCGCAGCGCCGCCAGGTGCAGCTGCCACCAGATGTCGTCGGTGCTCCGGTCGTTGTTGGGCGCGGCTTCAGACAGCACCGCAAGCAGTTGCGCCGTGCCCATGAAGCGCAGTTGCACCGGCGAATCGGCCCAGTGCGCGAACAGCACGCGCAGCGGCGCGGCGGCATCGGCTTCGATGGCGGTCAGGCCGCGCCAGTCCAGAGTCCAGACCGAACCGGCCTGCGACAGTGCGCGCGTGAGGCCCATCAGGCCTTCGCGCGCCAGCCGCGCAGGGCTGGCCCAGTCGGCGCTGCCGCCTTCGGCCGCGGCTCCCGCGTCTTCGCTGGCGGTGACCGCCTTCACGCTGCGGGCCAGTTCTTCGAGCGACACCCAGTCGGGGCCCATGCGCTTCATGCGCGCCGCGTAGCGCATGCGGGCGGCCGCGAACTTGGCGGCGTCGCCGGTGGCGCGGTACAGGTCGAACAGGGCACGCCAGCGGTTGTCGTCACGTTCGGCCGCGGGGTCGCTCGTGCCTTCGGGCGCCGTGGCGCCCTCGGAGGCCAGGGCCTGCAGCAGGGTGGCCTCGGCACCGGCGTCGTCGCCATGCGCGAAGCGGATCACCGCCTCTTCGAGCGCGCCGTCGTGCGCGAGCCGGGACGACAGCAGCGGCACGCCACTGGCGGCAACGGCTGGGCTGCCCGTTGGTGCCGCAGCACTGGCAGCAACAGCCGCAGCGCCCGGCGCGGCGGCCGCTGCGGGCGCGCGCTCGGCAGCCGGCTCTTCGAGCAGCTCGTCGGTGTGCACGGGTGGCAGGGTCTCGGCGCCGGCATCCGGCGGCGGGTTGACCAGCGTCTCGCCGTTCGGCCCCCGCCCCTTCCACCACTGCTGCGACATCTGCTGCTCGATCTCGTCGATCTTCTTGAGCGTGAGCGCGCGGCCTTCCGGCTTTTCGGAAGAGCTGTTGAGGTTGAACGAAGACGGCGTGACCGTCGGGTCGAACGCATGCGCGGCGGCTTCGCGCTGGCGAAGCTTGCGCAGCATGTCGAACTCGCGCCGGCGCACGAAATCGTTGCGCTGGCGCCGCTCGATCATTTCCTTGAGCATCTCCCGGCTGTAGGCCTGGTCGGGCAGCGAGGAGTCCGAGGAAGGGGCATCCAGCTCCGACCAATCCTTCAGGGGATTGCGGACAAACTTGGCCACCTTGGAAAAAAGGCGGCCCGATTCTTCCTTTGCCATGCGGTGAAAGACTATCGGGCGGGCAGGTTTCTTCTCTCTACCTTGCCGCCGATCAATCCCCGAACATTTTCTGCTTGAGTTCGCGGCGCTGTTGCGCTTCGAGCGACAGCGTGGCCGTCGGGCGGGCCAGCAGGCGGCCGACGCCGATGGGCTCGCCGGTTTCGTCGCAGTAGCCGTAGTCGCCGGCGTCGATGCGCTGGATCGATTGCTCGATCTTCTTGAGCAGCTTGCGCTCACGGTCGCGCGTGCGCAGTTCGAGCGCGTGCTCTTCCTCGATGGTGGCGCGGTCGGCCGGATCGGGCACGACCACGGTGTCTTCACGCAGGTGCTCGGTGGTTTCGCCGGCGTTTTCCAGGATGCCGCGCTTCAGCTCCACCAGCTTCAGGCGGAAGAACGCCAGCTGCTTTTCGTTCATGTACTCGTCGTCGGGCATGGCAATGACTTCTGCATCGCTCAGCTCGGCGGCGGTCTTGGCCTTCCAGTTGTTGACCAGCTTCGGGTCTTTCTTGACGGCCAGCGGCGGCGGTGGCACCAGCGCGTTGGAAGGTGCCTGCGAGAAGCTGGACTTGGCGGCGGTCGATGCCACCGATTGCGGCATCGAAGGGACGGTCAGTTGCGACAGCCGGGACACACGGCCACCACGTGCAGCGGGTGCGGGCGTGATGGACTGAACGGGCATCGAGGGTGTCGCCGGGGCGGAAGAGGAGGCGGCAGCCGTTTTTTTCATGGGGATCGGGGGGGCAGAAGGAACGGCAGCAGGGCGGCCGACAGGTTTGGATGACGATGGACCCGCGGCTGCCGCGGTCTTGGCCGCAGGCTTGACGGGTTTCTTCGCAGCGGTCGCGGCCTTGGCCGGTGGTGCTGCGGGCTTTTTGGATGGCGCGCTTTTCTCCTTCGCGGCAGGGCCATGTGCGGTGGCGGAAACCTTTTTCGCCGCGGGTACAGCCTTCGCAGCCGGCGCCTTTTTTGCGGCGGGCTTGGTTGCTGGCGTGGCCTTTGCGGCGGGTTTCTTCACGGTGACTGGCTCCTTGAACGAACTGGAACGCGCTTTCACTGGGTGTCTCCTCCCATGGGAACCATTTGCGGCTTTCAGACCGGGCGGGTTCCACGTTGTCGGGGTGCTCGCGGTTGGCGAACCCCGGGGTTATACCCCCGAAAGCCCACCAAAAACGTGCGGCGCCCCGTACCGGAAGTCACATCTTTTCCATCTGGATGAGACATGGCTGCCGGAACAGGCGCGCGATTGTATAGAGAACTCGAACGCGCGGGCACGCCGTGGCCGTGCCGGCCGACTCCGTTAGCATCGCGCGGCGTTGTCGGAGGGGACGACGCAGGCCCGCCAATGCCCATGTGCGGCGCGGGCCCATCCAATCATTCGAGAAAAGAAAGCAAGTCTTGAGCAAGAAAGCAGTATTGGGAGTTCTGGCCGCGGCCATCGCCGTCGCGTATGGCGGCAGCACCTGGTGGGCAGGTTCGCAGGTCAAGTCGCGCTACGACACCGCCTTCGACGAACTGCCGAAGCAGACGGCGCTGGTGCGCGTGGTCGAGCGCAACTACGACCGCGGCTTCCTGGGTGCCGTGAGCACCGTGACGCTGGAAATCGGCTGCGCCGCCGACGCCGTGGCATCGGCCACGCCAGCACCCACCCCAGCACCCGCGGCCAAGCCCGCGGAAGGCGAAGAAGCCGAGGCCGACGCCGACGAAGACACCGAGGCGCAAGCCGACAGCACGCCGCTCAAGCCTTTCCGCATCACCCTGCGCGACACCATCCACCACGGCCCGCTGGCCGGCGGATCGCTCGCCGCGGCCACCATCGACAGCGAGCTGGTGCTCGATGCCAAGACCCAGGCCAACGTCGAAAAGCTGTTCGGCAAGGCCAAGCCCCTGACGGCGCACACCAAGGTGGCCTTCAGCGGCTCCTTCACCTCCGACCTGACGGTCGCGCCCATCAAGGTGTCCGAAAAAGACAAGGGCGACCTCAACTGGCAAGGCGCGCAAGCCCGCATGGAAATGAACGGTGCACGCACCCAGGTGCGCTACGACCTGACCATGCCGGGCCTGGACTTCGTCGACACCCGCAGCGGCGTGACCATGAAGATGGGCAAGCTCACCGCCAAGTCCGACATGAACAAGAGCGCCGGCTGGATCCTGGCCACCGGCAAGACCGAAGGCCGCATCGACAGCATCGAGTTCGCGGCGCCCAAGGGCCTCGGCGGCGCCTCGGGCGGCGAGCACAAGGCCCTGCCGACGGTGCTGCTGCAAGGCATCGACCTGATCGGCGAGGCGAGCATCAAGGACGGCCTGTACGACTCGGGCGGCACCGTGAAGGGCAGCGGCAAGATCGGCCAGACCAAGATCGACAAGTTCGAGATGAGCAGCGGCGCGCGCCGCATCCACGCCGATGGCTACAGGAAGCTGGCCGATGCCTGGCTGCAGTCGAGCGCCGCCAACGGCTGCGGCAAGGGCGGCAGCAAGGCCTCGCAAGCGGCGATCAAGGCGCTGACGGAGCAACTGATGCCCGACCTGAAGGCGATGGCAAAGTACAGCCCCGAATTCGGCGTGGACAAGATGCTGGTGGAAGTGGACGGCAAGCGCGCCGAGATCAGCTACACCGCGGGCCTGACGGGCGTGACCGACGAAGACCTGCAAGCCCCGGGCACGGCGCTGCTGCTGAAGCGTGGCGTGCTGAAGGCGAACGCGCGGTTGCCGATGAAGTGGCTCGAAAAGCTGGCTGAAACGGGCGCCGAAAGTGGCCAGACGCCGCCGCCGGAAATGGTGGCGGGCCTGGTCGAACAGGGCGAGGAAAAGGGCTTCGTCAAGCGCGATGGCGATGACGTCACGGCGCAGGTCGAGTACAGCGAAGGCACGCTGAAGCTCAACGGCAAGCCTTTGGGGGCGCCGGGGCAGTAACTCGCCCGACTCGGCACTGCCTTCGATACGTCTCTTGTCGTGCGTGATGCGCCTTTGTTCAGGGCGCAATCACGCCGACGGCGTGCTCTGCTCCGCGAATGTCCCCCGCTTCGCTCCTCCTTTATTTCGCTGCGCGGAGCACCCGATGCCAGTCGCACGAGGGCGCTGCTCTCGCATTGGCCGATCAACGACCGCTCTGAAGGCGCTCGCGCCGATGGTGTGCTCTGCGC